>BJHF01000056.1 GCA_014191855.1 Deltaproteobacteria bacterium
CTGCGTATTGCGCCTCGAAGCACGGCCTCATCGGCCTCACTCGGGCGCTCGCGGTCGAGTACGCCGACAAGGGCGTAACCGTGAACGCGATCTGCCCGGGCTACGTGGATGGGCCGCTGCTGCAGCACTCCATCCAGAACATCGTCGACAAGACGGGGCGCGATGGAGAGGAGGTTCGCCAGGAGTTGGCGGATCGCAGCCCCCAGCACCGGTTCCTGGACGCCGAAGAGATCGCGGCCATGTGTGTGTTCCTCGCGAGCGATGAAGCCCGCGGCGTGAACGGCCAGGCGATCTCCGTGTGCGGCGGCGAGCTGAACGTCTGATGGCGGACGGTCCGGTTCAGCCTGAGGGCTGGGCCCTTCCGAAGGGGTACAGCAATGGGTACCGCTTGGGGAACATGCTTTTTGTCGCAGGACAGGTTGCCTGGGACGAGCGGTGTCGCATCGTTGGCGTCGGCGACTTTGCCGCGCAGTTCCGGCAGGCGATCCAGAACGTGCGTACCGTGCTCGACCAGGCCGGAGTGGCGCCCGAGCGCGTCGGCCGGGTCACCGTGTACGTAACCGATAAAGACGCCTACATCGCCGCCTCCCGCGAGGTTGGGGCGGCCTGGCGTGAGAGCATGGGGCGCCACTTCCCGGCGATGTCGCTGGTCCAGGTGGCAGCGCTCCTCGAGGAGGGCGCGATGGTGGAGATCGAAGCCACCGCCGTGGTGGAGTAGCGCGTGGTCGTCGCCATCAACGATCGGGTCGCCACGATCACGCTCGATCGCCCGGATCGGCTCAACGCGCTGACGTTCGACGAGTACGCCGCGCTGGTAGCTTGGTTCCGCGCACCGCCGCCAGAGGTGCGCTCCGTCGTGATCACCGGCTCCGGGCGCGCCTTTTGCTCCGGCGGAGATGTGGAGGACATCATCGGCGAGCTCTTCGCGCGCGACATCGAGGGGTTGCTCCAGTTCACGCGGCTGACCGTAGACCTGGTGCGCGCGATGCGCGCCTGCAAAGCGCCGATCGTCGCTGCCGTGAACGGGATCGCCGCGGGGGCGGGTGCGATCATCGTGATGGCGAGCGACCTCCGTATCGCCTCCACCCGAGGCCGCGTCGCGTTCCTGTTCAACAAGGTGGGCTTGTGCGGGGCCGACATGGGCGCCGCGCACCTCCTTCCGCGCCTGGTCGGGCTCGGCCGGGCCACTGAGCTGCTCCTGCTCGGAGACGTCATCGACGCCGCCACCGCGGAGCGCTACGGCCTGTTCAACCGGGTGGTGGCGGAAGATGCGCTGCTCGCCGAGGCCCAAGCGTGGGCCGGCCGTATCGCCAACGGCCCGGCGTTCGCGAACGGAATGACGAAGGAGGCGCTCAACCGCGAGCTGGATGTCTCCCTGGATACGGCGCTGGAGATGGAGGCGCAGGCCCAGGCGATCTGCATGGTGCACCCGGACTTCCGCGCCGCGTACGATGCCTGGGTAGAGAAGCGACCGCCCGTGTACAAGTAGGCTCCGCCTGCGATACTTGGCGCGGGTGCTGACCCAGACCTACCCCTATGTGTTCGACCCCGATCACGCGCCGCTTGAGGCGCGGGCCGCCGAGTTTCGGGGCGCCGGGTCGATCCGCCAGCGCGTGGCGGCGCTCGGCGCGGCTGGATTGCTCGCGCGGCGAGACACCCGCTCTCTCGCGGTAATTCGCCGGCAATTGGCGTACCACGACCCGCTGGACGACCTCGCGTTTGTGATCCAGGAGCTGGGCTGCACGCCGCTGGAGCGCGCCAACGTGCTGCTCGAGGTGGTGGCCGAGGCCCGGGCGGGGCAGCGCGTCATCGTCTTCGGGCTCACCGAGCCCAACGCGGGGAGCGATGTTCGTAGCCTCGAAACGGTCGCTGTGCGGGATGGTTCACAGTACCGCCTCACCGGAACCAAACACTTCATCAGCAACGCCCCGGAGTGTGATGGAGCGGTGGTGTTCGCGAAGCTGGACGGGCAGGTGGCCTGCTTCTTCGTGGACGCGCCCCCGACCTCGGCTCAGGCGGTCGCCGCCCATTCGATCGGCAGGTTGGAGCTGGATGGAACGGCCGGCGTGCTGGTGTCCGAGAAGGGGTTCGGGCTTGCGTTCGCCACCCTGGAGCGCTGCCGTCCTAGCGTCGGCGCCGCCGCCATCGGCCTCGCGGCGCGCGCGCTGGACGAAACGATCGCCTACACGAAGCAGCGGCGTCAGTTCGGCGCGCCGCTCGCGGCCCTCCCGGTGGTTCGCCTGCGCCTCGCCGAGATGGGCGTCGAGCTTGAAACGGCGACGCTGGCCACCCTGCACGCCTGCTGGAAACGCGACGCGGCGCACGCTGGGGAGCGCACAGGCTACACCAGCGCGGTCGGCAAGATCGTGGCTACCGAAGCGGCACAACGCATCATCGACATGGCCGTGCAGCTCCATGGCGGTGCCGGCGTAGAGGAGTCTTCGGTGGTTCAGCAGCTCTACCGGGCGGTTCGACCGCTCCGCATCTACGAGGGCGCAACGGACGTGCTCCTCACCGTCGTCGCCGATCACCTGTTGGGCTCGCCATGAACCTCGCCGCGTACTTCCTCGATCACAACCTCACCGAACGCGCCGATAAGGTCGCCTTGCGCACGGAAGCGTGCTGCTGGACCTTCCGCGAGATTCACGACGCTTCCTGCCAATTCGGCAACCTCTACCGCTCCGTGGGTGTACGGGAGGAGGATCGCGTGCTGCTCGCGCTCAACGACGGCGCGCCTTTCGCCGCCGCGTGGTTCGGCATCGTCCGGATCGGCGCCGTCGTCACCATGATGAACCCCGGCGTTCCACCCGAGGACTACGCCTACTACCTGCGATATACCCGGGCGCGGGTGCTCGTCACCGAGGCCCGGTTCTACGACGCGAACCGGGAGGTCATCGACGCTGCGCTCGGCGGAGGCCTGGACCGGGTGGTGGTGGTGGACCGTGACCAGGCGGAGATCGACGCTCAGCCCACCGAATGTGCGTATGGCGACGTCGGCCCGGACGAACCGAGCGTGTGGCTGTTCTCGTCGGGCAGCACCGGGAAGCCAAAGGGCTGCATCCACGTGAACGCGGACTTCGTGTTCAACACCGAGCAGTACGCGAAGGGGGTGCTTGGAATACGGGAAGATGACATCACGCTCGGCGTGCCGAAGCTGTTCTTCGGGTACGCCACTGGCACGAACCTGATGTTCCCCTGGGCGGTTGGCGCAACGACCTGCCTGTTCCCCGAGCGCAGCACGCCGGAGGCGATGCTCGGACATATCGCAAGGTTCAAGCCGACGATCGTGACGAACGTGCCCACCATGATCCACAAGATGCTGGAGCACCCCGCGTGCGCGACGACCGACCTCTCCAGCGTGCGCCTCGTGCTCTCCGCCGGTGAGGCGCTGCCGGGTGAGCTCTATCGGCGTTGGACCGAGCGAACGGGCGTGGAGATCCTCGACGGCATCGGCTCCGCTGAGATGTTTCACATCTACATCACCAACTACCCCGGCGACGTGAAGGTCGGCACCCTGGGACGACTCGTTCCCGGCTATGAAGCACGGCTTGTTGGCGAGGATGGGCTGGACGTGCCTGCGGGCGAGATCGGCACCCTGTGGATCAAGGGCGCCTCGAACGCCATCGGCTACCACGGCGACCGGGCGAAGAGTCGCGACACCTTCCGCGGGGCCTGGACGGTGACGGGCGACCAGTTCTGCATCGACGAGGAGGGGCGCTTTCGGTACTGCGGTCGCGCCGACGACCTGCTCAAGGTGGGTGGGGTGTACGTTTCGCCGGTCGAGGTGGAGAACTGCCTGCTTGCGAACCCGAAGGTTCACGAGGTGGCGGTCGTGGGCGCGGAGGTGAACGGGCTCGTGTCAACCTTTGCGTTCGTGGTGCCGCACGGCGCCCCGAGCCCCGAGCTGGCGGCGGAGCTGCAGGCCTGGGTGAAGGCACAACTCGCGCCGCACAAGTACCCGCGACACGTACAGTTTCTCGATGCGATGCCGCGTACGGATCGTGGCAAGGTCGCGCGTGCGGACTTGCGGAAGCTCTGCTCTTGAGACGACCCGAACGCACATCGCTGTTGGGGGAGCGCCGCTTCCCGGAGGCCTCCCTTGCAGGGCGACCGGTGATCCTCCCGTGTGGCGCTTGCGAGGCGCACGGTCCGCACCTGCCGCTGGACACCGACGTACGGATCGCCGTGGCGATGGGCGAACGGGCGGCGGCCCGGAATGGAGCGCTCGTGCTGCCGCCGATCACCTATGGTGTCACCCGCTTCGCGCGAAACTTCCCCGGTACGCTCTCGGTCCCCGCCGAGGTGATGACGGCGCTCGTGGCTGAGGTGTTGATCTCGGCGCATCTCGCCGGTGCCGCGGGCCTCGCGATCGCGAACGCCCACCTGGAGCCCGCGAACATCGACGCGCTATTCGCGGCGTGCAAGCTGGTGAAGGAGAAGACGGGGGCGACGGTCGCGTTCCCAAACGTGGGGAGCCGGCGGCACGCCGACCGCATCGCGCGCGAGGCGGTTCCGCTCGACGGGCACAGCGGGATCTACGAGACCTCGATGGTGTTGGCGCTTGCCCCGGCCCTCGTGGTTGGTCACCGAAAGCTCCCCGAAGTGGCCGCGGAGCTGGCGGTCGGGATCGGAAACGGCGCCACGTCGTTCGAAGAAGCCGGCGGTCCAAGGGCGTACTTTGGCGCGCCTGCGCGCGCGACGGCCGAGATCGGCGAGCGGCTGCTCGGCACGCTCGCGGCGATCCTCGTGGAGTCGATGGGCGGGGTATAGGGCCGGCGATGTCGAAAGCCGGGTCGTGTTTGCGGGTGGAGCAGTTGGTCATTCACCGCTTTCGCGGCGTTCGGGCTGGTAGCGTGCTGGAATTCGCCGAAGGCGTGAACGTGATCCTCGGTGAGAACGGATCGGGAAAGTCGCTTCTGTTGAGGCTCCTGGTGGCCCTCTTGCAGGGAGACCGGGTGTTTCTTCAGCAGCAGGACGTGGATGTAGAGCTCTCCCTCGGGGTGGCCGAGCTCCGGGTCGTGTGTCGGCTCGTTACGACGCCGACATCCTGGCGCGTGGTGGTACGCGCGGCCGATGAGGCGGGAGCGGTGGAGTACGCCTGGGGCAGCGCCGGTGGACTGCGCGTGAAGGGGGACGAGAAAGACCGCGTCCCCCCTGTCGAATGGCCAGCCACCCCCCTGTGGTTTCACCCCGTTCCGTACGGCACCCTGAGGGGCGACACGGCGGCGCAGGGCGCCCGCGTGGCCGGGCTGGCGAGCCGGCTGAGCTTGTTCGACGAGCACCTCGGCGCTTGGACGCAGATGCGGGCCCAGGGCGTGTCGATGCGGCGCCCACCCCAAACGGACGATGCTTTGCCGGGATGGCCGGTCGGGGAGCCGAGCGACGAATGGAGCCTGGGCCAGAAGCGAGTGTTTTCGCTGATGTGGCATCTGGGCGCCACGCCTGCGGTGCCGCTCGTCGCCGACGAGCTCACGGCCGGCCTGCATCACGGTTGGGTGCAGGAGTGCCTGGATCGCTTGGAAGATCGCCAGGTGTTCGTCGCCGCGCAGAGCCCGTTGCTCATCGATCTCTTGAGCTTCGACGACGCGCAGGACGTCGTCCGCGCCTTCACGGTATGCCGCGTCGTGACCGACCCGGAAGGCAGGCGCGAGTGGGTGTGGCAGAAGCCGAGCGATGGGCGGGCGGAGCGCGTTTATGCCTCCTGGATGCAGGGGATGTCGTTTGTGAGCGAAGTGCTCCTGCGCGAGCAGATGTGGTAGGCGCCCGGCTGTTGTTGGTCACCGAGAACGCCGAGGACAGCGCGGAGCGCGCGCTGGAGGCAGAGGTGCGGGCCGCACTGTTCTCGGGGCCCCCTGAGCTGCCCGTTCGTGATGTGCGCTTTGAGACGCTCGGCGCCGCTTCGCGCGCGGCGCTGAAGGCCGGGGGGTGGAGCCGGCCGCTCACCCAACGTCGGGGCGTAAGCGCGCGTCGGGAGCTGCGAGACCACCTGCTTCAGGAGGGGATCGCGGCGGTGATCTTCCAGGTGGAGGGGGACGAAGAGGCGTTTCGCCGCCTCGTCGTGGAGCCGATCCGACGCGATCTCGGCGCGCTTCGTGGGGTCGCGGATCGCCTGGTGCGCTGGCCGGCCGAGGGCGCGGGCGCGAGGTTGCGTGCAGTACCGGCGGTGCGCGTGGCGCTGGGGTGGGAGCCGTAGGGGCGAACCCGTTGTCCTGTCCTTCCCCCGGCTCCTGCCGGGGGAAGGCGGTCGCAGGCCGGAAGGGGGCGGCCGAGAATTCCCCCCTCCGTCCCTTCGGGACACGTCCGCCCACCTGGCGGCGGGGGGCGGAGGCCCTTGTCCGCCGCAGCCTACGCCGCCACCACCGCGCCGCCGCGCTGGCTCCGCGTGCGCGCTACGCCCAACAGCTCCGTGAAGCTCGTGGCGTCGTTGTCGGCCACCGCGACGCCGATTCGGCACGCGACTTCGAGGCGTTGCAGGCTGGGTACCGGCACACGGGCGACGATCGGCTCCAGGCGCTGGGCCGCGCGCATCGCGCCATCGGCGGGGGTGCTCGTGAGCCACACGACCACTTCGGAGTCCGTGCAGTACACCCGGTCGGAGGGGCGAAGGCGCTCGCGAACGCGCGACTCCAGCGCCGCGAGGAACGCCGGCAGGAGCGCGGGAGGCAAGGTCTCGGGGTTCACCGCGGCGATGCACAACATCGCACCGTTGGTCACGCGCAGCCCGAGGTGGGCGTCCGCCGCGCTGACCTGCAGCAGCCCCTCCATGCACGCCGCCATCGCCGCCGCCATCCGAGGGGAGAACGTGCGCCCGGTTTCGAAGCGCAGCGCCTCCACCAGCGCGTCGCGGCTCGCGCCGTCGCGGGACTCGAGCCAGTCCGCCGCCGCGAGCAACTGAGCCGCGATGGGGATTTTTGCGCCGCGAACATCGTTTACCACCCCGGCTCCGTCCCAGCGGGCATGCCGGTAGGCGAGGGCCGCGCGGGTGCCGTCGGGCAGCGGGAGCCGGGTGTCTGCGCGGGCACCGGGCGGCAGCGCTGCGGCGAGCGCTGCGGCGCGCGCGTCGGCCGGCTCGATGTCGCACTTGGGCGCGAGGAGCAGGATGCGCTCGACCATCCGCCGGGGCACGCGCAGCTCGCCGTCCATCGGCGTCTTCTCGGCCACGTGCAGCGCCAGCTCGACGGCCAATTCCCGAGTTCGCTCCTGCTCTGCCCGGCGCCTGGAGGCCTCCACCCGTTCACGCACCACCAGCGTCCCGAAGGCGCTGATGAGGCAGCAGGCGATGGCCTCGGTGATCATGGTCGAGGGATCGGATCGGGGCTGAGCGGGCATGAGCCTTTCCTGCCCCGCTGAACGGTTGCCCGAAGGCCCCTGACGCGCTACCCGCGCCGCGGCTTTCGGGGTTGTCATGGCCACAGGTGTGCTCCTGCTCGAAGACGGTCGACGCTTCGTCGGCGAGCCATTCGGCGCCGTGGGCACGCGCGTTGGCGAGGTGGTCTTCAACACCTCGATGAGCGGCTACCAAGAGATCCTCACCGACCCGAGCTACTGTGAGCAGATCGTGGTGATGACCACGTCGCACGTCGGGAATTACGGGGTGAACCCGGACGACGAGGAGTCGCGCAAGGTGTGGCTCTCCGGCTTCGTGGCCCGCAGCTTCTCGCGCGTCACCAGCAATCACCGCGCCACGGGCGACCTCGGCAGCTATCTGGGCGCTGCTTCGGTACCCGGTGTGCACGGAATCGACACGCGCGCACTCGTTCGCCACATCCGCAGTAAGGGCGCGATGCGGGCGGTGATCTCGACCGAGGGGCTGTCGGATGCGGAGCTTCAGGGCCGGGTGCTGGCCTGGCCGGGGATGGAGGGTCGGGCCCTCGCCGGCGAGGTGAGCTGCACGGAGCGGTATACATTCGCCACGGGCGCCGGTGGCCCGCGCATCGCGGTGCTGGACGGCGGCTGCAAGGTGAACCTGCTGAGGTTGTTCGCCTCGAAGGGTTGCGCGGTCGAGGTGTTCCCGGCGAACACACCCGCTGAAGTTTTCGGCGCCGATTGCGACGCGGTGTTCCTGTCCAACGGCCCCGGCGACCCGGCCGCGCTGCCGGGCATGTTCGGGGAGGTCAAGAAGCTCCTCGGCAAGAAGCCGCTCCTCGGGGTGTGCCTCGGTCACCAGTTGTTGGGGCTGGCGCTAGGGGCGGACACGTTCAAGCTCCGCTTCGGCCACCGGGGCGGCAACCACCCGGTGCGCGACATGGAGACGGAGCGCGTGGAGATCACCAGCCAGAACCATGGATTCTGCGTCGATCCCGTTGGGATCGAGCGCGCGGGCGGTCGGGTAACGCACGTGAACCTCAACGACGGCACGCTCGAAGGCTTCGTTCACGAAGACCTCGGCGTGATCGCCGTGCAATTCCATCCGGAAGCCGCGCCGGGTCCCCACGACTCGCGCCACCTGCTTCTCGACCGCTTCCTCCGCCTCGTTTCGTAGGGGTCCCATGCCGAAGCGTACCGACCTCAAAAGTATCCTCATCATCGGCTCCGGCCCCATCGTGATCGGGCAGGCCTGCGAGTTCGATTATTCGGGCACCCAGGCGTGCAAAGCGCTGAAGGCCCTGGGCTACCGCGTGGTGCTGATCAACAGCAACCCCGCCACGATCATGACCGACCCGGGCGTGGCCGACGCCACGTATATCGAGCCCTTGACCCTCGATTTTGTCGAGCGCGTCATCGCGCGGGAGCGGCCGGACGCGATCCTGCCCACCGTCGGCGGGCAAACGGGCCTGAACCTCGCGATGGAGCTGCACGCCCGCGGCGTGCTCGCGAAGTACGCGGTCGAGCTGATCGGGGCGAAGCCAGAGGCCATCGCGCTGGCGGAGGACCGTGAGCTGTTCAAGAAGGCGATGGACGAGATCGGGGCGAAGTGCGCCCGGGCCGACGTGGCGACGACGGTCGCCGAGGCCGAAGCCATCGCGCGCGACATCGGCATGCCCGCCGTGATCCGGCCCAGCTACACGCTGGGCGGCGCTGGCGGCGGGATTGCGTACAACATGGACGAGCTGCGGGAGATCGTGGCCCAGGGACTCGACCTCTCGCCGACCCGCCAGGTGCTCGTGGAAGAGAGCGTGCTGGGCTGGAAGGAATTCGAGCTGGAAGTCATCCGCGACCTCGCCGACAACGTCGTGATCATCTGCTCCATCGAGAACGTGGACCCGATGGGGGTGCACACGGGCGACAGCATCACGGTCGCGCCGGCGCAAACGCTCACGGATGTGGAGTACCAGGCCCTCCGAGACCTGAGCATCGCCATCATCCGGAAGATCGGCGTCGAAACGGGTGGAAGCAACGTGCAGTTCGCGGTCAGCCCGTTCAACGGCGAGATCCGCGTGATCGAGATGAACCCTCGGGTTTCGCGCTCGTCGGCGCTCGCAAGCAAGGCGACAGGCTTCCCGATCGCGAAGATCGCCGCTCAGCTCGCCGTCGGCCTCACGCTCGATGAGCTGAAGAACGACATCACCCGGGTAACGCCAGCCTGCTTCGAGCCGGCGATCGACTACACCATCGTGAAGATCCCTCGCTGGAACTTCGAGAAGTTCTCCGGGGCCAGCAAGCAGCTTGGCACGAGCATGAAGTCGGTGGGCGAGGTGATGGGCATCGGCCGCACGATCGACGAAGCGCTGGGCAAGGCGATCGCTTCGTTGGAAGGGGGCTTTGCGGAGGCCTCGAAGTGGACCCAGGCGGAGCTTCGGGAGCGCGCCGTGGCCGCCACCCCCGACCGGCTCCCCGCGATCTTCGAGTCGCTGCGTCGCGGCGTATCGGTGGACGATATCCACGCCACCACCCGCATCGATCCCTGGTTCCTCGACCGCTTCGCTGCGATGGTTGAAGCGGAGAAGGCGCTGGCCGCGGAGCTTCGGGAGTCTCCGGCGCTGTCCCATGATCGCCTGCGCGCCGCCAAACGCGCCGGCCTCTCGGATGCTCGCATCGGCGCCATCGCCGGGCTCACGGAGAAGGCGATCACGGAGCGTCGGGAGGCGATGGGGCTCGACCCCGTCTACAAGCGGGTAGATACCTGCGCGGCCGAGTTCGAGTCTCACACCCCGTATCTCTACAGCGCCTACGAAGAGGAGGACGAGGCGGGGGACAGCCCGAGCGATCGGGTGATCATCCTCGGCAACGGTCCGAACCGCATCGGGCAGGGTCTGGAGTTTGATTACGCCTGTTGCCACGCCGCGTTTGCGGTGCGGGAGCTGGGGCTCACGTCGGTGATGGTGAACTGCAACCCGGAGACGGTGAGCACGGACTACGACACGAGCGACAAGCTGTACTTCGAGCCGGTGACCGCTGAGCATGTTCGCGGCGTTGTTCGCCGGGAGAACCCCCGCGGCACCATCCTGCAGTTCGGCGGGCAGACGCCGCTCAAGCTCAGCCACCGCGTGGGCACGGTGCTGGGAACCTCGCCGGAAGCCATCGACATCTGCGAGGATCGCCGCCGCTTCAACGCGCTGATGATCGAGCTGGGGATCCGGCAGCCTGATGGCGAGATGGTCAACACGAAGGAGGAGTCGTTCGCCGCTGCGGCCCGGCTTGGTTTCCCGCTGCTCGTACGTCCGTCGTATGTGCTCGGTGGTCGCGCGATGAAGATCTGCTTCGACGACTCCGACTTCAAGGGCGCGGTGGACGAGGCGATCCTCGTCTCTGACAACCACCCGCTGCTGGTCGATCGGTTCCTCGAAGGTGCCGTGGAGTACGACGTCGATGCGCTGTGTGACCTGGAGCAAGTCCACATCTGCGGCGTCATGGAGCACATCGAAGAAGCCGGCATTCACTCAGGGGATAGCACCACGGTGTACCCGGCGATCCAGCTCAGTACCGAAAATCGCGCCGAGATGGAGGACATTGTGCGCCGAATCGCGTTGCGCGTCGGTGTGCTTGGCCTGGTGAACGTGCAGTTCGCCGTTCAGGCCGGCGTCGTCTACGTCATCGAGGTCAACCCGCGCGCGAGCCGCACCGTGCCGTACTTGGCGAAGGCGACGGGCCACCCGATCGCCGCGATCGCCACCAAGCTCGTGCTCGGCAAGAAGCTCAAGGAGTTCCTGCCGATGCCGCCGTGGGGCGCCGGCTACAGCTTCGTGAAAGCGCCGGTGTTCCCGTGGCGGCGGTTCCCCGGGGTCGACACGGTGCTGGGCCCCGAGATGCGCTCCACCGGCGAGGTGATGGGCGTCGGCCACAGCTTCGGCGAGGCGTACGCCAAAGCCCTGATCGCGGCTGGCTTGTCGCTGCCAACGCAGGGGGGCGTGTTCATGTCCTTCCGCGACCTCGACAAAAACGAGGCGCCGCCGATCGCGCGCGCGCTCGTGGACATGGGGTTTCGATTGTATGCGACGCGCGGCACGGCGCAGGTGCTGCTCCAAGCTGGCATTGCCGTCGAGCGGGTGTGGAAGGTGCGCGAGGGGCGCCCGGATGTGGTGGATCGCATCAAGAACGGCGACATCCAGCTCATCATCAACACACCACTCGGGAAGAAAGCCCAATATGACGAAGCGGCGATGCGCCTCGCCGGCCTACGTTACGGCGTGCCATGCGTTGCGAATCTGCAGGCGGCGAAGGCGCTGCCGGAGGCGCTCGCGGCGCTCAAGCGTGGAGAGATGGGGGTGGTGAAATTGCAGGATTTGGGGTGAGGGGGGCGATGCGATAGGCCTCGTGTCGGGGCCAACGGGCGTGGCCTCGCATCGCAGCCCGTGCCCGCACCGCGATGCGTCGCTACCCGATCGCGGCCAAGAGAACTGGCCTGCCGCATCGCCAAAATGTCAGGTTATCCCCCCGACAACGCCTGCAGGATGAACACCTTTGCGTCGGGAGCCAGTTTGTCGCTGAGCGCGATCCGGTCGCCGATGGGCTCGTCGCCCACGAAGATGTTCACGTGCCTCCGCAGCCGGCCCGTTTCGTCGGTGATGTAGCCGCCGAGGCCAGGGTGACGCCGATTGAGCTCGCTGACGAGCTCGCGAACCGTCGCCCCCGGCACCTCGCCCGCGGCGAGCTTCGGGAAGAACTGAACGAGGTGCCGCGTGAAGCTGACGTGCGCCATTTCAGGCGAAGCGAACCGAGTGGACCGGAGGGAAGTTGTTCCCGACGCACGTCCAGGACTCGCCCGCATCCTCCGAGATGTACACATTTCCGGTGGTGGTGCCGAGGCACACGCGGCCGGCGCGCTGGTCGAGCGCGTGGCGGTACACGATGTCGTAGGCGTGCTCTTGCGGCAGGCCCTTACGGAAGGTTTGCCAGCTCTCGCCACCATCGGTCGTGCGGGCGACGAAGATGCCGCCTTCTACGCTCATCCGAGAGGAGTCCCCGCCGGCGGGCACCACCCAGGCGGTCTTGCCGTCGGTGTCGTGCGCCGCGATCGGGAAGCCGAAGTCCACGGCCACATCCTTGTTGCTCACCTTGCGCCAGCTCTTAGCGCCGTCGTCGCTGTAGAACACGCCGCTGTGGTTCTGTTGCCACAGGTGGTCGGGCGCCCCCGCGCAGAGGGTGACAAAGTGCGGGTCGTGGCCCCACTCTACGTTGGGATCCGGTAGGTAGTCGTTGGTCATGCCGCGGTTGCAGGGGCTCCAGGTCTGGCCCCCATCGTGCGTCTCCGCCACGCCCGCGCAGGACACCGCGATGTACATGTGCTTGGCGTCGCGGGGGTCCACCACGATCGAGTGGATGCCGGGCACAAACTCGCCGTAGGCCACCGCCGCGGGAGTACCGCCCCATTCGTTGCGACTGGTGGCGTTGCCAGCGAACAAGTCGCCGCCACGGCTGGGGTGGTTCCACAACGGACGATTGAGCTCCCAGGAGTCGCCGCCGTCGTGACTCACGAAGAGCCCGCCCGGTAGGGTGCCGGCGTAGATCGTGCCTGGGGGCCCCGCGAAGGTGAGCATCCACACCTTGAGTAGCGTGGCGTCCTTGTAGGTGTTGGGCGTCTCCACCGAGGGGTCGTCGTCGGGCATCGGCATGTGCTGCTCGATGAATCGGGCCCCTGCCGGGTAGGCGAGCTGGCTCAGGTGCTCCCAGGTTGCCCCACCGTCTTTCGAGCGGGAGAGCTTCGGTCCCCAGTGGGCGTGGTCCATCGCGGCCCACAGCGTTCCATCCCGCGGATCCCGGGCGGCGTAGCTCACGGACATGCCGGCGTGGGCGATCGGGCGGGGCTTCCATCCCTCGGCGGTGCGATCGAGGATGAGGGTGCCTTTGCGCGTACCGAGGATCAACTGGTCGGACATCGACGACTCCAGGAAACGGGGGCGGGGGGCGCGGGGAGTCTAATCCGGGACCCCGGGTCGGCGCACGGCGCGGCCGCAGGGCGCGTTTGGTAGTCTGGATCGCAACCGTCGGTGCCGCGGGCGGCAAGGCACGACCTCGCGTCACCTTTGGCGCAAGGTGCCAGTACATTGGGCTCAACCCTCCGTTCCCGGACGAACGTATGCTCCGAATTGGCGCCGCCCCTGCGGTCTGTACGGCCTTGTTGTTGATCGCATGTGTGGAATCTGGCGATGAAACAGGCATCGCTGACGACACGGGGGATGGAGTTGAGGAGGGGTTCGCGCTGCCCGGAGACACGGCCGGGGACATCAGCCCCGCGCCGGACTGTTCGGTCGTCTCGGATCTGGCCGATGCGAACTACCTCGAAGGCGAGTCGGTGCGCTTCGTGGTCTCGTGCTCGGGCTCGCTGGCGACGGCGAGCGCGAGCTTCGAGGCGGACGCGCTCCCGACGGGGGCTTCGTTCGATCCCGGCTCCCGTACCTTCTCATGGACGACCGGCCCCGCCGATGGGGGCAGGTTCGACGTGACCTTCTCGGTGCTGCCCGTGGATGGCTCGACCGAACTCCCCGACAAGGGCACCGTGACCTTCTGGGTGGCCGACGATCCCTCGCGCAGCGACAACGTCCCCGTGACGCCCGAAACGTACACGGAGGAGTGGGGCCTCCCCGTCGTGCACGTCGCAACGAGCGCCGTGCTCAACACGGAGACCGACGCCGAAGCCACCGTGACCTGGTATGGTCAGAGCTACGCCACCGGCATCCAGATCCACGGAAAGACCAGCTCGCACTACCCGAAGCAGAGCTACGGGCTGAAGTTTACCGAGGCGGAGCTGCCCATCGCTGCATGGGACGTCACCCGCGACCACCTGCTCTTGATCTCTACGTTCGACGACAACAGCTACGTCCGCCAGAAGTTCACCTACGATCTCTGGGCCGCTATCGCCGACTACTGGGGCCAGCCGCGCCTGACTCCCCGCTCTTTCTTCACGGTGGTGTACCTCAACGGGCACTACCTCGGGCTGTACGTCGGCGAGGACCGCCTCGACGACGAGTGGGCGGATCAGCTTGGTTTTGAACGGGACGCGAACCTCTACAAGGCGGTCGACCCCGACGCCAACTACGCGCTCACGGACCAATACGGCGCAGAGAAGGCCACCCTGCACCAGGGCTATGAGAAGGCGGAGGGTGACCCGGCGGAGGACTTCAGCGATCTCGACGCGCTGGTGGAGTTCACCGGGAGCAGCACCGCGGAGGAGATCATCTCGGGGTCACCCGACTGGATCGACCTCAACGAGTGGATGGACGCATTGGCGCTCCTCTTCTACGTGAACGGCGAGGACTCCTACGTCAAGAACATCTACCTCCACCACGCGCCCGGGGAGCTGTTTCGGTACGCCCCGTGGGACTTCAACTCCGCCTGGGGACAGAACTGGCGGACGTACCGGGTGGACCCGAGCTTCGAGGACACGGGCGCGCTGGACAACCGCATCTTCGCCGCGATCCTCTCCGATCCGGAGGCGTCGGCGTGGTTTTGGTCCCGGCTCGACCAGCTCTGCCGCCTGGGGCCGCTGCGCGAGGCGTGGCAGCGTGAAACGCTGGACGGGTACTTCGCGGCGATCGACCGCTCCGCCCAGCGGGATTGGGACGTGTGGTCCGATCAGTACAGGGCCTATGGCGACTGGGCGGAGCACCGCGAGGATGAGGCGGACTGGACGGATTATGAAGGGGAGAAGGCCTATCTTTACGAGTGGATTGCTGGTCGCGCCGCCCACTTCGAGGCCGCCGAACGCTGATCGGGCGGTGCGGCTCGGGAGGCACGACGCACCGGTGGAAGAAATGTCTGCTGGATGTCAAGAGTCTTGCAGCGGGCGCTTGCTCCCGGTTGTCCAGAACCTGTAAACTGCCGAGGTGTGGTTCACCCAGGCCGCCTTTTTCGCCCAGATCCTCACCGGCTGCGTGCCGGAGGAGGGGGCGGCAACATCGGTAGACCCGCCGCGGTTCGACGCCTCGGTAGAGGAGGCCGAGGCTGCCGACGACTCCGCCCGCACCGGGGACTCCGCTGAGGCTCCGGCTGAGTCGGCGTTGCCCGGCACGGACGAGCCGGAGCGCACGGTCATCATCGGCGGCGGGCTCGCCGGCTTGGCGGCTGCGATGGATCTCCCAGGTTCGCTGCTGCTGGAGGCCTCGCCCGCCCTCGGGGGGCGCGCGGGCAACATCGGCCCGCGGGTGTTCATGTTCGCGGACAGCGCGCTGCAACGCGCCGCCCACGCGGATGTTTCGGTGGACGAGGTGCTGGGGGACTGGGAGGCCATGACCGGGAGCCCCCCCACGGCCGCGACACAGTCATTCCTGGAGGGCAGCGCCAGCGTGCAGGACCGGATGGTGGCGATGGGCGTGAGTTTTGGCGGGCCGGGCCCCGAGCCCGTTACCCACGTGAAGGCGCTCCTCGCCACGTTGCAAGAGGGCCCGGAGCTTGTGCAACGCTTCGTCGACGCACTGCCCGCCGATGTCACGGTGCTGACCGATACCCCGGCGACGGCGATCCTCACCGACGTAAGCGGGATCGTCGGGGTTCAAGCAGGGGATACGGTGTACCCCACTCACCGCGTGGTCCTGGCCACCGGCGGGTATGTGGGTCGGATGGACATCCTGGAGGCGACGGGGACGTGGGAGGCCGGCACGTGGACGCAGAACGGCGAGGGGGGCGACGGGTTTGCCTACGACGTCGCGGAGAGTCTCGGCCTCGGCCGCGAGGCGATCGAGGCCACGGGCGCGTTCTCCGGGTTCGCGAGCGGTTTTTCAGACGGGAGCGTGCAGGGATTTCAGCTCAACGCCCCCGTGATCTGGGTCAACGAGCGGGGCGAGCGCTTTGTCACCGAGGGCGAGCTCGGGAGCTTGGGGCTACAGGCTGCGTTCGCCGCCCAGGGCCGGGTGTTGGTGTTGACCAACTCGGCCGAGTTCAGCGCCGCGATTCCAGTGCTTACCCATGAGGAAGCAGCCGCAGCACTACACTGCTATTCAGACGCAAATGCGTTGGCCGCCGCGAATGGCCTCAATGCCAGCTCGTTGGCGGGCACGCTGGCGGACGTGGAGGCGGTGCGAACCTGGGGCCACGACGACAAGTTCAATCGCGATGGCGCCGAGTTTCCAGACCTCACCGGCGAGATTTGTGTGGCCGGCCCGGGCCGCGCGGTCGTGAAGGCCTACGCCGGGGTGGCGGTAGACGACGAAGGGCGCGCGTTGGCGGTCGATGGTTCCGTGCTCCCAGGCCTCTGGGTGGTGGGGGAGGCGGCGGGCATGGCTACGCCGGGTATGGGGGGAAGGTACGGGTTCGACGGGAGCATCACCGCGGTGGTGTGGAGCGGGTGGAGGGCGGCGGCCTCGATCCAAGCGGAAGCTGGCGACTAACTCCACACCGTGCGGGCCTGGCGGTCCAGCTCCTGGAACAGCTCCACGGCGGCGGGATCTTCGGGAGAGGCCGCGAGCCACAATTGGGCCGCCGACCGCGCTTCGTCTACGCGGGCGCGACGGGCATAGCTGCCGGCGAGGTTGCGCAGCATCCGAACGGCGATGCTTCGGGCGCTCGCGGGGGCCAGGAAGCTCTGGTGGAAGGTGGCGCCCGCGCGCTCCACCAGCGCGACCACTTCGGCGGGGGCGAGGCGCCTCCCGCCTTCGAACGCATCCAGCAAGACCACGGCTCCGGGCCGCGGCGAGTGCCCCACCACGAAGTGCCCCGGGAGCCCCACGCCGAACAGCGGGATGCCGACCCGGCGCGCCACCTCGATCCACACCACCGAGAGCAGGATCGGAAGGCCCCGACGATTGGCGATTACACGGGGTAGAAAGCTATTTTCGGGGGCATCGTAGTCTTCGCGATCCCCGGCCAGGCCGAGCTGCTCGCCGAGCACTTGCTGCAGATCGTCGAGGTCGGGCTGGCCCTGGGCGCGCTCCCGTACCAGCCCCGCCCAGTCGTCGAGGATGCTGAGCGCGGCGGCCTCATCCAGGGGCTGCGCGTCGAGCGAAGCGATGGCGAGCGCCACTTCATCGAGCCTCGGCTCGGGGGACTCAAGCTCCTCGGCGAGGCGCTCGGCGGCGGCGAGGATTCGGGGCACATGACCTCTGCGCCCATCGTAGCCCGGTCGCGCTATAGTCCGCAGCCCAACCCGGACTCCCGATGACCCGCTTTGCCCTCCTCGCGCTCCCGCTCTTTGGGCTCGCTTGCCGCACCGAGGGCACCACGAAGTACATCCCAGATCGGGATGAAGATGGGATCAACGAGGAAGAAGACTGCGACGACAACGACCCGACGGTCGGGCAGGCGGACACCTACTATTACGACGGCGACCTCGACGGGCATGGCGACCCGAACGCCTCCGATGGCTTCTGCGACCGCCCCGAGGGCTACAGCGAAGCCGGCGACGACTGCGACGACACGAACCCCGCCGTGTACCCCGGCGCCCTGGACATCTGCGACGAGCTCGACAACGATTGCGATGGCGTGGTGGACAACGGTCTGGAATCCACGGCGTACTACGTCGATCTGGACGGGGACGGGTACGGGGACGACGGGTCCGCGGTCTACGATTGTACTCAGCCGGAGGGCACCGTTACCCTGGGCGGCGACTGTGACGATGCCGACGCCAGCTACAACCCGGGCGCGCTCGAAGAGGATTGTGAAGACCCGAACGACTACAATTGCGACGGGAGCGTGGGGTACGCGGACAACGACGCCGATGGGTTCGCGGCGTGCTCAGAGTGCGACGATGGGAATGCCGCGGTGAATCCCGACGCGAATGAGGTGTGCAACGGCACCGACGATGACTGCGACGCGCTGGTGGATGACGCCGACGACTCTCTTGACCCATCCTCGGGAATCACGGTGTACGCGGATCTGGACGGGGACGGCTACGGCGATCCAGGGAGCCCCGCGCTGATGTGTGAGGCCGGAGCCGGCTTTGTTGCCGATGCCAGCGACTGTGACGACAGCCGCGCCGACATCAACCCGGGCGCGATCGAGGTGTGCAACGGGCTCGACGACGACTGTGACACGCTGGTGGACGACGCGGACGATTCGCTGGACGGAACGTCGGCGAGCGTGTGGTACACGGACGCGGACGGCGATGGGTACGGCGACACGTCCACGGCGGTTTTGTCGTGCGAAGCACCCTTCGGCGCAGTGGGGATCCTCGGTGACTGCGACGACGCCGACGCCGCCTACAATCCCGGCGCCTCCGAGTCGGACTGCGCCGATCCCAACGACTACAATTGCGATGGCTCCGTGGGATATGCGGATGGGGACGGGGACGGGTACGCGGCGTGTGAGGAGTGCGACGACACCGACGGCGCGATTTTCCCGGGCGCAACCGAGCTTTGCGATGGCGCGGACAACGACTGCGATGGGACCGTGGACGAGGCGGACGCGGCCGACGCGAGCGCTTGGTACGCGGATGCAGATGGGGACACGTTCGGTGATCCCGCGGTTGCGACGACGGCGTGCGACGCTCCCGTCGGCTACGTCGCGGACGCGACCGATTGCGACGATGGGAGTGCGACGGTAAACCCCGCGCAGACCGAGCTTTGTAACGGGATCGATGACGACTGCGACGGCGTGGTCGACGAGGACACCGCGGCGGATACGGCCGCCTGGTACGCTGACACGGACGGCGACGGGTACGGCGATGCTGCCGACGCGGTGCTGAGCTGCACGGCGCCGGTCGGCTACGTCTCGGATGACGCCGATTGCGATGACGGCCAGAGCGCGGTGAACCCGGGCGCGCTGGAGTCGTGCAACGGGGTGGACGACAACTGCGATGGCAGCGTAGACGAGGACGCGGCGGTGGACGCGGAGATCTGGTACGCCGATGCCGACGGCGACAGCTACGGCGACGCAAGTGTCACCGCCGTCGACTGTGATCAGCCGGCCGGCTACGTCGCGGACGACTCCGATTGCGACGACGCCGCCGGGGGTGTGAACCCGGGCGCGACCGAGGTTTGCAACGGCTTCGACGACAATTGCGACGGCGCCTCGGACGAGGGGGTCACGACGACGTACTACGCCGACGCGGATGGGGATGGCTACGGCGATTCCGGCGCGACCACCGCCGACTGTTCGGCCCCGGCCGGATATGTCAGCAACGACGAGGACTGCGACGATGATGCGTCGAGCGTAAATCCGGCGGCGACCGAGGTGTGCAACGGCATGGACGACGACTGCGACGGCGCCTCAGATGAGGGCGTCACCTCAACGTACTACGCCGATTCCGACGGCGACGGCTTCGGCGATGTCGCCGTCACGACGGAGGACTGCGCCGCCCCGACCGGGTACGTCGCCGACTCCACCGACTGCGACGACACCGCTATGGGCGTAAACCCAGCCGCCACAGAAGTGTGCAACGGGGTGGACGACGATTGTGACACCACGATCGACGAGGGTGTGACCACCACCTACTACGCCGACGCCGACACGGACGGGTATGGCAACGCCTCGGTTACCATCGCCGATTGTTCCGCTCCCTCGGGCTATGTCAGCGACTCCACCGACTGCGACGATACCCTCGCCGCCGTCAACCCTGCCGCCACCGAGGTTTGCAACACCCTCGACGACGATTGCGACGGTGCCACCGATGGCTTGGACGCGTGGTGGGATACCTCGTGGCCCTACCGGATCCCAGTCACGCTCACGGCCGCTTCCACCGACGTGTCGGGACCGCCCGTTGCCATCGAGGTTGATTTTGCGGCGGCGTCTGCTGCATTGGGCGGCGGCACGTTCTCGTCCGACACCGTGCGGGTGGTGCTGCAAGACTGCTCGCTCGGCCAGCCCGAGCTCCCCAGCCAGTTCGAAGATGACATCGCGGGGCTGTTCGAAAAACAAACCTCTTCCGATACCACCGGCGATGGCTTCGGTACGGTGCTGTTCCTCTACGACGAGAACGGCGACTACGGCTCCCTGGAGAGCTTCCTCGCCTCGGATACGGCCTCCATCGCCATCTACTTTGGGGGCGCCGCCGCCGCGCCTGCGTACAGCACCGACCTGGCCGCCACCGCCTCCACCTTGGAAACCGACCTCACCTCCACGGCGTTCGACTCCACCCAGGGCGGTCTCCTGGATTCGATGTACTGGGGGGCCTCGCCCAACCTGCAGAGCCAAACGGACAGTTGCTGCGGCAACTCGATCTACTCTGGGAGCTGGGGGATCGATCCGCAGGACGGCGCGGGCACCCTCACGCTGCTCGATGACGGCCCGGTGTTTGCCTCGGTCCAGGCCACCGGCTCCCGAAGCGATTCGCAGTCCAGCTACGATTACACCGAAACGTACTGGATGTTTGCCGGGCGTCCGGAGCTGTGGAACAAGGTCTACCAGGTCACCACCGCGCCCTCCACGCTCTCGCACGGCGGCGACTACACCATGGGCATCCGGCCGTGGGAGGCGCGTCGCGACGCCATCTCCAGCGGCGCCACCTTCACGACGGACACGGCCTACGCCTACGCGGACGTGTCGAACGGCACCTGGGGCGTCGCGTGGGGCTACTACCAGGAGCCGACGTACATGGTGACGTTGTCCAACTACAACCCCTACATCATCGCGGTCGGCAACGACTACGCACCGTACGGGTCGGGCACGCCGGGGAGCCTGCCCACCGGCACCGCGTACATGGACAACGAGGTGCACCTCATCTACCCCCATGCCACGTCGTTCTCCTCGGGTGTGCAGGACGAGTTCTTCGGCTTGCTCGAGGGCGTAACGGTGGTTCAGGGCACCGCGGAAGCCCAGTAGCTCACTGCAGGATCGGCGCGTCGCTCCGCGCGGCGCGCGTGACCCGCCACACGTCGTCGGTGCGGCGGAGGTCTACCTCCAGGTGCCAACTGTCCCCGTCCACCGGCAGCACCTCCGTCCACTCCTGGCCCGCTTCGGCCAAGAGGTCATCGAAGCTGGCGTGGGCGGTTTCGCCCTGCACGTCCACACCGATCTCGCCTACGAGCACCGTGATGTGCCCTCGTCGCAGCAATTGTGCGGTAACCAGGGACCGAACGGTAGCTTTGTCGGTGGTGAGGCCGTCTGACTCGGCCACGAAGCCCTCGGCGAGCGGGGCCATCACGTCGCCCACGTCGCCGGCTTCGGCCCCGGCGACGACCGCGTGGATGACCGCGCGCACGCGATCCGCCTCGTCGGGCGCCGGACGCAGGAACCAAACGGCGCCGCTCAGCAGCAGGAGTACGAGCGCGACCAGTCCGATCCGGGGCAGGGTCATCCGCACTGCGTATGAGCCGCCCGCGGTCGGGGCCACCAGCGCGCTACCTTGTCTGATGTTCACGCTCCTGCTCGTCTCAGCGCTCCACGCCGCTACGCCCGCCGCGGTAGCCGCGTACGCCGAAGCTCGCTTGTATCGGTCGGCTTTTGCCGTTTCCGAGAACGGCGTAACCCTCACGAAGGAGTACGACCCCGCGGCCGCCCCGCTGCCCTGGGGGGTGTTCGATGGCCGTGGCAACCTGCTTTCGGCGGAGGCGTTCGCCGACCAGGTGAACGATGCAGGGATGCTCGCGCGCTTCCGGAAAGAAGATCGGAAGGCGAAGGGGACGAACACGGCGCTCACGGTACTGGCCATCGTCGTTGTTGCGGCAGGGGGTTCGGCCGATGGCAATGGTGCGGCTTCCCCCAGCGGTCCGCCGAGCAAGGACTCCCCGCAGCAGACCGCCTCGTGGACCGCGCTCGTTTCCGGGCGGCAGGTGCCGAACTACTACACCGCGGAGCTGGTGGACCAGCTCATCGTGTCCTTCAACGCTTCGCTTCGTCGGAAGCTGGGGTTGTCGGTGGAGGAGGCGGCGGCGTTGGAGGGGGCGGGGGGCTGACGACGGGGATCGGCTTCAGCCAGCCGGTTTTGTCTTTCCCGCGACTGGGGTCGTAGGCGCAGCCCTTCTCGCTGACGTCCGGGTAGGGGAACGGTGGCGGGATCTCCGCCTCGGCCGGTGGTGGCGGCGCTGCGGGCGGTGTCGGCGTGGGGCAGGCGTGAAAGAGCAGGAAGATCAGCATGTTCAGGACTCCGGGAGGTGGATTCGGGTGCCGGTGGCAAGCACCTCGTCAAGCGTGTTGAGCTCAATTCCGTTCAGCTCCGCGAGCTCCGCCACCCGCTCGGCGCCGCCCAGGTAGCGCTCGGCCAGCGTGGTGAGCGTGTCGCCGGGTTGGACGACTACGGTTCCCGCCTGTTCGCCGGCATCCACCACAGACTCAGACTCGATGCCCAAGCGGAGTTCGCGGGCGTAGTCGCCGCCGAGGCTCTCCGCCGCGCGCTTCCACATCGCGTCGGACGTGCCACGATCGCGGAGCACGGCGCGGTCGAGCGGGTCGAGCGCGGCCACGGCGTCCTCGATCACCCCGTCGTTGCCGGTGTCAATCGCCATGGAGAGGTCCTGAATCCGAACGGAGTTCAGGGGGTTCCCTGTGTCGAGCTCGAATGTGCTGTCCACAAACTGTCGGAATGAGGGATCCGCCACGTAGAAGTGGGCGACGTAGCCATATGCGCCAAAGAATTTGCCCGTCGTCGGGTTGTACCACTGCAGGTCCGCGGGAAACCCACCCATGAGGTGCGCGAAGATGTCCGCTTGGCGTTGAGTCACAAACGCCGTGGTCACCATTTCTACCGCGCCGTTTACCATTGCGGGGATGGTGAGCTGTTTGGCCACCTGGCCCTTGGGGTCGCCAAAGTCGTCGTCGATGCTCCCGGGCGGATTTTCTAGCCAGTAAGCACGGAATTCGCTTCGGTAGGATTCGTAAACCCAATTGGGCGCGCTGCCATCTGTCGTGATACCCTCCGCGCTCTCCTGGTCCCAACGCTCGTCGGTGCCGTGCTGGTCGGCATCGTGTTGAACCTCGTGGATCACGGTCTCCACGAGCTCGGTTTCTGCACGGGTCGATGGCTGGTACAGGGTCATGGTCGACCCGCCCATGGAGCCGACAACGCCCGAGAGTTGCTTCTTGATCCCCTCATTGTTCTTGGCCTTCCCCGCCGAGTCCAACGTCGGGTCGTACGTCGCGTCTGCACCCCACGAGGCGCGGGTATCGAAGTAGGCGGTGCTCCCCGCGGCCACCCCGCGGAGCGCCCCGTCGTGGGTGGGGCTGAGGATCACCAGGTTGGCCTCGCCCTCGTCCAGCCACTCGACCGAATTGTGCAGGAGCGTGGGGCGCGAATCGGGCCCGGCTTCAGGATCGGGCACGATGCTACGCGCCGAGGCGAACACCCGCTCCACCATCGCGACATCCCGGGCGTGCATCGACATCGCCTCCTCGAAGGTGGTGGGTTGCCCAGCAGCCGCGTTGGGTTGGGCTGCGAGGGCAGGCTCCCGGCCCGTCACCGGGTCGCCCGTCGCGAGCCACTCGGATACCCAGTCGAGGTTGGAATGCGCCGTTGCGAGCGCCACGGCTGCGTCCGGCGCCAGCGCGTCGAGGACCACCGTCCCCACGGCGCCGAGGCTCGGGAGCAGCGACGCCAGCTCGGCGATCGGCGGGATCGAGGCGGTGGTGGCGAGCCCGAGCGCCGTGAGCAGGCTGGCGTTGGAGGTGCCTGTGGCGGGAGCGGCCCCGACCGCCGCGGGGGCTGGCCCCTCGACGACGGGGGCGGGGGTAACGACGGGAGCGCGGGTAGATTCCATGCGGCCCCGTTGTGCAGGCGCCGTGCCAACGGACGAAGGCGGAGTATTCCCGAAAGAGGTGACGGACGTCCGTCAGCAGGTGACGGACGTCCGTCACCCGTCCGTCAGTTGCATGGATACGCTGGCTGGATGACCCGGTTCGGCCTCGTCGTGGTCGCCTCAACCCGCGGCGGCTGTGAACTCCCCTGGAGCTTCTCGTCCTTTGGGCCGTACGTGCCGGCGATGAGCGAGGCGGGGGAGGTGGCGTTTCAAGCCACGTTCACGGACGGGCGCTCGGGCGCCTTCGTTGTTGGCGCGCGCTCCGCACCGCGCGCGGTGATCTCCGGCGAGGGGCAGTTGGCCGCCGTGGTGAGTCATCCTGACCTCAACGCCTCGGGGGACCTGTGCTTCTATGGGGAAACGGTGTCGGGAGCGCGCGCGCTCTTCCTGTTCCCTGCCGGCGGCGCGGCTCCGTGCGAGGCTGCCGCCCCTCGTCCTGGCTGGGGTGTGGGATCGGCGGGGCCGACGATGAACGAGGGGGGCGAGGTCGCGTTCCGGACGGAGCGGATCGGTCAGCGGGCGGGCGGCGGCGTCGGCGTGGCTCAGGGAGAGGGCGCGCGGGAGGTGTACGCGACGCTTGAAGGCGAGGTTCACGGCCTGCCGTTGATGGGCGAGGACGGGAGCATCGTGTTTCGGCATGATGAGCCCGATGGCTCGCACGTGATCAGCGTGTGCGGCCCTCAGGGGCGGTTGGACTCCGTGGTGCGGAGCGGGGGCCGATTTGTCAGCCTGGGCCGGTTTCCGGCGTGCCTGGCGTCCGGCGGGGTTTGTTTCACCGGTACGAAGCGCGGGGGCGGCGACGGTGTGTTTTATTGCCTGGATGGCCGCCTGGAGGAAGTCGTAGACGCGGGTGTCACCTTCGAGAGCATCCGCGGCGCCCTCGTAGACGGCGTGGGCCGCGTGGTGTTCTACGCGACTCCGCGGGGGGGAACGCTCGGGATTTACCGAGGAATGCACCCCACAAACGACCGCATCCTCGGCCTCGGCGACGCGCTACTTGGCTCGGTCGTCGTCGATCTCGCCTTGAATCCCGTTTCCATCAACCAGGCGGGACAGTTCGCAATTCGCGTGGCGCTTGCGGATGGGCAGGAAGCCATTTTGAGGGTGAATGGGCGATGAGCGCGGCCCGGTTCTCCTTCGTCAGGCTCGCAGTGCGGCTCATCGCGGTCGCCGCCGGCGACGCCACGCCGTTCCCCAAACCAAGCCCAGCGGCAATACCGCGCCCGATTCACCACATTCACAGCGGCGTTCCGGACCCGTCGGGCTCGGCAGCGAGTGGCAAGAATCGACGCCCTCCACGAACCGTTCGGCGTGCTCCCGGCTCGAATCGAACACATACACCGTGGTCTCTCCCCACACTTGATGTCCGTCCCCGTCGTGCACGAGGAGGTATACGATTTTCGGTTCGTACGCGCACTCCGTCGCGACCTCGGGGCAGGTGAACGTCGGATAGGGCGCCCATGCGTCGTCAAACAGCGCGCTTCCCTTCTCCGTATCGGCACCCCAGGAGTACAAGAGCGCGCCTCCATTCGGGTCGAATCCCCAGGCCTGCAGGGCGATTGTTTCCCCTTCCCGGCACATGTCCGGCGAGCCGTCGATCGCGAGGAGCCCGGGCTCCCCGTCCGCAGGTGCCGCGCCGTCGGTCGTTCCCGAGAGCGCCACCACCTGCCGAAGCTCCAGCGGATCTTCGGCATATGCGGGGCGCTCGGTTTGGAAGTCGCTGCGCCCGTGGGGATAGTCGCCGCTGGCGGTCAAAATCAGGGCAGCGAGCCCGCGGTCTCCCGCGGTCGGCGCGTAGCGCACCTCGAACGTTACGGTGCAGCCGGGCGGAAGGATGGCTTCGGCCCCTGGCTCTGGAGCGGCTTCCTGCCCGTCAACCGGTGGTTGCCAGTCCCCGCCCCCGGTATCCGCCTGCAGCTCAACCCCGGGGAGCAGCGCGGTCCCATCGTCACATGCGAGGTCGTTCCAAGCATAGCTGAAATCGCCGTCGGGATAGCCGGCGATCTCGGCCCGGAGCCCCATCGGGAGGTCCCCGTTGTTGGTGACGCTGAACGTCCCGGTGCCCGTGCTGCCCAGCGGCACGAACCCGAAGTCCACGGTGGTCGCCGATAGGTCCATCTTCGGCCAGGTGAACCCGTCCGCGAGCGCAATCGGGAGGAATAGGAACATGCCGCAGCGTAGCACCGACTCGGGCATGCGGCGCTATTGTCGTGGTTCGCCGAGCGGGGATTTGGAAGGGAGGGCGACGACGATGGGCCGGCTCTCCTTGCGAGGGGGGTGCCCGGTCACCCTTGCCGCAAGGAGAGCCAAAACGGCCAAGCGACGCCCGCCGGCGGGGATTGCCACGACGACGGTGCGAAATTCACTGCGTTGTGCCGTCGGTCAGCGTCGTGCCGGCGGTGACAATGACCTCCAAGCCGCCGCGACGCTCTCCTTGCGCATGGGGTGGGAGCTCACCTATGCCGCAACGAGAGCATCTCGTCGTGACCGGCCTGCTGTGCGTCGCACAGATCGACGCCGGCTCGGCCGGTTGTTGGGGTGAATGCCGGTAGCCCCAACCACCGGGTCGGCCCATCGCGCGAACGCCGGAATTCTACTGCCAAGCGGCGCTTCGCCAGCTTGGTCGGCTCGCTGCTGATCGCTACCGGCGGTGAAGCAACCTCGTCTTGGCCGCGATGGTGGCCGTGGCGCGGCGGTGGAGCCTATGTCCGGAAGGGATGCGGTCAGCAGAGCCCCGGGTGCCGTGCATGCCGCTTCCGGCCGAGTTAGCTGGGCCGCCTCCGCGGGCCCACCGTGATCCTGTACGCTCTGCTCGCCTGCGCCGATACCTCAGGGGGCATCTACGGAACGTGGAACGTGACCGATCTGCGTCTGGCCGACTCCGACGCGCTTGAGGGCGGTTGGTCCGCGCAGGTGGAGTTGCCAGAAACGGGCTCCGGATCGATGTCCCTGACGTTGCCCGACGAGGAACAGGCATTCCTTCTCTCCGTCGAGGAAACCGACGCCGACCCGATCCTTCAAGGCTGGGCCGACGGGAGCCTCCTCATCCTCCACTTGACGTGCAGCGCCGCCTTTGGCGCCGTCGACTGTGTGGACAGTGGCCAGATCGATTGGTCCCAAGAGGACGCGGACACGCACTTCACGGTCCTGTCACTCGCTGAATAGCAGCTTTGACGAATCGATCTCGCCGGCGCGCCTGTGCAACTCAGCCCCAGAGACCGGTGCAACCGGTCCGACCGGTGCACTCGACGCCCCGGCTGAACCTACGGAGCCACCGGGCGCTTCGCGAGCGCCGAGGCCAGCACGATCGCGACGCCGAGCACGCTCCCCATCGCCATCGGGCGCCCGGACCACGCGTGCAGGATCGACTCGCCCCGGGCGATTCGGTGGCCCGCACACAGCCAGAACAGCGCCTGAGCCGCGGTGGACACCCCATTTCCGAGCAGGAGCCAGCGGAGCGATCCATTGGAAACCCCGGAAGGTGGAAGATCGCCAACACAATGCGGACAACGACGACACCGAGCCCGCCCAGCCCCGGCACGGCTCCCGAACTTGACCGGATCGCGCGAGAGTTACACCGACTCCGGCATCCCCGACCGAATCACGAGGAAGGCCACGGCGGCCGCACCCAACAAGGATCACTCCGGAGGACAGCACCCGCCCCGCCGCCTCCGAGCGGCAGGCGATCCGCAGGGTGAGACGTGCCATGGGCTACCCCTGGGTAGGCTGACGGGCGAGGAAGCCTCCAGGGGAACCCGAGTCGATGCACAAGGCGGCGCAGGGTGCTTCGAGATCCATTGCGTTGCAGCTGACCAGGGTGGCGTGCGCGTTGAAGACACACTCGAGCACGAAGTCGTCGTCGGGATCCGGCGAGGCGGGGCGGAGGGTGACGACCACAGGGACGTACTCCGCGCGAGCAAGCAGGGCCTGCAGGGCGGTTTCGACGTCCGGATGACTCGCGGGCGGAAACCGTCTGAGAAGAACTCCTTATGCTCCAGGGCGGGGGCGGTCGACACGCAAGGAACAAAGCTCCGATCCAGCCAGGCTTCTATGATTCGGCCGCATTCGCCGCGGAGGGTGAGTCCTTGGAGGACGACGTTGGTGTCGATGACAGCCCGGATCACGACACGACAATCGCACCGCAAGCGATGTCGTCAAGCGGTGGCGAGGATTGCCGCTGCGATCCGCCGACCCGCCCCGACTACCCCCCTCTTGCCACCGCCTGTGCGGCCGCGCATCGCCAACTCTTCCTTCGACCTTTGTCTGCCGAACGCCGGAATTCTGCTGCCAAGGGGGCGCTTCGCCGGCCTCGTCGGCTGCAATTCGTTGTTCGGCTCAGTGCTGGTGGAGTCGGGCACGGAAGCAACCCTGTCCTTGGCTCGATGGTGGCCCGGCCGCCGAGCGCTCGACGCGCGACTCGGGCGCCGGGCGGAGCTGGTGGGTGGGGCGGTGCTGCCGAGCCCGGCGCAACCGCCGCTGAGGATCGCCAAAGCGTTCTGCGATGAAGGTCGAGGAGCGACTGCCGATAGCGGCGGGGAGGGTCGGCTTCCCGCCGCCTTTGGGGGACGTGGTCCACATCGCTGCGCCGCGCCGAACGGCGGCCCGACGCCGCCTCGCTTCCGGTTGCTGCCGCGCGAGCGCGGTGGAACTCGCCTCCATCTGGGATTACAGTGTGGCCTATGACGCCCGTGCCCACCCTCGATCGCATCACCGTGACGCCGACAATCCTCGGCGGGAAGCCGTGCGTTCGCGGCATGCGGCTCAGCGTGGAACGCGTGCTCGCGATCCTGGCGGAGAACCCGAGCTGGACTGACCTTCAGCAGGACTATCCCGAGCTTGAGGTGGAGGACGTGCGCCAGGTACTCGCGTTCGCCGCCGGGCTTGTGGCGGGGCGGATCCGGATGCCGACAGCCAGCGCGGCGTGATTCCCCTCGTCCTGGATCAGGGCCTGCCACGCCGGGCTGCGGAGCTGCCTCGAGCGCTTGGATGGGACGTCATTCACATCGGCGAACTTGCGATGCAGCGCGGTGACGACGAGATCGTGCTTGAACTCGCGCGGCAGCGGGGTGCAACGGCGGTGACGCTCGACGCGGACTTTGGCGCCATCCTCGCCGCGACGGCCGCAGCGTCGCCCTCGGTCATCCACATTTGCCGGCAGCGGGTGAACGCCGCCGTCGCGACCGAGTTGATCCCGCGTGTGGTTGCCGCAAACCTCATCGCTCTGGAAGCCGGCTCGATCGTGTCGGTGGATGAGCTCAGACCGCGGAGCCGACGTCTTCCCATCACCCGGAAGCCCCCGCGCTCCAAACGATGAGGGCCCCCTCCGTTTGGTCGGGCCTCGCCGCCACGGTTCGCGACCGCCACCTCTTCCGGTTGTCCTTGTCTGCGGAACGCTCGAATTCAGCCGCGGGCGCTTCGCCCGTCGACAGCAATTCCTTGTTCGGCTCACTGCTGGTGGCGACCAGCACTGAAACAACCTCGTCTTTGTCTCGATGGCGGGCTTGCCACCGTGCTCTCGCCGGCTCGACTCGGGCGCCGGGCGGGGCGGGTGGAGAGGGCAGGACGATGGGTCCCGGCGCAACCGGCACTGAGCTTCGCCGGAGCGGTTCTGCGACGAGGGTGGCGCGGCGGCAGCGAGTCACCGGAGGTGTTCGCTTCCGTCCGCCCACGGGTGCGAGGCCGACACTGGAGATGAGGTCATATCGCAAGCTGCACGATCGCTGCACACGGGCCGGGCTGGGATCGCGTTAGCGCTGTTTGACCCTGGGGGGGCACTTGACCAACTTTTCCCGAACGCTCCTTCTGCTCCTGGGGGCGCTCGGCTGCGCCCCGCAAACGGGGGGCTCGATGAAGGAGACCGCCGACACGGCCGGCGACGCGGGAGATTCCGCGGGCGACGACACCGCAGCATCGGAAGAGGTCTGCAACGGCAAGGATGACAACCTCGACGGCACGATCGACGAGGCGGGGGCTGGGGGATGCGAGGATGCGTGGAGGGATGGCGATGGCGACGGCTACGGAGGCGACGTTGCGTGCGTTTGCCCCGGAGCGACTGGTTTCGTGGACGTGGGCGGGGACTGCAACGACGAGCTGGCCTGTATGACGACCGAGTGCGGCAGCGAAAGCTATGGGGTAACATGCGGAAGTCGCGGCGTGTTGGGTTATAGATTTCTTCCGGTGGCCTTTGGAGACTTCACCGACGACGGGGTTGTGGACTCCGTGGATTACTGGGGGCGCGTTATCCGAACGCCGGAGGCGGGGATGCTGGCGGTAGACGACGCGGTGGTCGCCGAGCTGCAGTTTCCGTGGGCCACGGGCAGCAACTTGGAATTCATGGCGAATGGACTGTACGACTACGATGCGGACGGTCGCGTGGACTACATGCGAGTGCAGGCCATCAACACCTACACGTCGGGGGAGGACGGCGACGAGTTTTCCGCGATGGTTGTTTGGGTTCCCGCGGTGGGGGAGGCGGCGACTGTGGCGTGGTTCGCCCAGACCCCGTCCTTTCCGACGTATTACACGAGTGTGAGCGCGGAGGCCGTTCTCGGGTCCGACATCGACGACGATGGGGACGTGGACTTGGGCCTGCTGCAGGCTGTGGAGGATGGCGAAGGCTACTTCTGGCTGGCGGACGAGCGGGCGGGTGAGGCCTTGGACAGTTCGAACGCCTTGTTCCCCGTGGCGTGGACGTCGAGGTATGGCGACGTGATGTGGGAGCTCGGCGACGTGGATGGCGACGGTGCGGATGACCTTCTCTGGGGCGAGGGCCTGTTCTACGGGCCCCTCAGCTCCGCGCTGACGGGCAGCCCAGACCTGGAGGTCACCGGGCTCTTGGGGCTATCCGCTGGCGCTGCCGACCTCGACGGCGACGGGCATCGGGAGCTGTTCGCGGGCCGGTTCGACAACTCCTGGCAGGTGGCAGAGACTCCGGCCGCTTCGGCTGCATGGTCCGACCAGGTGCTGGGCTCGCTCCTGCCCAATCCTCCCGAGGGCTACGCCTGGATCCGCGCTTCAGCGGGCGACCTCGATGGGGATGGCGGCGACGAACTTCTGGTCGGCTTCAGCAACGACACCCCTGACATTGCCTACGTGTGGTCCGGCCCGCTCATCGGCGAGCGGCTGGTGACCGAGTCCGAGGTTGCCTGGCCAGGGTATGGCTCGCAGATCTACGCCTGGGGTGGCGCACCCAGCACCGGAGAAGTGGCCGTGTGGGTGAGCAATCCCTGGGACTACGACCTGAACGCGTTGGTGCTGCTCCCCTTCTGACCGTGGCGACCGAAACCGCGCCGAGCGCCGGCCCGGCGAGCGGCCGCGAAGCTCGGGTGAGCACCGAAGGGGGCGACTCCTGCGAGTGGTCACCCCGGTTCACCGGCGACCTGCCGGCCATTGCCCCCGACGCTTCGACCAGCCACCTCTTCCTGCTGCCCTGGTCCGCCGAACGCTCGAATTCGGCCGCGAGGACGGCGCTTCGCCGGCTTGGTCGGCAGCAATTCGTTGTTCGGCTCACTGCTGGTGGCGACGGGCACGGACGCGACCTTTGTATTTGGCTCGACGGCGGCATCACCACCGCCCTCGCGACGTGCGACTCGGGCGCCGGGGGCAGACGCTGCGCGACGCCGCTGCGGGTGGAGCCCGGCGCAACCGCCCCTGAGGATCGCCGAAGCGTTCCGCGTTTGCCTACTCCCGACCAGCGAGCAACTCGTCGAGCGCCGCCTCCGCGTCCGCCTGGGCTACGCGGGTGCGAAGGGCCTCGAACGCGGCGCGCTGACGGAGTGCCAACTCGCTGGCGGTGGCCTGGGTGAGGGCGTAGACGACGAAATGGTTCAGGGACACGCCCTCCTTGTCCGCGAGCGCCGCGATGGCGTCGTGAAGGGAATCGGGCATGCGCAGGGTGAGGCGTGCCATCGGCTACTCCGGGGTTGGAAGGCGGGTGAGAAAGTCCTGCGGCGAACAGTAGTCGATGCACAAGGCGGCGCAGGGCGCTTCGAGATCCTTTGCGTTGGCGCTGACCAAGGTGGCATGAGCATTGAAGGCACACGCAAGCACGAAGTCGTCGTCGGGGTCCGGGGACGCGGGGCGGAGGCCGACGACAACCGGGACGTACTCTGCGCGGACCAAGAGCGCTTGCAGGGCGGCTTGGACGGTCGGGTGGCGCGCTGGCGGAAAGCGTCGGAGCAGGACCTCTTCGTACTCCAGCGCCAGAGCGGTCGACACACATGGAACAAAGGTCCGATCCCGCCAGGCTTCCATGATTCGGCCGCACTCGCCGCGGAGGGTGAGCCCCTGGAGTACGACGTTGGTGTCGATGACGGCGCGGACCACGACATCACAGTAGCACCGTATACGGTGTCGTCAAGCGAGGAGGCAGGGCGCCGACGGGCTCTCCCGAGCCGGGCCTGGCGTGGGCCGCTTTGGCACCGCAGCCTCGCCTTGCCACCTCTTCCTTCGACCCTTCCGCGCCTAACGCCGGAATTCTGCTGCCAAGACGGCACTTCGCCGGCTTGGTCAGCAGCAATTCCCTGTTTGGCTCACTGCTGATGGCGACGGGGACCCAAGCAACCTGGTCTTTGGCTCGATGGCGGCCGTGCCACCGCCTTGGCGACGGGCGACTCGGGCGCCGGGTGGATCTGGTGGATAGGGCTGCGCGGGCGGCGCCCGGCGCAGCCGGCTCGGAGGATCGCCGGAGCGCTCCGAGGCGGGCGCGGGGCAGTGGCTGCCGCTCACCGAAGGTGTCGGTTGCCGTCTGCACGCGGGATTGAAGCTGAGCACGCAGCGCGGAACGACCGCTTGCCGCTCGCCGTGGACTACGCTATCGTTGATAGCGGAGGTGATCATGCGCCAGTTGATCGTTCGAAACCTGGATGACGAACTCGTCCTCGCGCTGAAGCGCCGCGCCGCGCGACACGGAAGGTCGGCCGAGGCTGAGCACCGTGCCATCCTGCGAGAGGTTCTCACGAAGGGGCTTGTGGAGCTGAGCTTCAAGGACTTTCTTGCCAGCATGCCGGATGTCGGCTTGGATGAGGACTTCGCACCGCCACGGGACATGCCGCGCGAGGTGTCGTGGTGAGCTTTCTCGTCGATACCAACGTGCTGTCTGAACTTCGGAAGGGCCCCAGGGCCGCCCACGGGGTCAGGGAGTGGTTCGAGGGCAGCGCGGAAGGTGACGTCTACACCAGCGTCCTGGTGCTGGGCGAGATCCGACGAGGGATCGAATCGGTTCGCCGGCGGGACCGCTCGGGCGCGGCCGCCTTGGAGCAATGGCTCGCGCGGATGACGGAGTCGTTCGCCGACAGGGTGCTGGGAATCGACGCCGCGATTGCGGATCGCTGGGGTACCCTCAACGTGCCGGACCCCATCCCCACCGTGGACGGCCTTCTGGCCGCGACGGCCCTCGTCCACGGCATGACCGTCGTCACCCGAAATGTCCGCGACATCGCGCGGACAGGCGTACCAGTCCTCAACCCGTTCTCCGAGTAGCCAGTCGAGCGCCCACGCGGGCCGCGACGGTCGGGCACCGCCACCTCTTCCTGCTGCCCGTGTCTGCCGAACGCCGGAATTCTGCTGCCGAGTCGGCGCTTCGCCGGCTTGGTCAGCAGCAATTCCCTGTTCGGCTCACTGCTGATAGCGACGGGGACCCAAGCAACCTGGTCTTTGGCTCGATGGCGGCCGTGCCACCGCCTTCTCGACGGGCGGCTCGGGAGCCGGGCGGAGGCCGGTGGTGAGGCCGCGGACGGTGGAGCCCGGCGCAACCGGCACGGAGGATCGCCGGAGCGGTCTGCGCCGACGGCCGCCCCGCCTACGTCTCGTCGAGGTGACGGGTCAGCACAAGAAGGGCTGCTGCCTCGTTGAGGTCGAACGCGTCCAGCTTCGCCGCGTTCGCGCGAAGGGCAGAGGAAACCTCGTCGGTGCTGCAGTTTCCCAGCTGAAGCCACACCACCTTTGGTGGCGCGCCGTGTACAAAGGATCGCTGCCGGAAGTCATCGTCCTTCGTCACGATAGTGAGCTCGTTCACCTTGGCGTACTCCCAGATCACCGCATCGTCGGCTCGATCCAGCCCTACGGTTCGAACGTGGACAGATCCTGGGTACTCGACCGCCAAATCACGAACTAAGCGAGAGGAGAGGTTCTGGTCGAAGAGGAGTCTCACCCGCCAGCCGCGCGTCACGCCGCGCGGAACGCCATGAGGCGCCGTTCGCGATCTGCGGCAAATGCGAGCACGGCGTGGATGTCCTCCCGCTCAAGCTCCGGGAAGTCGGTCAGGATGGCGTCCATGGTCATCCCGCTCGCGAGGTAGTCCAGCACATCGTATACGGTGATGCGCATTCCGCGAATGCAGGGTTTTCCGCCGCGCTTCCCAGGTTCGATAGTGATTCGGTCGTGGAGACTCACCGCAACATTGTACGTCGGGCCGAGGGCGGCGACAAGCGCGGCGGGTTCGCTCGCGTAACGAAAGGTGGGGTACAGCCTCCGCTGGGTCGACACGAGGTCCACCTCGCACACGATCCGCTGTCGCCTGGTGCAGCCACACGCGGATCCGCCCGCCGTCCCCGCCGACCTCTTCCTGCTGCCCGTGTCTGCCGAACGCCCGAATTCAGCCGCGAGGACGGCGCTTCGCCGGCTTGGTCAGCAGCAATTCCGGCGTTCGGCTCACTGCTGGTGGCGATGGGCACTGAAGCAAGCTGGTCTTTGGCTCGATGGTGGCCTGGCCGCTGCGTTCTCGAGGGGCGACTCGGGTGCCGGGCGGGGGCGCTGCGGGCGGACTCTGCGCGTGGAGCCCGGCGCTACCGGCACCGAGCACGGCCGGAGCGGTTCGGCGACGAGGGCGGAGCGGCGGCGGCCGATAGCGGAACGGATCTGTCGGCTTTCCGGCCGCCGTGGATCGTCGAGGAGCCGCGTTGTTCGCCGACGTGGGTCCCACCACCGCATGCGGGGAAGGCGGCGCCGCGGGTGACGGCGGAGACGGCGCGAACCCCGGGAGCCCCGCGCCGGAGCCTACGCCGCCGATCGCAGGTTCTCCAGAATTACCCGAGGATGCCGCGCGGCAATGCGAAGCAGGGCGATGGCGGGGCCATCCGGGTGTCGGCGCCCCTGCTCCCAGTTCCGGAGCGTGTGAACGCTGATCCCCATGGCGGCGGCGAACCGCTCTTGGGTGAGGCCAATAAATTGGCGTAGCGCGGTGACGTCCGCGCCCGACTCGATGCGGCCGGCCATAAGCCGTCGGCGCACGCTGGAGGGCATCGCGCGCTTGAACTGCTCGGCGGTGAGTTCGGGGATGTCGGTCATGGTTTGCCCTCAGGGTGGTTGATATAAAGGGTTCGCTCGAACGGAGTCGCCCAGCGGGCGCTGATGATGCGTACAACCTCGTCTTCCCATTCGGTCCAGACCACCAGGACCAGGCCACGGGCGATCGGCCCGATCGCGATGAACCGATCCTCGGTGTCGGAGTGGGCGTCGTCGAAAAGCTCCAGGTAGTCCTCGCCGGAGGCGAAGAGCGCCTGGGCCTCTTCGAACGAGACGCCGTGCTTTCGCACGTTCGCATCGTTCTTCGCGGGGTCCCAGATGATCGCCACCCGCACAGTCTACACTCCTGCGACGCTACGTCAATGGCGGAGTCGATCGACCCGCGCGTTGGTGCCGCCGCCGCCTCGCATCGCCACCTTTTCCTACTGCCCGTGTCTGCCGAACGCTCGAATTCTGCCGCGAGGACGGCGCTTCGCCGGCATCGTCGGCTGCAATTCGTTGTTCGGCTCACTGCTGATCGCGACCGGCACTGAAGCAACCTTGTCTTTGGCACCCTGGCGGCCCGGCCGCCGAGCGCTCGACGTGCGACTCGGGCGCCGGGCGAGGCGAGTGGCGAGGGCAGGGCGATAGGTCCCGGCGTCACCGGCACCGAGGATTGACCGAGCGATTCTGCGATAAGGGTGGAGCAGCGGCAGCCGATCAGCGGAGCTGTCGGCTTCCGTCCGCCCACCTGCGGCAGCAGTTCGCGGCCGGCATCGCACCGCGCGGCGCCGCGCCCCGGGTGTCAGGGTTCCTCCTCATTGAGCACTTGCCCCAGCGACAACGGCGCCTGTGGTGCGTGCCGGATTGTCAGAACCACCACTCGCGCCGCGGCCTCGTCGTAGAGGTAGAAGACCCGGTATTTGTCGATGTACAGGATGCGAACGCCGGCCGCCGGCGAACCTGGAAACACGATGCCAAGTTGCGGGTGGTCGGCGAGCACCGCCACACGGTCGAAGAGCGAAGCGACAACGCGCGCAGCAGCGCCCGGGCTGCGCTCCGCGATGAAGTCGCCGATCTCCGTGACCCGGAGCAGCGCGCGCTCCGACCAGACCAACTCGGCGCTCATGCGCGGTAGCGGCCCAGCAGTTCAGCTCGGGCGTCCGCGTGCGCGGTGACCCGGCCCTCGCGGGCGTCGAGGAGTCCCGCCTGGAGATCACGCAGCAGATCGTTCTCGTCCAGCAACGCTTGGTAGGTGCCCACATCCAGCAGCACGGCTGCGCTGCGCCCGTTCTGGGTGAGCACCAGCGGGCGGCCGCTCTCGCGAAGCCTTCGGAGCGTCGCCGCGGTGTTGGCACGGAAGTCCGAAACCGGCTGGATGTCGTCGTGGAGGTTGAGCGCGGGGATGGACATACGTACAGCATAGCGTACAAGAGGACGACCGGCAACCACGCCTCGCACCGCCACCTCTTCCTGCTGCCCTTGTCTGCCGAACGCTGGAATTCTGCTACCAAGGCGGCGCTTCGCCGGCTTGGTCAGCAGCAATTCCCTGTTCGGCTCACTGCTGGTCGCGACGGGCACGGATGCAACCATGTCTTTGGCTCGATGGTGGCCCGAGCACCGCCCGTTCGACCCTGCGCCTCGGGCGCCGGGCGGAGCCCGGTGGCGAGGCCGCAGCGGGTGGAGCCCGGCGCCGCGGGCACCGAGGATGGCCGGAGCGTTCTGCGACGAGGGGTGCGCGGCGGCAGCGGATGGACGGCCGATGGGAGGACGCTGCTGAGTGACCGGCGAAATGCTAGTCACGAAATGTGCATGGTTTGCCCAGGACGTTCTCGTAGTGGTGTACGCGGCACAGGGTGCTCTGCGCGACCCGCCCCCGAGCGCACCCGGGTTGGCGACATGGCGATGAGGGATCCTCGACCCCGAGGCGATCGTAGAAATTCCGATCTTGGGTTCGCCCGAATTCCGCGAAGCGCAACTCATGAGCGCGGCGTTCATCGGGTGACAATGGCGGTCGCGGTCCGGGCTGCCACGGTTCGCGCTCCAGCGCTGCATGGTCGCCTGAGGCGAGCAGCGACCAGAGTTCGACAACCCGCTCCACGGAAACGCGACACAGGTGCCTCGTGCCGCTCGCCGAGGTGAACGCAAGGTTCCCCGCCACCTCAAACTCCAACGAGTTCCCGGACGCGTCGGTGAGCCAGGCGGCGCCGTGTTCGGCGTCGTCGGGCGGAAGCGCCTTCAGGAACTCCAGCATCTCGCCGGCGGAAGGAGCATCGAGCGAATCACCGAACCCGTTGGTCACCGAACACTCCACCGCAGCTCCCTGATGCAACGCACCCTTATCCGGGAAGGTCGCGCGCGGTCGTCCACGCCGACGGCGCGGGACCGCGTGCCACCACTCCTCGCCGCACCTCCGCCTCGAATCTTCACCTCTGCCTTCGACCTTTGCCTGCCGAACGCCCGAATTCAGCCGCGAGGACGGCGCTTCGCCGGCATCGTCGGCTGCAATTCGTTGTTAGGCCCACTGCTGATCGCGACGGGCACGAAAGCAACGGTGTCTTGGCCTGGATGGTGGCCGGCCATGGGACCCCCGGAGCGCCGGGCGGCGGCGGTGGCGAGGGCAATGATGATGGAGCCCGGCGCAACGACCCCCAAGCTTCGCCGGAGCGATTCTGCGATGAACGTGGCGCGGCGGCAGCCGATAGCGAAGCGAAGCGGAGCTGTCGGCTTCCGGCCGCCCGCCTTCCGACATCCCGCACGTCCTCTCACGACGAGGCCAGCGACGCGATGGTGTGCACCAGCGATGCGGTGAATCCGGCCAAGCGCTCGTAGTCGAGCGACCCGGGGGTGTCGGTGACCTCGTGGTAGTTCTCGTTCCGGAAGGTCGCGGTATCGGTAATCATGACGGCGACGTAGCCATGGTGGCGCCAACTCCAGTGATCCGACCAATCGGAGCCCGAAATCCAGTGCGGGACGACGCCGCGCGAGATCGGAACCGGACTCGTGGACGCGAGGAGATCGCTCACCCGGAACACCTCGCGCGCCGCCGCGAAGTCGCCTACAACCGCCAGGAAATCGCCGCGACGCGGAAGCCCGGGGAGGGCGAGCGGCCACCGCTGGCTGCCGGGCTCGGAGGAGTAGAAGCCCACCGCATCGAGCACGACGATCGCTGAGAACCGGGTTCCGGCCGCTCCGGCGGCGGCGGCGGCGGCGAGGCTGCCCATGCACGCAGTCTTGAAGCACGGCGGCTCCTCGTTTGCGTAGGCGTGGAACTCCACGGGCTCGGCCGTTCCCGCCAAGGCCGCTGCGACCTCCAGCATCACGGCCACGCCAGAGGCGTTGTCGTCCGCGCCGGGCGAGTAGTTCGCGGAGTCATAGTGGGCGCCCAGAAGAACCGGCCGCGCCTCGCCACCTGGCGCCACGCCCTGGCGGCGGGCAATCACGTTCCCCGCATCATCGAGGTTGACGGCATACCCAACCGAGGCCAGAGACTGGTAAATATACGCCTTTGCCGCCGCGTAGGGGACTGGGTGCTCGTCGTTGTGGGCCTCGCCTGCCAGTACCTCAACGTGCATCTTCAGGCGGCGGATGACCTCGGGGTCTGCCACGGCTGGGTCGTCCGAACGCCGGGGCTGCACCATCGCAACCAGGGCCGCCAGCCCCAGCGCGACGGCTCCGGTGGAGCCGTAGAATCCGATCCGCAGAAGTCGGGCCAGTCTCGGCATTGCCCCTCCTATCACCCCGTTGCGACGACCACGCAGCCAGGATCGGCGTGGAGCTGCGCTCGCTCAACCACCAGGCCCCGCCACCGCCGCCCCTTTCACCGCCCCCCTCCCGCGCCTAACGCGAGAATTCAGCCGCGGCCGCTGCGGCCGTCGGCTGCAATTCTGTGTTCGATGGTGGCCACCGCGGGTCGTGCCGTGGCTGACCCGGGTGGTCGGGGCGGCATTTTCTGGATGCCGCCCGCCGCCTGCCGGCACCGCCCGTTGCGCGCCACCACCCTGGGATTTGGAAGGGTGGATCACGGGCACCTCGGCGCGCTGGAGGGCAGCGACGCTGGCCCGGCTCTCCTTGCGAGTGGGGTGGCCAGTCACCCCTGCCGCAAGGAGAGCCAAACCGGCCACCAGACCGCCGCCGGCGGGAGTTGGCTCGACGGCAGTGGGGAATTCACTGCGTTGTACCGTTGGTGAGGGTCGCGCGGGCGTTGACGCTGACCTCCAAGCCGCCGCCCGGCTCTCCTTGCGCGTGGGGTGAGGCGCCACCCATGCCGCAAGGAGAGGACGCCGTCGTGACCGGCCTGCTGTGCGTCGCGCAAATCGACGCCCTCGGGAGCAAATCCGCAGGTGACTCGCCCCTCGGCGGCGGCTCCAGCGAGAACGGTGCGTCGGGCGTTGAACGCGAACCGGTTCGCCCCCGCCTGCCCGCGCAGCCCCTGCCGGCGGCCGCCGACCTGGCCGGCTCCGTCCCGCTCGCGCCATCCCGGAATCACGACAAACGGCGCCACCCCCCCCGGCCGCTGCCGCAGCCCGCCGCCTCGCCCGCCGCCTCCCCGCCCGCTCGCCTCGCCAAGCCGATCCTCGCTGCGTCAGCCCGCCGCCCGACTCCAATCCTCCCACCCCAACGCTCAAAAAGGCACGACCACCGCTCCGGCCGAAGTCTCCGAGTGTCCACCGCCTCGGTCGGTCGTTGGGGTGGGTGCCGGTCCCTCCGCCACCGGGTTCGACCATCCAGCGAACGCGAATTCGACAGCCCCCCGTCTAATTCCCCAGCGGAGCATAACGCCCCGAAACCAGCCCGCGTAGCCCGGCCCCGATCAGCTTCCCCCGCCCGTTTTCCGCCGCTGTTCCCACGTTATGCAGACCGGCGTAACGCGGCGGAGTGGGCTCCTTGACGAACAGGCGGTCCATGGGGCTGCGAACGGCGCCCGGGCCGCGATCGACCACGTGGGTGTAGATCATCGTCGTCTCCACACTGCTGTGCCCGAGCAGCTGCTGCAAGGTGCGGATGTCGTACCCGTCCTCCAGCAGGTGCGTGGCGAACGAATGGCGGAACGTATGACAGGACGCCTTCTTTTTGATGTCGGCCGCCACGACTGCCTCACGCACAGCTTGCTGGAGCACCGACTCGTGGAGGTGGTGGCGTCGCCGCTGCCCCGAGGCCTCGTGGAAGTAGCTACGCGTTGCGGGGAACACCCACTGCCACATCCAGCTACGACCATCCTCGGGGTACTTCCGGCCTAATGCGGTGGGAAGGGCCACCCACCCCGCCCCTTGCTCGCTGTCACTTTCGTGGAGCGAGCGGGTAGCGATGAGCTGGCTCTGCAACGGCTCACGGAGGGACTCCGGAAGGAGGGTCAGGCGGTCCTTGCCGCCCTTGCCGTCGCGCACGACGAGCTGCCTGCGGTCGAAGTCAACGTCCTTCACGCGGAGCTCGCAGGCCTCCATCAGCCGCAGGCCGGAGCCGTACAGCAGGGCCGCCATCAGCTTCGGCGTTCCTTCCAGGTGGCCGAGCACGGCAGCCACCTCGGGGCGGGACATCACCACGGGGAGGCGCTGGGGGCGCTTCGCATGAACCAGCTCGTCGAGCCAGGGCACGGGGCGCTCCATCACGTCGCGATAGAGGAATAACAACGCAGCAAGAGCTTGATTCTGCGTCGACGCCGCCACCTTCTCGGTCGTGGCGAGATGGCTCAGGAACGCGGTCACCTCCGGCGCGCCCATCGACCCAGGCGAGCGCTTGCCATGGAACTCGTAGAAGCGGCGCATCCAGCCGAGGTACGCCTCCTCGGTGCGCGGGCTGAGGTGTCGCAGCCGCATGGCTTCGCGGGCTTTATCGCCGATCTGTCTGGGCGGCGCGGCTTGCTTTTGATCGTCAGGCATCGGCAAGCGATAAGCACGGTGACGAGTGCGCCAAGACGCAATTGCCGCGCCCGAGGCCCCTTTGGAGATAGACGCCGTCCAACCGTCCGACCGTCCAACCTCCATGCTCCTCCTCCTCGCCGCCTGCCAAACGCCGCCGGCTCCCTCGTCCCCGCCCCCGCCGGCCGTGTCCGCGCCGGACACTGCCCTCGCCGTCGCGCCTACGCCCGCGACCATCCCAGCCCCCGCCGACCTCAAGCCGGTCCCCGACCGCGGCGAAGGCGACTACGACGGCGACGGTCTCGCCGACACCTACGAAGTCACCCACGACGGCGGCAGCGGCGCGGACTACCGCCACCTCGCCGTACGCTTTGGGAGCGGACGCACCCTCGAAGCGGACGCCGGCGGCTCGTTCGGCGTCCGCACCGATCTCGTCCTCCCGTCCGTACCGTGGCGCACGCCGGACCTCCTTCAGAACCTCGCATGGATGCTGTTCGGCCGGATGGACTTCACCGAGCTGGACCCCCAACGCGGGTTTTCGCTGGTGGTTGCCTCAAACGCGAACGTGCACCCCGCGGTGCAGTGGGTGTGGGACGCGATGGCGCTGCCGCCGACCCTGCCCGCGCACGGCGTGATCCGCGGCGGCGCCTGGACGCCGAGGTGGTCCGCTGGACCCCCCACATCCCCCGCCTTCACCCTCGCGATGGTGACGCAACCCTCCGTGGTGCGCGCGAGCGCCGAAGCCGACCCGGCGCCCGACCTCGGCCTCCTCGCGATCTCCCACTGGGGCCTCGACACGTTTGAAGTCGGCGTTCGGTGCGGGGATCGGCAGATTTTCGCTGCCGCGCACGGTGTCGCGGTGTACGACGCGCGTGGGGACCAGTCGGCCTGGATCTGGGTGTCGGGGGTGCCGGGCGTGAGCGAAGCCCAGAAGCTACGTTGGCGTTCGATTGAGGCCGTTTCCTGCCTCCCGGGCGGCCTCGTGCAGATCGAGCTTACGTTGGCCGAGCGGCGCCGGGTCGTGGTGGATCCGACGGTTGCTCGTTGGGTGGAGGTGGAAACAACGGAGGCGGTGGATGTCGCGACCGTCGCGTCGGCGCTCCGCCCGCGCGTGGCCGACCTCGACGGCGACGCCCTCCCCGACCCCATCACCTGGCGCTTCACCCAAGGGGCGCACTGCTGCTACGAACCGACCGTCGTGCTCTCAAGGAGCGGCCCGGTGGCGCTCCCCGTTGCACTCGACGGAGGCGTGCTGTTCGACGCGCCGTGGGCGGGCGTTCGCGGCGGGGAAACCCGTGGACACGGCTCGTGCGGGGAGGGGTTTGAGGAGCGTCCGACGGAGCGCTGCTTCGTGGGCCAGACGCGGGGGCACCGGCCTTGCTCCTGCGTGAAACTTACTCGGGTCGCGACACGGCACCCGGGGAGGCGAAGCAGCGTGCGGGGCTTCGGAGCGCCTGGCGAGCGTTCACCTTCCCGGCAAAGGGCGGCTTCATCGAGGTGGACTGGGGACCGGCGGCGCCGGTGGAGTGAGCCCTCGCCCTCACGCGGCACCTGACGACGGCGCTGCGAGGCTCAGCGACGCCCGCTCGCCGTGGGACCGGGCCGCGAGCCTCGCCCACATGCCCCTCAACTCGCCCTGACCACTGATCGCTTCTCACTTTCTGCAGCGTAAAGCTACGTGAAGTCGGGGCGACGCCGGAGGACCGGCAGCGTGGCGCGTTCGAATTGACTGGCCTAATGTGCCGTCCGCCGTGCCCGCATCG
>BJHF01000057.1 GCA_014191855.1 Deltaproteobacteria bacterium
CCTCGCCGCCATTGGCATGACCGACAAGATCCGGAACCGCACCGACTGGGGCACTGTGGGGCCCTAAACGGTGTATGTGCCTACTGCGCGCCGAAAACGGGCGTTTGTCGGGGCTCGCCTGGCGCGGTGGTCAAAATGGGGCCCGCCGCCCGCCACGATCTGAGAGTCACCCCGGGCGTTGTGGGAGCAAAAAGCTGCGAAAATTCTCAGATCGCCGCGGGCGAGGCCGTCAGTCCCTCCGATCTGAGAAAAATGTCCCGGAAACGTTCTCAGTTCGTCGTGGGGGACCAGCCCCTCTGGCGGTTGTGAGAATCGCCAACTCGGTTCGACCTGCTGCTCCCGAGCGCCGTCGCGCCGCGCGCGCGTCACAAGCACGGGTGCCCAGGTCGGCCCGTTGGCCTCACCACACCCGCTCAATCGGGTAGCGGTCGAACTGATCGTCTGCGGTCAGGATTGGCAGTCCTTCGACCAGAGCTTGCGCAACCAGCAGGCGATCGAAGGGATCCGCGTGGCGCCGTGCGGTGCCACCGGCGTCGACCCAGTCTACGTCGGGGAGGCTCGCGACCCGCAGGGAATGCGCCTGTTCGATGGGCAGGATTCGCATCCCCATGCGACTGATCTGCTCGGCGAGGATGGCCGCGACGTCCCCGCCCAGGTCGAGCTTCCCCAGCTTGGCCTTGACGATGACCTCCCACGTGCTGGCGGCGCTCCACACCAGGGCGCTGCTTCGATCCTCAAGGATTCGTCGTGCTCGTGGGGAGAGGCGCTCGGGCGCCAGCAACGCGAAAAGCAGTCCGTTGCTGTCCACCAGCACGCTCACGGGACGGGCCGGGTCAGGAAGTCTGCGTCGAGCGGGGCGTCGAAGTCGTCTGCAATCCAGCCTTTCCCCTGAAGTGAGCCCAGGACTCGAGGCGCGTCGGGCGCTCCCGCTCCGATGCGAACGAGCCGAGCAACCGGGCGCCCGGCGCGCGCGATGATGACGTCTTCACCCGCCTCCGCGCGGTCGAGTAGCCGGGACAGCTGCGTTTTGGCCTCAAGCACGTTCACCTGGATCGACATCGGCGCCTCTTGACCAACGGTACGCGCGTCTGGTCAAGCCGTCAACAAACGTGATCGAAGGCCCCGCGATTGTGGCGGCAGCGCAGCACCGGTGGCGTAGACGTGGAAGGGCACGAAGTGGGCCAGCGACCGCGTTGGCGGCCGTTCGTGGCGAGAATCGAGGCCTACGCCGCAGAGAATTGGCCGACACGGAGGGTCGGCCGCTACGGGAGAATCGGCCGACACGGGGGTCGGCCGCTACCCCCTCAGGCCGTAGCGCTCCCCCAACGCTTCTGCGCGCTCTCCAGCATGTCGCGGTGCGCCCGGTCTTCTTCCGCCATCTTCTGCAGCATGTCGCCGAAGTCGGGGAACACCTTGAAGAATTGGATGCGCCCGTGCAGCTCGGCGGAGCTCTCTTCCACCCAACGGGCCAGCCGCAGCGCCTCCGTGATCGTTACGCCATCGCGATCGCAGCCTTCGCGGGCCGCCTTGACGTCAGCCAGGAATTTACGGGCTTCACCCTCCTCTACGTCGAAGCGCTGCTCGCCGATCTCCGGCATGCCCGCCAGCGCGGACTGGTGGATGCGGATGCTGGCCGCGTGGTAGCGCTCCGCCTCCGCGTAGTTCATCCAGAAGTAGACGAGCTCCCGGCGACTTGAGAAGCGCTTCGCGAAAACCTCGTAGAGAGCGGCACATTCCAGCTCGATCGCCACCGCGACCTCAAGGACATCTTTCCAGCTCGACGACATGGCCACTCCCCTGTCCGCCGGAAGTGTAACCGAGCCGCCTCAGGTCTCCGCGAGGATTCCATCGGCCACCACGTCGGTGAGCCCGTAGATCGTGAGCTGCGGGTTCACGCCCGAGGCGGTGGGGAAAAGGCTGCCGTCCGCGACATAGAGGTTCTTGTAGGCCCAGAGTCGGCCAGTAGGGCTCGTGGCGCCGATCGCCGGGCTCCCGCCCATGCGGGCCGTGCCCATCTGGTGGAAGCAGAACAGCGAGAGCTCCCCACCGGACCAGCCGACGCTGTCCAACTTCGCGAAGTCCTTCCTCGACTTCAGCACGGTGAGCCGGCTGTGGCCGGTCAGCGCCGCGCTCGCCCCCGAGGCCAACCAGGCCTCCGCGCAGCGCTCTACCGCCTGGCGCATCCGGAACGCATCCTCCTTGGCGAAGGTCCATACGATGGTCGGGCGGCCGTCGCCGACCTCCACGCGGCCCGGCACCGAGTCCCGAAGGAGCATGCCGGCAGCGCTGTACTCGTTGTAGCGCTGGAGCTGCTTCTGGCGTTCGAGGCCGAAACCCGGGAAGATGGTCGACGTGATCCCCGGCGGTGCACCGATCCCCTCGATGAGCGCGCCGATCGGGTTCTCGTTGAGCACATCCGAGAACTCGGAGATGTAGTACCCCTGCTTGATCCCCTCGTAGTTGGCGACGTGTTTGCCGGGGTACCAGCCGCAAACGGGCGTTCCCGGGTGCGTCCACAGGTTGCGGCCGAGGTGGCCGGAGGGGTCGTCGATGCCGGAGCTGAGCAGCAGGTAGGGCGTGTGGATAGCACCGCCGCTCACCACCACCACGTCGGCGTCCACCCGGAACGTGCCCCGCGGCTGGCGAGCCTCATCGAGAAGCGTGCCTTCTACGCCGGTTGCACGCCCGGACGCAGTCAACACCCGATCCACCCGCGCGTCGGTCAGGAGTGTCGCCCCCGAGCGCGTGGCGAGCGGGACGAAGGTGACCGCTGCGGATTGCTTGACGTTGTAGCTGCACCCGAGGTCGCAGAAGCCGGAGCCGTAGCAGTCCTTGGCGTTGCGGTGGAACGTGTCGCCCTTCCAGCCGAGGCGTTCTGTCCCTTGCCTCAGGAGGTCGTTGTTCACATTGAGGTTCGCGACCGCGACCTTCTGAACGTGAAGGATCTCCTCGATTTTCTCGAAGCGCGGCCGCATCTTCTCCGGCGTGAGCTCAGCCAGGTCGAAGCGCCTTACCCAGTCGCGGAGCAGGCGCTCCGGCGTGCGGAAGCAGTCCAGGTAGTTGACCACCGAGCTGCCGCCCACCACGCGCCCCTGCAGGATGCCCATCGAGCCGTCGGCCGTCGTGCGCAGCCCCGCTTCGTGGTACAGCTTCCCCATCATCTCGCCTTCGCGCTGCGAGAATTCCTTGGCCGGAACGTACGATCCGGCCTCGATCAGCACGACATCCCGCCCCGCCTCCGCGAGCCGCTTCGCAACGGTGCTCCCTCCCGGGCCCGTACCAACGACGACGACCTGAGCCTTGCGGGTAAACGACGGTTCAACGGTGGTTCCGCTCAGGCGCATGCTTCCCCCGGCCCGCTCACTCCGGCTCCCCAAACCGCAGCTCATGAACCGGCAGGTCGAACCGCCCGATCCACGGCCCCGGGTACCCGATCGACTCGTTCACCGCCGGGTTCGTGTAGCAGTGCGACAGGACCAACTGCCGCAGCGCCTGGCCGACCTGCCGCCGGAACGGGAGCGGGCTCTGGAGCCAGTCGTCCATCGCGGCGGCCTGGTCCGCGTCGCTCAGCCCGGCAAAGGCGCCGCAGGTGGGCACAAGCACGCGCGAGAGCACGTCGAAGGTGCTGGGCAACGACGCGAGCACCGGCTGCTGGCTTTCGTCGAGGAACCCGAGGGTCTTCGCCAGGGCCTCGCCGACGTTGAGGGCTTCCGCCCCCGGGCCGTAGAACAAGCGCGCCAGCGCCGCGATCACCGCGAGATCGTCGGGTCCGAACGTGGCCTTCGCGGGCGGGAGGGCGGCCCGAAGCGGCGCCGGGATCGCCAACAGGGCCGATGCCGCGCTGAGGACGAGCAGGTTCCGCCGTGTAACGTCCACGGCCGGAAGGTATCCCGGCGTGGAAGCGGCGCGACTACTGGTTGCGGCGGCGGAGGTACATGCCGACCGCGCCGAGGGCGGCGAGGCCGGGCACGCCGATCATCGCGACGAGCACGGCGACGGCGCCAGGCACAAGGTCAACCGTGAGCTGGCCGATCTTCGAGTCGTCGGCGTGGATCGTGATCTGGTTTTTGTCGTCCGCCATCCAGCCGATGCTGTTGAGCAGCAGGTCCTGGTTCACACCCTGGCGTGCAAACATGTTCGTGGCGAAGTCGCCGTCGCCGATCACCACCACGCGCCCACCCTCTTTCTTCGGCAGCTTGTCGGTCGTGCTGGGCGGCGCCGCGATTGCCGGCGCGCCATCGAGGCCAGGAACCACGGCCGCCACGGTCGTTTCCGCGATCGCTGCGGGGTCGCTCACCTCGACCGCAACCATGAGCGAAACGTGGCCCACCGTGTCCACCCCGATCTCTGGCGAAGGCGGGTTGGTCTTGGCGTCTTCGAGGTTCGTTTCGGCCCAGCTCTGGTCGCTCGTGTGGATCAGTTCGGTAACCGTGATGCCGGCGATTTCCGGTCCCTTTGCGACGGAGCGCGCGAGCGGGAACACCACCGCATCCTTGAGCTTCTCCGTGATCGGGTGTGCGGCGAACGCGGAGGGGGCCGCCATCACAAACGAAGGACCATTCGCGGTTTGAAGGTAGGGATCCCCCTCGATCACCACATCCGCGCCGACCTTCACCCCGTACCGGGCCATGTCGGCCGCGGTGTTTGGCGTGACCATCGGATCCAAGAGCGCGATCATCTTGCCGCCGGCCGCCACGTACTGCGCGAGACGGTCCAATTCGCCGCCGCTGAGATCGGTTTTGGGGCCGGGGAGCAGGAGCACTTCGCAGTCGGCTGGCGTGGGCTGAGCCGCGAGGAGCTGCACGGCCGAAACCGTGTAGTTCTGCCGGGTGAGCTTGCCGAGCGCGGCGCCGAAGCCTTCGGGCGCGCCTTCGTCGTCTGCCGTGCCTTCGCCGTGGCCGCCGACGACGCACAGGGAGTGGGAGGTGGTGGACGTCGCCTTCACGATGGCGTTGGTCACCCCTTCTTCATCGAAGCCGGAGGTGAGCCGTTGCTCGACGTCCCCAACCCGAAGGATCACCGTGCCATATTCGCTGGTGATGCCTTCCTGGATCGCGATCAGGTTGTCCCCGATCGGATCGTAGTAGTTCACTTCGATCAGCGTGTTCTGCTCGGTGTAGCCCTTGATCAGCTCCTTGAAGTTCGACTCTTCCGGGCTGCCGCTGCGGAAGAACGCGAGGATCGCCACCTTCTTGTCGAGTCCCTTGGCGACCGTCTCGCTCTGCTCGCTCAAGGAGTAGCGCTTCGCGCTGGTGAGATCCCAGCGTTTGTCATACCGATTTCCCACGACGTTCACGACGATCAACAGCGCCGTCGCGACCAGGAGCAGCATGCCGGCCATGCCGGCGCGGGCCACCGTCTGGTCCTTGCCGAGCGCGGAGAGGGAGCCCCAGTCGAGGAACAACCACAGCCCGATGAGCACGAATCCGGCGCCGCCAATGCCGTGAAGGGCAGTGGGGTACTCCTGAAGGTCGAGCATCTTGACGAGGACGAGGTAGCTCGCGCCCCACGCCATGATGGCGAGGACACCGAGGGTAGCGAGAATCCAACCGATGGCGCGCATTGCGGAGCCCCTACCGCCACCGCAGCGCTTCGACGCGCTGGGTGGTTGCGAAGAGGAAGAACAGGATCACGGAGGCGAAATACACAGCGTCGTTCGTATGGACGACACCCTTGGAGAGCTGCTCGAAGTGGTTGAGCATGGAGATGTGCTCCACGACCGACTTCACGGCCCCCTCGTCGAGGATCTGGGCCAACCACCCCACGATCCACGCGCTCAGGTTGATCGCGAAGCCGATCACGAGCGCGACGAGCTGGTTGTCGGTGAGCGAAGAGGTGAACAGGCCGACGGCCACGAACACCGCCATGAGCACGATGAACCCGCCATAGTTGGCGTAGAACACGCCGGAGTCGGGCGAGCCGAGCCAGTAGAGAATGGCCGGCACGTAGAGCGTGGTGCACACGAGGCCCACGGCGTAGGCGAGGCCACCGAGGAACTTCCCGGCGACGATCTGCCAGGATGCGATCGGCGAGGTGAGTAGAAGCTCGATGGACTTCTCCCGACGGTCGGCCGCGATCGCGCCCATCGTGATCGCGGGCATGACGAGCAGGACGATGACGCTGAGGTTGCCGAACAGCCCCTGCACCATCATCTCGGTGATGTTCTCCTCCGGCCCGCCCATGCCTGCTTGCGACGCGTAGCCGACGAGCATGATCGAGAAGAACAGGCCCGCGAGCAGCGTAAACGCGACCAGGACGATCCAGCCGATCACGCTTGAGAAGTACCCGCCGAGCTCGCGCTTGGCGATGGCGAAGATCGCTTTCATCCTGGACCCCCGGCCGCGATGAGCCGCAGATAAATGTCTTCGAGGCGTTCTTTTCCGCCCATCTCCCACAGGCCGTAGGGCGCGGCGACGCTGGCCACGGCCTCCCGCACGTCGCCCTCGGAGCGCACCGTTACGTCGTGATCGTGGATCTCCACGCCAACGACGCCCGGAACGGCCGCGAGCGCCGACTGGAGCGCTTCGCTCGGCCTTGCCACTTCGAGCCGCACCACCTTGCCCGCGCCGGCGAGGTTCGCGATCTCATCCTGCGCGACGATCTTCCCGCGGTTGATGATGATCACCCGCGAGCAGATCGCCTCGATCTCACTCAGCACATGCGTGGAGAGGATGACCGTGCGGTCGCCCGCGGCCAGCTCCTGGATGAGCTCGCGGATCTCAACGCGTTGCGCCGGGTCGAGGCCGGATGTCGGCTCGTCGAGCACCAGCACCTGCGGGTCGTGCACCAGCGCCTGGGCGAGGCCCGCGCGCTGCCGGTAGCCCTTCGAGAGGTGCTCGATCAAGCGGTTGCTCACGCTGGTGAGGCCCACGCGATCCAGCGCCTTGTCGGTCGCCGCCTTCACGTCGGCCACGCCCTTGATGGTTGCCGCGAATTCTACGTAGGACCGAACGCTCATGTTCGTGTAGACCGGGGGCACCTCGGGGGCGTACCCGAGCAGCGCCTGCACCGGTCGCGGATCCTCCGCAACGTCGTGACCACCCACGGTGGCCCGGCCGCTGGAAGCTCCCAGCGAACCCGCGATGATACGCATGGTTGTGCTCTTGCCGGCGCCGTTCGGCCCCAGGAAGCCAACCACTTCGCCCTTGGCGACCTTGAACGACAGCGACTCGACGGCCGTGAGGCGTCCGTATCGCTTTGTAAGGCTTTCTACCTCGATCATGTGCAGTCCATGTCCAATACGGAGGGGTGCGATGCTAACCGAGCGGCCCCGGTGCGTCGACATGGCAGGAGGAAGCCGGCGCGCATTCACATTTCGTGACGCTTGCGAACGGGGTAGACTGACGCGGGACTGGGAACACCATGCGTCGGATCGTCGCCTGCCTGCTCATGTTGGTGTCCGTTGGCTGCGGCTCGTCGTGGACGGGCTTCGACGCCGACGGGGACGGGTTCACGCTCGCGGAAGGGGACTGCGACGACGGGCCGGACGGCGCGGGGATCGGGCCTGGTTCGGCTGAGGTTTGGTACGACGGTGTGGATCAGGATTGCGACGGGAACGACGGAGACCAGGACGGGGACGGCGAGCTTGCGGTGGCGGTGGGCGGCCTCGATTGTTGGGACGATCCCACGACCACGCCGGAAGACTTTGTGGCCTTGAACGGCTTCGTGCAGCCGGAGGCCGCCGACGTGCTTCCCGGCGCGGAAGACGTCTGGTACGACGGGATTGATCAGGACTGCGACGGCGCCGACGACTTCGACCAGGACAAGGACGGCTACGCCTCGATGGCCTGGGCCGAAACGCGCACGACGCTCCCGGTGGAGGATTGTCTCGACGCCGTGGAGGAGGTGTACCCGGAGAGCTGGGCAGAGTGTGTGGTGGAGAGCCTCCGGGTCATCGAGTTCCCGTTCGCGCCCGCGGCCGTTCACCCGGGGGCCGAGGACACCTGGTACGACGGCACAGATGCGAATTGCGACGGCGCCGACGACTGGGACAAGGACGGGGATGGCTACGCGAAGTGCGAGGAGTGCCTCGACACCGATGCCACCATCTTCCCGAACGACGCTGAGGAGCTCTGGTACAACCACATCGACGAGAATTGCGACGGGAACGACGCCGATAAAGACGGGGACGGGTACATCGAGGCCGGGTATGTGGAGCCCGATCCGGCGATCCACGCCGAAGGCGCCTACGGCCTCGATGATTGCTGGGACGACCCGGACGCGATGCCGGACGACTTCGATGCGATCAACGGCGAGCCGCAGCCCGAGGCGGCCGATGTTCATCCGGACGCCGAAGAAGGCTGGTACGACGGCGTGGATCAGGACTGCGCGAGCGACGACGACTTCGATCAGGATGGCGACGGCGACCCGACCGCCGACTACCCGGCGCGCTCCGGCTTCTATGGCGACGATTGCGACGATCTCGACGGCACGATCAACAGCAACGCGGCAGAGACGTGGTACGACGGCGTCGATCAGGACTGCGCGGGGGACTCCGACTACGACCAGGATCACGACGGCTACGACTCGGCCGACTACACCTACGGTACCAAGGACGACTGCGACGACGAGAAGAACGAGGTTCATCCGTCAAAGTCCTGGGACCCGGTGAACGAGGACTGCGGCACGACGTACGACGACGATTGCGATGGCAACACCAACGACGACGACGCGATCGCGTGCATCGACTATTACGACGACTCGGACCTCGATAGCTACGGTGAGCTCGCCGACACGCGCTGTTTGTGCATCGCGGAGGCTACCTATACCGAAACGGGCGTCACCTCGGCGAACGATGACTGTGACGACTCGGACGCGCTCGACTACCCTGGCGCTTCGGAGACGGTGAACAACGGCGACGACGAAGACTGCGACGACGTGGACAGTTGTTACACCGACAACGACCACGACGCCTTCGGGAGCACCACCGTAAAGGACTCGAACGACCTCGATTGTGCCGACGTGGGCGAGGCCGACGACGACGACGATTGCGACGACACCGACGACGACACCTTCCCGGGCGCCGCGGAGACCGAGTCGGCCACCGCGTGCATGAACGATGACGACGCGGACGGCTATGGGGATGCCACCGTCAGCGCCAGCTACACCGAAGGTGGCGATCTCGACGACAACAAAAGCACCTGTACAACCTCGCTCGCCGACACAGACGGGGACGGGTACTACGACTGCCAGGATCGCTGTGCAGACACGGACGGCGACAACTACGGCACGACCAGCACCACGGCGGCCAACTGCCTCGACGCCTCGGGCGCTTCCTGCGCCGGGGACGCCGCGTGCACGAGCACGGACGTAAACGACGCCATGAGCACGTGCACGACCTCCAGCACGTACATCGACACCGATGGCGACGGGTACTACAATTGCCAGGATCGCTGTGCCGATGTCGACGGAGACAACTATGGCACGACCAGTACCGCGGCGGCGAGCTGCGTGACGAACGGCGCGAGCGGTGGCACCACGTCTTGCGCGGGAGATGCGGCCTGCACGAGCACGGACGTGAACGACGCGATGAGCACCTGCACGACCTCGGCCACCTACGTGGATTCCGACGGCGACGGCTACTACAATTGCCAGGATCAATGCTCAGACGTTGACGGCGACAACTACGGCACCACGAGCGCGGCGGCCGCCTCGTGTGTGACCAACGGCGCGAGCGGTGGCACCACCACGTGCGCGGGGGATGCGGCCTGCACCAGCACGGACCTCGATGACGCGAAGAGCACCTGCACGACCTCGCTCACCGACACCGATGGCGATGGCTACTACAATTGCCAGGATCAATGCTCGGACGTTGATGGCGACAATTACGGTACCACCAGCGCCACAGCGGCAACCTGTGTGACGAATGGCGCGAGCGGCGGCACCACCTCGTGCGCGGGGGATGCGGCGTGCACGAGCACGGACGTGAACGACGCGATGAGCACCTGCACGACCGCGGCCACCTACGTCGACGCCGACGGCGACGGCTACTACGACTGCCAGGACCGCTGCGCGGACGTGGACGGCGACAACTACGGCACGACGAGCACGGCGGCGGCATCTTGCGTCACCAACGGCGCGAGCGGCGGAACCACGTCGTGCGCCGGGGATGCCGCGTGCACGAGCACGGACCTTGACGACGCGAAGAGCACCTGTACAACGTCGCTTACCGACACGGATGGCGACGGCTACTACAACTGCCAGGATCAGTGCTCCGATGCCGACGGCGACAACTACGGCACGACCAGCACGGCGGCGGCGCTCTGCGTCACCAACGGCGCGAGCGGCGGGACCACCTCCTGCGCGGGGGACGCGGCGTGCACCAGCACGGACGTGAACGACGCGATGAGCACGTGCACGACCTCGGGCACCTACATCGACACTGACGGGGACGGCTACTACAATTGCCAGGATCAATGCTCGGATGTGGACGGCGATAACTACGGCACCACGAGCGCAACGGCAGCCACGTGCGTGACGAACGGCGCGAGCGGCGGCACCACCTCGTGCGCCGGGGACGCGGCGTGCACCAGCACCGACCTGGATGACGCGAAGAGCACGTGCACCACTTCGCTCACCGACACGGACGGCGACGGGTATTACAATTGTCAGGATACATGCTCAGACGTTGATGGCGACAACTACGGGACGACCAGCTCCGCGGCCGCGCTGTGCGTCACCAATGGGGCGTCCGGCGGCACCACGAGCTGCGCCGGCGACTCGGCCTGCACCAGCACGGACGTGAACGATGCGATGAGCACCTGCACGACCTCGGCGACGTACATCGACACCGATGGCGACGGCTACTACAATTGCCAGGATCGCTGCGCGGATGTTGACGGTGACGACTACGGCACCACCAGCACCTCCGCGGCCAGCTGCGTGACCAACGGGGCCAGCGGTGGGACCACGAGCTGCGCCGGGGATGCGGCGTGCACCAGCACGGACGTGGACGACGCCAAGAGCACCTGCACGACCTCGCTCACCGACACCGACAGCGACGGCTACTACAATTGCCAGGATCAATGCTCGGATGTGGACGGGGACAACTACGGGACGACGAGCTCCGCGGCCGCCTCGTGCGTGACCAACGGGGCGAGCGGCGGCACCACGAGCTGCGCGGGGGACGCGGCGTGCACCAGCACGGATGTGAACGACGCGATGAGCACGTGCACGACCTCCACGACGTACATCGACACCGATGGCGACGGCTACTACGATTGCCAGGATCGTTGTGCCGATACGGACGGCGACAACTACGGCACGACGAGCACCGCGGCGGCCTCGTGTGTGACGAATGGCGCGAGCGGCGGCACCACGAGCTGCGCGGGGGACGCGGCGTGCACCAGCACGGACGTGAACGACGCGATGAGCACGTGCACGACGTCGGGCACCTACATCGACACCGACGGCGACAGCTACTACGATTGCCAGGATCGATGCGCCGATGTTGACGGGGACAACTACGGCACTACCAGCACCGCGGCCGCCTCGTGTGTGACGAACGGCGCGAGCGGCGGGAGCACGAGCTGTGCGGGGGATGCAGCGTGCACCAGCACGGACGTGGACGACGCGAAGAGCACCTGCACCACGTCGACGACCGACACCGACGGGGATGGTTACTACAATTGTCAGGATCTATGTGCCGATGTTGACGGCGACAATTACGGGACCACCAACTCCACGGCGTCCGGCTGCGTGACCAACGGCGCGAGCGGCGGCACGACGACGTGCGCGGCGGATGCGGCGTGCACGAGCACGGACGTAGACGACGCCAAGAGCACCTGCACGACGTCGCTGACGGACACCGATGGCGACGGCTACTACAACTGCCAGGATCAATGCGCGGACGTGGACGGTGACAACTACGGCACCACGAACGCGACGGCGGCGGGTTGCGTCACCAACGGCGCGAGCGGCGGCACGACGACGTGCGCGGCGGATGCGGCGTGCACCAGTACCGACGTGAACGACGCGATGAGCACGTGCACCACGGCGGGGACCTACATCGACACCGATGGCGACACCTACTACGACTGCCAGGATCGCTGCGCGGACGTGGACGGCGACAACTACGGGACGACAAACACCGCGGCTGCGAGCTGCGTCACGAACGGCGCGAGCGGCGGGTCCACGAGCTGCGCGGGAGATGCGGCCTGCTCGGGCACCGACTGCAACGACGCCAGCTCGGCGATCTACCCGGGGGCGGCCGATACCTTCGCCACCAACGACGGCATCGACAACGACTGCGACGACTTCATCGACGAGTCGGGCGTGGCCTTCGGCGACATGCTGATCACCGAGTTCTTCGGGGGGAACACGACCTACACCTACGACTGGATCGAGATCTACAACAACAGCGGGGACACGGTTTCCCTCTCGAGTTGGACGATGGACCTGTGTGTTGAGGCCGACACGGGGGTTGCGCTGCCCTACGACGAGACGGACTGCGACTCCTGGGTCACCGTCACCTTCCCAAGCTCGGCGACGGTGGCCGATAACACCTACTACGTGGTGTGTGGGGCGAGCACGTCATTCACGACGGCGGCGGACTGCGACGTCGTGATCACCAGCTATGACTCCCCGGCGTACACCACGTCCACTGACCTGGAAAATGGGCTGGGCGGCGTATCGCTGGAGCTCGACGGCACCGTGATCGACGATGTGTACTGGTGGCAGGAGAACGGGAACGACGACTGGCCGGCGGATGCCAGCACGGCGATCAACGCCCAGCTGACCTCGATCCAGCTCGATCTGGACACGATCAACGCCGTGACTCCCGATCCGGCCGACACGAACGACGACTACTCCACGAGCGTGACCAATCCGTACCTCGACGACATCTGGTGCACGTCGGAGGATGCGGGCGTGACCAACGACTGGGCTTCGACGTTCACGATCGTCGGCAGCCCCGGCGCTGCGAACGTGGTTTGCCCCTGAGCACGATCCACATCCCGGATCGTGACGCGAGCGAGAACGTGCAATAGGCAGGGGCGATGCGCCTGCTTCTCCCCTTGCTGCTCGTTGGTTGTGGTTCGTCGTGGCTCGCCGAGGATCTCGACGGCGACGGGTGGACGGCGGCCGAGGGCGACTGCTTCGACAACCCGGAGTCTTCGCGCTCTGGCATCGCGGCAGCGGACATTCACCCTGGTGAATCCAACGAAACCTGGTACGATGGCGTCGATCAGAATTGCGACGGCGCCGACGACTACGACAAGGACGCGGACGGCCACGCGAGCGCCGACTTCGATGGCGACGACTGCTGGGACGATCCGACTGACCAGCCCGCGGCCTACACCGCGCTGAGCGGCTTCTACCAGCCGCTCGCCAAGGAAGTGCACCCCGGCGGCGAGGAGACCTGGTACGACGGTGTGGACGAAGACTGCGGGGGAACCTCAGACTTTGACCAGGATGGGGACGGTTTCGACTCGAAGTACCACGTTCGGGCGGACGGCACTTCGGGCGACGACTGCTTCGACGCGGCGGCGGACGCGTTCGAGAATCCGGCCGGTTTGGCGCCCGAGAACGTGAACACCAGCGAGGTGGAGACCTGGTACGATGGCACGAACGGCGACTGCGTCGGGACCAGCGACTACGATCAGGACGGAGACGGGTTCGACCGCGACGACGAGTGTGACGATCTGGACGCCGAGGTGTACCCCAACGAGGGTCTGGAGACGTGGTACGACGGTCTGGATCAGAATTGCGACGGGTGGAGCGACTTCGATCAGGACGGGGACGGCTACGACAGCGCCGATTACGGCGGCGACGACTGCAACGACGACCCGGCTCTCCAGTTGGCGGGTCGCGACGGCGTGCTGCTGGACGCGGACGAGATCAACCCCGGTACGACGGATGAACCCTACGACGAGATCGACGCGGACTGCGCGGGCGACAGCGATTTCGACGCGGACGGCGACGGGCAGGACTCCGCCGATGTGGCCGATGAAGTCGGGTTCTTCGGCACGGACTGCGACGACGACGACGGCAGCGTGTACGCCGGGGCTTCGGAGACCTGGTACGACGGCGTGGACTCGGATTGTTCGGGCGGGAGCGACTTCGACCAGGACGGCGACGGGGCCGATTCGGACGACTACGCGTTTGGGAGCGCCGACGACTGTGACGACGGCAGCGCGGTGGTGTTCCCCGGTCGCGACGAGGACTGCTCCACGCTCGCGGACGACGACTGCTCGGGGAGCGACAACGACGAGGACTCCACGGGCTGTCTCAGCTACTACCTGGACAATGACAGCGATGGTTACGGCAAGCTCAGCGACAACGGGTGCTATTGCGAGCCGAGCGGAGGCTACTCGGTGACGGGAGTGTCCGCGGCGAACGACGACTGCAACGACGCGAAGTCGACGGTGAACCCGGGCGTCGCGAATGAGGATTGTGACACCTCGGACGACGACGATTGCGATGGTACAACGAACGTAGAGAACGGCGACAACTGCGACACGTTCTACGCGGACGCCGACGGCGACGGGTACGGGACGACGGACGGCGCGTGCTGGTGCTCCTCCAGCGGGGAGTACACCGCCAGCCTGTCCACCGATTGCGACGACGCCGCGAGCGCGGTTCACCCGGGCGCCACTGAGTTGTGCGACCTCAGCGACAATGACTGCGACGGCAGCACCGACGAGGGGACCACCCACTACTACACGGACGTGGATGGCGACGGCTACGGCGACGACAGCACTGAAACCTGCACGTCGGGCGGCGGTAGGGTCACCGTTACCGACGATTGCGACGACGGGGATGACCGCGTGTACCCGGGAGCCGACGAGCTGTGCGACGAGCAGCAGAACGACTGCAGCGCGGCCTCCTGGAGCGCGACGGACGAGGAAGGAACGGTCTCTTACGCGACGACGGCCGACGTGTGGTCTGACGTCACGTCGGCCTGGTTCGCCGGGACCGCAGCCATCCCGGTCACGATCCCGACCGCCTCGACGGGCAGCTACTACGTGTGCCCGGGCACCTGGTACGTCACCCTCTCGGCCGTTGGCGGCGACGACGTGGAGGTGATCGGCCCGTATGGTGCCACGGACACGATCCTCAGCCGCAACGACGTTTCCGGCGCGGTCGTGTCGATCAGCGACAGCGACGTGTACCTGGAGGGGCTCACGCTCACCGGCGGTCGGGGCTCGGCAACGGGCGGCTTCACCTACGGCGGCGGGATGCTGGTGTATCGAAGCACGGCGACCGGCCCCGGAAGCGCCACGCTCGTGGACTGTGAAGTCACGGACAACACCGCGACCTACGGCGGTGGCATCGCAAGCTACGGTTATGGCGACGTGACGTTCACGAACACCGACATCTACGCCAACGCCGCGAGCGGGAACGGCGGGGGCGTGTTCGGCCAGAAGGGCGCGGTGGTGTGCTCCAGCAGCGGCGTGTACTCAAACACGTCCACCGCGGAGGGGGGCGGCCTGTACTTCACGTCGAACAGCTTCGGAACGTTCGCCGCGACGACGTGCGACTTCACGGGGAACAGCCCCGACGATGCGGCGGGCGCGGCTGCGGGCTTCGCCACGAAGTCGGATGCCACGTACGGCGCGAGCGCCACGTTCACCTGCACCGCGTCTGCGGGCTGCACGCCGTAAGGTGATCCCTGGCTTGCCCGCCTTGATGCTGGGGTTTGTGGCCTGCAACGTGTATGTGGACCACCCGGGTGAAACGGCGGCCCCGGAAGCGGGTGAAACCGGCGACTCCGGCGGCGTGGAGCCGGGCCCCTGGACGGTGCAGGTACACCTGACGGTCGACGGTGTGGCCGAGGCGGGCGTCGCCGTGATGCAGGCGGGAACGGAGTCGATGGTGCTCACGGACGACCGCGGGGTTGCGACGATTCTCGTGGATCCCCAGGTGCCTGGTGATGTCTGGCTGGCTGCCGGCACCGAGGGCGCGTGGAACGGCGGCGTGGAGGTAGACGGGCCCGGGCCGGTTGACATCGCGCTTCTGCGTTACGACGAAACGGACAATCCGGACTACACCTTCGCCAGCCCGGGCGCGGACGCGACGGCGGACACGAACAGCGGCGAGTGTGGCCATTGCCACCTCACGATCCACCGCGGGTGGGCAGACAGCCCGCACCGGAGCGCGGCGTCGGACCCGGCGGTGCATGCGGTGTATCAGGGGGTGGATCTCGCGCTGGACGAGGCCGCGTGCTCGGCGGGCGCCGGCGAGTGGGGCGCTGCGGTGACGCCGGGGACGGGCGCCGCGGTCGAGGCCTGCCACGTCGGTTCGGGGGTCGTGGAGGGCACGGGTGGCAACGGCGCCTGCGCCGACTGCCACGCGCCGGGCATCGGCGGCGAAACGCTGGCTGGACACGACTTGCTCGAAGCCTCAGGCGTCGCCTACGACTACGGCGTGCACTGCGACGTCTGTCACAAGGTCGCGTCCGTAGACCTGGAGGCCGAAGCCGGTGTCGCGGGGCGGCTGCGCGTGATCCGGCCCATCGACGCCTCGCCGTCGCGACTGCTCGGTGAGTTCCACCCCCTCATGTTCGGCCCCTACCTGGACGTGCTCAACCCGCTCATGGGAGCGTCGTTTAGCGAATTGCTCCACGAAGCAGAGTTTTGTGCGGGATGCCACCAGCTTGAGCAGCCGGTGCTGGTCAGTGGGGAAGGCGTGGACCTCTCGCGCTGGCCCACGGGTCGGCTTCCCATCCAGACGACGTGGTCGGAGTGGGAAGCGGGCCCGATGAACCCCGCGGCGCCGTGCCAGAGCTGCCATATGCCGCCGGCGCCGGAGGTTGGGAATTCCGCAGATCTCGGCAACGAATTCCCGACGCTCCTGCCGGGCGTCGGCGCCGGCTGGCTGCGGCCGCCCGGCGCCGTGCGCGCGCACACCTGGGTCGGCCCCCGCGACGCATCGAGCGGCATGCTCGAATTGGCCGCCTTCGTTGACGTGGAGGCCGAGGTGGTCGGGGGTGAGGCGGTCGCGTCCGTCACCGTCACCAACGTCGGTCCCGGCCACGCCATCCCCACCGGCGAGCCGCTTCGGAACCTCGTGCTCCGCGTCGAGGCGAGCTGCGACGGCGTTGCACTGACCGCGTCTGGCGGCGACGTGGTGCCCGCGTTCGGCGGGGCGGCGGATACGCGGAGCGCGCCCGAGGCGCTCGATGTTTTCCCCTCAGCGAAGGTGGGGGATCGCGTGCGCTTCGCGGTCACCACGGGGATGATCGACTACCACGGCGCCGGCCCGTTCGGCGACGGGACGTTCGACGCGGCCGAGAAGGGGATGTCGAAACTGGAATTCGTGGGCGAGGCGGAGGTCATCGCCGTCGGCGCGGCGGGCACCGTTACGCTCGACCACCCCGAGTACGTATCCGCGTCCGACGCCGCGTTCCTCGTGCCGGCCGACGATGCCACCGCGCTCGCCGGACTACCTGGCTTCGGCTTCGCAAAGGTGCTCGCCGGCGCCGACGGGGAGCTCATGGTCCCGCACCACCTCGCGGTGGACGTCGTGAGCGACAATCGCATCCTGGCGACAGAGTCGTTCACGACTACGCATCGTTTTGTCGCGACGTGCGCCGAGCCCGAGGTCCACGCGGCGCTCCTCTACCGGGCGTACCCCTGGTCTCAAGCGCAGCGGTATGGCTGGGCGCTGGACGACCGCGTGATGGCCGAGGCCACGCGATGATCGCGACGTTGTTGCTGGTTGGCTGCGTCGAATCGAGCGGGCCAGCGGTTCCCGCCGACACCGACACGGGCGCCTCTGGCGAAACGGGCGGGTCGGGAGACAGCACCGTCACCCCGGAGCCCCGACCGGAGCTCACCTTCCCGGCGGACGCTGAGGATCTCGACGCGGCGGCGGAGGTCGTGCAGCTCACGCTCACCGCAGGCTCGGCGTTCCGCACCATCGACGGCGAATCCGTGCTCCGCTACGCCTACAACGGCGTGTCGCCAGGGCCCGTGATCCGCGCGAACGTAGGCGACACGGTGATCGTGGACTTCGAGAACGCGCTCGACGACCCCAGCACGGTTCACTGGCACGGGTTGGCGGTGCCCAACGCGATGGATGGCGTGAGCTGGGTGCAGGATCCGGTGCCCGCCGGCGGCGTGTTCAGCTACACATTCACCGCCACCGACCCCGGGAGCTTCTGGTACCACCCCCATGTGGACGTCGCTCACCAGGTCGATCTCGGCCTCTATGGCATGGTCGTCGTCGCGGATCCCACCGAGCCGGTCGCCGATTACGACGTGGTGCTCGTGTTCGACGCATTGGATGAGGTGGAGGAGGGGGAAGGCGCGGCCGACGACCACACGCCACCCGATCCGCGCACGGTGCGCTGGACGGTGAACGGCGTGGAGTCGCCCGGGTGGACGTTGGCGCCCGGGTCGCGAAGCCGGGCGCGGCTGCTCAACGCGAGCAACACGAGCTACCTCGCGATCTCCTGGCCCGGCGCTCGGCTCATCGGCGGAGAGCAGGGGTTGTTGGCCGCGCCTTCGCTGGTGGAAGGGCTCGTCCTCGCGCCCGGCGACCGCGCGGAGGTGGAGGTGGACGCGGGGGCCGGCGCCGTGGATGTCACGACCGCGCTGTGGTCTGCGGCGGGGGGGGCGTCATATGGCGACGATCGGGTGTTGTTCTCGGTGGAGGGGGGAGAATCTGCTCCTGCCGCGCCGCTGGATTTCGTGTTCTCCGGCGCCGCGCCCTCCCTCGATCCCGGCACCACCGAGCTCCTCTACACCTTCGCCGGCGGCGCCCCCGACACCGACTGGCTCATCAACGGCGAGGCCTGGCCCGACGTGACCGTGCAGCACGTCGCGCTCGGCGCGGAGGTGTTCATCGAGCTGCGCAACCTGAGCGCCACCAACCATCCCTTTCACCTGCACGGCCACCGCTTTGAGGTCCTCTCCATCGACGACGCGGCGCCGGAGTGGGCGCGCTGGGAAGACACCCTCGACCTCGGCATCCGCTCCGTCGTCCGGCTCCGTTTACCCGCGAACAACCCGGGCGAATGGGCGCTGCACTGCCACCTCCTCGGCCATGAACAGGGCGGGATGATGACGCAGTTGAACGTGGAGTAGGGGGGTCAGGACGGTGCCATTGCGATTGAGGCCGGCAGCGCGTGAGGCGGGGGTCAGTGAGGCGGGGGTCAGGACGGTGCCATTGCGATTGAGGCCGGCAGCGGGCGGGTGGTGCGTTGTGCTGGTCTCGTTTCCCCACCCGCAGCCAAACACAATCGCGTTGAAATGCAATGGCACCGTCCTGACCCCACCCGCAGCCAAACACAATCGCGTTGAAATGCAATGGCACCGTCCTGACCCCACCCGTCCTAGGGCCGCGGTCCCGAAATCAAAAACGCCGCCAGCTCCACGCAGAAGTTCATCGGCCAGTGCCCGAGGAACGCCGGCCAGAAGCTGCGGCAGCGCAGGCAGGCGACGCCGAGGAGGAGCGCGCCGGGGAAGGAGCTCAGCATCTCGAGCTCCGGCTTGCTCTTGTGCAGCAGGTAGTAGCCGAAAGAGGTGAGCAGGACCGCCGTGCGTTTTCCGTGCGTACGGCTGATCGCCACCAGCGCGAATCCGTGCCAGAAGAACTCCTCGCCGAGTAAGCACGCGCCTTTGAGGCCTTGGGCGAAGAACAGCTCGCCGAGATCGGCGCGCGCGAGCTTGTCGGACGGGTAGAACTCCCGCAATCCGGGCACGAACGCGACCGCCAGAAACGAGGCGGGCACGATGATTCCGATCGCGATCCCCAGCTTGGGCCCCCACCAACGCCAGTCTCCGGGCCCCGCGCCCCAGTCGTCCAGGCGGGTGCCGGAGAGCACGAACGTGCCAAGCGAGAGCGTCGCGGCGATCCCCAGCGGGCTGAGGAACGCGTGCGGGTCGTCGGTCGCCCAGGTCTTGGGGAAATCGTGCATCTTGGCGTAGGCGAGCGGCCCCGCCACCAACACGATCGCGATCACGAGCACGACCCACGCGACGCGCCGGAGCCGAACGCCTCCGACTGCGGCCATGAAGGCGAGAGGCAGCACCATGTACACGGAGTCGTACGCGGCGGCGAGCAGGCGTCCGAGCTTGGGAAACAGCCGCCAGTCGATGAAGCAGCAGATGGCGATAAGGGTGGAGGCCGAAAGCCCCCCCAGCAGCTCGCGGGCTTCGAATTCGGCGAGGAACGCGCGCAGGCGGATCATGCCGCTGGCTAACCTCGCGGTCGCCCCGGGATCGGATAGCTTCTTCGCCTCGTGTCCCGCACCCTGCTCTCACTCGCCGCCGTGTCGCCCCCCGAGCTGCGGGATCTGCTCGCTCGCGCCACGCTGATCTACCACGACGGACATCGGCCGCTGCACGCCGTGGCGCCGCTCCTGGTGCTCTCGGCCTCGCCTCGACCCTACGGCCGCGCCGCCGTGCAGGTAGGCGCCGCGCGCATCGGCCTCGAAGCCAGCACCTACTCCCCCGAGGAGGTGCGAGCCCTCGGCGAGTGGCCCCTGGCTGCCGCCACGATTGGGCGCGCGGCGCCGGCGCTGGTGCTGCTCGGCTGGGAGCATGACGCGGCGAATGCGTTTGCCGCCGCTTCGCCGTCGCCCTGCCTGGGCGTGGAGGGGGCCTCGGGCTGCACGGTGGGCGCGCTCGCCGACTTGTTGGCGTTGGAGCGGCGTGGTCCGCTGGGGGGGCACCGGCTCACCGTCGTGGGCGATGCCTCCCCACGCGCGCTGGACCTCGCTACGGGCCTCGCTTCGTTGGGCGGCTCCGTCAGCTTCGTGCACCCGGTTGGGTACGCGCCCGACCCGGAGCGGCTCACGCTGGTGCGGGATCGCGCGGCGGCGGCCGGGGGCTCCGTCCTCGATACGACGGAGTTGATGGAGGCGCTGCGCGACTCCACGGCGGTGCTCGTCGAGCCCTTACCGAAGGAGAACCAGGATCGTTTCCGTCCCTACAGCCTCGCCCGGCACCACATCCGGGTGTGCAAGCCCGGCTGCGCCGTGATGCACCGTGCCCACGAATCCCGCGGCGCGGAGCTCTCTGCGGCGTTGGTGGACGATGGCGCGTGGTTAGCGCCGAGCCAACGCCAGGCAGAGTCGTTGGCCGCCGCGGCATTGTTGGGTTGGATGCTTCAGCCGGATCGGGTACGATCCGTGTTAGGGTAGCATCATGTCCACGGTTTCCTTGTACGAGGTCTCTCCGCGCGACGGGCTGCAGAACGAAGCGGCGGTGCTGCCCACAGAGGCGAAGGCCGAGCTGATCGGGCGGCTGGTCGGGGCCGGCGTGAAGGACATCGAGGTCACGAGTTTTGTCCGGCCGCGTTGGATTCCCCAGCTCTCGGACGCCGCGGAGCTGGTGCGGATGTTGCCCCGCGTGGAGGGCGTGCGGTACTGGGCGCTGGTGCCCAACCGCGTGGGGCTGGAGCGGGCGATGGAGAGCGGTATCCGCCACGTGGCCACCTTCCTCAGCGCGAGCGAAACGCACAACACCAAGAACGTGAACCGCACCGTGCGAGAGAGCCTCGCGAGCGTGGAAGAGGTGATCGGGGTAGCGCGGGACGATGGTATCGAAGTTAGAAGCTATATTTCCACCGTTTTTGGCTGCCCATACGAGGGGGATGTGCCGGTGGAGAACACGCTCCGGATCATCGAGCGCCTCATGGCGGCCGGCGCTCAGCGCATCTCGTTGGGGGACACGACGGGGATGGCCAACCCGCGGCAGGTGCGAGAGGTGATCGCCCGGGTGGTGGCCGAGGGTCTGCCCGTGGAGAGCATCGCCGTGCACATGCACGACACCCGCGGTACCGCGTTGGCGAACGCGTTGGCGGCCTACGAGCTGGGTGTGCGTCAGGTGGATGGTTCGGTGGGTGGAATGGGCGGTTGTCCCTACGCGCCCGGCGCAAGCGGCAACGCAGCGTCGGAAGACATGGTGTTCACCTTCGAGGCGATGGGCATCGACACCGGCATCGACCTTGAGGCGCTCGCCGAGGCGGGTTGCTACGCCGAAACCCTCCTTGGCCGCGAGCTGCCGGGCCGGTTCCACCTGTACTGGAAGGGCGCTCATGCGCGCGCCGCCAAGGCGCGAACCGCGTAGGTCAGCCATGTCCCGCAGCTTCCTGAAGATCGTCGCAGGTTCCCGGCAGGGGTTGAACGTCCCGCTGCCGCCGCGCGAGCCGTTGGGCATCGGTCGGAAGTATGGCGGCTTGTTGTTGGATGATCCGCTGATCTCCAGCAAACACTGCCAGGTGGAGGCGCGGGGCACGGACTGGGTGCTCACCGACTTGGGAAGTACCAACGGCACGATGGTGGATGGGCGCCTGGTGCGCGAGGTGGTGCTGCGCCCAGGCAGCGAGATCCAGCTCGGTGGCACGCGGCTGGTGCTGTTCGTGGGCGCGCCGGAGGAGCCCGTGGTCGCCGAGGAGAAGGCCCAGGGGGAAACCTCGGCGAACCAGGCCGACATCGCGTGGTTGCTGGATGAAGAGTTGGTGGAGCTGGCGGGTAGCGGCGAGCGCACGCGCACCCCGGCGGATGTGATCGGTCAGGAGCTGCGGCTGCCCCCGGGGCTCAACGCCCTGGTGGAGGTGGTGGCAGGGCAGGACACCGGCAAGGTGTTCCGCTTCACCCGCGGGAACGTCAACGTGGGGCGGCGGAACGGGGAGGTCCCGCTGTCGGATGGCGAGGTGAGCCGTCGGCACAGCGTAATCGAGGTGTTCGGTCGCGACATGATCTTCCTGCGCGATCTCGGCTCCACGAACGGCACGTACCACAACGGCCGCCGCATCCTCGTGGCGCGGCTCCGGTCGGGGGACACCGTCGGCATTGGAAAAACGGTGTTGAAGCTACACGTTACCCGGTAGCGGCCTTCGGCTTGCCGATCAGGTAGGTCGCGTGGACGGGCGGTCCGTCGTGCTTGAGGGTGCCGATCTCCCACTCCCAGTCGGGCGCGTCGATGGTGGCGACGAGCTCCCGCAGCTCCTCGACGCTGTAGATGCGCAGCCAGGAGACGACGCCGTCCCAGAGCACGAACGGCTGCATCAGCGGGAAGATCCAGGTGAACAGGACCCAAGGCCAGCGGAAGGGGCGCCAGAGCGGCATCGTGAGGGTGACGCTGAGCGGCGAGAAGAGGAGCGCGAGGAGCATCAGCGGTTCGCGGCTGACGGCTTCGAACACGGCGATGGGCTGACGCTTGGCGACGGCGTCCGCGAGGATGCGGCGCGCGAGGTCGGGCGGGAAGTGGTGGAAGGCGTTGAAGATCGTGCGAAAGCCGGCGAGATCGGCCGGTACCGCGGTGGCGTCTACCGGTTCGGCGCGGCCGCTCACCCGCCCCTCGCTCCCTTCACCTGCGAACGCGTACGCCTTGGGGTTGGGGTAGAGGTCCGTGAGCAGGACCTTGACGCGGTGGCCGCCCTCGGCGAGCGCGTCTGCGACGAGGCGCGCGGGGCCGCCGCCGCCCGAGCAGAGGTCGACGATGCGCGTGGCGCCGGTGGCGGCGATGGCCTTCTCCAGGATGGGGGCGAACAGCTTTCCGTGGCCCGCGGCCTTTGCGCCAAAGGCGAGGAACGCGGTGCCTCCGTCGCGGAGGATCGCGGGGAACCAGGGGAGGTCTTCGAGCTCGACGAGCTGGAGGCGTTTCATGGGGGGGGATTATCGGGTGGGCGGGCGGCGTGCGCTCCCGTTGCTGAGGGGGTGAGCGGCCACCCTGGCCGCAAGGAGAGCTTTTTAGCGGGCTTTCTCTCGTTGGTTGGGGGGTGAGGCCTCACCCCGGGGGCAACGGGAGCCGCAGGACCGGTTTCGCTCCCGTTGCCGAGGGGGTGAGCCGGCACCCCGGGCGCAAGGAGAGCGTCGTGGGCGAACGGGTGCTCAAACGTCGCCACCGGGGAGCGATCGGGCCTCGGCGAGGCGGGCCTTGCGGGCGAAGACCAGGCCGACGATCAGCAGGAGCGTCGCGGATGGCATCGCACACGCGAACGCCATCGAGCCTCCCATCGCGAAGCTGCTGTCCATCTCCACTGACATTTTCTCATCGGTCAACGCCGGACAATCTACGGGGTGCGATCCCGTCGCGGTCGCCGTGTACCGCCGACCCAACGTGGCGTAGAACATAGCCAACGTCTTCCGGCCGCCGGCCTGGGGGCCACAGAGGTCTTGGAGCGGGAGGATGCCGGAGTCGATCACGCGACCGTCTTCGGCGAGCTTCCACGCGATGTCGCCGGGAGTGGGCGCTTGCGGCGGAAGCTCCTCCCCCTGCGTCTCGAGCGCGTCGCGGGTTCCGCGCAGCCGGAGAGCGTAAAGCACGGGTCGGCCAGGTTCGAAGTTCAGAGTCGAAGGCCCGGACCGATGAAGCGGCACATCAGCGCGATCGGGCCTGGCATTACGGGCACAAGGCGAAGCGATCAGCACGAAAGCCACGATCCCATTGAGGGCCGCGACGATCCACTGCCAGCGCACCGTCGAGGCCATACGACCGATTCTATCGCACCTCGAGCCGCCCTCGGCGCTTGACCCAGCCGGTCGCTGCGCGCCCGTTCGGGGTGCCCTCCATCGCCGTGTCGCCGCGCGGCTCGCCCACCCCAATCTCCCCCCGCCCCGGGTTAGCCCGCCCCCGTGCCGCTTCTCCTCCAGAACGTCGTCCTCGATGGTCGTGAGCCGCCCGCGCTCGCCGCGGCGGTGCTCGGGCTCCCCGAGGCGCGGATCGTGCTCGCCGAGGTGGTTCACCGAGGCCTGGACGCTCGCTCGAAAACGGCGCTTTGGCGTGGAAATATCCGCGTTTCGCTCGGTGAAGGCGAGGCCGGGGTGCTCGCGCGAAACCTCAAGGGCGTGCGCCTCTGGACGGAGCGTGACGAGGTTCGGAAGACCGGCCTGATCCCCACGAAGCGGCGGAGCTGGCCGAGCCGCCCGATCGTCGTCGGTGCGGGGCCGGCCGGGCTGTTCGCGGCGTTGCGGCTGATGGAGGCGGGTGCGCCGGTGCTCTTGTTGGAGCGCGGCGAGCCGGTGGAGACGCGCGTCGGTACGGTGAACGGATTCTGGCGGGGGAAGCCGCTGAACCCGGAGTCGAACCTGCTGTTCGGTGAGGGCGGCGCGGGCACGTTCTCCGACGGGAAGGTGTATACGCGGCGTCGCGACGGGGATCTGGGTTGGATCTTCCGCCACCTCGTGGACGCGGGCGCCGACAGCAGCGTGCTCGAAGAGTCCTGGGCCCACCTGGGCACGGACAAGATCCGGGCGATCCTGCCGGTCCTTCGCAAGAAGTTGATCGACGGCGGCGGCGAGGTGCGCTTCGGCGCCCAGATGACCGACCTGATCGTGCAAGGGGGGCGTTGCGTCGGGGTGCGGCTGGCGAATGGCGAGGAAATCCTCGGCGGACCGGTGATTGTCGCGGCCGGGCACTCGGCACGGGACACGATCGACGCCATGCTCCGGGCTGGCGCCGTTGCCGAGGTGCGACCCATCGCGATTGGCGCGCGGGTCGAGCACCCCCAGGCGCTGATCGACGCGGGATTGTATCCCAAGGGGCGCGGCGATCTCCCGCCGGCAAGCTACCGTCTTGCGTACAACCCCGCGGGCGGCCGGAGCGCCTACTCGTTCTGCATGTGCCCTGGCGGGATGGTCGTGCCGGCCCAGCACGAGCCTGAGACGAACGTCGTAAACGGGATGTCGTTCGCCGCGCGTCGCGCCGTCTGGGCGAACAGCGCCGTCATCGTGCAGGTTTCGGCCGCCGACTACGGCGCGACCGACCCGCGAGCCGGGCAGCGTTTTCAGGATGCCATCGAGCGTGCGGCCTGGAAACTAACGGGGAGCTACGCCGCGCCTGCGCAACGGGTAGACGACTTTCTCGCCGACCGGGAGAGCAAGGAGCTCCCCCGCAGCTCTTACCCGTTCGGGCTCACGCCGCTGGATCTGCGCGCGCTCCTCCCGCCCGTGGTGATCGACGGGATGAAGGGGGCGCTGTTGGCCTTTGACCAGAAGATTCCTGGCTTCGCGTCGGCGGCTGGTGTGCTCATCGCGCCGGAGACGCGCACCACCTCGCCGCTGCGCTTCCTGCGCGGGCCGAACCACGAGAGCGCGTCGTTGCCGGGGCTCATTCCGAGCGGGGAAGGGGCCGGATGGGGCGGGGGCATTATCTCCGCGGCGCACGATGGTTTTATCGTGGCGCAGGCGGTGATTGGGTAGGGATTGGGGCCCTCGTTGCCGGCCCGGCAGCTATCCCCCACGATTTGCGACAAAGTCCGAGGTATCCTATGAAATATGCGACGCGGGGGGACCGATAGGCGCAGCGACGCGCCTCGCCCGCTTGCGTCAAACGGACAAACGCCGAGAGTTGCCTGGGGGCGGGCGCGTTCGGCAGGGTGAAAGCGCGGAGTTGTCGCAATTCGCAGGGGATACCTGCGCAAGGTGTTCCATTTTTGGGGGGATAGGTGCTCCCACGCCCGGAAAATTCCGCCCGCGGCGGGGCATGCCGCCCGCTGCAGGACGCGCTGCCGGCCGCGAGACGCGTCGCCGCAGGACGCGCTGCCTGCCGCGAGAGGCGCCGCCGCACCAGGCGACCCCGCCCCGGGCGCGCCGCGATTCGCTCCTTGCCGATCTTGATGAGGGCGGTTTGGCCTGGCGAATCGCCCGAAGCGCCCCCCTCCGATCTTCCGCTTCTACCTACCCCACCCCAACCAGCTCCACCTCAAAGATCAGCGTCGCATTCGGGGGGATCAACCCCGGATACCCACGATCCCCGTAGGCGAGGTGGCCGGGGATCGTGAGTTTGCGCTTGCCGCCGATTTTCATGCCGGTGACGCCGATGTCCCAGCCCTTGATCACCTGCCCCGCGCCGAGCTTGAACTCGAAGGGCTCGTCGCGGTCGCGCGAAGAGTCGAACTTCTTCCCGGATTCCAGGGTGCCGACGTAGTGCACGCTCACGAACTTGCCCTTCACGGCTTCGGTGCCGGTTCCCGCCACGATCTCGTCGATTTGAAGCTCAGCCACGCTCACTCCTGGGTGTCCGCCGGCTTAGCGGCTGGCTTCGTGAACAGCCACCCCAGCGTGAAGAAGGGGAGCATGGCGAGCACGGGCAGCATGCGCGTCGTGAGCGCTGGGTAGATCGCGGAGTAGAGCGGGCCGAGCAACAGGCCGGCGACGAACGCGGGTAGAACGGCGGCTGCACCCCAGCCGCGAAGCCGCAGCGCCGCCGTCCACGCGCCCGGCACGAGGATGTACGCCGCCACCGGCGAGAACACGGCGGCCAACGCCGCGAGGAGTATCGCCGGAGCGTCGATACCCCAGCCGCCGGCGCTGCGGCGCCGCCCGAGCCAAAGGCCGCCGAGGCCAAGGAAGAACGCGGCGAAGTACAGCGGCCTCGGCTCCGGGATCTCCGCCGTCCGCACCATGAAGCCCGGCCAGAGGAACACGGCGGCCGCCATCAGCAACCCGGAAGCGACGGCCACGGTCAGACCTGCGCCGAAAAAAGCCGCAGCACCCCGGAGCGCGCGCCGGTCGGGACGCGGGAGCACGAAGAGGGCGGCGGCTCCGAAGAGGGATATCACCCACGCCGGCACCACCCTCGTACCGCCAAGAACCTGGGCGTAAGCTGGAGGAATCGCGTACCACGGCGGCCGCCACGTGCAGAGCTCGCCCCCTTCACCCACGCGCCCAACCCAGGCGGTCGCGAGCCCCAGGACACAATCGCCCACCTGCTGCACGCTCCGTGGATCGAGGTTCGCCGGGGTGTCCTCGGGGGTATGGTAGCGCCACGCCCCGCCGAGCAGCGCGAAGTCGTAGCCCCACCACCCCGCGGCCCGGAGCACCGTGAAGTCGGTGTCGTTCGGGAGCTGGTCGTACACCGTGCGCGCCAGCGAGGTCGCTTGCGCATCGCAGCCCGAGCGCCCCCACGCTTGCAGCATTTGCGGGGAGTCCCCGGCGGTTTGGAACATGTAGGCCGGCCCCTCGGTGCCCCGCGCCTCGATGTTGATCGCCACCCGCGCGGCTGGGGGAGCGGTCGCCACAAACGCGGCCGCCCCAAGCAGCCCGGCTTCTTCGCCGTCGGTGATGAGCGCGTGCACGCCGTGACGTGGCCCGTCGGCGGAGAGCGCGCGGAGCGTTTCCACGATCACGCCGAGCCCCAGCCCGTCGTCCGCCGCGCCAGGCCCCTCGGCGACGGAATCGCTGTGGGCAACGAGCCACACGCCCCCGGGACCATCGCCAGGGGCCGAGGCGGCAAGGTTGGTGAGGCGGCCGGTTTGTTGGCGATCGACCTCGAAGCCGAGGCGAACCAGCTCCGTTTCGATGGCGTTGACGACTTCGGCGTGGCGTTGGCTCCCGGTGGGGCGTGGGGCGTTCGCCCATGTCGCGACGTGCTTGAGCGCGCGGGCTGCGGAGAAGCGCTCGGTGGGCGCGTCGAGGGCCGCGGCGTCGGGGAGCCGGGGCCAATTGAGCGCGGCGCCCAAACACGCAGCGAGCAGGATCGGGAGGCCAGTGCGCACTGTGGGTAGGGTGCCTCTGCCCGAGTGCGGCGTCAAGGTGGGTGGACAATCGCCACTTTTGCGATAGCGCCCCGCCAGAGATCGGAACGAGCATGGAAGTCTTCCTCGAAGCGGGGCCGTTCGGCTGGGCGCAGGTGATCTTCGCTGTCGGCGGGCTGCTCTGGGCGCTCGTGTGCGTGGTCCTGCTCGGCCTGCGCTGGAAGGTGCCGCCTGTGGTGGCCACCGCGCCCCTGCTCCTGCACGCCGTTACCGTGGCCGCGGGCGCAACCTGGCTGGGACGCACGGCGAACGCGGGGAGTGTCGATCCGTCCATGGTTGCGATGTCGCTGGCCCAGGGGATCGACGGAATGATCGCCAATGGCACCCTCGGCGTGATCGCCGTGCCCGCGGCGATGTTGCTGATCCTCGGTGGCACGGTGGCTGGCGTGCGCGGGCGGCGTGCGTTCGGTGCGCCTGCGTTCGTGTTCATCGTCGCGATGGGCGTCGCGATCCTGCCGCTCGTCTCGATCGCCTACAATGGTGTTTTGCCGTTGGCGATCGGGCGTTTTGTGATCTACGGGGCCGCAGCGTTGCCGCTCACCGCAGCCCTCGCCGGGGCGCACCCGCAGGACAACAGCCGCGAGGGCAGCGTGGTGGCGGGCATCGGGTTTGTGTCGCTCGTCGCGGCGGTGGAGCTGCTCACGCTCTCGAACGGCTGGGCGCATGGCTTCCAGGCGTTGGCCGTGACCGCCCCCGACCAGAAGGCGACCTTGGTCGCGATGTTCGTGGCCGAGATGGGGCAGCTCGGAACGCTGTCCTGGGCCGCCGTCGTGCTCGGGGCGGTGCCGGCCGCGATGGCGCTGCTGCGCCCCCCCGCGGATCTGACTGAACAGGAGATCCTGGAGGGAAACATCAGCCCCTCGGCGCTCCGCTGGATCGGCCAGGCGCTCGCGTTCGTCGTGCCCCTCGCGTGGTGCGTGGCGATGCAGGCGGCGAATCCGGCAGAGGTCCTTACGGCCATCGCGGGGCCGGCGGTGCCCACCGAGGCGCCGGCGGAGCCGTAGCGGCGCTCAGGCGGCGCTCTCCTCGCCCATCGCCGCGGCGCCTTCCGCGCTCTCTGCAACCGCGCGGAGCCTCTCGTCCACCCACGCCTGCACGGCGGACTTCGAGGTGTCGTAGTCGCGCGTCATCAGGGGATCAAACTCCAGCCCCACCCAGCAGCCGAGGTCGCTCGGCCGCACGGAGCGGAGGATCACCGCGAACTCCAGCTCCGCCTGGTCGGCCGCGAGTTGCAGAACCAGCGTGACGCGGGTGCCCGTGACGGCGAGCTCCGAGGGCGGCACAGCCACCTGGATGCCGAGCCCGTCGGCGCTGATGTCCACCACCTGCGTTGCGAGCACGCCGTCGCTCCCGGCGAGCAGGGCGGCGCTCACGTCGAGGAACTCGGCGCTGACGCGGGGCGTTTGGCGCGAGTAGGCGATCTCGCGCAGGGCGGCGGACATCCCCGGGATCTGGCCCCCCGCGGGTGGCGAGAACGTGTACTCGACGCCCTCCTCGGTGTCGCGACGCCGGTTTAGCGCGAGCGCAAAGGGCGTGGCGTCGCCTTCGGTCCACGCGATATCAACGGGCATTCCCGGCGCGAGATCGACGACGGAGTAGGGGGCTACGCGCAGCACCAGCCCGCCGTAGTGTACGTCAACCAGCCAGGCCTCGGCTCGCCGCCCGCCGCCGGCGTCGAGCACAAGCATCGGAGCGTCGCCAAGCGCGGCGATCGCGTCGCGCCGCTTGGTAATGCGAGGATCGCTCAGCGCTTCGAGCGACCGCATGCGCGCTTCGGCGGTGGCGGCCTTGGCCAGGCGCTCGCGCAGCGCTTCGAAGCGGGCGGTCATCGCGGGGTCGGCGGTCTCGATCGGGGTTTCGAGGTCGCCCAGCTCGAGCTGGGTCATCGCGGCGGCAAGCTCGGCGTTCAAGCTATGCTTCGCCGGCTTGATGGCGCGAGGTTCCGGGGTGCGCAGCGGGAGGGGGCGCGCCTCCGGAACGTTGGGGATCGCCACGTCGCGGCTCGCCCGGCCTACCGCCCACGCCGCACCGGCCACGAGCAACACGGCGGCGGCCACCCCCCAGCCCGCGCGTTGGCGGGCGAGAGACAAGTCGCCGTCGATGTTTTCGCTCAGTTCCAGCACCGCCACCGTCCGTCCGGTGGGGGCCTGAATGGGCACCCACGTCGTCAAGCTCGTGCCCGTGCGCTTCGACGTCGCGAGCCGACTTGCGCTGCGACCTTCCAACCAGGCCCCCCGCATCTCGGGTCGATAGTCGACTGCGGCGCCCCAGGCCGGCGCCTCGGCGCTGCTCACCAGGACGGAGAGCGCCTGCGAATGCCGCGTTTCGGGAGCCTGGGTCACCTGCTCGGCGGCCGGCTCCTGTAGATGGAGCGTGCGCACCTTCGCGAAGCCGTGGCGCGTGGCCGCGGCTTCGATCTGCTGGTGCAAGGCGGAGAGTCCACTGCCGTGGGCCTCCCAGTTCGACACCGCACCGCGCTCGGGGAACAGGCTCGGGAGCGTATCGAGCAGGTGGGCGTTCAGGGTCGCCCCAAGCTCGGCGCCTGCGCCCTCAGCCCGCGCCACGTGCGCGTTGACGACGCTCGCCGTGGCGCCGCTGAACGCCCACCAGGCCAGCGCCGCCACGCCGAGGGCGCCGGTGCCGCCGACGATCCCCGCGAGCTTCGGCGCGAGGTTTCTGGGGGCTGGCGTGGCGCTTGACATGGCTTCCCCCCGCGGATCGGACACGCCGGTGCCGCGGATGAGGGCGATCCGGTAGGATGACGGGGATGACCCCCCTTGAGCTCCTCCTGGCGTCGCTCGCGGCCTGCGCGGTTGAACCCGCCCCGCGCGATGCGGTCGAAACGATCGACACCGGCCGTGACTCCGCGCCCGACAGCGCCCCTCCGGACTCCGGCGACACGGCCCCCATCGATGCGGTGGACAGCGGGCCCCTGGACACCTCGCCGATCGACACGGGTGAGCCCCCGCCCACAACCTGGCGAAGCGCCCTGTACCCCGCGGACTGGACACCGGCGCTCATCAACAGCGAAGGCCGTTTCCTTCACGACTTCTCCTACGCCGGGTACCACGCTGGCGAGGCGGCGCTGCCCTCACCGCCCGGCCCGAGCTTCGTCGTCACCGACTTCGGCGCCGACGCGACCGGAACGTCTGACTCAACCTCGGCGATCCAGGCCGCCATCGACGCCGCCTCCGCCTCCGCCCCCGCCGTCGTGGAGCTCCCGGCCGGGACGTTCCGCCTCGACGGCACGCTGCGCGTCGCCACGTCTGGAGTGGTGCTTCGCGGCGCGGGATCGACGTCCACCTTCGTCTACTTCACCAAGACCTCCGGCGTGGACTACGCCGCCCACCTCACGTTCGCGGGCACGGCGTCGTCGGGCGCCGATCGCCTCCTCTCGGCCGATACCCCGGCGCGAACCTTCGAAGTCCCCCTCGCAGACACCACCGGCATCGTCGTCGGCGACGAGGTGCAGATCGGCGCCGTCATCACCGACGAATTCGTTGCCGACCACGGCATGACCGACGTGTGGTACAGCTTCAACGGGGATTGGCGTGCCTTTTTCCGCCGCACGGTCACCGCCGTGGGCGCCGCGTCCATCACGGTCGACGTGCCCCTGCGCTCCGCGCTCGCCACTCGCGACAGCGCCAGCGTTCGCGTCGTCACCGGCGCGCTGACCGAGTGTGGCCTCCAGGATCTCGCCATCGCCAACGCGAACGACTGGGACACCACCTGGACGACGACGCAGGTTCATGCCGTGATCTTCTCGAACGTGAAGGACTGCTGGGTAACGAACGTGGTGAGCTGGGCGTCCCCGCTGGGCGATGGCTTCCATCTGATGTCGAGCGGGATCGAGGTGTTGGACTCGCGCCGTGTCACCATCGCGGACTCAACGCTGGAGCTGGCGCAGCACCGCGGCGATGGCGGAAACGGCTACCTCTTCGAGATCTCCCGAAGCAACGAGGTTCTCACTCGCGACACGACGGCGCGGGCCGGTCGCCACAACTTCATCCAGAACTGGGACTTTGGCACCAGCGGCTGCGTGTGGCTCCGCACGATGAGCGAGGACGGACGGTCGCTTTACGCGGATTGGGACCCCATCGGCTGGCCCTCCTACTCCGAGTACCACCACAGCCTCGCGACCGCGAACCTCGTGGATCAGAGCGTGGCTACCGACGGCTGGCAGGGCGTGAACCGCCAGGGGGAGAGCTCAGGAGCGGGCCACAGCGCCACGGAGTCGGTGTGGTGGAACACCTCCGGCGGTGGCTATTTGCGCTCGTTCCAGTACGGGAACGGCTACGTCATCGGAACCGACGGGATGGACGTGCACGTCGACGTTGCGGAGGTGGACTGGAACAACTCCAGCGAGGGCACCGAGCCCGAGGACTGGACGGAGGGGCTCGACGAGGCGGCCACGCTGGAGCCGGCATCGTTGTACGAGGATCAGCTCACGCGGCGGCTCGGGCGCTGACTCCGGCTCAGGTCGTGATCACCCGATCGAACGACATCCAGCGCCGCATCAGGGTTTTCGTCATCTCGCCGTTCGCCGCCATGTTCACCGCCGTGGTCCCCATCTTCACGTAGTTCGTCGCGTGCGCCAACTGGATCACCGGCCAGGGGTGCTTCTTCAAGAACTCCACCTTGGTCAACGGCTTCAGGAGGCTGCGCGGCACGAAGGACTTGCTGAGCATCTGGGTCATCGCGATCCAGAAGGTGTCCTCGACAGCGCGCGGATACTCCAGGTTGATCCGGTGCTGGTAGAAGGTCTTGGTGCCGAGCCCTTCAATGTCGTACTCGGTGATGATCCCTGACTCCATGAGCTTGTGGTTCAGCTCGCTGCCGGGGAACACCGTCATGGAGAACAGGTAGAGATCGAAGGGGTGCGGGAACTCGGCGATCATCTCGAAGAGCGCCTGCTTGTCCTCCACCGTGCTCACCGGGTCGTCGAAGATGAGCTGGAAGTGGCCCTTGATCCCGAGCTTCTTGAAGAGGTCGGCGATGTCGTTGATCGTGCTGTTCTTCACGCGCCGGTCGTACAGGTGGCCGGTCACGCGTTCGGAGCTTTGAACGCCCATGTAGACGTTCTTGAGGCCCGCGGCCGCGAGCATCGTCATCCGCTCTTCGTTCACGAGCTTCGGCTCGATGAACACCTCGAACGGCAGGCCGATCTCCTTGGGATAACGCTCGCAAAAGTCCACCAACCAATCGTACTGGAAGTTGAACACCTCGTCGTCGAAGCGGATCCGCTTGAAGTCCCAGTGCTTCCTCGCTTCCTTGATCTCGTCGATCATGCTGGCGGGCGAGCGCACGCGGAACCACTTCTGGCCCGGGTAGATGTCCTTCTTGTAGGTGCTGTTGTAGCAATAGCTGCACTTGTAGATGCAGCCGCGGCTGCCCATCATCTGGAAGACCGGGTCCCCGTGCATGGGATCCCCTTTGTCCACCTTCTTGCCCCAGATGAAGTACTTGTGATCGTGCGTAACGTAGTCGCGATAGGCGAGCGTATCCAGGTTCTCGATCAAGGGACGAAGGGCGTTCTTCCGGATGCCGTCCTTCGTTTGGAACAGCATGTTCGGGGTGTCCAGCACGTCTTTGCCGTCGCGAAGCCGGTCGCACAGCTCCAAAAGCGCGCCTTCACCTTCGCCCTGGAGCACCATGTCGGCGGTTTGGATGCACTCGGTCGGCACGAGCGTCGGGTGCATGCCGCCCCAGAGCACCGGCGTATCGAGCACGTCGTGAATGTGATCCGTGAGGATGCGCGCCGCGTTGTAGTAGGCGCTGGCGCGGATGCTCACGCACACGACGTCGAGGTGTTCGTCGGCGATCACCTTGATCAAGCTCTGCAATTCCTCGTCCGTGGCCGGGTCGAGATGGTTGCTGATCCAGTCCTTGAAGTAGATCTCGGCCACGTGGTGGCCGCCCTTCCGCAGCGTGGCGGCGAGGATGCGCACCGCGTTGTTCTCCACGTCGTACATCGACACGATGCCGAAGCGGACGGGGCGACCCTGCGTTTTTTCGACGAGCCGGGCAATACGGTCGATCATGCGTAGGCGCACTCCGAGGCGTGAAGGGTAGCACCTTCCCGGTCAAACGGGATCAACACCTCTGGGGAGGACGCCGCGCTTGGTGGAGGGGGCTACGGAAGCGAACGCCCGAATCGGGATCGTGCTACCCTCGCGCCCGACCTGACTGGAGCGTAGCCATGTCTGCAGACGAAGCCGTGCCGAATCCCTGGGAGGGCCCCGGCGGCGCCGGGCATATCCACCCGGACAAGCAGCCCCAGTTCTTCGGGCACCCGCTCGGGCTCTTCGTGCTCTTCTTCACGGAGATGTGGGAGCGCTTCTCCTACTACGGCATGCGCGGCCTGTTGAAGGCATACATGGTGTACTATCTGTGCTCCACGGCTGCGAAGGCCTTCTACCCGACCGACAGCCCGCCGGTGCCGACGGAGGTGCCGAGCAACCCGTTCAACATCGTCGGCTGGAGCTTGATCGACGCGCTGCCAGACTGGATGGTGGCGATGACCTCCGTCGGCGACTTCTCTTCGAGCATGTACGGGATGTACACCGCGCTGGTGTACGCGACGCCGTTCTTCGGTGGGATCATCGCCGATCGTTGGCTCGGGCAACGTAAGGCCGTGTACATCGGCGGCGTCGTGATGGCGTTGGGGCACTTCGTGATGGCCTCGGAGCAACTGTTCCTGGTGGCGCTCGGCCTGCTCATCGTCGGAAACGGGTTCTTCAAGCCGAACATCTCGACGCAGGTGGGCGCGCTGTACGCGCAGGGCGATCCTCGTCGCGACGGCGCCTTCACCATCTTCTACATGGGCATCAATCTCGGCGCGTTCATCTGCAACCTCGTGTGCGGCACGCTCGCGGTAACCTATGGTTGGCACTACGGATTTGGCGCCGCCGGTGTCGGTCTCTGCATTGGACTCGTGATGTACTTCTTCGGCACGAAGTACCTCGCCCCTGAGCAGGCGCGGGCGGAGAAAGCGAAGGAGAACGCGGCACACGGCCCGCTCAACGGCGACGATTGGATCAAGGTCGGAGCCCTGTGCGCCCTCTGCGTGCTGAACATCGCGTTCTGGGCGGTGTACGAGCAGCAGGGCAACACGATGCAAACCTGGGCGGACACCCAGACGAACTGGCCGGTCATCTTCGGCTTTGCCATCCCACCGAACTGGTTCCAGAGCTTCAACCCGTTCATGATCTTCGCGTTCGCGCCGGTGCTGGACATCTTCTGGCGCTGGCAGGCGAAGTCAGGCTCCGAGCCCACGTCGGTCGGCAAGATGGCGATCGGCAGCACGGTGCTCGGCCTCTCCTTCGTGGTGATGATGGTCGGCGCCTACATGATCGGCGGCGGCAAGGGCAGCTTGTTCTGGCCGTTCACCTGCACGTTGATCCTCACCATCGGTGAGCTGTACCTCTCGCCGATCGGCCTGTCCCTGGTCACCAAGGTGTCCCCAGCGCGCATCGTCAGCATGATGATGGGCATGTGGTTGGCGTCGAGCTTCCTCGGGAACTTCCTCTCGGGCTGGATCGGCACCTTCTACGATTCGATGCCGTTCTTCTACTCGAAGGCGGCCGGTGGGTTTGACTGGTACTACGCGGCCTCTCCGACAGCGTTCTTCGGGCTGCTCACGATCATCGGCGTGGCCACCGGTGCGGCAATGTGGGCGTTCAACAAGCCGCTGAAGAAGGCGCTCGGCGGGCACTGAACGGCGAGAAACGTAGGGGCGATGCCCGGTTCCCGCTCGCCTTTGCGCGGGCGGGCGCCGCGGGGCATCGCGGCAGAATTTCGCCTGGGCCAACCCTTCGCTTTCTTCTTGCCGAATCCGTACGTATCGGGTAATCGAAAGTTCAACGGAGGATCGCCCGATCGTGGCGGAAAGTCCGCAGCGAAGGTTCAAGGAGCGCGCGATCGCGGGGCCGTGGTTGCGCGCCTCGGCTTCGTTCCCCGTGCTCCTCCTGAGCGGACCACGCCAAACGGGAAAAACGACCTTGCTGAGGCGACTCTCGGAGGACGGGCGCGCCTATGCCACGCTCGACGACCGCCGCCTGCGGGCGCTCGCGAAGGAGGATCCCGAGCTGTTCCTCCAACGGTTCCCACCGCCGCTCCTGGTCGATGAGATTCAGTACGCGCCCGAGCTCCTGTCGGCTCTGAAACAGCGGGTCGATACCGACCGACAACCTGGCGCGTTCTGGCTCACGGGCTCCCAGCCGTTCCACCTGATGCGAGGCGTGTCGGAGTCGTTGGCAGGGCGTATCGCCACGGCCCAGCTTCTTGGCCTCTCTGCGCGTGAAGAGGATGAGCGAAGTCCGGCTCTCCCGCCATTCCGCCCCGACCCGGGCGTGCTTGCAGAGCGGCGCGCTACCGGGGCGGCGCTCACGCTCCCCGCCGTTTTTGAGCGAATCTGGCGCGGGGCGCTCCCGGCGCTGGTGACCGGGGAGCTCCCGGATCGCGACCTCGTGCTCGCTGGCTACGTCGAAACCTACCTTGAACGGGACGTTCGCGAGCTGGTGAACGTGGGATCGCTCACCCAGTTCGACCGCTTCCTGCGGGCTGCGGCGGCGCGCACGGCCCAGTTGCTCAATTTTGCCGACCTGGCGCGAGACGTCGGCGTGAGCCCCACGACCGCCCGTACGTGGATGTCGGTGCTGGAGGCGAGCGGTGTTGTGCTGCTCGTTCCTCCGTTCTCCACGAATGTAACCAATCGAATTGTAAAGACCCCGAAGCTCTACTTTCTCGATACCGGCGTGGCTTCCTGGCTGGGCGGTTGGCCCACCCCACAAACGCTGGCCTCCGGCGCGGCTGCGGGCGCGATGTTCGAGACCTGGGTTGTCGGTGAGATCGTGAAAAGCTGGTGGAACAACCTGAAGCGACCTAACCTCTACTTCTACCGTGATCACGACGGCCGAGAGATCGACCTGGTGTTCGACGAGGGGCACCAACTCTCGCCCGTGGAGATCAAGCTCACCGGCACGCCCACGCCGTACGACGCTCGCCACTTCGCTGCATTGGAACGGGCGGGGAGGGTGGGGCACGGGGCCGTGATTTGCCTGGCTCCAACCTCCGGTCCGCTCACGGGGCGGGTCAGCGTCGTCGCTGCGGGTGACCTGTGATGGTGCGCACCGTCTGATTCCTTGCACTCCATCGCCATATCGCGATATGCCGGTGGCATGAGCACCTTCCTCGACGCCCTCACCGACCGGGTCCTGATCTTCGACGGCGGCATGGGCACGCAGTTGATGGGGTTCGACCTGCCGTTGTCTGACTACAACGGCTTGGAGAACTGCTCCGAGATCCTCAACCTGACGCGGCCCGACGTCGTGGGGACGATCCATCGCCGGTACTTCGAAGCCGGCGCCGACATCGTGGAGACCAACAGCTTCGGCGGCGCGCCCTGGGTGCTCGCGGAGTTCGGGCTGCAAGACGACGCCGAGCGCATCAATCGTGACTCCGCACGCATCGCCCGCGAGGCGGCGGATGCGTTCTCCACCGACGCACGTCCGAGGTTCGTGGCGGGCTCTATCGGCCCCGGCACTCGGCTCCCCACCCTCGGCCACATCCACTGGGACGAGATGTTCGCCGGCTACCGCCGTCAGGTGCGCGGGCTCGTGGAGGGCGGCGCCGACGTTCTGCTCGTCGAGACCTGCCAGGACCTGCTCCAGACCAAGTGCGCGGTGGCGGCGATCTACGAAGAATTGGCCGCGATGGGGCGCTCCATCCCGGTGATGGCGCAGGTCACGATGGAGACGACGGGCACGATGCTCCTGGGCAGCGACATCGCCGCGGCGGTGACCGTGCTGGAGCAGTATCCGATCGACATCATCGGGCTGAACTGCGCGACGGGGCCGCAGGAGATGGCTTCGCACATCAGCTACCTCGGGCGGCATTCCCGGCGTAAAATCAGCGTGTTGCCGAACGCTGGGCTGCCGCAGCTCGTCGACGGGAAGACCTGCTACCCGCTGCGCCCCGAGGAGCTGGCCGACTGGCATGTGCGGTTCATCCAGCAAGATGGCGTGAACGCCGTTGGCGGCTGCTGCGGCACCACGCCGGATCACATCCGCGCGGTGGCCAAGCGGGTTCTCGGCCTCAAACCTAAGCATCGGGTGCCGGACTTCGTACCGAGCGCGTCGTCGTTGTACTCGCCGGTGGCGTTGCGGCAGCAGGCGGATGTGTTTGCCATCGGCGAGCGCACCAACGCCAACGGCTCACGCCAGTTCAAGCGGCTCCTCGACGGCGACGACTGGGACGGCATGGTGGGCATGGGCAAAGACCAGGTGAAAGGCGGGAGCCACGCCATCGACGTGTGCACCGCGTTCGTCGGTCGCAACGAAGTGCGCGACATGGATGAGCTCGTGAAGCGGCTCGTCGGCGCCGTGCAGGCCCCGCTGGTTATCGACTCCACGGAGCTTCCCGTGCTTGAAGCCGCGCTCAAGCGCATCGGCGGCAAGCCCATCGTGAACAGCATCAACCTCGAAGACGGCGAAGACCGCCTCGACAAGGTGTGTGTGCTCTGCCGCCGCCACGGCGCCGCGGTGATCGCGCTCACGATCGACGAGACGGGGATGGCCAAGACGCCGCAGCGGAAGCTGGAAGTCGCCCAGCGGCTCTACGACCTGGCGGTGGGCCGACACGGGATGGCCCCCGACGACATCTTGTTTGACCCGCTCACGTTCACCATCGCGACCGGCATGGACGACGACCGGAAGCTCGGCGCCTGGACGCTCGACGGAATCCGGCTCATCTCCGAGCATTTTCCGCGCTGCGGCATCGTGCTCGGCCTCAGCAACATCAGCTTCGGCCTCAACCCGGCGGCGCGGCACGCGCTGAACTCGGTGTTCCTGCACCACGCCCGCGAAGCCGGAATGACGGCCGCGATCGTGCACGCCGAGAAGATCACCCCGCTTTACCGGCTCGAGCCGGAAGTGCGCGAGGTGTGCGAGGACCTCATCTTCGATCGCCGCCGCGAGGGGTACGATCCGCTCCAACGCTTGTTGGCGATCTTCGCCGATCGGAAGGTGGAGAAGACCGAGAAGAAACGCGCCGCCACCGTGGAGCAGCAGCTCAAGGATCGCATCGTCGAGGGCGACCGCAACGGGCTGGAGGCCGACCTCGCCACGGCCTTGGAGACGTACCCGGCCCTCACGATCATCAACGAGCTGCTCCTCGACGGAATGCGCGTTGTCGGCGAACTTTTCGGCTCAGGCCAGATGCAGCTCCCGTTCGTGCTGCAGTCCGCGGAGACGATGAAGGCGGCGGTGGCCTGGCTCCAGCCGCACATGCCGAAGGTCGAGGGGCCGGCGAAGGGGACGATGGTGCTCGCGACGGTGCGCGGCGACGTGCACGACATCGGCAAGAACCTCGTGGACATCATCCTGAGCAACAACGGCTACAAGGTCGTGAACATCGGGATCAAGCAGCCGATCGACCAGATCCTCAAGGCGGCCGCGGAAGCGAAGGCCGACGTGATCGGCATGAGCGGGCTCCTCGTGAAGAGCACCGTGATCATGCGGGAGAACCTCGAGGAGATGGCGCGCCAGGGCTGGACGACGCCGGTTGTGCTCGGCGGCGCCGCCCTCACCCGCGCCTACGTCGAGAACGAGTGCTCCCTCGCGTACGGTCGGAAGGTCACCTACGCGAAAGATGCCTTCGCCGGCCTGCACTTCATGGACAAGTTCCGCGAGTGGGACGACACCCTCACCCCTGCTGAGGTGAGCGCGACGGAGCACCCCATCACCCCCGCACGCGCCGAGCGCCCCTTGCCGTACGACCCGCGGGAAGCGGAGCCGATCCTCCCCGTCGCCGCGCCCCCGATGCCAACGTTGGGCGCCCGCCTCGCCGAGGTGCCGCTCAAGGCGCTGCTCCCGTGGATCAACGAGGACGTCTTGTTCAAGTTCCAGTGGGGCTTCCTGCGGAAGAACCTCTCCACCGAGGAGCACGCCGATCAGCTCCGGTCGGTCGTGAAACCCATCCTCGTGGACCTCGCCGACCGCGCCTCTCGCGAAGGCATCCTCGAGCCGAAGGCCGTCTACGGATTCTTCCGCGTGCACCGCGAAGGAGACGTGGTGGTGTTCGACGATCACGGCGTTCGTCTTGCCTTCCCGCGCCAGCGCCGCGCAGACGGCAGCCTGGGCCTGTGCCTCGCCGACTACGTGCGCGAAGACACCGACGTGGTGGGCCTCCAGTTGGTCACCGTTGGCGCCCGCGCTACCGACGTGTGTCGCGAGTGGTTCGAGGCCAACCGCTACACCGAGTACCTCTACCTGCACGGACTGGCCGTTGAAGCCACGGAAGCGCTCGCCGAGTACGTGCACAAGCAGATGCGCGCGGAGCTGGGGATCGCCGGCGACGACGCTCGCGAGCTCCCGGCGTTGTTCCACAAGAAGTACCGCGGATGCCGCTACGCGTATGGGTACCCCGCCTGTCCCGACATGGGCGACCAGCAGCACCTCCTGCGGATGCTGGGCGCGGAGCGGATCGGCGTAACGATGGATGCCGACGAGCAGCTCCACCCCGAGCAGTCTACGGCGGCAATCGTGATTCATCACCCGCAAGCGCGGTATTTTCGGGTTTAGCGCCGCCTCCGCATCAACTTCACCCCCTCCAGCACGGTCACCGGCACGAGCCCCAGGCCCAGGGGCAGCAGGCAGTCGTGGAAGCCGAGCGGGGTGAGGCCGAAGAGCCGTTGCGTCAGCGGCAGATGGTGCATCCCGATCTGCAACGCGACGGACGCCCCCACCACGATGAGCAGGCGGGGGTTGGAGAAGGCGCCGACCTGCCACAGCGTTCGGGTGGGGCTCCGGGCGGCAAACGCCCGGAACAGCTCAACGAAGACCAGGGTCGTGAACGCCAGGTTCCTCAGCTCCGTGGGGCTGCCGGTGCGCGTCGTGAGGTCGGCGTCGTTGCAGGCGGCTGCTGCGTAGGTGAGCGCCTGGGTATCCGCGCCCCACGTTTCCCGAACGTGCATCTCGCCGGTCGTGAGCGTTCCGGTCTTGTCGGTGCAGATCACGGTCGCCGATCCAAGTGTTTCTACGGCAGCAAGGCGCCGCACGAGCACGTTCTGGCGGGCCATGCGCTCGACGCCGACGGCAAGGGCAATCGTGACGACCGCGGGGAGCCCTTCGGGCACCGCGGCCACGGCGAGCGATACGGACGACAACAACACCTCAAGCCAAGGCACGCCGCGAAAGAAGCCGATCACCGCGACCAACGCGACGACGCCGAGGCACAGCCGGATGAGCGTTCGCGACACGCCGGCGAGCTGCACCTGAAGCGGGGTGGCCTCGTCGTGGGCGCTCTCCAGCAGCGTGGCGATGTGGCCAAGCTGCGACTCCATGCCGGTAGCGAACACTTCCGCAACGCCCGTGCCGGCCACCACCGCCGTGCCCGCGAATACCCGATCCCGGCGATCGGCCAGGGCCACCTGGTCGTCGAGGGGGGTCGGGTCCTTGTCGACCGCCACGCTCTCGCCGGTGAGGGCCGCCTCGTTTACGGCCAAGACGTTCGCCTCGACAATCTGCGCGTCCGCCGCCACGAGGTCGCCGGGCTCGAGCAGCAGGAGATCCCCGGGCACGACGGTGGCGGCGGGGACGACGACGGCGTGCCCATCTCGGCGGACGCGGGCCCGTGGCGCGGTCATCGCCCGCAGCGCGAGCACGGCCCGCTCGGCGCGGTATTCCTGGAAGAACCCGATGAGCCCGTTGAGCGCGATGATCGTGAGGATCGCCACGCCGTCGGCTACTTCGCCAAGCACGAGCGCGATCACGCTGGACACCGCCAGGAGCGCGATCACGGGACTCGCGAATTGACGGCCAAGGATGCGGCACAGCGACGTAACCGCCTCGCGGCGCAGCTCGTTTGGGCCCGTCTTTTCGAGGCGTTCCGCGGCCTCGGCGGCGGTGAGTCCTGTAGCGGGGGTGCCCACGCTCACGACGCGCAGGCCGTCATGGCAGGCAACAGGCAAGGATAACTAAGGTTCATCGCCCATCTAGGCGGGCGAGCCGTGCACGGGCGAGCTCGACCGCCAGGTCGGCGTCCGCGACGTCGCGCGCGATCTCCACGTCCGTTTGCCAG
>BJHF01000058.1 GCA_014191855.1 Deltaproteobacteria bacterium
CGATGCGGGCACGGCGGACGGCACATTAGGCCAGTCAATTCGAACGCGCCACGCTGCCGGTCCTCCGGCGTCGCCCCGACTTCACGTAGCTTTACGCTGCAGAAAGTGAGAAGCGATCAGTGGTCAGCCTGCCGCGGGCCCCCCTTGCCAACCCCGCCGCCGGGAACCATAGGTTAGCTCCCCGCCCGCTGCGAGACGCCATGGCTACGCCCCCCGAGAGCTCCCCTCCCCCGCACTTCCTCCGCGCCATCGTCGCGGCCGATCAGGCGCGCGGGGCCTACGGCGGGCGCGTCGTTACCCGTTTTCCTCCCGAGCCGAACGGCTACCTGCACATCGGGCACGCGAAGTCGATCTGCCTCAACTTTGGCCTCGCCGCCGAGTTCGGGGGCGTGTGCCACCTCCGGTACGACGACACCAACCCGTCCACGGAGAGCGTCGAGTACGTGAACGCGATCCTGGAGTACGTGAACTGGCTGGGCTTCGACCCGAAGGACAAGGTGTTCTTCGCCTCGGATTACTTCGGAAAGATCTACGAGTATGCGGTGCACCTCGTCAAGAAGGGCAAGGCGTACGTGTGTGATCTCTCCGACGAGCAGATCCGGGAAACGCGCGGGAGCACCACCGAGCCGGGCCGACCCTCGCCCTTCCGCGACCGCTCCGTCGAGGAGAACCTACGCCTCCTCGAAGGCATGAAGAACGGCGAGTTCGCCGAGGGCAGCCGCGTGCTCCGCGCGAAGATCGACATGGCGAACCCCAACTTCAAGATGCGCGATCCGCTGCTCTACCGCATTCGGTTCGCGCACCACTACCGCACCGGAAACACCTGGAAGATCTACCCCTTCTACGATTTCGCGCATTGTCTGAGCGATGCGATCGAGGGCATCACCCACTCGATTTGCACCCTGGAATTCGAGAACAACCGCGAGCTGTACGACTGGATCCTCGCCGAATGTGATCTCCGGGAGCCCCCGCACCAGTACGAGTTCGCCCGCTTGAACCTCACCTGGACGGTGATGTCGAAGCGGCGCTTCCTGAAGCTCGTGAACGATGGACACGTGGCGGGCTGGGACGACCCGCGGATGCCCACGCTGGCCGGGCTGCGGCGCCGCGGCGTGACGCCCGAATCACTCCGCACGCTTGCGGAGCGCGTGGGCGTCGCGAAAGCGAACAGCGTGGTGGAGGTAGAGTTCTTCGAGAACATCCTGCGCGACGATCTGAACAGCAGGGCGCCGCGGGGATTGGCGGTGCTGCGCCCGCTGAAGGTCACGCTGACCAACTGGCCGGCCGGGCGGGTGGACACGATTGACGCACCGCTGTTCCCGGCGGAGCTGGCCCTGCCAGGGACACGGAGCCTGACGTTGAGCGGCTCGTGTTTCATCGACGCGAGCGACTTCGCCGAGGCCCCCCCGAAGGGCTGGCACCGCCTCGCGCCAAGCGGTGAGGTGCGGCTGAGGCACGGCTGCGTGATCCGCTGCGATGACGTGATCAAGAACAGCGAAGGTGTCGTCACCGAGCTTCGCTGCACGGCGGACCTGGACACGCTCGGCGGCCGCGCGCCGGTGGGTCGCAAGGTCAAGGGTGTCGTCCACTGGGTGGACGCGACGACCGCCGTTCCGGTCGAGGTGCGCCTCTACGACCGGCTGGTGAACGTCGAAAAACCCACGGCGGATGACTTCTTGAGCGAGCTGAACCCGAAATCCCTGGAGACGCTGACCGCGCTCGTTGAGCCCGCGATCGTGGCACCCGGCGCCGCCACTCACTGGCAGTTCGAACGCACCGGCTACTTCTTCCGCGACCCCGTGGATGCTGCCATGGGAAAGACCGCGTTCAACCGCACGGTCACGCTGCGCGAGGGGTGGACGGCCGACGCGCCCGCCGGCGCAGGTGCCGACGCGGCGATCGCGCCGACCCCGACCGTCGCGATCACCGAAAAGCCCGGCGCCGCGAAGGCGCTGAGCCCCGAGGTTGCCGCCCGTCGCGACGCGCTCGTCGCCCGCTGGGCGCTCCCGGACGCCGCGGCGCGCCCCCTCGCGGCCGACCCCGAGGTCACCACCCTCTTCGAGGTAGCCGCCGCGAACGCCACGCCGGCCGCGGTCGCTTCGTTCGTTGCCAACGTGGTGGTTGGCGAGCTCCGCAGCGCGAACCGCGCGCCGCCTTCGCTCGATGGCGCCGCGCTCGGCCGGCTCGTTGCCCTGACCGAGGCCGGCACGCTCGGGGCCGCGCAGGCCCGCCGCGTGCTCGCGGTGCTGCTCGCCGAGGGCGGCCATCCCGACGCGATCGTGGCCCGCGAGGGGCTCGCCAAGGTGTCAGATCCGGCCCAGGTCCGGGCCTGGGTGAGCGCGGTGATCGAGGCGAACCCCGGCGAAGTCGCGCGCTATCGCGCCGGCCAGGCCACCCTGCTCGGCTTCTTCGTCGGCAAGGTACTCAAGCTGAGCGGCGGCAAGGCGGATGCCGCGGTGGCACAGGCGCTCGTGGCCGAGGCGCTGAGCTGATCGGCGGCGCCGCGGTGCCGTCCTGGCGACGTTGGACTCGGAACGAGGCCTGAGGCACCGCCCAGCGTGGTAGAACGGGCCGCCCCCCGGGAGTCCTGTGTCTACGACCGCCTCCGCGTCCCGCCCGATCCGCGCCCCGCACCCTTCCGTGTACACCGTGTTGTACCTGCCCTTCGGCGCGTTGGGCGGCTTCATCACCGTGGCGCTTACCTTTCTGGCCACCCGCAGCGGTCTGAGCATCACCGAAGGCGCGCTGCTCGGCGGCGCTCAGATGATCTCGCAGTGGCTGAAGTGGACCTGGGCGCCGGCGATCGACGTCACGCTCACGCCCAAGCGCTGGTACGTGTTCGCGACGGCGTGCTCGGCGCTGGGCGTGTTCGGCATGGCCGTGGTACCGCTCGGACCGGACACCCTGTGGCTGTTGCTGGCGATCATCGCCATCGCGAGCCTGATCAACTCGATCGTGGGCATGTCGATCGAGGCCATCCTCGCGCAGGCGACGCCCCGCGGGGAGGAGGGCCGGGTGAGCGCCTGGTTCCAGGCTGGAAACCTGGGTGGCACCGGCTTGGGCGGTGCCTTGGGACTCTACCTGCTCCAGGTCCTCCCCGAGCCCTGGATGGCCGGCGCCATCATGGGCGGCCTGTTCATGGCGTGTTGCGGAGCGCTCGTTTGGGTGCCCGACATCGTGCCCCACCGCGCCATCGGCGGTGTCGTAAGCGCCGTGCAGGGCGTGATCGGCGACCTGTTCAAGCTCGGCCGGGCCCGCGGCGGCTTCCTGGCTGCCATCCTCTGCTTTCTGCCGCTCGGCACGGGCGCAGGGCAAGGGGTGCTCACCCAGGCGGCGGTCGCCGAGGTCTGGGGGGCGGGCGCCACGGAGGTTGCGCTGGTCCAAGGCCTGTTCGCAGGCATTCTCACCGCCGCGGGTTGCTTCGTGGGCGGCTGGTTGTGCAAGCGCTTCCACCCCCGCACGGCGTACGCGGTGATCGGCCTGTTGTTGGCCGTTGTCGGCCTGTTGTTTGGCCTCACTACGCCGGGAAGCCCGCTGGAGATGGCGTTCATCCCTGCCGTTTACCTGTACATCGGCTGGAACCTCCTGTATTCGCTGGTCGTGGGCTTCGCCTACGCGGCGTTCACGGCGCTGGTGCTCAACGCGATCGGATCGGGTTCGGCCGCGACCAAGTACAGCATCTACGCCTCGTTGTCGAACTTCCCGATCTGGTGGTTGGGATTGCTCCTCGGCACGACGGCCGACAAGTGGGGCCCGGCTACGATGCTCTACACCGAGTCCGCCATCGCGACGTTGGGCGTCGTGATTTTCGGGATCGTGGTCGCGACGATGCACGAGGCCCCGGAGCTGGGTGCCGACGACACTACCTTCCTGGAGCAGCGGTACCGCCCGGCGTACGTCCTCGCGGGCCGGCTACGCACCATCGGAATGCTCACCACCGTTGCCGTTTGGCTCGTCGGTGGCGTGATGGGCATCCAGAACTGGGACGTGCCGGATGCCGCCTACCCGGGCGAGCTCCTGCTGGTCGGTTCAGCGTTTTTCGGTATCGCGGTGCTGGTGTCGAGCCAGGTCGTGGCCGCGATGCTCGTGGCGTTCACCGATGCCGCCGTCGGCGTCTCCCCGCTCAGCCCGGCCCAGCGCATGCGCGTGCTTCGCGACGTGGCCGCGATCGAGGTCGAGGAAGATGCGCCGGGCGTGCCCGCGGAACCGCACGGGGATGCGGTCTGACCGGCCGACAGGACCTCTCTACATCAGCTTCACGCCATCCACGTCGATCGCGAACTGGGTCACGGGGCCGGTGACCGTGGCGGGATCTTTCCCGGCGTCCTCGGCGTAGTGTTTCGCTTCGTCCACGCCAAGGGTTTCGGTGTGGAAGATGCCGGAGACGATCGCGCTCTTGCCGGTCGCGTCGAGCGGCAAGAACACCTCGTACTCCTTGTCCTTCACCATCACGGTGACGTCAGGGTTGGCCGTGCCCAGGCGGTGCCAGCAGCCCTTCTTCTGGCAGACCGCGGCCACTTGCGCCTTCACGACCACGACCTTGCCCTCGAACTCCGCGGCCTTCGCGATCACGTCGTCGATCGACACCGCCAGCGCCTCGTCGGGCGCCTTCCCGAGGGCGACCTTCAGCGCGGCTTCGTGGCCCTCGTGGGCCTCGTGGGGCTCCACTTTTTCAGGGGCAGCGGCGACTTCCGTGGCGACGGGTGCGGGCGTTGAGCAAGCGAGCGCGAGGAGGAAGAGCATGCGAACCTCTGGTGGCGCGCTGCTACCCTGCTGGGGCCGGCTGCACAATCCGGGGGATGGCCGAGGCCTCCTCAAGCCCCCGCGAACTGAACCCCGTCAAACACGAGCGTCGGCGCGACAATCGAACTCGCCCGCCAGGGATCGTTGCCCACACCAACCAGCGTGCCAAAGAGCGCCACGAGGTTCCCCGTCACGTTCATCTCGCCGATCGGGGCCCCGATCTTGCCCTTCTCGATGATGTGCCCGCGGATGCCAAAGCTGAAGTCGCCCGAGTTGTTGTCGGCGTTGCCGCCCATCCACGACGTGACCAGGATCCCCTTCTTCACGTCCTTGATCCAGCGATCCCGGTCCTTGTCCCCGAGGGCGACGACGCGGTTGCTCGGGCTGCCGCTCGTGACCGGGAGGCCCGCTTTCCGGCCGTAGTAGGTGTCCACGTAGATGTTCCGCAACACGCCGCCCTCCACGATCGGCCTGGCCACGCTGGCGATCCCCTCCCCGTCGAACGGGCGGGTGCCAAAGCCGCGCGGGAGGAGCGGATCGTCCATGATCGACAGCTTCTTCGACGCGATGGCCGCGCCCTGCTTCCCGAGGAGGAAGCTGCGCCCCTGCTGAAACGCCTGCGCGTTCGCCGGCGCGAGCAGCCGGGAGATCAACGACGCAGCCGCCTGCGGATCGACCACCATCGTTGTCCGCTGCGTGGGCGCCTTCTTGGAGCCCAGGCGCGCGACCGTCATCGCCAACGCCTTGCGGCCGATCTCGGCAGGATCCGGGAGATCCGCGGCGTATCGCGCACCGAAGCCGAAGCCATCGGCCGCACGTTTGTCGCCTTCGTCCCGCAGCGTCACCTCGACGGAGGGCCAGATGCTGGTGGACGCGCCCTCGCCGACGAATCCGTTGCTCGTGGCGCACGCGCTGCGGCCGTGATCGAAGCTCACGTTGCTCGTCACCGAGATGACGCGGTCGCTTTTCCGAGCTTCCGCCTCCATCGTCTCCACCCAGGCGCTCTGCTGCTCGAAGGTCAACCCCGCCACAAGCGCGGGATCGAGCACATCGAGCGCCGGCAGTGCCTTGGGGTAGAGCGCGGGATCGGTCAACTGGCGGGCCGGATCGGCCTGCAGGGCGCGAGTGAGCGCCACCGCATCGGCGAGGAATCCGTCCAGGCGGTCGGGACGCAAGTCTGTCGTGGACTGCGAACTGAACCGCCCGTCCACATAGAGCTGCACCGACACCGAGCGCGACGTGGACTCCACGAGCCGCTCCGTGGCCCCATCCCGGCGTTGGAGTTCCACGTTCTTCCGACGGCTCACGGTCGCGAATACGCCGGCCGCGCCCGCGCGCTTGGCCCGCTCCACCACATCGCCCGCCAGCAGCGTCAATTCGGAATCAGCCATTTACGCCTCCAACCGTCATCGAGGACACCAGCACCGTAGGCAGCCCCTGGCTCACCGGCACGCCCTGCCCGTCTTTGCCACAGGTCCACCCGCCGCTGTCCAGCTTGCTGTCGTTCGCCGCCATCGTCACCTTTTTGAGCGCCTCGGGGCCGTTGCCGATGATGTTCACGTCCTTGATCGGGCTCGTCACCTTGCCGTTTTCGATGAGCCAGCCGTTCTTGATGTAGAATGTGAAGTCTCCCGCGCCGATCTGCACAACGCCGTTGGTGAACGTCTCCGCCACGATGCCGTTCTTCACGCTCGCGATGATCTCCTCCTTGGAGTGGGGGCCATCCTCCATGAACGTACAGCGCATCCGCGGCAGGGGCTGGAAGCGGAACGACTGACGACGACCGCTCCCGCTTGGCTTCACCTTGTAAGCGTTCGCGCTGATCTGATCGTGCAAATAGCCCTTCAGAACCCCCTTCTCGACCAGAACCGTACGCTCCGTAGGGTTCCCCTCATCGTCAAAGGCGATGGCGCCCCGTTCCTGCGGCTCCACGCCGCTGTCCACGATGGTGACGAAGTCGGCCGCGATCGGCTTGCCCACCATATCGGTGTAGATGCTGGTCTTCGTCCGGTTGAAGTCGGCTTCCAGGCCGTGCCCGATCGCCTCGTGCAGCAGGATGCCGCTCGCGCCGGCCGCCAGGACAACGGGCATCTCTCCGGCCGGCGGGCGCCGGGCGTCAAACAACACCATCGTACGATCCACCGCATCCTTGGCCAGCTGGCGCAGCGTCGGCTCATCGTACCAGCCAATCCCCCGGCGGCCGGCGAGGTTCGCCGAGTTGGACAATGTTTGTCCGCCCTTCGTCGCCGTAACGGTGACCCACAAGCGCGTCATCGGCCGCACATCAAGGTGCACGCGCCCGTCGAGCGTCGCAACGAGCACCCGCTCCTCGTTGTCCGTCCAATTCACGCTCACCTTGGTGATCGCCGGGTCCATCGCCTTCGCGTACCCCTCCACCTGGGAGAGGATCGGCAGCTTCTGGTCGACGCCGATCTGACCCCAGGGAACCGCCAGCGTGTAGAGCGGGCTGTTCGCCTCGTGGAGCGAGAACGAGAGCGGCGGCGCCACCGCGGAGCCTTTGGCGATGCTCGCTGCGGTTCGCGCGGCGCCCAGCATCGCCTCCATCGTGAGCTCCTCGGTGAACGCGAACCCCTGCTGGTCGCCGATGACCGTGCGAAGCCCAACGCCCTGGTCGATGCTCGCGCTGGCCGACGAAACGATGCCATCTTCGAGCGTGATCGCGTTGTTTCGCGCGTGCTGGAAGTACACGTCCGCGAGGGTGGCCCCGTTCTTCCCAAGCTCCCCGAGCAGCGCGCTCAACACGCCGTCATCGACCCCGAACCAGGTGTAGAACGGGTTGAGCGGGGGCGGCGCGATGGGCGTGGTGCTCACCTCGACGGCCGGCGCCCCCTTGTGCGCGCACCCCGCAAGCCAGGCGGGCATCGTGAGGACACCGAGCCCGGCGGCTGAGGCACTGAGAAACGAACGACGAGAGGGCATGGGCGCTCCGAGGGGTGGACGATGTATCAAGGAACCGGCTACGCCGCGCCCGACCCCCGGAGTTCCCATGCTCGCCCTCCTCGCGCTCGTCGCCTGCGACACGCCTACCCCCGACGGCGACAGCGGAAACCCTGCCTCCACCGCGGATGTTGTGTGGTACGGAGACGTGGAGCCCATCGTCGAGCAGAGCTGTACCGGCTGCCATGTGGAAGGCGGAGTCGGCGGGTTCGCCCTCGACAGTTACGCCTCGGCAGCGCCGATGGCCGCCGCGATGGCCGCCTCGGTGCAGTCGCGCCGGATGCCCCCCTGGAAAGCCGAGCCCGGCTGCACCGACTACCGCGACGACATCTCGCTTACGGACGAGGAGATCGCCCGATTGGCGGCCTGGGCAGAGGAAGGCGCCGCCGAGGGCGATTCAGGCGCAAGCATCCACGCCCCGCCGCCGGTAGCCTCCCTCTCGCGCGTCGACGAGACCCTCACGCTCCCCCTGCCCTACACGCCCACCGCCACCCCCGACGACTACCGCTGCTTCCTCGTGGATTGGCCGGTCGACCACACCACCCACGTCACCGGCTACCTCGTCCACCCCGGCGCGCCGAGCATCGTGCACCACCTCGTGGCCTACATCGCCGAGCCCGATCAGGTGGCCGAGTATGAAGCGAAGGACGCGGAGGACGAAACCCCAGGTTGGGGCTGCTTCGGCGGCCCCGGCGTGGGGAACCAGGAAGATGCGTCGTGGCTGGGCGCGTGGGCCCCGGGTGCCACGAATGGCGACTTCCCGAACGGCGCAGGGATCCGGATGAAGCCCGGCTCGAAGGTGGTGTTGCAGATGCACTACAATCTGGCGCAGGGCGATATCGTGCCCGACCAGACCACCATGGACATCCGTTACGACGACGATGTCGAAGCCCCGGCGTACATCCAGCCGTGGGCTGATCCCGCCTGGCTGGACGGGTCTGGCATGAACATCCCGGCCGGCGCCGAGGGCAAGGAACACTCGTTCTCGTACACGCTGAACTTCGGGATCGACGTGACGATCCACACCGCCAACCTGCACATGCATAAGCTCGGCCGCACCGGGAACCTCACCCTCGAGCACAGCGACGGCAGCGACGACTGCTTGCTTGATATCCAGGATTGGGACTTCAACTGGCAGCGCACCTACGTGTTCGAGGAACCCAAAACCATCTTCGACGGGGACACGGTCACGGTCACCTGCACCTGGGACAACCCGGGCGAGGAGGATGTGAATTGGGGCGAAGGCACGGGCGACGAGATGTGCCTGGGGACGATGTTGTTTTCGTACTGAATCAGCTCTCGGCCACGACCACCAGCTTGTCGTCGGCCGAGAATTTGATCCGCCCTGCCTTGTTTGGGTTCACGACCACGCCGTACGAGGCGCTCCCGTCGCGAGCCAAGGACGCTACTTTGTAGCCGATCGCGATCTCGCCGCGCCGGCGCGCGGATTCGGTGACGGTGTAGAAGTCCACCTCCATCCCCGGCTTGATGTAGTTGGTAACCGGCTTGAGATAGATCTCGCTGCCATCGGGGTCAAACAAGTCCTCGAACAGCGGCGCCAGCTCCTTGTTCTCCGAGATCTGTGTCAACAACAAACTCACCAGCTTCTCGCTCACGATGAAGTCATCGGCGTTGGTAACCTCGGCCAGCTCACGATTTCGTGAGTCCAGCATCTCCGTCACGATGCTGAGGTCGCGCTGCATCTTCTCGCCCATGTCGCGCAAGTGGAGCAGCGTGACGAGCACCCGTGAGTCGGCGCGTTGCGGGTCGATGGTGTCGGAGCAGAGCACGATGATGTGGTCGAAGCTCGCGATATCGAGGCTCTCCAGCAACTTGCGAGAGGTGGTGTCGCCCTTTCGGTAGCTTAGGGCCTGGTGCTTCATCTCGCCGCACGCCTCGCGCACGCCAGTGGCTTCTTCGTCGAGCTCCGTCACCAACAGTAGCGTGGAGCCCGGCGCCACATAGGTATCGAGTCCGTTGAGCACGAGCGGCGCGCGCCAGTTCCAACCCAAAACCAGCGTCGACTCCGGCTTCGCCGGCTCAACGGCCCCCTCGACGATGGCGCTCTGGTCGATGCTGGGGGTGCTCCCCGAGAGGGCAATGCTGTCGTCGTCCTGCGAAACCGCGATCACGCGATCGCCCGCCTGGAGCTTCTCGTCCATCGGCGGGTTGAGCAACACCTGGCCGGTGGCCCGGCGGATCCCAATGATCGTGCTTTCTTCATAGGCAAAGAGCACGTCACCGAAGGCCTTGCCCACCAGCGAGGGCTCCTCCTTGAAGTAGATCTCGTCCCCCCCGAAGTCGAGCAGCTCGATGTGGACGACCGACAGCCCCGACTGCCGACACGTCTGCACCGTGATCCGGCTGATCAGATCCCCCGACAGGACGATCTCCGCCTCATCGCGCCCCACGAGCTTCGCCGCCTCCATGTTGGAGGGTTCCGTGATCACCGCGACGATGTGGTAGGGCGCCTTCCGACGTCCCGGGCCATTCGTAATCGCGAGGATCGACTTGATCACGCTCGCGTCGGGGTCCTCCCCTTCCGGGGAGAGAACGATCACCGACTTGCTGGTGTTCACGCTCACCATCGCGAGATCGGCGAGGTCGGTCGGGCTCCCCGACCGGCACACGACCACGGTCGACTTGAGGTTCGGCAACCGCTCGCGGATCGCGTCCTCCATCTCCACCTTGTCGGTCGGCGCGAGCACGACGACGCACGCGCGCCGCTTGCTTTCGTTGGCCACCACGAGCTCGGAGAGGATGGTGAACACCTGGGGCGACCACCCGAGGATGAGGGTGTGATCCCGCTCAATCACGCGGGAGCGCCCCTTCCGCAGCGCTTCGACCTTGCCCTCCACCCCGCTCGTGATGACGCCGATCAGCGTGGAGAGGATGAACAATCCACCAAGGGTAACGCCGAGCATCGCGAGCTTCATGACCCACGAGCCCTCGTCGCCGACCACGGTGCCGGCGTCGAGCATGTGCATCAGGCCGAACCAGAAGGTGTCCACCACCCCCATGTCGGCCGCCGCGTCGGGGTGAATGCCGAGCCCGGAGAGCAGCACCGTTGCGATGGCGAGGAAGCCAAAGGTCGCGACAGAGAGCCACCCGATCAGCGCAGGGGTGCCGCCGGCCATGGAATTGTCGAAGGCGTAGCGGGCACGTTCGGAGAGAGAGCTCGGGTCAGCCATCGCACACCGGGGCAGGCTGGCGGGCTATCCCGACCGCCCGCGAGGCGCCGCCGCTTGCGCCGCTGGCCTAGCGAAGCACCGCCGCGAAGCTCTCGCCTTCTACCGGCGCGATCCCCAGCCACTCCGCCGCCGTCGCGCCGATGTCCGCGAGGCTCACGCGCGTACCCAGGTCCACGCGGCCGATCCCGGGCCGCCACGCCAACACCGGCACGTACTCCCGGGTGTGGTCGCTCCCGGGAAAGGTCGGATCATTGCCGTGATCGGCGCACAGCAGGAACAGGTCGTCCGCGCGCAGGCCAGACAACATCTCGGGCACGCGCGCGTCGAGCGCGTTGAGCGCCGCCGCGTACCCCGCCGGATCGCGGCGGTGACCATACAACATGTCGAAGTCCACGAGGTTCGCGAAGATCAAGCCGCCCTTCGAAGCAACGATCTCATCGATGATCGCCTGGGTGATCGTCGCGTTGTTACCCGCCTTCACCGCGCGCGAAAAACCCCGATCTCCGTAGATACTTTTGATCTTGCCGATGCTGACGGTGGGCACCCCGGCCGCAGCCAACCGATCCATGATCGTGTCCCGCGGCGGCTGCAGCGCGATGTCCTTTCGGTTCTCGGTGCGAACGTACGCGCCGGAGGTTCCGACGAACGGCCGCGCGATCACCCGTGCCACGCCCCAACGTTTCACCACCTCAAAGCTCGCTTCGCAGATCTCGTACAGCCGGCTCAGCGGGATCACATCCTCGTGCGCTGCGACCTGGAACACGCTGTCCGCGCTCGTGTAGACGATCGGCTTGCGCGTTCGCGCATGTTCGTCGCCAAGCCGCTGGATGATCTCAGTGCCGCTCGCCGCCACGTTGCCGAGCCAGCCCTCCCCGGTGGCGACTTCGTAGGCCGCCATCAACTCCGCCGGAAAGCCCTCATAGTAGGTCGTGAACGGCGTGTTCACGGTGCAGCCGGCGATCTCCCAGTGCCCCGCGATCGTGTCTTTCCCCGCCCCGGCCGTCGCCATCTTGCCGAAGCCGCCGTGGATCGTGGCGGCGGGCGGCACGCCGAAGATCGGCCGGATCGACGCCAACCCCATCGCCGCGAGGTTCGGCAGGTGCAACCGTTGCGTCTCGGCGATGTGTCCGAGCGTGTCGCTGCCCGAGTCTCCATAGTTCGCTGCGTCGGGCATCGCGCCCACCCCTACGCTGTCCGCGACGACGAGCACCACGGTGCGCATCAGTACGCGCCTTTCCCCGTTCCGCCGGTCACAATCGCCACCGACGCGCTCGCGCCGAGCCGCGTGGCGCCAGCGCCGAGCATCGCCTGCGCGTCTGCAGCGCTGCGCACCCCACCGGAGGCCTTCACGCCCATGTCCGGGCCGACAACCTGCCGCATCAGGCGGATGTCCTCCACTGTCGCACCGCCGCCCGAGAAGCCCGTCGCCGTCTTCACGAACGCCGCGCCCGCCGCCTTCGACAGCGCGCACGAAGCGATCTTCTGCTCCCGGTTGAGCAGGTGCGTCTCCAGGATCACCTTGACCGGGCGCCCACTCGCGGCGTCCACGACCTGCTTGATATCGTCGAATACGGCATTGTGATCGCCGCTTTTGAGCAAGCCGAGGTTGATCACCATGTCGATCTCGTCGGCGCCGTTGGCGATGGCCTCGCGCGTTTCCGCAGCCTTGGCCCGGCTCGTCGCCGCTCCGAGCGGGAAGCCCACCACGCAGATGGTCATGACGCCCGTGCCCTTGAGGAGCTGCTTGCACAGCACCACCCACGTCGTGTTGATGCAAACGCTCGCAAACCGATACTTCGCTGCTTCTTCACAGAGCTTCACGTGGTCGGCACGCGTAGCATCGGCCTTGAGCAGCGTATGGTCGATGCGACGCGCCACCTCGTTGCTCGGCACGTCGGGCGTGTTTCCGTCGGTCCCGACGCGGTCGGCCCCGCCGAGGTACTGGTCGAGCGCGGCCTGATCCTGCCAGGTTCCGCGAACTTCCGGCAGCGGTGCCACCACGCTCATCGTCTGCTTCGCGGACATCTCCGCCTTCACCCGCTCGGCGATTCGCTCGATCAACTGCTCCATCTCGGTCGGCATGGGCGCTCCGGTCGGGGAGTCTAACCGGCGGCGGGGCTCAGGGCGACGCGCGCGGCCACGTCTCCTTCCTCAGGCGTGGGCGGCGGCGCGTCGCGCGCCGCCGGCGGGGGCGCTTGGGTCTTGAGACCGGCGCCGTGGCGACCATGCCGCCCTGGATGTGACAAAACTTGGAGCATCCCCCGCCAGAAGAGACAGGGACGGCTTCTCGCCGTTCGGCATGCCGGACGACGCGCCAGAAGCTGGCGTTTGCCCGTTTCGCAACAACCGCGCAATGGCCGTTTGGCGGGCACCTGTCACATCGGGACGCACTTGCTCGCGCGATTGTCACCTCTGAAGGGGGATGGTCGGGCGGCCCGCCCGAGCCCGATCCACTCAGGTTAGCCCCCCCCCGCTCAAACCCCCATGCCCATCGACCCCTACGGCTTCCACACCGATCACGCGGAAGCGCCGCCAAAAACGTCACCCGCCGCCCAGGCGATCGCCGGAATCAGCGCCTTCGTATGGCTCGCCGCCTCCATCGTCTGCTGCGGAATGTGCACCGGGATCATGAATTTCTCGGACCCCAAACCGGACGATTCCTGGATGGACCAGGTCGGGGTGTGGCTGATTCTCACCGCCGCCGCGTGGCCCCTCGCCGCCATTGCGGTGTGGACCGGCCTGCTCCACGGCCTCGCACGCCGGTGGTGGACCTCGGTCGGCCCGAACGTCGTCCTCGGCAGTTTGTCGGGTTGCCTCGCGTGGGTGGTCGTGTTCTTCTTGTGGGTCGTGGCCGTCGTGGTCGCCGAATCGTGAGGTTGTGTATGTTGCTCCTGGCGCTGTTCGCGTGCGACCCTGCCTCCGAGCAAGCCTGCGACAACGCGCAGGCCGAGGGGCCGAGCCTCACCGTGGGCACGGGCGAAACAGCCTTTGAGAGCCTGAACGATGGAGAGGAGCTCCGCTGGGTGTTCGGCTCCCAGGGCGGCTTTCACGTCTGGGGCAGCCTTCGGGCCAGCGGGATTGTGCAGGGCGCAAGCGACAACCTCGACGATCCCGACAATCCGAAGGTGTCGTTCATCGTCGCGGACGGCGAAACCGAGCTGGCCGGCTTCCACGACATCCCGCATCACGTCGCGGGCGGCTCGCCCGCTTCGTGGGAATACCTCGGCGACCGCCTGATTTTCTACGAAACCGACGAGGACTACCTCTACGGCCTGCCCGTGGTCATGCGCGCCACCGTGGCGGACGCCTGCGGCACCACGCTCGAAGCCGAAGCGAACGTCGTTCTCGCAGGAGACCCAGGCTGACCGAGGCGCCGACCCGCGCTAACGGGACGGATGCTGCGCACCATCGTCCTGCTCACCGTCTCCAACATCTTCATGACCTTCGCATGGTACGCCCATCTTCGGGACCTTCGCGCGAAGCCGCTGTGGATCGCCATCGCCGTTTCGTGGGGAATCGCCTTCTTCGAGTACTGCGTGCAGGTGCCTGCGAACCGCATCGGGGCCGAGACGATGTCTGTCGCCCAGCTCAAGATCCTCCAGGAGATGGTGACGATGTGCGTTTTTGCCGTGTTCGCCACGTTCTACCTACGTGAGCGCCTCACCTGGAACTACGCGGCGGCGGCGGTGTGCATGATGGGCGCCGCGTTCTTCATGTTCCGGAAGTAGGATGCTCGGCATGCGTACTGCCCACTTCACCCCCTTGCTCCTGCTCCTCGCCGCGTGCTTTCCGACGTACATTCCATCGCCCCCCGCAGGCGCCGGCAACGACACATCCGAACCATCCGATACATCTGATACATCCGATACATCGACCCCGGATGATACGGATGAAACCGGCGAAACGGCTGATACCGCCCCCGTTGACGACACCGCCGACACCGCGGACACCGCGGACACCGCGGACACCGCGGACACCGCGGACACCGCCGCCTGCAGCACCCGCGTTCGGAAAGTCACGCCCGCGAATGGCGCCACGGACGTCTGGTTTGAGGACGACATCGTGTTCCTGCTCAGCGCGGCGGACGCGACCGCCACGATCAGCTCCACGCTCCCCGGCACCACGACCGTTGATGGAAAAACCATCACGTTCAGCCCCGATCCATCCATGGCCGGGAGCGCAACCTATACGGTCGCGCTGGACGGGTGCTTCGGCAGCGAGTCCACCACCTTCACGACGAGCGTGTACGGGGATGCCGTCCTCGACCCATCCGGCCTGGTCGATCGAAGCTGGGACGCGCAGGTAATCTCCGGCACGTGGACCTCCCCCGCGGGAGTGAGCACCCTGCTCAGCTCGTACATCACCGCTGACATGCTGCTCGGAGTCACTGACGAAGGCTCCGGCACCTTGGACCTGCGTTTTGGGGCCACGGACTCCACGGGCTCGACCCAGGACCTCAGCATCAACACCGTGGACGCCGCGGGTGGCGACTGGAGCGCCAATCCCAGGTTCACCTCCACCCCGGCCGACGCGGCCATCACGATCAATGGCTACGAAACGACGATGTACACCGTCGAAGTCACCGGCGTATTCTCGGCTTCCGGCGACAGTATCGGCGCGCTAAAATTGTCGGGGTTGGTGGACACGGCCCCGCTGGTGCCGCTCATCGACCCCGCCGGTGCGGAAGACACGCTGTGTGACTTGATGGCCAGCCTCGGCGAGACGTGCACGGCATGCCCCGACGGCACGCCCAACTGCATGTCGGTGATCATCGAGGATATCCCCGCACCGGAGCTCACCGGGGTAACGACGGAGGAGGTGACTGGGGGGAGCGGCGTGGCGTGCTCCACAGCGTCCGCCGCGATGCCGCTCGGCTTCGTCGGCCTGCTGCTCGCGGGCAAGCGGCAGTCGAAGCGCCGGAAGTAGTCTCCCTGGGTACGATTCGACCCGTCCATCCGTGCAGGAACGCGCCGGATTCGCTACAGTCCGCCCGTGCCCCTCCTCCTCCTCGCCCAGCTCGCCCTCGCCGCGGACATCACGGTCCTCAGCGAGAATTTCGACGCCTACACGACGTCGTCGTTCAGCGGCACGGCGTCCTGGGTCACCGGGTACGCTTCCGACCCGTGGTCGACAGCCACATACGGCGGGGTCTATGCCAAGACCGACGACGATACGGGCACCTGGGGCAGCGGCGGTGCCGTAGACAATCACCTGGTGTACACGGGCGACAGTTGGGACGACTCGACGTTCTATGCAACGCTGTATCAGGCCGACGACGACACGATCGGCCTCGTGTTTCGCTACACAGACGCATCCAACTTCTACCTGCTTTTCTTCCCCGGAGGGAACTTCGGCCCGAACACAGGAACGGGAGCGATCACCTACCCGCTTTCGGGCACGATGCTCTACAAGGTGGTGGCCGGATCCGCAACGCTCGTGGCGAAGTCCAGCACCTCGTTGACGCTCCGAAGCTCGGTGGATGTGATGATTGTGACAAGTGGCACGAACATCGACGCCTACGTGGACAACGATCTGAGTGGTACGTATTCGGCTGGTGAGCACCTTATCGATACGACGGACAGCGCGTTCTCAGCCGGCGAGATCGGTCTTTATTGCCTCAACGATGGGGAACGTGCCGCGGGCTGCTACTTCGACGACGTCATCGTCACCCAGCCCGACGCGGACAGCGACGGCATCACGGACTCCGAAGACAACTGCGCCTCTACGAGCAATTCGACACAAACAGATAGTGATGGCGATGGAACCGGAGACGCATGCGATAGCGATGCGGATGGGGACGGGTACACCTCGACGACCTCCGGCGGCATCGACTGCGATGACACCAACTCGGCGATCAATCCGTACGTGGCTGAGCTCTGCAGCACGACGACTGACGACAACTGCAGCGGTTCAACCAATGATATCGGCGCTACAGGCTGTGTCAACTACTACTACGACGGGGACCGCGACGGCTACGGCGGCTCCACAACCGCTTGCATCTGCACCAGCACCGGCCGTTACGACAGCACGAACGACGACGATTGCGACGATTCCGACGCCTCCGACAATCCGGCGGGCATCGAGACGTGCAACGGCGACGACGAGGATTGCGACGGCTCGATCGACGAATCCGCGACCGATGAGCTCACGTGGTACGCGGACGCCGACGGCGATGGCTACGGCGACGCCTCGGACAGCACCCTCTCGTGCAGCGCGCCAATCGACTACGTGGCGGACGACACGGACTGCGATGACGCCGAAGCCGGCGTTTACCCGGGCGCGCCAGAGTCGTGCGACAGCGTGGACGAGGATTGCGACGGCGCAACCGACGAAGACGCGGTGGACGCGGAGACCACCTATGCGGATGAAGACGGCGATACCTACGGGGATCCAAGCGCGGTGACCACCGACTGCTCCATTCCCGCAAGCAACGTGTTCGACAACACGGACTGCGACGACACGGACGCCGCGATCTACCCGAGCGCCAACGAGGTGTGTGACGGAGTCGATCAGGACTGCAACGCCCTCGTGGACGACAGCGCCATCGACGCGGCCGCCTGGTACGCAGACGACGACGGCGACACCTGGGGCGACGCTTCTGACGTCGAATACGACTGCGATCCGGTGGCGGGGCGCACGGATGCCCCGGGAGACTGCGCGGACGCGAACGCGCGCATCAACCCCGGCGCCACGGAGATGTGCAACGCCGTGGACGACGATTGCGACGGCGTCGTGGACGACAACGCCAGCGACGCGACGACGTACTACGCCGACCTCGACGGCGACGGCCACGGCGATCCCGACGCCCCCGTGCTCGGCTGCACCCAGCCCGCGGGCTCTAGCGAGGACACCCTCGATTGCGACGATGCTCGAAGCGATGTGTATGAGGGCGCCCCGGAATTGCCCGACACGCTCGACAACAATTGCGACGGCTTCGCGGACGAGGGGATCGACACCGACGGCGACGGGCTCGACGACTACACCGAGCGCACCGACTGGGGCTCGGATCCCTACGAACGCGACACCGACGGCGACGGCCTCGAGGACGGCGACGAGGTTTCCCGCGGCACCTCCCCGGTCCTGGTCGACAGCGACGGGGGCGGCGTAGGCGACGGCGCCGAGGTGCTGCAAGACGGCACCGACCCGCTCAACCCGGGTGATGACGTGCAGTTGGACACCGACGGCGACGGACTCACCGACAGCGAAGAGGCGGTGCTCGGCACCGATCCGGAGAACGCAGACACGGATGGCGGCGGGACCGAGGACGGCGCGGAGGTCGCCGACGGCACCGACCCGCTCGATCCGAGCGACGACCTGCCGGACACCGGCGGCGGAAACGCACCCCGAGGCGGCGGACTGTACGGCGGATGTGGAGCGGCGGCTCCCGTTTGGGGCCTGGGTCTGGTAGCCTTGGCGCTACGCACCCGCCGGAGCCGTTGATGTTGCTGCTCATCTCCCTCGTTCACGCCGCCGACTCCGTTCCGGACGTCGCGGTAGACGGGCAGCTCTATCGGCCTCCGCTCGACGCAGAAGCGACGTTGTGGGCGGATGATTCGAGCCTGCGCCCGGGCTTTTCGGGCGGGCTCTCACTCGGCTGGGTGCATGAGCCGGTGGTGTGGGTGTGGGAAGACACCGGCGAGCGCGTGCCTCTGGTGGGAGACGCGGTGGGGCTCGATCTGCTGGCCTCGTACACGTTCTGGCGCATCCGCGCCGGGGTAGACGTTCCGGTGTACCCGTTCGCGACGGGAAGTGCGGGGAGCGGTGCCGGCCTCGGAGACATCGCGCTTGACGTGAAGGGCGTGCTCCTCGACCGCGCGAAGGCGCCGCTCGGGCTCGCGGTGAGCTTCCGCGCCGACCTGCCCACCGCCATCGCCCCCGTTCCGCTGGCCGCGGGCGGCTTCGCATATGAGGCGGCGTTGATCGCCGATAAGAAGCTCGGCCCCGTGCTGCTCGCCGCCAACATCGGCACCCGCGGCGTCCCGGCGGTGGAGGGCGTAGAGAACATCGAGATCGGTCCACAGCTCGCGTGGCGGGTCGGCGCTGGGTTTGCGCCGGGGTCCACATGGGGCGCGTCGCTGGACGTTGCAGGGTATGCAACCTGGAGCGATCTCGGGAACGCCGCGGGGTCACCCGCCGAGGCCATGGTTGGTGGCTGGTACAAGGTGGGGCCGAGCACGCGCCTTTCGCTCGGCCTGGGGCACGCAATCTCCAGTGGAATCGGCGCCTCCAACGGGCGTGCCGTCGCCGGCGTGTCGTGGTCGCCCGAGGCCAAGGCGGCCGTGGTCGCGCCAAAACCGGTCGCCAAGGCCGAGCCGCCGAAGCCTGTGGTTACGCCTGCGCCCGTTGCGAAGGCCGAGCCCCCGAAGCCGGCGGTTGCGCCTGCCCCTGTCGCGAAGACCGAGCCCCCGAAGCCGGCGGTTGCGCCTGCCCCTGTCGCGAAGACCGAGCCCCCGAAGCCGGCGGTTACGCCCGCGCCCGTCATCGCGCCCGCCCCGGTCGCCACCGTGGCCCCGGTCGTGCCGCCCCCGCCGAAGCCGGTCGTGGCGGTGCCCACCGCGGGAAACCCGGTGATTGTGTCCGGCACGCGCCTCGTCCTGTACCAGCGCGTCGCGTTCGACGGGGTGTCGCTGCGCCCCGAGGGCAAGGCCCAGCTCGACGCGATCGCGAAGTACCTTGAGACGCACCGTGAGATTGAGTCGATGCGCATCGAAGGACACACCGGGGGCGGGGGCGATGCCTCCGATGAGCTCGGGCTGGCCGGCTCACGCGCCGGTGCCGTCTTGGAATACCTGATCGCGAAGGGGCTGGATCGCAGCCGCTTCTTCGCCGCCGGCTACGGCAGCATGCGCCCGCTGGTGCAGGGTACAGACGACGCATCGCGCGCCGTGAACGACCGCATCGAGTTCGTCATCACGCGCTGGGCCGAGGGCAGCGAGCCGCGCTGACCGGCGGGTCCGTCAAGCGGGCCGTTCGCTCGCCCCAAGCTCCGCCATCGCCGCGCCTACCGCGGCGGCAAGCCGGGCCTTGTGGTGGTTCACGCGAGCGCGAAGCACGAAGCGGCCGATCCCGAACCGGGTGGCGATCGCCGCCCCGAAGCCGATCAGGAAGGCCGGGAACATCTCAAGGCCGCCCTGCACGAGCCCCACGGGCAAAACCACCGGCAGCACGTACCAGCCCCACCCCACGATCGGGCGCACGGCCATCTGCACGGAGCCGCTCCCTTCCTCGGAGACGACCATCCCCAGGGTGAGCTCCACGCCCGGCTCCAGGCGCTTCGCGCGGTTCGGAGCGACGGGTGTCCAGTCCCCGCCGAGCTGGGCGAGCAGGGCGGTGAACGCGGGATCGTGCTCGGTGGACATCAGGGGCTCGTGGTGAGGAGGATCTGGGGGGAGCCGGAGTCGAGGTCGAGGTCGGCGCCGAAGGACGTCTTGGGCACCCAGAACGGCGCAGCCGGCGTGCGATCTGGCGCGAGCCATTGGCCGTTTTGCGGGTAGAACCCTGGCATGTGGATGAATCCCGCGAGGCGCTCAAGCTGCGCTGGCCCAGCCCCGAGCACCAACATCCCCGGAACGCCTCGGCTCCATAGGCTGCCCACGCGGTCGGTGCGGCCCACCGCGGTGAGGAGCCAGGTGCCGTGAAACGCCTCCGAGCCCGGAAGGAGCGATACAAGTGATACAGCGACAGATGTATCATTGCGAACGCGGAGCCACGTCGGGTTCGGCGAGTCCTTCGTGGGTGTGGCGCTCCCGACCACCGCTTTAACCGTCGGGCTGTCGATCACGAGCCGGCCCGGCGACCAGCTCACGTTGTCATGGACCGAGCCAGGAATCGAGAAGTGAGGGGCGAGCGTCTCCCCTGACGGGGTCTCCCCGAAGTCAACGCGGATCCGCTCCTGGAGCCAGCTCCGAACGCCGATGGTTTGAGGGATCGGCAGCGAGCTCGGCTCGGCGAGATCCCGCTGCAACGCCGCGTCGCTCCACCAGCGTGTGTACGACCAAAACGCCGGCTCTAGTCGTCGAAACACCTCCCCCGCGCTCCACATCTGCACGTCGGCCGACGTGCGCCCCTCGATGTCCAACGCGCCATTCGGCCCGTCGGGGAGGTCGCGGATGTCGTCGTGGCTCCAGGCAAACCAGAGCACCGCATCGAAGCCTTGCCGTGCCGCGATGGTGGCCCAGGTGAGCGGCGCCTCGTGCGCGTAGCGGTTGGGCCACGAGGTGTTGATCTCGGAGAGCGTGCAGGGTTTTCCGGCGTGGCAAACGGCGAGGCGCTCCAGCCAACGCGACGAGTCGCTCAGCAAGGAGGTGTCGTTGAACGAGGTGGATTCTCCGATGGGATCCCAGTAGGCGTGGGTGTCGATGACATCGCATGCGCCGAGCTGGCGATCGGCGATCGGCACGCCCATCGCCGTGCCACACACCAGCGGGGCGGTGAAACCCAACTCCCGCACGAACGCGGCCATCTCGGCGTAGTAGCTGCGCTCCAGGCCGGCGTAGAACTCCGTCAGATCGGCCGCGCGCCGCGTCGGAAACACCTCGGTGCGGGAACGTTGGGCCGGCTCGCGCGCGATCGTCCCGATCGCCAGCGTTTCACCCGGGTCGAGACCCGGATGCACGGAGCCGGCCCACGCCGCCGAAATCGCGCCGTCGCTCCCATACTTCTCTTTCAACCAGGCGTTCCACAGCGCGTCGAACTTGCGGCGGTGCACGACGGGAAGGCGCTCCAGCGCGCCGCTCGACCAGGCCACGAGCACGCTGTTCTCGTTGCTCAGCTCCACGAACGCGACCGCCGGATCGTCGGCATACTTCACGCCCGTGTACGGGTTCTTCCGATCCCACACGGCCTTGAACCACGCTTTCTGCGCCTCCCGCCACTCGGGCCACGCGTAGCCGACGTACTTGTTCCCGACGGGTACGCCGACGGGACCGGGAACCCCCTCCCCTTCCACGAAGCCGCGCTGCGTCCACATCTCGACGAAGGAGTAGACGCCGTGATCGCGGAGCGCGGCGTGGAAGCGGTCGAGGCGGTCGAGCGCCTCGGGCGAAGCGAGCGGCTGCCCGACCTCAAGCCGCCTTGGGTTCAGCAGCGTCGCCTCGCTATCGATGTGGTGGAGCCGCACCAGGTTGAAGCCACGAGCTGCGAGCCCCTGGGCAACCGAAGCCGCCCGCTCAACCGCCGGCAACGCCCCACGTCCCACGAGGTTCACGCCCCAGAATTTTGCCTGCTTCCCGCTCTCGAACTTGAGGTCCTCCCCGTCCACGATCACCCGCCCATGGAGCGCGGCTGGAGCCTGGCCGGGCAGCTCCGCGAGCGCGAGCGGCACTGGAAAACGGTAGCCCTCGGGGATGGCTTCGTCGGCGGCCGGCGAGGCCCCAAAGCCGCCCGCGTTCACCGTCATCCCCAGGAGATACAGGTTGAGCCCTGCGCGCCCACTGAACGCGACCTCCCGGATCTCCTCGCCCGGAAACGACAGCGGCAGCTCACGCACCGAGGCCGTGAGCGTGTCCCCGCCGGCGTTCTTCCCCAGCACGAGCACGTCCGCGCCACGACCAGAGGCCCCCGCCCATGCGGGCCAGGCGTGCTCACCTACGAGGAAGCGAAAGGTTTGCCGTCGATCATCTGCGTAGACGATCTCCCCCTCCGCAGCCACGCCCTTGCTGTCGAGCCCGCCGTACCCGGCCGTGACCAGCACCAGCGACCGCCCCGAAGCGCCCACCGGCAGCCGATGCACTCCAGCCAGGTCGAGCGCATCCGGACTGCCCTGCAGGCTCATGACGTTCCAAGGGCCGACGCTCAGGTCAGCCCACTCCACCATCCGGAAGTGGGCCCCCGCACCGCCCGAATCGACGAACAGATCGTGGTTGAAGGGCACCGGCACCACGACGCGCCACGGAGGTACAACCACCGGATTCACCACGGGAGCAGGCCGGGCACAGGCCAAGAGTAACGCGAGGATCATCGCCGCCAAACCTTACGCATCACCGCGTCCACGACGAGCCGATCCCCGTCGTCAAGCCCTAGCGCCGCCAAGGTCGCCAAGAACAGCACCCCACCACCGAGGCCGCCCAGCACCAGGGCCAACCATCCCGCACCCCACGCCGCCTGCGCGCTCAGCGCCACCCCCGCCACCGCCAGCCCCGCGGCCAAGGGCCGCATCAGTCCCACATGAAAGGGGTGGATCCCCAAGTGTTTCTTCACCTGCCACAGCCCGACGAAGTTGGCGACCAACATGCCGGCGGCGTTCCCCAGCGCCGCTCCGGCGATCCCCCACTCGGGGATGAGCGCCACTGACACGCCGAGGTTCAAGAGCACGGCGGGCACGGCGTTGTAGAGCGTGTCGCGCTGGCGCCCGGACATCAGCAACAGGTAGTTCACGCTTCCGACGCCCGTGCACAGGAGCTGGGTGCCAGCGGCGATGCGCAGCGCCATCGCCGTCTCCGCTGTCGCCGAATGCCATGGTACCAACACACACATCGGCACGGCCAACGCCAGCGCGACCGGTGGCACCGCCAGCACCAGCGCCCAGCGAGTCACGATGCGATACATCGACGCCAGACCGGGTGTGTCACCGCTGGCGTGCTTCTGCGCGATCACGGGCGCGAACGCGCTGTTCAACGCACCCAAGCCCATGCCGAAGATGGGCGTCAGCGTGCTCACCGGGCCGTAGAGCCCCGCCGCTGCAAAGCCGGCCAGCAGCGTCACGAGGGTCTGGTCGAACCACGTGTACAACGCCATCCCCACGCCCTGCGCCCAGCCCGGCCAGGCCACCGCAAACATCGGCGCGAACGCGCCCTCCCCCGGCTCGTCCTCCTCGCGAAACGCATCGGCGCGGAGTCGGAGCACGTGCCACATCGCCTGGGCCGCGCCAAGCGCAACTGCCACCACGAAGCCGCCGACCGCCCCCACCGCTCCGAGCCCGAGCCACGTCGCCCCGACCGCCAGGCCGCCGAGCTGCACGATCGGCCACACGATGAACGTCACCAAGGCGCGCGGGGTGAGGCTGCCCCAGCCCTGGCAAGCCGCAACCGCGATCGTGCGGACCGTCCACAATGGCAACGCCATGGCCCCGAGCCGCAGCACCGATACCGTATCCGGCGAGGGATCCACCCAGCCCGCAACTGTAGGCGCAAGCAGCCAAATCACAGCCGCAAACACCAAGGATACCACGCCGGTCGACTGCAGCGCCGTGCGCACCCCCGCCCGCGCGGAGGGTTGGTCCGGCCCGCGTGCGACCACCCGGATCACGGCGTTCTCCATGCCAATCAGCACCACGAACCCCAGGATCTGCACGAGGCGGCGCACCGAGCCGTAGAGTCCGTAGTCCGCAAGGGTGAGCGCGTGGTTCGCATACACGTCCACGAGCAGGATCGCCGCGGAGCCAAGGATCGTGGCCGGAACCATGAGGCTCGCGCCGCGAACCAGGGAGCGTGCGGAGGAGTCGTACGGCGGCACGCCCGCAGCCTATCCCCGCGGCCCGGTCACCGAATCCAGACGTACACGTCGTCGATGCCGAAGCTCTCGTCGGTCGGCCCCTGATCCAGGGTCGAGCCAGCGAGAATGTTGAGGCTGCCGGCAGTGTGTCCCGGCTGTACCTCCACCGGCGTATTGCTGTCGTACGAGCCGTAGTACCCCCGGTTCCAACCGCAGACTTCGCTGTAGGAGGTGCTGTGGTTGTTCTGCGACTGGCTCCACTGCGTGGTCCCATCCACCTGCACGTACATCGTCTCCCCGTCCCAACTGTCCAGTGCGATGTAGTCGAGCAGCACCCAGGCCTCCGTGTGGGAGATCGCGTAGGTGGAGAGGTCGTTGTCCATGGTGCCGCCCGCGATGACCGCGTAGCCACCCAGGATGTCCCCCCAGACGCCGCACGTCGTCACCGTCGTCGTGCTCCAACCCGCGTCTGCCGCCGGGGTGAACGTGTCGTCGAAGATCAGGGTCCACCCGCCCCCGTCGTGGTCCATGTCGCAGGAGGTGTAGGTCGCAGCCCCATCGAAGTCGATCCAGTATTCGTCGCTGACCGAAGCGATCCCGTCGTTCAGCAGATCGAGGCAGCTCGGCCAGGGGCAGCTCACGTCCGAGCCCGGGTAGATCGCGCTGTTGGTATCGTCACAATCCCAGTCGTTGTCGACGGTGTCTGCGGGCTGCACGCAGCCGCTCGTCGCCGCGTCGCCGTACCCGTCCGCATCGTCGTCGGCGTACCAGGTGTAGGTGCTCAAGCCCTCGTCGGCGGTGCCATCGCAGTCGTCGTCGATGGAGTTGCAGGTCTCGGCGGCCGCCGGGTGCACGCTCGCGTCGGTATCGTCACAGTCATCGTCGTCGCGGACGTAGCCAGCGGGCGTAGAGCAGGCGTCTTGAGCCACGAAGGCGTTGCCGTAGCCGTCGCCATCGGTGTCTTCCCAATACGTGCGTGCATCCACGGCTGAATCGTCCACGAGGCCGTTGCAGTCATCGTCTTCGGTGTTGCAATACTCGGTGGCGCCCGGATGCGTCAGGTTTCGCGCATCGTCACAGTCCGTTGCGTCGGACACGTAGTCAACCGGTGCGTCGCAGGCGTGCGAGATCACCGCGGCGTCCCCGAACCCATCGCCATCGCTGTCCGCGTACCAGTCCGTCGCGTCCACGGCGGAATCTTCGTCCGTCGCCCCATCGCAGTCGTCGTCCACGCCATTGCACACTTCGGTTGCCGCGGGGTTCACCAGCGCGTTGGTGTCGTCGCAATCCGTGTTGTCGGCCACGCTCCCGAGCGGGGCGGTACAGCTCACGGAAACGCTGGCGGCATCGCCGTAAAGATCGCTATCCGCGTCTGCGTACCAAGTGAGCGCGTCGGCAGCGTCTGCTTCATCCACGGTGCCGTCGCAGTCATTGTCAGCGCCGTCGCAGTACTCCACGGCGCCGGGGAAGTTGGCGGCAACGGCGTCGTCACACTCTTCGCAGGCCGCCCAGCCGTCGCCGTCCGCGTCCGCGTAGGCCACGCTGCCATCGCAGTTGTAGTCGTTTGGATCCGCGCAATCCGACTCGGCTGCTCCGGGGTGATACATCGAAGATGTATCATCACAATCTCCATCAAACGCCACGTATCCGGTCGGTTCGGTGCACGCCGTGGTGGTGAAGCTCTCCTCGCCGTACCCATCACCATCCTTGTCCGCGTACCAGGTCAAAGGGTCTGTCGCGCCCGCCCCGTCCACCTCCCCATCGCAGTCGTCGTCGATGCCGTTGCACACCTCCGTCGCCGCCGGGTTCACCAGCGGATTCGCGTCATCGCAGTCGCTACTGTCCGCAATCCGCCCTTCCACGTCGTGGCAGGACAGAACGACGTCGCCCGGATCGCCGAACCCATCCCCATCCACATCGGCGTACCAGGCGTGGTCGGCGTTGGTGTCGTTGTCCACCACCCCGTCGCAGTCGTCATCCACATCGTTACAAAACTCTGGTGCTCCGGGGTATACCGTCTCGGCATCGTCGTCACAGTCAAGACTATTCGTAACGTAGGCGACGGGGGCTTCGCAGGCGGCCGTCGATACGGCGAGATCCCCGAAGCCGTCCCCGTCGGAATCAGCGTAGAAGGTGGTGCCTACGCCCTCGTCCACGCCGCCGTTGCAGTTGTTGTCCAAGCCGTCGCACACCTCCACCGCAGCTGGGCTGACCGCCGAGTCTCCATCGTCGCAGTCTCCGGCTTCCTCAACGGCGCTGTCGGGTCGTTCGCACGCTTCCACGGGCGTGTTCCCTCCGAAGCCGTCGCCATCTTCGTCCACGGACCACTCCGACGGGCCACCAATCTCGGCGTCGGCGTCGTTGCAGTCCTCGGTGCCCGCGAGGCCATCCCCGTCGGCATCCGCGGTCTTGGCGTCATCATCCGCGTTCGGGCAGCCAAACATGAGCAGGAGGGACAGGAGCGGGAGTCGGGTCATCCTGACATGCTACCTCAACCGGGCTAAGGAAAGGGCGTGTCGGCGTACCGGATCGGAATCGTGTGTTCGTCGGGCGGCCACCTCGCCCAGCTCCACTGCCTCGACGCATGGTGGGCGAAGCACGAACGCTTCTGGGTAACCTTCGACAAGCCGGACGCGGTGTCGTTGCTGAAGGGGGAGCGGGTGTACTGGGGGCACCACCCCACCAACCGCAACCTGAAGAACCTCGTCAAGAACAGCCTTCTCGCCGTGAAGGTGCTGGTGCGCGAGCGGCCGGACGTGATCGTAAGCAACGGAGCGGGCATCGCCGTTCCGTTCTTTTGGCTTGGTAAGTGCATTTTTGGCTGCAAGACCGTGTACGTCGAGGTGTACGACCGCATCGACTCGCCCACGCTCACCGCCCGGCTGGTGCGACCGGTGCTGGACCGGATGGTCGTTCAGTGGGACGACCAGAAGGCCTTCTACCCGGAGGGGATCAACCTCGGGGCGGTCCTTTGATCTTCGCGACGGTCGGTACTCACGAAGACCCGTTCGATCGGCTCCTGGTTGAGCTGGATCGTCTGGTGCAAACCGGAGAGATCCAGGAGCGCGTGCACGTCCAGACCGGCTACAGCCGGCACGTGCTGCGAGTGTGCACCCACGAAGCCATGATCGGGTTCGACGAGGTACAGGCGCACATGCGAGCGGCCCGCGTCGTGATCACCCACGGCGGCCCAGCGTCGATCATGCAGGCGTTGGCATTAGGGAAAGTCCCGATCGTGGTCCCAAGACAATCGAAGTTCGGCGAGCACGTTGACGATCATCAGGTGCGGTTCAGCCAACGCATCGCGGATCGGGTGCTTGTGGTACTCGACATCGCGGAGCTGGGCCCCATGATCCGAGACCATGCGTCGCGAGTGGTGCGCCTCGGCGCAAACGTTGGAGGCCCGGAGCGCGCGCAGGTGTTCGCGGCCCGGCTGGATGCCCTGTGTACCGGGCTGGTCAGGAGGTGATAGAGTGGGGCCCGGATGAGCACCGTTAGACCCCAGCCCCTGGCCGAAGGACGCTTCCAGCTCATCGAAGTGATCGGCGAAGGCGGCATGGCCACGGTGTACCGAGCCTTCGATCAGCGGCTCCAGCGCCCGCGCGCCATCAAGATCCTGAGCCCTGCGTTTGCGCAGCGTCCGGCGCTTCGTCGCCGCTTCCTCAGCGAAGCACAGACGATGGCCAACCTCGAAAACGCACGGGTGGTGCGGATTTTCGACATGGGAGAAGACGGCGAGCGCGTGTTCATTGTCATGGAGCTGGTCGAGGGCGGCTCCCTCGTGGATCGCGTGCGCGCGCATGGGGCGATGCCGGCCAAGATGGCGACGAGGGTGACGATCGAGCTGTGTGAAGCCATCCACGCCGCGCACGAAGCGAGCGTGATCCATCGCGACATCAAGCCGCACAACATCCTCCTCACGAACTCCGGTGAGCTGCGGATCACCGACTTCGGCATCGCCCAGGTGCAGCAGGACGACAAAGCGGGGATGACCCGCACCGGGGCCGTGCTCGGCACCTGGGGCTTCATGGCGCCAGAGCAGAAGACCAATGCGAAGCAGGTGGATGCACGCGCCGACGTGTACAGCATCGGCGGCACGCTCTGGTCGCTGCTCAAGAACGACACGCCGCCTGAGCTGTTCATGGCGGACGCGGAGCCGGAGTGGTACGAGGCGGTTCCCGATCCGCTGATGGAGGTGATCAAGCGATCCACCCGGTATCGACGGGAAGATCGGTATCCGAGCGCTCGCGCCATGGCCGACGCGCTTCGCGCTATCCTCCCGCTGTTGCCGGATGACCCGGCCGACACGCCCGAGCTGGTTCCACGCATGCCGATGCGCCAGAGCAACGCCGAGGTCATCGACACGCTGGCCCAGCTCGACCCCGACACCGCCCGTCGCGGCCCCCCGGAAGGCACCATGGTTCCGGAGGCCCGCGGGCCTGCCTCCGGCGCCACGCTCAACCTCAACGACGATCAGCAGAACGGCCCCTCTGCCCTCGATGATCCGCCGCCCTCCACGCGCCCTACCGGGATGCGTTGGGTGCCGGTGCTCGCGATCGGCGTCGCCGTCATCGTTGCCGGGGTGTTCGTTTGGGTCGTCAGCCCGGGTGCCGGTGCGCCGCAGCTTCCGCTCCCCCCCGTCACGGCCCCCGTCACGACTGTTCTCTCGCCGCCGATCACCCCGCCGGTGGCTCCCGCGCCCGCCGCAGCTCCGGTGGTCGAGCCCCTCCCCGTGGTTTCCACACCAACCCCTGCTTCCGGGGATCCGAGCCCAAAACCCCCGGTCGACACGGCGAAGCCGCCTGTCGTGAAAGAGGCTCCGCCGGTGGCCGCCCCGGTCGTTGCGCCGGTCGTCGTCGCGCCCGTCACGCCCACGCCGCCGGTGGTCGTTCAGGTCGAGCCGAAGGCGCCGAGCGTGCCGGCCGGGAAGCTCTCCACGTCTGCGCCCACGACCACGAGCGTAGGAAGCACGGTGACGGTATCCGCGACGGTAGGCGGGAAAAACACCGTCAAGCTGTACTACCGGGGTGGCGACGGCGGCGCGTTCCGCGAAAAGATGATGTCGGGAACGGGGAGCACCTACTCCGCCTCGTTCAAGGTGGACGAAAGCATGGCCACCGGCGTGCAGTACTTCGTGCAGGCAACGGACCCGAGCGGGAAGACGGTGCGCGATGGTAGCGGGATGGCGCCGATCCGGATCAGCGTCGGGCCCTGAGGCCCCCCTTTACTCATACCCCTCCGCCACCTGCACCACGTTGAGGTCCTCCACCTCCGTAACGTAGGCCAGCAGCACCGCCTGCACGACAAGCGGCGTCACCACGATGTGCTCGGGGCGCAGCGCCATCGTGACATCGCGAGCAAGCATGCCGATGTCCACGTCCTCCAGCGTTCGCACCGTGTGGCGAGACATCTGGATGACGCACTTGGCCACCAGCGGGCTCACGTCGCCCTGGAGCTGCTCCACCACCAACCCAACGAGGGTATCGAGCGACACCCATTCGTTGTCCATCGTCCGAAAAGTCGGCTCAGGCAGCCCGGCCAGCCCGACGACCCGCGCCATCTACAGCTTGAACTGCGCCCAAAGGCGGAGCGTGTCGTTGTCTACTGCGTCCTGATCCTCGAGCCGGAGCTCGTAGCCGAGGCCGACCCGCGCATGGTCTTCAGCCGTGTGCCAGGCGCCGCCGAAAAGCACCTGGGTGTACCCGCCAAGGGTGCTGTCGTTCAGCATCGACACCCGTACCGTCGGCTCGAACGCGTTCACCTGGTAGCCGAGCTGTCCGGTAACGCCCCATCGGTCGGTCTCCTCCCAGACCTCGGGGGTCTCCACCGTCGTTTCCGTCGGGGCGATGTGCGAGAACACGCCATCCACCAAGAAGGAGAGGCCGCCCCCGCGGAGCATTGCGTCGCCCCCTACGGCCCAGGTGCTGGTCGCCTCACCCATGGTGTAGTACCCGTTCGCACCGACACCAAGCCCGAACTCCTTGCGATCACCCCACGTTTTGTAGGTGTTGGCCTTGCCGACGTCCCATTCGAGTCGACCCACGAGCGTCTTGCCCATCGCGACGTCGCCAAAGAGGTCGCCCCCGGCGTTGAACGCGCCCACGGTGATCTTCCCCCCTTTGCGGCCGTACCCGACGGTGAGCCCCAGCGACCGATCGGGCGTGAGATGCTCCGACGCGATCCCGCGCTCCGTAAAGGTGAGCTCCCCCGCACTGATGAGCTGATCCCGTGAGAAGGGCAGTTTTCCTTGGCCAACGCGGATCTCGAGGCCGTTCACCGGCTCGACGCCCACCAGCGCATCCACCACCTCAATCGGCTCCTCCGGCTCCGAGAGTCCGTCGTACGGCGCACTGGTGCCGACACTCAGCTTGTAGCTCCACTTCTTGAAGCCGCCCGAGAAGCCGAGCCGGGCTCGTTTGAGCTTCACCCCCTCATCGTCTTCCGGGTCCCCATAGCCGGAGGCATCGGCTTGTTTGTCCTCGTCCATGTCGTACGCCGTGACCCACACCTGCACGAGCGCGGAGGGCTCAAAGGTCGCGCCGCCGACCCGGAACGGAAAGCTGCCGTCCCCATCTCCCGCTTTCGCGGAATCTTCGGCGTGGGCAGTAGCGGAAAGGGCGGCGAGGAGAAGGATGGACATGTGACTCGGGGCTCGTGGAGATATCCTACACCACGTCATGCTCCTACTCGCGCTCCTTGGCTGCTCCACCTCGTCCGAATGGGCGTCCGCCCGAAAGATTGACTCACTGGCGGACACGATCGGCGGCCCCAAGGCCACGGCGCGCCCCGGTGACTTCCTGCTGGAGAACGATCGCGTTCGGATTGCGGTGCTCGGGCCCCGCTATTCGATGGGCCCCTCCCCGTTCGGCGGCACGCTGTGCGATGCGGACCTGCAGCGGGCCGACCCGAGCTACGGCGCGGGGCACGGAAACGACCAGTTGGCGGAGGTCTTCGCGACGGTCAACATGAACATCGCGGGGGCGGACACCGAGGGCGAGGTGCTCGTGCTGCAGGAAGGCAGCGAAACCGAGGCCGCGATCGTCCGGGCAACCGGGGAAGGCACGCCGTTTCTCACGATGCTGAAGCCGCTCTGGGCCATCGTGGGCCAGCCAGATTTCCAGATTACCACCGACTACATCCTTGAGCCGGGCTCGCCGGCGGTGAAGATGATCACCACGGCGTCCGAAGCGGCGACGTTCACGGAGGCCACCACGCTGGCGGGCAGCACGGACGAGCTGGCCCTGCTCGAGTACGCGATGGTGAGCGGACTCTCGTTCGGCGACTTCTACCTGCAAGGCGGCAGCATCGACGTGTTTGCGCCGGGAACCGTGGATCAACCGGGTGGCTTCGACGAAGACCAACTGGTATCGGATGCGGTGAACGACGGGAAGAACACCTTCCAGAGCCCGTTCAAGTTCGAGTTCCTCGCGGGTGTCGGCGATGGTGTGTCGTACGCGCTGATGGCGGATTCGGGGGACCTGTTTGTGCCCCTGTTCACCTCTTCGCAGACGGCGGGGTTCGGCGCCGGGCAGCTCGGCGAGGTGACTGACGAGGGCGGGGCGGAGAGCGGCGATGAGACGTACAACCGCTTTCCGGGAGGCAAAGCGTACCAGTATGTACGCTGGTTCGGGGTGGGCAAAGGCGACGTCGGGAGCGCGTTGGACTCGCTCATCGAGGCGCGCGGGATGGCGCACGGAACTGTGCGCGGGTTCGTGGTGGAGGAGGGCACCGGGATCGCCGTTTCGAAGACCAACGTGATGGTGTTCGCCGCGGGCGCGGAGCAGGCCTGGAGCCAGTGGCAAACCGACGTGGGAGACGACACCCAGCTCGACGGCAACTTCGGCGGGATGCTGCCCCCGGGCGACTACGAGCTGCTCGTTCACCATGAAGGCAGCCCAGACGGCGAACGGGTCGCCATCACCGTCGTGGAAGGAAAGGAGGTGAAGCTGGTGCTCGGCGCCAAGCGCTCGGGTCAACTCGACCTTGAGGTGGTGGATGAGACGGGGCGAAACGTACCGGCGAAGGTAACGATCGTACCGGTGGAGGGGGACTCTCCCCTCAGCCGCGAGCTGGGCGACAAGATCGTAGCGGGCGGTGCTGCCGAGGTGTTGTTCCTCACACACGGCACGGGAAGCGCAACCCTTCCGCCGGGCACCTACACCGCCATCGCGAGCCGCGGCCTGGAGTATGAGCTCGGCACGTCGGAGCCGTTCACCGTCCGCGCCGATGGGGCAGCGCACCTCAAGCTGCAGGTGCTCCACACGGTGGAAACCGATGGTTGGGTGAGCGCGGACTTCCACGTGCACGCCTCGCACAGCTTCGACAGCGGCGTGTCTCTGGAGAGCCGGGTGATCACGATGGTCGCCGAAGGCGTGGACTTCTTTTCGTCCTCCGACCATGACTACCTCACGGACTACGCCCCGGTGGTTGAGCAGCTTGGCCTGGAGCCCTTCGTGAAGACCGCGGTCGGACTCGAGACGACGACGCTGGAGGTCGGTCACTACATCGGGATGCCGCTGGCGCACGACACGATCAAGGATCAAGCCGGTGCCTTCGACTGGACGGGGATGACACCGCTTGAGATCCTCGACGAGCTGCAGTCCCTCGGCGTTGCGGGCGGCTATGAGCCGCTCCGGATGGTCGCCCACCCACGAGACGGAATCCTGGGCTACTTCGATCAGTACGGGTACAACGCCTACTCTGGCCAGGTGGAGACGCCCACGCTCTCCTTCGCGAACGATCTGCTCAAGGACACGTCGTACTTCACCACCGACTTCGACGCGCTGGAGCTGCTCAACGGCAAGCGCTTCGACCTCATCCGCACCCCGACGCAGCCCGAGCTCGACGCGTACGCGGCAGGCGGCCACGTGAGCGCCTACACCGTGATGGAGCGCAGTGGCGAAGAGCAGCTCGATCTGGCTGACGACGTATACCGGCTCGGCTACGGTCACGACGGCCAGGTGGACGACTGGTTCAGCCTCCTCAACACCGGCGTGCGGCTCACCGCGCTTGGCAACTCCGACACCCACAGTCGCTTCAGCATCGAAGCGGGTTGCCCGCGCAACTACGTATACGTGGATCACGACGACCCGGCGACGCTCGACGAGCAGGCCGTTGCGGATGCGGTGAAGGCGGGGCACGTCGTCGCGAGCTACGGCCCGTTCATCCGCTTCACGGCGAACGCCGACGCCATGATCGGCGACACCTTGACCGATACAGATGGCAATGTATCACTCCATATCGAGGTTCAAGCTCCAACCTGGATGGCAGTGGACCGGGTGGAATTGTATCAGAATGGAGCGCTCATCCACGAGTGGGAGGGACTCGATCCCGACGTGCTGAAGTTCGCGCAGGACCTCGACGTGGCCGTGACCAAGGACAGTTGGTTCGTCGTGATCGCGCTGGGTGATGGTGACCTTTCGCCGGTGTTCACGCCGGTGGAGATCCCCCCAGTGGAGCTGCAAGACGTCGTCATCGAGGCGCTCTCCACGGTGCCCGCGATCAGCGCGTTCGTATCGCCGGGCGTTCCTGTTCCGCGCGACGGCCCCGTGCTCCCCTACGCCCTCACCAACCCGATCTGGGTGGATGTGGACGGCGATGGCGAGATCACCCCACCCGGCATTCCTGAGTTCATGCGCGAGCCCGTCGAGCCCGAGTGACCGACCGCAGCGAGCCCGAGACGCTGCCGCTCACCGCGGAGTCATGGCTGCTGCAACTGCCGCTCGCCGCACTTGACTTCGAGACCACCGGGCTCGGCCCGCACCGGGGGGACCGCGTGATCGAGGTGGCGGTGGTGCGGGGAAAGGCTGGCGAAACCCCGAAGACGTGGCATACCCTGATCGACCCCGAACGGAGCGTGGCCGCGACGCAAATCCACGGCATCACCGACGCGATGGTGGCGGGCCGACCGCGCTTCGCAGAGGTGGCCGATGAGCTGTTCCGCCAGCTCGAGGGCGCGGTTCTGGTCGCGCATAACGCTGCCTTCGACCTTTCTTTCCTGGAGATGGAGCTTGCGCGGGTGGGCCGCACGCTGCCCCCGCTCGTGGTGCTGGACACCCTGGGCCTCGCGCGGCGCGTGCTGGCGCTCGGCGATCACCGGCTCGCAACGCTGTGCGCGCGCCTCGGGCTCACCCGGGACCGGGCTCACCGCGCGCTCGACGACGCCCGCGCCACCTGGGAGCTCGTTCAGCGCCTCGCGCTCACGGCCGACCCGAGCGGCCACCTGCGCCTCGGGCAAGCGCAGCTCCTCTCGCGCCGGCGCACCCCTGAGGAGCACGAAGGCCTGCTTCGTCGTCTCGAAGCGGCTCGGGCGCAAGGCGTACCGCTCGTGGTCGACTATGTGTCGGGGGATGCGCCGGGCCAGCCGCCCACGCGGCGCACCATCACCATCGTGAAGCTCACCCGCTCTCGCGTGGACGCATTCTGCCACCTTCGCGCCGCCGACCGCAGCTTCCGCGTTGACCGGCTCCGCATCGTAACCGAAGGATCTACGCCACCTCGTGCAGGTTGATGTAGCGGTTTCCCTGGATGGGGATGCGTCCGAGCATCACCGTTTGCTGCTCCACCTGTTTTGCGCCCACCTCGGTGAGCAGCACCCGACCCCGATGAGCGCTCAGGTTCATCATCCATCGCGCAAGGTAGAACGGACCGGCGAGCTCCCACCCATCGGCAGGGCGGTGGGTGTCCGGCCGGATGCGCGCGACGCCCGGGGCGATTCCCGCGGAGAGCCGATATCCGGCCTGCCCGGTGAGCTTGTGTAGCGCCAACGCCGTGCGCACGACGTTCGACACCGTTTCGCGGAAGCCCGTTGCCGCCGTCCACACCACGAGCAAGCTGCCTTCTCCGCGCTCCCATACCTCCGCCTGGCTCTCTTCCAGCACACTCAACCACTCCTGGGTGAGTGAGGGGATCGACTGCCGAGGCGAGGCGATCGACCGGGGTGGCGGAGAGGCCTCCATCGCCAGGACCACCACCGGCGACGGGGCGATGTTCTTCTGGGGAAGGTGGGACTTCGGTGAGGCCGCGGCGCCGGCCGCGCTGGCGTTGGCGGCCTCGATCACATCACGCAGGTACGCCGCGAGGTCGCTGTTCGTAGCGCGATGCCCCTCGGAGAGGATGATCTTGGAGATCGCCTCGTACATCTCCTGGGCATCGGCCCAGCGATCGTTCGGGTGGCGCGAGAGCGTTTTCAGCAAGAACCCTTCCAGCTCCTCGCTGATCTCCTTTCGGTACGGGCGCGGGCTGGGCACCTCGGCGCGTCGGACGCGCGCCAGCGTTTCGTCCCGACTCGCTGACTTGAACAGCCGCCGCCCGGTGAGGATCTCATAAAGCATGGTGCCGAGCGAGAACAGGTCGCTCCGCCCGTCGAGCGGTCGCGACTCGGCCTGCTCGGGCGACATGTAGCTGTACTTGCCGCGGATCACGTTCTGGTCGGCCTTCTGGATCGCGGCGCGGCTGATGCCGAAGTCGGTGAGCTTCACCTCGCCCGAGAAGGAGATGAGTACGTTCTGCGGGGAGATATCGCAATGAACGAGGTGCAGGGGACGCCCCTCTCCGTCGGTGTGCGCGTGAGCGTACGCGAGGGCCTTGAGCACCTCGCCGAGCACGAACAACGCCAGGTTCACCGGAAAGTCCCCAAGCGAACGGGCCCGCGATGCCAGGCGCGCGAGATCGAGGCCGTGCACGTACTCCATCGCGATGAACAGGTACTCCTCGTGCTCGCCGAGCTCAAAAACCTGGACGATGTTCACATGCGCGAGCTCCGCAGCGATCCGAGCCTCGTTCTTGAACAACTCGCGAAATTCTTCGTCCTTTGCGAGCTGGTCGAGGATGCGCTTGACGACGAGGATCTTCTCAAAACCCATCGCTCCGTGCGCGCGGGCCCGAAACACCTCCGCCATGCCGCCCGTGGCGATCTTCTCAAGGAGCTGGTACGGGCCGAAGGCTTCGGGTGCGGCGGGAGGCGCGGGAGTGGACATCTTGGTCAGTTCCACCTAACCGCCGCCGTGCTACATGACCTCGCATGACGCGCCTCCTTCTCCCCTTCGCCCTCCTGTTCCTCGGCTGCGACGGCGGCACCACCCCGGTCGACACGGCGGACACCGCTACCGATACCGATACCGACACCGACACCGACACCGATTCGGACACCGACACCGACAGCGATTCGGACACCGACACCGGCACCGTGAAAGCCAGCCTCACCGGCACGATCTCGCTGCCCGATGGGGGCGCGGCGGAGAACTTCCGGGTCAACGTGTGCAAGGAGGTCTGCATCACGGCCAAGACCGCCGCAGACGGCACCTACACGGTCGTCGGCATCGCCGCGGGTACGGCGTCTCTCTACGTTCAGGCGACGGGCGACAGCAACTACGCGGTCCCCTACGCACCGCTCAGCTTCGCAGAAAGCGAGGTCAAGTCGCTGGACCTGACGCTGCGCGAGATCGACGGCACGACGGATCTCTCGGGGAACGAGGAACACTGGCTTGGTGAGTGGGGGGTGCTCGACGCCGACGCATCCACCTACGAAACCGCGCTCGGGGATGCCGTCACCGAAGTCACCTGGTCCCAGACGCAGGGCCCGGTGGAGCAGCCGCCGGTCGAGATCGATGGACAAACGGTGCTTGGTCTTATCTACCTCGGCACATTCGAGGCGGAGGGCGCGGGTACACTGCGGCTGGCCAACCCCGGCAACCTCCCCGTCGGTACGGAGGTAAACGTGTACTACGCCGAGCTCCCCGAGGTTTCGGCCTGGACGTTGGGCGGGTCGCTGACGGCGCTCGATGGCGAGCCCCTCCTCGACGGCACCGTCAATCTCCCGGTCCTCACCGCGATCGCGCTCACCATGCCGAACTAACCAGCGGTGCTTAGCTTCCGCCCGTGAGCGCCGTTGACGAATTGCGCAGCCTCGTGGCCCGGCTGCGCGCCGAGTGCCCCTGGGATCGCGCGCAAGACATAGCGTCGATGCGCCCGTACCTGCTTGAAGAGGCCGCGGAGCTGCTCGACGCGCTCGATGCGGACGAAGCCGAGCACGTGCGTGAGGAGCTGGGCGATCTGCTGTTCCAGATCGTGTTCATCGCGCAGCTCTACGAAGAGCGCGGCGCGTTCGATCTGGAAGCCGCCGCCCGGGGGATCGCGGAGAAGATGATCGAGCGCCACCCGCACGTCTTTGCGGGTGGCGAAGCTGGGGAACCGGGGAGCAACGCCGCTTGGGAGCGACGGAAGGCACGCGAGGGGCGGTCGCGGATCGCCGGCGTACCGCTCCGGCTGCCCGCGCTGGTTCGCGCCCACCGGGTGGCCGAAAAAGCCGCGGGCGTCGGCTTCGACTGGCCCAACCTCGCAGGGGTGCTGGCGAAAGTTGATGAAGAGCGCCAGGAGCTCGCCGAGGCGCTCGCTTCAGGCAACCCCGAAGAGGTGGCGCACGAGTACGGAGACCTGCTGCTCGCGCTCGCCAACCTCGGCCGCTTCATCGGCGTGGCGGGGGAGGATGCGCTTCGGATGGCGAACACCCGGTTCGAACGGCGCTTCGTGGGCGTGGAGGCGCGGGCGGCGGCAGCCGGAGTCGAGCCAGCCGACGCCGGCCTCGACCAGTTGGAGGCCTGGTGGCAGGACGTGAAACGCGAAGAGCGCGGGGGTGCGTCGTGAGGATCGGGGTGCTCTTGTTCCTGCTGTTCACCATCGGCCCGATGGTGGAAACCTGGCTCATCATTGAGGTCGGCAGCCGGTTTGGCGCGATCGAAACCACGCTCACGCTCGTGCTGGCCGGCCTGGTGGGCGCCTGGCTGGGCAAGCGCGCGGGCAGTACGGTGCTCCGCGAGCTGTTCGATGGGCTCAAGCGCGGGGAGCCCCCCGCCGACAAGATCGTGGAGGGAGTGCTCGCGCTCATCGGCGCGGTGCTGCTCGTCACCCCCGGATACCTCTCCGACCTGGCCGGGTTGGCGCTGCTCTGGCAACCTTCACGGCGCTGGCTCGCCCCGCGCATCAAGGACCGCCTATGGCGAGGCCTCAAGGATCGCGGCTTTCAATTCGTCGGAAACGGCGGCCCTGGCCCGGCGCACCGCGCGCGTGAGTCGGCCGAGAAGCAGTTCGATCACCCCGTCGTCGAGTAGCCGCCTGCGAGGAGCGCCGTCAGCCCCTCGATGACCGGGCCGTCCGCCGGGGCCCACTCCAGCGCGGCAAGGTCAGCCATCTCGAGCCACTCCCCGGCGTCGTGCTCCTCCAGCCGCGGCTCGCCTGCGGCCTCGCACACGTAGCCGACCAGGTGCACGTGCCCCGTCGTCCCCTCCCCCACACGATGGCGAACACGCACCGCCCAGGCCAGCTCCTCATCCAGCTCACGCACGAGCGCGGCCTCGTCCGACTCCCCAACCTCGACCTTGCCCCCCGGAAACTCCCAAGTGCCCGCGTGCTCCATCGTTGGCCCGCGCCTCGCCACGAACACGCGTCCGCTCCGCACGACGCAGGCACAAACGACGCGGACGATGGGGCGCAGCCTCAGCTCGCGGAGGCTTCGGTTGGCGGATCCGGCACGGCGCCGGTCGTGTAGTACTCAACCTCGATGTGCGCCCCGCGCCCCGGCACGGACTCCCCGTTGAACTGGATCTGCGCATAGTCCTCGATGTAGGACCATCCTTCGGCGTCGTCCTCCGCCACCGCCGTCTTCTCGCCGCCCACCTCCGTCACCCACACCTTCGGGTTGTCCTCGCTCTCGTCCTCGGGCGTCGCCGGATCGTCCACGAAGTCCTGCGCCGCATAGGAGAGCTGGAAGTTGGTCATGATACCGGTGGCGGCGAGGCCGAGCGACTGCATGACCGGAGAGTAGTCCTGCAGGCAGATATCCGCCTCCACCCCGCTCAACATCTTGATCGCATCCCGATAGCGCCCCCCGGGAACGGCGTAGTCGCAGTTCTCGACCGCATCGGGACCGATGATGCCCGACATGACGACTTCACCACCGCCAGACTCCGCTTTCGCGTCCCGCATCGCCGCCACGAGGTCGCCTACCGGGGTGAGCATGTCGTAGGAGCTGTAGCAGTCCTCGCCGGTGGCCGTCGGGCCGAGCCTCCCCCCATCCGAGCAGTCGTTCTCGTCCGTGAGCTGGATGATCATCAGCAGCGCGCCATCGCGCACGAAGCCATCGTTCCACGTTTCACTCAGCGGCGGCCGGATCGCGTTGAGCGCCACCTCCAGACCCTTCTCCTGGTCGCTGCCGCCCGTGCCCTGCTCGACTCGCGACGTGAAGTCATCTGCGTAGGTGCAGTCGGCCATGTTGCCGTCATCGCGGCACTCGGAGGTGAGCACCGCCGGCGTGCCAAGGAGCACGCTCGCCTTGGTGTTCGTCGAGTCGCCGTCCGTCGTGATGAGGCCGAGGTGGAAGTCCATATCGGCCGTTTCAAGCTGCGCGATGAAGTCGGCGCCGGCGGCCTTCACCGCGGCCTGCTCTTCCTTCATGGACGTGCTGTCGTCGATCACCCAGAGGATGTCGACCTTGTTCGACGGCGCTTGATCGAACGAATCGGTCTTCACGGCGCGGTTCAAGGTGTCGTAGCCCTGGTCGCACGCGAGCAGGCCAAAGGTCAGGCTCAAGGACAGTGCGGGTCGCATGTGGAGCACTCCGCCGCTGAATTTAGCGGATTCGCCCCGACGTTGCGTCACGAATTGGTGAGCGGCCGCACGAATCCCGCCGCTACGGCATCACGGTGATCTCGGAGATGCACAGATCATCGTACTTCTCCCCCTTCTTTACGCCCGTGACCGTGAGCCGCACGGAGTCGGTGGTATGCGTGGGGAAGCTGACCGACTGCTCAAACAACATGTCCTTCAACGAGATGGACTCGGTCGCGCCATCGCTGAAGCTCACCGTCGCCGAGGCGGGGCGGTTCACCGCCTTGTACAGATCGGAGGACGGCGCGCCGTTACGAATTTTCAGCGATGAAACCGCGCTTCGGTTCGAAAGTTTGAGTTCGACCCACTCCGCCATGCCATCGGACTTCTTGTTCCCCTCGCACCACATCGAGTCCGAGATGCCGTCGCTCGCGTTCCCCGGGTTGTAGTTGCCATCCACGTCGCTGACCGCCGTGCTGGAGGCCGTCACGGAAGCCACCGGCACCAGTCCCTCGGTCGCCGTGTCGAAGAACTTCACCTCGGAGACAGCCGTGTCCACCCCCTTGCCTGAGTAGATCGCTTTGATCCGGAGCTTCACCGTTTGAGTCTGCTTCGCCGCCTTCAAGGTGAACACCTGGGGCACCTGCTCGTCCTTGGCGGTGAACTCCTCGGTCGACCCATCGCCATACTCCGCGATGATGGTCTTCGGTCGGTTGTAGTGCCCGAAGTACTCGACGTTGTACCAGTTGCTCCCCCAGAAGGTGAACGAGGTGATCGTCTTGGCCGCGCCGAAATCGGCCTGCACCCACGAACCCAGGCCCGCTCCGCCCTCGCCTTCGGCCCATACGGTGCTCTGCTTTCCGTCGCCGAGGTGTGAGACATCGTAGGTCGTCACTTCGGTCGCCGGGGCGGTGCTCGACGTGGTCCAGGCGGTGACCTTGATCGGGGCCGCGTTCGCAGCGGGCAGCAGCACCAACATCGTGGAGAAAAGCATGGGGCAGATCCTCAGAAGTTTGCAGTAAAGGAGGCGCGGGCGCCCTCGAAACCGGGGAGCGTACGGCACTGGCCGCCGGCGCAACGGATCCCGGCCCGGTAGGCGCCGTAGAAGAGCTTTAGCGTCGTGGCGCTCGTCGGCTGCCACTGCAGCTCACCGGCCATGTACACGGATTCGCTCACATTTCCGGTGGAGTTGATCAGCGGGTTGTCGCTGAAGTCCGCGTAGACCAAAACCGCGTACGGCGTGCCGATCTTGAGGGCGACGGTGCTGGACAGATCGGTGTAGTCGGCTTGTTGGACGGGGTTTTCTCCCCAGTGGTACCTCAACACGCTCGGCGCAACTTCCAGGCTGAGCTTGTGCCCGAGCGGAACGGTCAACGCCACATCCCCATGGATCGTCGTGTCGCCCGCGTTGTCCGCCGGCGCATCGTCACGCATGTCCATCCGATAGCCGCCGTTCGCCAGAAGATGCAGCTCGCCGGACACCAGGAAAACCCCCGCGATGCCGTGAACCACGGTCTCGGGGGTGGCGTTGAAGTGAACGCCCTCAAGGTCTTCGTCGCGCATGACGGCCGCAGACACATAGGGCGTAACGGTCTTCCCGTCCTTTCCAAGGTTGAAGTCAACCCGCGCTCGGCCGCCGCTGACGTTGTTGCTGTTGAGGGTGGCCGAGCTGTCCTCGGTGATCGCACGTTCATACTCGAGGGCCGGCCCCGACACGAGCTCGTATCCCTCGCCCGCGGTCATCACGTTCACATACTCGGCATTTCGATATACTTTTCCTTCGACCAGTACGCTGGCGATCCCGGGATACGCAGAGAGGCTCCCGTACAGCGCCCCGCCATCCTTGACCGGAATCTCTTCCGCCCCGTAGGTGAAGTAGTCCCCTTCAAGGCCAAGATCGAAGGGGCCGACGCTGGAGGCCTCCACGGTGGCGCCAACCACGCCTGCGTCCAGCCCGTTCCCCCACGCGGCGAGCGGGGTGCCCGCTGGATCGGTGCTGCGGGCGAACTGGTAGAGGACGCCGTGCGCACCCACATGG
>BJHF01000059.1 GCA_014191855.1 Deltaproteobacteria bacterium
ACGGCCGCCCCGGCAGCGAAGCCCAAGCGTTCCGCGGTCAAATCCTCGAAGAAAGAGGCGATTCCGCTACTCAGCCCCCCTCGCCCGACCAGCGGCTGCCGCGCGGTGGACCTTGAGGGGCTGCGCCTGGCGCTCGTGCCCTCCGGCAAGCCGTTGGTCATCAATCACTGGGCAACGTGGTGCGACCCGTGTGTGGACGAGCTGCCGCGCCTCGTGCGCGCCGCCGCCGGCGTTGCCGACATCGGCGAGTTCCTTGGCCTCTCCTGGGATCTTTTCGACCATCCCGGGGAGCCCCACGCGGTGGCCAAGAAGGTGGCGGCCTTCGCCGACAGCGTGGGCGTTGGTTACCCCAGCGTGCTGTTCGTCGGCGAGCCGAAGGAGCTGTTCGCAGCGTTGGGCCTGAATAGTGAGCTGATCCCCCAAACCATCGTGCTCGCGCCCGATGGCTCCGTGGCCTGGCAGAAGAATGGCGTGATCGAACACGACGACGTGTTCCCGCTCATCCGGGCGGTGAAAGCCGCGGCTGGCGTCGCTTAGGAGCCGAAGATGCGTAGAATCCTGAGCGGGCTGAGCTTCGTGGTGGCGGGCGCGGTGCTCACGGTCGGCTGCCCCAAGAAGGCGGCGCTCCCGTTGTCGCCGCCCGGGCGCCTCACGATCATGCACACGAACGATCTGCACGGGCACTACCTCCCCGAGCGGGCCGACTGGCTGCCCGGCAACCCGGAGATCGGGGGCTTCGTTCGGATGGAGCAGGAGGTTCGCGCAGTGCGCCAAGCGCGTGGGCGCGAGAATACGCTGTTGCTCGATGGCGGCGACATCCTCACCGGCACGCCGCTCACGGCCATCAAGGAAGAAGGCGCCTGGGGTACGCCGATGCTGCGGTTCATGGAGGCCGTTGGGTACGACGCGTGGGCCGTCGGCAACCACGAGTTTGACCGCGGGCTCGACAACCTCAGCTTGCTCAGCTCCAAGGCGCCGTTCTCGGTACTAAGCGCAAATCTTCGCAGCAAGGGGGGCACCGCGCCGCTGCTGAGCAACCAGAGCTTCAGCCGCGTGTTCACGGTGAACGGGCTGCGCGTAGGCGTGATCGGTGCGACGACCGACCAGCTTCGAACCCTCGTTTCTCCGGCGGATTGGGCCCGGATGCAGACCTTGCGCGCGGCCGACGCCGTGCGGGCAGAGGTGGCCGCGCTAGATCCCCAAACCGACGTGCTCATCGCGGTGACCCACCTCGGGGTAGACGACGACAAGGGGCTCGCCGCGGCGGTGCCTGGCCTCGATCTCATCGTAGGTGGCCACAGCCATACGCGGCTCACGGAGGCGATCAAGCAGGGAGACACCTGGATTGTCCAGACGGGCAGTTATGGTCGCAGCCTCGGCGTCGTGGAGATGGATGTCGCGAACGACGCGCTCACCTCCTTCCACTACGAGCTGCGCGACCTCACGCCGGAGTCGGCGACCGTCGAGCCCGACGCCTCCCTGCAGGGCCTCGCCGCGCACTACCAGACGAACATCGACGGCATCTACGGTGAGCAGCTCGGAAAGGCACCGGTCAAGCTGGAGAAGGAGTACGCGCACGAGAGTGCCCTCGGGCGGTGGATCAGCGACGCTTTGCGCGTGACCACGCACAGCGACATCGGCATCTACAACGGCGGGGGGCTGCGCTCGGACATCCAGGCCGGCGTCGTTACGCGGCGGCACCTGTTCGAGTGCTTCCCCTTTGAGAACGCGGTGTTCACCTTCGGCATCACCGGCGAGCAGCTCGTGGGGATCGTGCTGCGCAACGTCGCGGCCGATGTGGACGGGAAACACGGGTTCTTGTCGCTTGGCGGCGTCACCTGGACGTGGCGCATGACGGCCGGCGCGCCGGAGATCGTGTCGCTCAGCGTGGGTGGCCAGCCGGTGGATCTCACGCGCCGCTACACCGCCGCAGCGACCTCATACATCACCGAACAGTGGCAGAAGCACCTCGGGTTTGAGCCGATGGATGCGCAGCTCACCGGGGCCAACGACTTCGAGGCGGCCGTGGAGTACGCCAAGGTGCGCGGGCTGGTGGACGACGGGCAGCGTCGAGGCGTGCGAGTAGACTGAACACGGCGTTGCGATGCCCCGCGGGTTTCGCCTGACGAAGGTGATCGGGAGCCGGGCATCGCCCAGCCCAGGTTAGACGCCAAGCTTCGCCAGGAACCGCTCCGCCACCAGCCACGCATCCCCGGGCCAGCGCCCGCTCACGTAGGCGCCATCCTCCACCACGAACGCGTGGCGGTGATCGCCGCGTTGTCCGCGAGAGAACAGGCGTATCGGCCCTGAAACCACCTCCGCGCCCGAAGCCCGCACTTCGTCTTCCACATACGCCTCGTAGGTGCGGTAGTAGCGGCCCACCTTCCAGGCGGTGCTGAAGTAGGCGGCTTGCTCCATATATTTTTCAAGACAGCTCGTGCGCCGCCCCCTCAGCACGCCCGCCCGCGCGAGCACCAACGTGCCGTGGCAGATCGCGCCTACTGGGCGTCCGGACTCCCAGAAGCGGCGAACGCTGGCCTGGAGAGGCTCGCTCCCAAGGTACTGCCGCATGCCCGGCGCATGGCCTCCCGCCAACCACAGGCCGTCGAACGGCTCATCGTCCAGCGCGGACCAGCGGAGTGGCGCCGCAAAAGCGTTTGATTTCGACATCTTGCCATACAGGTGTTTCGGCTCTGCCTCAGCTCCGAGCTGACCGAACACGACGCCGGTGAGCAGCAGCGGATCGCAGGCCGGAGTCACGCCGGATTCGGTGGCAAAAACCACGTCGATCCCCGCCTCCGTGAGCACCGCCCACGGCACCGCCACCTCCGTGACGTCGAAGTCGGCATCGGGGAGCGGAAAGAGGACGCGAGCCACGGCTCAGTGCGCGGAGGCGTTCGGCTTCGGCCGGGCGTTCCAGATCCGCGTGCACAACACGAAGCCGACCAGCGCCACGGGGAGCATCGCGCCCGGCCACACCTTCCAGTTCGCAGGATCCTTCGCCGCATCTCCCGTGGGGAGCAGCGCGCCGTACAGGAACGCCTGCGTACCCGTGCCCAGGTACACGAAGCCGTCGATGATGCCCGTCGTGAGCCCGGCGTTCTTGGAGCCCCCGAAGTCCATGGAGGCGGTTCCGGAGAGCATACCGTGAACGCCGATTACGCAGAGCGACATGAATACGACGCACCACCCGAGCGCGGGAGTGCCGATGGTGAGGAACGCGCCCACCGCGCCGAGGAGCAGGCCGCCATAGAGCACGCTAGACACCGGGCCGCGCCGGCTCCCGAACACGTGATCCGAGATGAACCCCGCAAAAACGCCGCCGAGAATGCCGGCGATACACAGAAGCATGCCCCAGTTTTCGTAGACGAAGCTGTCGCCATCCCCGATGCCCTTCGCGTAGAGCCGGTACTGCTTCATCACCGCCTGCCGCAGGAAGCCCGAGCAGAACTCCACGGCGATGATGATCCAGATGATGTGGTTGCTGAACATTTTGCGCAGCACGGTCGCCATCGGAACATGTTCGGTTTGTCCGGAGGTGGCATCGCCCGTGTCGAAGTCGCCGAGGCCCGCGTCGGAGGGGCTGTTGCGGACGAGCAACGCGGTCGCGGCAACGCACAGCCCGAGGACGACGGCCGGGATCGAGAACGACCAGGTCCACCCCAGGCTCTTGCCGAGCGCGAGGCTCCAGTCGTAGCTGAAGTACAGCCCGAGGGAGATGAGCACGCCGAAGAGGCCGCCGAGCACGCCGCGCTCGCGCACGTGGAACCAGGGGGCGTTCACCTTCACGATGCTCACGGCGCCGAAGCTCTGGAAGTACATGTTCGCGGCGTTGAGGTACAAGAGCGCCTGCTGGAGCTCGGCCGTGCGCTCGGGCCCGGCCTCCGAGGCGAGCGCGGCCTGCATCGCCAACGCCATCCCCACGTTCATCACCATCGAGCCGGCGGCGCCGATGATCATCGTGATTCGCCCCCCGATCTTGTCGGTGAGCGGGCCATTGATCAGAAACGCGATGCCATACACCCAGGCGCCCACCCCGTCGATCTCGTTGAATTGGGCCTTGGCGAGGATGCCGCTCTTGTCCAACTCGCCGGCGATCGCCGAGAGGTTGTAGCGACCAAAGTACAAGAACGCGTAGGTGAGGCCCAGCGGCAGCCAGTTCATCACCCGGCGGCGCTTGAACGCATCGCTGTGCCCGAGATCCACCTTCGGGAGCAGCGAGAGCACGACACCGACCACCACGAGCAGGATGAGGATCGGCAGGAGCTTGCTGAGCCACTCAGGCATCGAACGTTCCGGGAGGAGCCCCGGCATACCATGCGGACTCCGCCTCAGTCGAGGCCGAACTCCTCGGCCGCGCTCTTCAGCGCGAGCGCCGGCTGATCTTCCTTGAGCAGCACGAACGGGCCGCACACCAGGACGTCCATCTCGGTGCGCATGAAGCAGCGATAGGTGTCGTCGGCCGAGCAGACCATCGGTTCGCCGCGCACATTCATCGAGGTGTTGATCACCACCGGCACGCCGGTGCGCTCAAAGAAACGATGGATGAGGTCATAGTAGAGGGGATCTTGCTCGCGCGAAATCGTTTGGATGCGGGCGGAATTGTCGACGTGGGTGACGGAGGGCAGCGGGGTCATTCCCGGCTTTACCGGCGCGACCAGTAGCATGTACGGCGAGGGCCGGTCCAGCTCAAACCAGTTGCTCACCTCCTCCTCGAGGACGGAGGGTGCAAAGGGCCGGAATCCTTCGCGCATCTTGATCTTCTGGTTGATGATGTCGCGCATCTCGACGACCCGCGCATCGCCCAGGATCGTTCGGTGCCCGAGCGCGCGGGGCCCCCACTCCATGCGCCCGTGATGCCACCCGACCACCTTCCGCGCCTCCAACAGCTCGCAGGTGCGGGTGAGCAAGGCGTCGCGATCCAGGCGGGCGTACTTCGCGCCATAGCCGTCGAGGGTCGCCTGGATCTCCTCGTCCGTTTCGCCGGGACCGAGGTACACGCTGGGCAGCCGTGGCAAACGGGGCTTTTGAAGCAGGCCATTCCACAGCAGCAGGGCCGCGCCCATCGCCCCTCCCGCATCGCCGGCTGAAGGCTGGATGAACAGGTCCTCCACCGGCGCGCGGCGCAGGATCTCTCCGTTCGCGACGCAGTTCAGCGCCACGCCCCCGGCCAGGCAGAGCTTCTTGCACCCTGTCTTTTCGACGACCATCGTGGCGAGCTTCACCATCACCTCGTCGACGATCACCTGAAGCGACCTCGCGACGTCCTTGTGGAACTGGGTGAGCTCACCCGCCTCCAGCGGGCGCGTGGGCTGGCCGAACAGGCGCTCCAGCTTCTCGCTGAACATGCGCTGGCCCCGCTCGAAGTCGAAGTACGTCATGTCCAGGCGGAACGTGCCGTCAGGTGCGACGTGGATCAACTTGCGGAATTCGTCGACGAAGCGCGGCTCGCCGTAGGGGGCCAGGCCCATCACCTTGTACTCGGCGGAGTTGACCTTGAAGCCGAGATAAAACGTGATCGCCGAGTACAGCAGCCCGAGCGAGTGGGGAAACCGCGTTTCGCCGAGCATCTCGATGTTCTTGCCCCGGCCGACGCCCCAGGTGGAGGTGGCCCATTCCCCCACGCCGTCTACCGTGAGGATCGCCGCTTCCTCCCAGCCCGATGCGTAGAAGGCGCTGGCGGCGTGGCTGAGGTGATGCTCCGAATATAACAGCGGCCCGGTGTAGCCCAGCTCGTCCTTCAAGAGCTTTGGGAGGCGCAATTCGGTGCCGATGACGTGCGGCATCTTGCGGATGAACGAGCCAAGGCCGAACGGAAAGTGGTCGAGATGCGTACGAAGTGAGCGGTCGAACTTCTTGAAGGGCTTGTCGTAGTAGATCATCGCGTCGATGCCGGCGATGTTGGTGCCGCCCTCGCGCAGCACATAGGCGATAGCACCCTTGGGAAGACCGCTATCGTGCTTCTTTCGACTGAACGCCTCCTCGGAGGCGGCGCCGACGATCCGCCCTTCGTCGATGAGACACGCCGCGGCGTCGTGGTAGAAGCAGCTGATCCCGAGCACGCGCATCGGCGCCGATTATGGTCCCCGACGCCGACGCACCACCCCGGACCCCCGTGTCAGCCGCCGATCCGACCGATTCCACCCCCGGACGCCTGCGCCTGGACCATGAGCTGTTGGCGCGCCTCGGGCCGCAGTCCGGCCTGGAGGAATGGGAGGCGGCCCTACGGAGGGCCGGCCTGCTTCGCCTTGAAGGCGGCGATTCCGAGCGGGGGGCGATCCTCGCGGAGCTGCAGGCGCTGCTTGCCGAGTGGCGGGCGCGCGCGCCCACGACCGTCGCCGATTCGATCTCCGTTTCCCGGGCGATCGCGGCAGCCGTGGCCTTTGGGACGGCCGTTTTCGTGACGGTGGCGATTCCCGACGGGCTCATCCCCGGCCTGCTCCTCGGTGCCGCGGTAGGCGGGCTGACTTGGTTTTGGGGTAGCCCCACGGCTGCGCGCGCCGACGCGACCGGCGCTCGCGCCCATTCCCTGCTTCGCCGCCTGCTGAGTGGCAGTTTCGTCGATGTGATCGGCGGCCTGGTGCTGGAGCACGTTCCCCAGCGGGACTACCTCGTGCTGCGTTTGGAGGAGGTGGAGGCCTGCGTTGCGGCGGCGGACGGGAGACTCGTCGATCTCGCTGCAACCATCGAGGGTATTCGGGCGGCCAACGCCAGGCTCGGCCACGCGGCGGATGATGAGGACATCGCCCGGTTGGGGTTGGCCATCGCTCTGGAAACACACGCCCGCCAGCGGCTCGTGGAGGCGGCGGCACGCCTTAGAATTCGCCTCGATCGCCTGGATATCGATCTGGAACGACTCCACGACCAGGCGGCGCGGCTGGCGCTCTCAGCGCGGGCGGCCCGCCTCACCGATGGTGGAGCCATCGATCGCTCCATGCAGGTGGCGGCCTCACTGGAGGTGGACGTGCCCGAGATCGAGGCCGAACTTGCGCCCCTCGCCGTGGCTTCGAAGGCGAACGATGCCCGCATCCGCGCGCTTTTGGAGATGGTGTCCGCGACACGACCTCGCCGCTGAGCCGATCGCGGGCTAAGCTGCCCGGTCGGAGGCCCCCATGCTGCTCTCACTCGCCGTTCTCATGCTCGCCTGCAACACCGAGGTCGCCGAGGGCGAGTTTTCGGGCTCCACCGACCCCACGATCGACAACCCGATCCGCGATTCCGGTTCGCTCGACACGAGCACGGACACCGGGGAAACGGGGGAAACCGGCGAAACCGGCGATACCGCAGACACAGCGGATACCGCGGATACCGCCGACACGGCGGATACCGCAGACACGGGCGATACTGCCGTATCCCCCTCGCTGTACGAGCAGATCGGCGGCGCGGCCGCAGTCTCTGCGGTGGTAGACGAGTTCATCGTGCAGGTCGCCGCCGACCCCACGATCAACTGGTTCTTCGCCGATACCGACGTGGCGAACCTCAAGGCCAAGCTCAACGAGCAGATCTGCGCCGCCACCGGCGGCCCGTGCACCTACACGGGCGGCTCGATGGTAGACGTGCACGCTGGCATGGCGATCACGGATGCGCAGTTCGACGCATTGGTCGCCGATCTCCTCAAGGCGCTGGATGTGCTGGGCGTGCCGTACTCGGCCACGCTGGACGGTAGCCAGCCCATCGACGCGCTGCTGCTCGCGCTGGTCGGCATGAAGACCGACATCGTCACCGACGCCGATGGCAGCGCCGTGCTGTTCAACCAGATCGGCGGCCACGACGCGGTGCAGGCCGTCGTTGATGAGTTCCTCACCGTCGTCGCCGCCGATGCCAACATCAACTGGTTCTTCGCCGACAGCGATCTGGTCGCGCTCAACGCCACCCTGGTAGACCAGATGTGCTCCGCCACCGGCGGCTACTGCACCTACTCCGGCGGCGACATGGCGACGGTGCACGCCTCCATGGGCATCACCGACGCCCAGTTCGGCTACCTGGTCACCGACCTGCTCACCGCGCTCGACACCCTCGGCGTCCCGTACTCGGCCACGCTCGACGGCTCGCAGCCCATCGATACCCTGCTGCTCGCCCTCGTCGCGATGCAGACGGACATCGTTACGGACGCGGACGGCTCCGGCATCTACTTCAACCAGCTCGGCGGCCACGCGGCGGTTGAGGCGGTGGTGGACGAATTCCTGGTCGTGGTGGCGGCGGATGCGCGCATCAACACCTTCTTCGCGAGCACCGATCTGGTGGCGCTCAACGACCTGCTCGTGGAGCAGATCTGCGACGAAACGGGCGGCTACTGCACCTACAGCGGCCGCTCGATGCTCGATGCGCACACCGGCCTCGCCATCACCGAAGCCGACTTCGACGCGATGGTGGAAGACCTCGAAACGGCGATGACCACCCTCGGCGTGCCGTACTCGGCCACGCTCGACGGCTCCGAGCTCGGCGACACGCTGCTCCTTACCCTCGCGGGCATGGAGAGCGACATCGTCGGCCACTAGTGCCGACGGAGATCCCCGAGGCCGGCCCACCCACCCGGGTGGTGCAGGATCGGTTTGAGTCGTGTGTGTATCGTGTTGGGCAGATCGCGCGTTGCCCAGCCCGGGCGCCGCTACGCGCGCTCACGCCCGAGGAGCTCGACGTGCTCCTGGAGCAGGGAGATCAGCGGGTAGGACGAACCGTATTCCGTACGGAGTGCCCGTTCTGTCAGGCGTGCGAGCCGGTGCGCATCGACGTGGCCGCGTTCTCGCCCACCCGCTCGCAGCGACGGGTGCTGGCGCGCAACGCCGACCTGCACGTGGAGATCGGTCCGCCCTCGATGAGTCGCCGCCGCGTGGCGCTGTGGAACCGTCACCGCCGGGCCCGGGGATTGCTCACCAACTACTCGCGCAAAGACCCGGTCGGGTATCAGGAGTGGCTGGTCGAGAGCTGCGCCCCCACACTGGAGGTACGCTACCACCAGGACGATCGCCTCATCGGCCTGAGCGTGCTGGACATCGGCGTTCGAGGTGCCAATTCGGCATACCACTACTTCGATCCGACCGACGCGCGCCGCTCCATCGGCGTGTTCAGCGTGCTCCGCGAGCTCGAGTTCTGTGCAACGCTCGGGATCCGCTGGTACTACCTGGGCCTTTGGGCCTCGGACGCGACGGCGCTCAGCTACAAGTCCACCTACTACCCCCACGAGCGCCTCGTGCGCGGCGAGTGGGTGCGCTTTGAGACGCGCGAGGACGACCCGGCGCGGGACGATCCCGATGGCTACGCAGCCGCCGCTGCTGCTCCGCGAACGCCGGGCTTCGCTCATGCAACGCTGGCGCCGATGCTCAACGAGCCGGGGGAGGAGGACTCGGAGGGGGTTCCGGAGGCTGAAGCGGGGGAAGATCCGGAGTTTTAGCGGGGCGACGAGCGAGGCCTGGTGTCGGGGCCAAGGCGGCTTGCGGCGCGTCGCGAGGATCGGGCACGTGTACGGCTTGCAGATCGACCGGCATGCGCATATCATGCGCACTGAGGTGCGCGTGCACTACGACTTGAACGCGGCCCGCCGGCCCGTAAACCTCTCGTTGAATGAAGATCTCGTGCGCAAGCTCCGCAAGGTTACCGACAACCTTTCGGCGCAGGTCGAGCGCCTCCTTTCGGCCTACCTCGCCGAAGAGGAGGCGAAGCGGCTGGATGCGGAGGCGAGGTTGGCCCGCGCGGTGGAGGGGTGGAACGCCTTCGGAGAGCGCGTGGGCTCGTTCGCCGACGAACACTCGACGCTGTGATGGCGCAGTTCGACGTTCATCGGAACACAGGCGCTCAACGGACGGACATCCCGTTCGTGGTCGTCGTGCAATCCAAGCGTCTCGACAATTACCGTCGGCGCGTCGTGATTCCCTTGGTGCGAACAGCCGTGGCCGGCAGCCCGGAGCCCACCTTGAATCCCTCGTTCGTCGTCGACTCGCAGGAGGTCGTGCTCCACCCGCTTGAGATTGTGTCGGTTGCAGTCGAGCGACTGGGCGATCATGTGGGGAACCTTGCTCACGATGGCGACCGGATCATCGCCGCGATCGACCTGGTCATTACACGGGCTTGGAAGTAGCTATCGGTGCACCAACCCCAACCGGGCCCGACACGTCTCCACGTCCGCGATCGGCCGCCCGATGTCGCGCAGCATCCGCGCCGCCTTGGCCACGAGGTCGCCGTTTGAACGCGCCATGACGCCCGGCTCCAGGTAGAAGTTGTCCTCCAGGCCGACGCGCACGTTCCCGCCAACCGACGCGCCCGCCGCAAGCAGCCGCCACTGGTCCGTCGAGAGCGCGATGACCTCCCAGTCGGCCCCCTCCGGCAGCTGCGAAACCGCGTGCACGAGGTTCGCCACGGTGCCGGGGATCCCGCCGATCACCCCGAGGATCAGCGACACCTGGAACGGGGCAGGCAGCGCCCCCATCGCGATGAGCGGCGCGAGCGTTCCGACGTGCCCGAGGTCGAAGCACTCGCACTCGGGCCGGATGTCGGCCGCCACCATCGCGGCAAGCAGCGCCCGGATCTCGGCGATCGGGTTGGTGAACACGAAGTCGAACACGAAGTCACGCTTCTTCTCGGAGTACTTCGCGTAGTTCATCGACCCCATGTTCAGCGCGGCCACGGCGGGCTTCACCGCGTGCAGGTACTCCACGCGCTTCTCGACAGAAACGCCCAGCGCGCCCGTGGAGAAGTTGATGATCACTGGGCATTCGGCGACGATCGCGTCGCGGATGTTCTGGTAGTCCACGACCTCAAAAGAGGGGGCACCCTCGGGAGTGCGCGCGTGGATGTGTACGGCCGCGGCGCCCGCTTCAAAGGCGCGACGCGCCTCGGCGGCGTACTCCTCGGGCGTGTATGGGATCGCGGCGCACTGGCTGCGGTTCGCCATCACCCCGCTGAGCGCGCAGGTGATCATGGCAGGGCGAGACGGATCTTCGGAGCGCATGCCCCCGCTTACCACACTGGCGGGCGCTTCTCGAAGAACGCGGTGATGCCTTCGGTGGCCTCGGGGGCGTCGGCGAGCACGTCGAGCGCTTCGGCGAGTCGAAGGAGCTGCGCCCGCAGCCCGCCCGCCGGTCCGCCGTTGCCGACCTCAAGCCACGCGCGCCGCCCCGCCCGCACCGCGCCGGGAGCTTGCTTCACGACGGATGCGACCAGCGCCTCGGCCTCTGCCTCGACGTCTACAAAAACGCGAGTCGCGAGGCCGAACTCCAAGCACTCCTCGGGGTCGAGCCGCCGGCCCGTCAGCGCCAATTCCATGGCTTTGCGCGGCGACATCACGCGGGGGAGCAGCGCCCCCACCATCATCGGCCACAAGCCGACGCTCGCCTCGGGCAGCGACACACTCGCGCTCCGGCCCATCACCACGAGGTCGGCCGCGCAGAGCAGCCCCACGCCGCCGCCGATGACGGCACCGTCCACCACCGCCATCACCGGCACCGGGCTCTCCACCATGTCGGCCACGAGCGCCGCGAAGTCGAGGATCACGCCGCGGCGGCCGCCCGGGTGGGCCGCGATCGCCGCGAGGTCAGCCCCGGCGCACCAGCTCTTTCCCTCCGCACGAAGCTGGATCAAGCGCACGGTCGAGTCGGCGGCCGCGGCCGCGAGCTCTGCGCGGAGCGCCGAAACGGTTGCGCCGTCCAGCGCGTTGCGACGTTCCGGGCGATCCAGCGTGAGCCGGCGTACGTGGCCCTGAAGCTCGCTGTGCACGCTCACACCACCGCGTTGAGCACGCTGGGCAACATCGTGCGCCACGTGGGCCAGTCATGCCCCGCCGGAGAGCGCCAGCGCAGCACCTTCACGGGGATGCGCTTGCCATCGAGCACGGCCGCCGCCGCATCGGTGTAGGTAGGGTTCTCCCAGCGCTCCCCTAGGCCGAGCACGAAGCGAACCCGACGAAGTGACTCCAACAACTCCCCTTCGCCAAGGTTGGCGAGGAACTGCTTGGGGTCGTGGAAGTACCAGTCCTCGTCCCAGTAGCCATCGAGCCGGCGATCCATGAGGTACGTCCCCGACATGCCGACGCACAGATCGATCTGCGACGGATGCCGAGCAGCCGCCGTCCACGCCTGGTACGCGCCGAGGGAAGCGCCAGCCACCGCGAAAGACTGCTTCGTGCCTCCGCAATCCTCGCGGATGTGGGGGAAGAGCACGGTCGTGAGCCACTCGTCGTAGGCGGCCTGAAGCCGCACTTTCTCGCGCGGCGCCACATCGCCGAGCCAGCCTTGCCGGCACACGCTGTCCACCGCATAAACCTTGATGCGGCCCGCTTCGACGAGCGGCGCGAGCGCCCGCACCATGAGGAACCGCTCAACATCCAGAAAATCGGCCCCGCCCGTGGGAAACAGGATTACCGGCTTGCCGTAGTGGCCCCAGCGGGCAACGCCCAGCTCACGGTTGAGCGATGCGCCCGGGAGCGACCACACCTCGCGTTGGTTTGGAACGTCGCTCATTCTTCGTCAATCGGCTCGAGCACGGCCGTGTCGTCGCCGACGAGGCGGGCGTTCGCAGCGCGGAGCCGCTGCCCAAGCACCTTGAGCAGCTTCCACAGAAGCTGGCTTCCGAGGCCGGGCTCCATCATGCAGAACTCGCGGAGCGCATCGGCCGAGAGGCTCACCGCGCTGCCAAAAGTGACCGCCGAAACCGTGGCCGAGCGCGGGAGCCGATCCGTGAGCGTGAGCTCCCCGAAGTGTTCATTCTGTCCGAGGCGCGCGAGCTCCACCCCGCCTGCGGTAACCGCCACCTCGCCCTCGGTGACCACGTACATGCTGTCTCCTACATCGCCCTCCGACACCAGCACATCTCCGGGTGCGAACCAGTGTTCGACCATGATGCGGGCAACCTGAAGGCGCGCTGCGTACGGCATGTCCTCAAACAGGAACAGGTGCTCGAGGGTGCGCGCGCGAACCACCGCTTCGTCCGTGCGCGGGCTGCCGAGCGGCTCGATCACCTGAACGGTGACGTTGTCAGGCCCCCCGCGATCCAGCGCAGCCTGGATGAGCTGGTCGCACGCCGCGGCCGGCTCCCAGGCGCCGACGATCTGCAACATGCGCTCGGGTGCAACCACATCCGAGAGACCGTCGCTGCAGAGCACGATCCGATCCCCGGGGAGGAGATCGAAGGAGCCGAGAGACGGCTGAACCGTCGGGTACAGGCCGATCGCGCGCGTGATGACGTGCCTATGTCGCGACGCGCGCGCCTCTGGCCATGTCATCTTCCCGCTTCGCACCAGCTCGTTCACCATGGAGTGATCCTCGGTGAGCTGGCGCACTTCGCCGTCGCGAAACAGGTAGGCCCGTGAATCGCCCACGTGCACGACGAAGGCCGAGCCGCCGCCAACTGCGATGGCGACCATCGTGGTGGTCATCCCCTTTCGCTCGACCGTTTCGGCCGTTTCGTAGATGCTGCGAGTGGCGGCCTGGCACACCCGATCGAGGTCGGCGATCACGGCATTGCGCAGCTCGGTGGTGCGCTCCGCGGCGAACTGGTTGAGCTTGGCGAGCAGAAGGTCGGCGTTCGCCGTGAAGGCGGCGATGCACATCTCGCTCGCCACCTCTCCGGCGGCGCGGCCGCCCACGCCGTCGGCCACCACGAACAAGCCGTGATCGGGCAGGGAGAGGAGGTTGTCCTCATTGTGCTCGCGCTTCTTCCCGACGTCGGTTCGGGCCGCCCAACGGATCATCGGGCGGCCATAACTCAGGGAGCCCGTGCAGCGCCCGCAAGAAACAGGTGCACCACGCCCTCGAGCACGGGCGTGAGTGGCAGCCCGGGATTGGCGCTCCAGGCGAGCAAGCCGGTGAACGCGTTGAGCAGGAAGATGTCCGCGAGCAGCTCGGCCGGGAGCGGGGACGATAGCTCGTTTCGCCGGATCGCCGCATCGAATCGTTCGGCGAGGGCGACGCGCACCGGATCGCGGGGACCCGACGGATCGGTCCGGGCCACCTGCCGCAGCGCGTGCAGGCCCACGTGCCCAAACATCACCGGATCGCCGGTCCACACCTCGGCTATGTCGGCGACGACGCTGCGCAGGAGGTTCACGATCGGCTCCTCCGCAGGGGCGGCGGCGACCAGCGCCACGAGGCGGGCGTTCGCGTCCTGGTAGGCAGCGGCCAGTACGTCTTCCTTCGTCGGAAAGTGGAAGTAGAAGCTGCCGCGACTCACCCCCGCGGCGGCGACGATGTCCTCGATCCGCGCGGCCTCCACCCCATCGCGCCGAAACACCTCCACCGCGGCCGCGAAGATGCGTTGCCGCGTTTCGTCGCGCTGAAGCTCCCGCCGCGTGCGTGGCTCGTTCATTCGCCCGGCTCCGCCAGCTCGGCCGCTTTCTCCAGGCGCCCACGGGCCCGCTCAACCGGGTACCGCTCGGCGTTTCGGGCCAACTTGGCCTCGGCTGCCGATGCCAGGTCGATGTTCGCCCGCTGGCAGAAGTTCAGCAGCGTGATCAGCACATCCGCCGCTTCCTCCGCCACCTTCGGGCCTCTGGCGGCGACCGGCGGCTGCGGACCATCGTCGGCGCTCCACAGGTACAGCTCAAGCAGCTCGTTCGCTTCGACGGAGAGCGACATCGCCAGGTTCCTGGGCGAATGGTACTGGCCCCAGTCTCTCGCCTCGTTGAACGCACGGATCGCAGCGGCGATCTCACCCAGAGGTGTCGCCTCGTCGGACCACCCGCTCACGACGTTCGCTCGTAGAGCACCGCGTGCTCGGGGCGCATGCGCTCCACGCCATCGTCCCAGCGCTCCACCGTCGCGCGGGCCACTCGCTCCATCCCTTCCGCCCGCGCCGCTTCGCCCAGCGGGCCCAACGAATCCACGGGACGGCCGGCCACGAGGCCATCCCCGATCACCACGACCATCCGGCCCTTTGGCCGGAGCGCACGAGCGGCGGCGCGCACCCACTTCTGGGTATCCGCCTTCCAGTCGGCCACGGCGTCCGACCGATCGGAGCGAAACGCCCGTCGGCTGCCCAGCTCGGCGCTCATCGCCGCGCCCGCATCGAGCCCCAACCACGCCAGCCGAAGCTGCTGGAGCGGGAGGTAGTCGTACACGCCCGGGTAGGGCGGCGAGGTGGCGACCAGGCCGAATTCTCCCCGTTCGCGCAGCTCTTTCGCGTCTTCGCGATGCACGCGAACCCTCACCTCGGCCGGCGCGCTCCCCATCCTCGCCTCAAGGTCCTCAAGCTGCCGGGCGAGCTCGCGGGCGCGCTTGTGAAACAGCGTGGCGGTCGTGGTTGGGGGGCGGGTACCCTCGATCTTGCGGTTGGCGGTTTCGCTTTCGCGGCGGCTCACCTTCACGAGGATGGAGGAGAGCACCGCACGCGCGAGCGGGTCCTTGCCGATGACGTGGCGGATCGCGTCGATCTCCACGATCGCCCAGGGGTCGTACCACTCCCACGCCACATCGGGCACCGGCGCCTGGAGCATCGAGTGATCACGGCCGCCAGAAGCGTGGTTCTGTTGACCGGCCCGCCGGGCCGCCTCCGCCGCCTTGCGACACAACGAACGGAGAACGGTGCGCTCGGCCTCGTTGGTGCGCGTCGTACGGGCTCGTGCGACCAGCGTGGCCACCGGGTTGATGTCGCAGCCCAGCGCGGGACGGCCGGCGATCAGCGCCTCCACCAGCAGCGTGCCCCCGCCGCAGAACGGATCGAGCACCGGGCCTTCGCCGAGAGAGATCAGCGCCGCCGCCGCGTCGGGATGTAAACCCGCCGGGTAGGCATGGAAGCCATGCGTGGCCCGCTCCACCCGCTCGTGGTTGCGCAGCGCGGACACGAGAATTGCGGAGGCATCGGCATCCCCTTCGCGCAGCGCATCCCCCGCCCGCTGGGACAACGACTGGCGAAGCGGGCCTGCACCTGCCCACTCGGGGGCGCCCGCCGCAAGGCGGCGTTCACTGCGTCTCGAAGCCATGCCGGCGACTAATCCGAAACGGGGGGCTCCGCGCCCCCCGAACCCCCATCGCCCGCCGCCTTCCTTCGCTCCAGTCTCCGCGGCCCAAGCTGGCAGGCGCCGCGGGCGCCAGCCAGCTCGAGCACCCCCACGAGAGCCTGGAGCGTGCGGTGCACCAGGAAGGCGGCGGGCAGTTCCCCACGCCGCCTCGACCGTTTCATGGTTGTGCGAGCCGACCCGCGGGCGTCGTGGGGACCTCACGCGGGTTAGGCCGGGAGCCATGGAAATCAGCGCTTCGTCGATCGTTCGTCACCCTCGAGATCGGGTGTACCGCGCCTTCCGCGACCGGTTGCCGGAGATCGCGGCGTACATGCCGAACGTGAAGCGGGTCGAGGTGGTGGCCACGGAAGTGTTGCCGGATGGCGTGCGGCTCCACAACGTGTGGTACGGGAAGGGCGAGATCCCAAAGATCGCCCAGATCGTGGTCAAACCCGAGATCCTGGTCTGGGACGACTACGCGGTGTGGCACGACTCCGCATTCTACTGCGACTGGCGGATCGGGATCCGGGTGTTCAACGAGAGCTTCAAGTGCAGCGGCACCAACCGGCTCACCGAGGAGGGAGTGCATACGCGCGTCACGCTGCTTGGGGACTTGCAATTGGATCTCCGCGACGTGCCCGGCGTTCCGCGCCTGCTCGCCGGCAAGCTTCGCCCGCAGCTCGAGGCGTTCATCGTCAAGTTGATCCGGCCCAACCTTGAAGAGACCAACGTGGCGCTCGGGCGATATCTCGACGCGAACCCCTGAGCTACAGGGGGCCGAGCGCTCCAAACAGCAGCTCTCCCGACGGGCTGGACCAGACGACCCCGCGGGCCATCAGCGGCTCAAGCAGGTTCAAGGTGTGGTGTTCGGTGAGGTCGACGAGGGCCGCCAGCTCCGGCAGGGAGGCGCCACCCTGTTCGATGTGCGCCATCAACCGTTGTAATTCCGGCGTGAGGGGGGGCCCGGGGGGCACCCTCCCATCCAGGAGCGCGGTCACGACGCCGGGGCATCCCTCCGACCGGGCGTAGACCCGCTCGGCCCGCGCGGGCGGTTCTCCCCTGAGGCGCGCGAGCAGCGTTACCTCCGCCAGGGTCAACGCAACCGGCCTCACGTGCACCGCGCCACGCCGCGAGAGGGCTCTCAGCGAAACATCCGAGCGAACCAGCACCATCACCGCCTCGGTGCGGGCCTCCAATAGCTCGACCAGCGGGCCAGCTTCGCCGCCAGCGGCGTCCAGCACCACCACGTCGGTGTCGGACGCGTTGGCAAGGACCTCGCGCGCCGTGGGCAAACTTGCCTCGGTGACCCGGAAGCCCTCCCGCGCGGCGGCGCGCGCCGTTTCATGTACCAACGTGGCGCGCCCAGAGCCCGGTGGCCCGTGAACGACGACGAGGCTCAGCTCTCCGCGCAGCCCATCCACGACCATCCGACGCAGCCGTTCCCGCTCCTCAAGCATCCCGACAATCGGCGGTGGCGGCTCATCATCGAGGCCCGCGAGCACCGCTTCGACCAGGTCGGTGACCGTTTCCTGTCGCGACGTCGCCGTCCACGCGAGCGCGCGCAGCGCGGCCTCCTCGATGGCCGCCGGCAGCTCCGGGACCAGCGCGCGCGGCGGCAGCGGCAAGCTCGCGCCGCTTACGAAGCCGAGCGCCGCGCCGCCGCCGCGCTCGTACGGCGGCCGGCCGGTGCACAACGCGTACAAGAGCGCGCCAAGCCCATAAACGTCTCCCCGCACCGACACGGGCTCGCCGCGAAGGCGCTCGGGCGGCATCCACCCCAACGCGCCGCCACGGGTGTCGGCTCCGAGGTCGAGCACGAACGGCTCCCCCGCCTCATCCACCAGGATGTTCGCCGGACTCAGGTCCCCGTGCAGGACCCCCACGTCGTGGATGGCGGCCACCGCGCGCCCGAGCTTCACGAAGCAGGCCAGCCGCTCCGCCAGCGGGCGACCATGCGCCCAGCTCGTGAGCCGGGCCCCCTCCACAAACCCCCGAGCAAGCCACGTTCCCTGGCGGTCGGCGGCGACCAGCGCCGGCACGTTCGGGTGGCGAACGCGGGCCAGGCTGCCGATCTCCGCCGCGAGTGAGCGGCCCGCAATCGCCATTTTCACCGCGACCAACCCCGCCGGCCCCTCCGCCAACCACACCTCGCCCGCCGAGCCCGCGCCCAGGCGTTGTTTGCGCGTGAAGGGGATGGGATCAGCCACACATACCGGATAATCCATCTCGGAGGTTTCACCGATGCTCAATGTGCTGCTGTTCGTTGCTTCCCCCGCGCTGGCCGAGGAGCCAGCACCGTTCTTCGCGCGCGAATCTCTGTTTTCGACCGATGCCGTCGCGAAGGACAAGAAGGGCAAGGGCAAGAAGGGCGAAGGCAAGAAGAAGGACGACGATGACGATGACGGCAAGATGGGCAAGATCCTCGGCCTGAACTGGGAGCCCTATGTGGCCCCGGGCGGCGGCGTGCAAATCGACTCCAGCGGGGACATGGCGGTTACCGCCGGGGCCGACGTGGGCATCCGATACTGGAAGAAGAAGCTCGAAGGCGACTTGTACGCCGGCGCAGCCTACATCACCGCCGAGAGCCTCGCGGGGTACGACGTGCACCTTGGCGACCAGACGGGGTACCGCGACACCTACTGGGGCGCCGGCGGCGGGCTTGAGGTCACCTACAACGGCCAGAGCAACATCCTCACGGGCAAAGACATCCTGGCGCCCGCGCTCGGCGTGAAGGTACCGGTGGAAGTGGTGGTCGGCCCGAAGCAATACTACGGAAAAGCCGGCGTTACCCCGGCGTGGTACTTCGACGAGTCGCGGAAGGCCACGTCCGGCGGGGCCGTACCGCTGGGCGACGAATTCGAGTGGCACGTGAAGGGCGGGCTGAAGATCGACAACTTCAAGGGTGAGATCGGCTTCGCGCAGCTCATCACCCCGGTCGGCACCTACAACACGCCCACCCTCTCGGTGGGGTTCAACCCTTAGGCGGGCCCGCTATCCGAGCGCCATCATCCGCTGGAGCGGCGCCAGGGCCCGCAAGCGCAGGCCCTCGTCCATCTCCAGGCGCGGCGAGAGATCCCGCAGCGCGAGGTACATCTTCTCCAGGGTGTTGAGCCGCATGAACGGGCACTCGTTGCAGGCGCAGTTCTCGTCCATCCCGGGGAGCGGGTAGAGCACTTTTCCCGGTGCGACCTTCTGCATCTGGTGGAGGATGCCCGGCTCGGTGGCGACGACGAAGCCGGGCGCCGTTGTGTCGCGCACGTAGTTGAGCAGCGCGGAGGTGCTGCCGATGAAGTGGGCGTGCGCCAGGATGTTCGGTTCACACTCCGGGTGCGCGATGACGTGCACGCCGGGGTGCTTCGACACCAGCTCGATCAACTTCCGCTCGCTGAACGTCTCGTGCACAATGCAGGTTCCCTGCCATAAGTGCATCGGGCGACCGGTTTGCTTCACGATGTAGGCGCCGAGGTTGCGGTCCGGGGCGAAGATGAGCTCCTGCTCCGGAGGAAAGGACCGAACGACCCGTTCGGCGTTGCTGGAGGTGCAGATGACATCCGAGATCGCCTTCACCTCCGCCGAGCAGTTGATGTAGGAAACGACCTTGGCGCCCGGGTGCTGGTCCTTCATGCGTTGGAGCATGGGCGCGGGGCACGCATCGGCGAGGGAGCAGCCCGCCGCCATGTCCGGGATCAGGACGATGCGGTCCGGATTGAGGATCTTGGCAGTCTCGGCCATGAAATGCACGCCGCAGAACAGGATCACGTCGGCGTTCGTGGACTGCGCGGCCTTGGCGAGCTGCAGCGAATCCCCGATGAAGTCCGCGACGTCCTGGATGTCGGGCTCCTGGTAGTAGTGGGCGAGGATCACCGCGTTTCGAGACCGGCGCAGCTCATCGATGGCGCCGAGCAGATCGAGAGGGAGCTTATCCATCGGCGCTCCGTATCGCGGCGCGGTGGGCGAAGCCGCGAGGCTCCGCGGCGCCCGTTGGCCCCGCTACCGGGCCGGGAGCCTCGCCCACACGACCGTGCATTGGATCGGTCAGGACGATCCCCACGATCGTCCTGACCGCCCGCGCCCCTACCCCTGCGCGAACACGAAGGGGTAGTGGATGACCGCGATGCCGCCGCCTTTGAGCGCGGGGAACTGCATCCGGAGAAAACGCCCGGTGATGCAGGCTTCCGCCGACGGGTTCGCCAGCGTGGACTTGGCGACTGAGGAGGATGACACACTGCCATCCTTCGCGATGATGAACTTCACGGACACCTTGCCGGCGAGGTCGGGCACCCGCTGCAGCTCACGCTGGTAGCAGTACCGGATCTGGTTCATGTGGGCTTTGACCACGGCGTCCACGGCCGCTTTGTCGATGCCTCCCATCGTGGTGACGTCCCCCGCGGTCGCGAACACGGCCTCGGGCTTCTTGATCGGCTTGCCCGTGCCCGGCGCCCAGGGATCCCCGTCCCCTCCCCGGCGCGGACCCTTGCCCGGCCCTACGCCCGGCCCCTCGGCGATGCCCACGCCGATGCAGTCGGCGCTCAGGCAGCGCCCGGAGGATGGCCCGCCAACGCCAGGAAGCTGGGTTCCCTTCGAGGCGATGAGCCCCTCCACGCCCTGGCTGATGGCGCTCGGGATCGCGGAGTCGTCGAACATCGCATCCACGCCGTCGAACAGGTCTTCCACCACGTCGTGAACCACCTTGGCGTCAGCTTTGCCCGGGTTGGTCTCTTTGGTGGGCTTCACCTCGGTGGGGCCGCTCCCGCCGCCGCCGCCCGGCTCGCGCTCCGCCAGCTTCTCCGGGGCATGCGCTGGCTCCGGCTTGGGCGGGATCAGGAGCCGGATGTTGGCTTCGAAGCGTTCGTCGTCCATGATCGAGGCTTTGACCGGCGGCGGCGTGAAGGCCGCGAACACGCCCAGCACCGTTGCGAGCACGCCGACGGCGCCGGCGATCAGCAGCGCCATCGGATCGACTTCGCCGACGATCGGCACCGGGAGCTTCTTGCTGCGCCACACCGAACGCACCACGAACAACGAGGCGCCAACCTCCACGACGAGCGTCTGATCCTCGCCAAGCCGCAGCGATCCGTCGCGACCGAGGCGCTCGTGCAGCGGGGTGCGCACCTCCCCCTCATCTACGAAGCCCGCCCAGGCGTGGCCGCAGCGCACAACCCAGCTCGTACCGTCGTAGTCGATGAAGGGGTGGTGGTCACCGGGGAGCAGATCCACCGGCACGGGGAAGTCGTCTGCGAGGCCGAGGCGGACGGTTTCGGCGCGCGTGAAGTAGCGGATGTCGACGACGGCCTCGCCGAAGACGTGGGCCACCTCCAGCACGCGGCCCGCGCTTTTGTCGGTTGCAGCAGGGTTGCTCCCCAGGGGGCGGAGCAGGAACGCGAGGGGGGCCTCGCACGGATCTTCGAGCCAGGGTTCAGTGTGCATCAGTGCACCTCCGCCCGGGTACGACAGGTCACGGCCTGTCGCGGTTCGTCAGCGAACCGTGAACCTCCGCAGACTACCCGCTGACAACCACGCCGTTGCACACCGCCGGGAGACCCTCGGCTTCCGGGCAGGTGCGGTCCTTCATCGCCTCCAGGCAATCCTCCGCCTCGGAGAGGATCACCACCGCGCTGTCGCAATGCATACCTTGCTCGAACTCCACCTCGAGGATCTCGCGGTCCGTCATCGAATGAAGGCACAAGATCGCGTACAACGCCGCACCTTCGGCGAGTTCTGCGCACCGCTCCGGCGCATCGGGCTGCGGGCAGAAGGTGTCGTTTCCGTCGGCCAGCGCTTCGTCCCAGCCGCACGTCGCGCCGAGATCGTCGGTCACGGTGCAGGAGGCGAGGGTGAGGAGCAGCAGCACGCCCCACTCTACAACAGAAAACGCCCCTCTCCACGACGAATCACGAGCACGTACCCCGCCGCAACAACGGACAACCCCGTCGCCACCGCCATGTGCGCCGGGTAACCGAAGTGATGGGCGCTGAAGCCGCTCGCGATGCCGCCCAGCCCCTGCGCGAGCACCACGACGGAGGCCTGCACCGTGTAGTCGCTGCCCGCGTGCCCCGGCCGGCAGGCATCCATCATCGCGGTGAACAACGCGGCGGTGGCCATCCCGGAGAACAGGTGTTCGACGACCACAATCTCCGCTGCGTGGGCGGGTCCCGCCACCGCGAGCCACGCGTACAGCGCGAGCGTGGGCACCTGCAGCGCGGCAAAGACGGCAAGCGCCGCGCGGCGCCGCCACTTCCCCACGAACCAGCCGCCGACCAGCGCGCCCACCATCCCGGCGATCGAGCCGCGAAGGCCGATCAACGCCCCGATCTCGCCGAGGCTGAGCCCCTGGTCCACGAACATCGGCTTGACCATGGAGGTGCCAAAGCTGTCGCCGAGCTTGTACAGGATCAACAGACCGAACCACGCGAGGCCATCGCGACCGGCGAACCAGCGATCCCACCGCAGCGCATCCCGGCCCGAGGCGGGCGCACCGGGCGCAGGCCGGTCCGGGGGCGACACGAACAGCAGCGGCAGTGTCGCGACCGTGATCGCAAACGCAGCAGTGAAGAAGGTGTACATCCAGCCCTTTGCGTCGAAGAGCTGCACCAAAGCGCCGCCGCCAACGACCATCCCGAGGCGGTACCCCGCGACCTGCACGCCGTTGCCGAGACCACGCTCGGCGGGCGGCAGGCTCTCCACCGCGAGGCCATCCGTGGCGATGTCCTGGGTGGCGGCGGCGAGATTACACAGGAAAACCGTTATGATCAGCGGGATCATCGCGCCCGGTGACACGACGGCCAGCGCGGAGAGCAACCCGGCGGCGACGACGTTCAGGGGCACGATCACGCGCCGGCGGGGGCCGGAAACGCGGTCGATCCACGGCGCCCAGAGGAACTTCAACGCCCACGGCAGCGCCAGGAGGTTTGCCAGACCAATGCTCTCAAGCGAATAGCCCTGCTGCCGCATCATCACGGGGAGCGCCTGGGTGAACAGGCCGAACGGCAGCCCCTGCGCGAAGTAGAGCGAGGTGAGGAGCGCGGCGCGGCCGGCGGTAGCTCGTGGGAAAAACAACCGCGCGCCCTATCCTTCCGGCCGGCGCAGGGGTCGGCGCAGGGGCCAACTCCCCGACTCCGGAACGCGCCGCCCCTCCGGCGTCCACAACACGAGGGTCGGCGATTCCCCCTCCGGTTCGGCGAGCTCCCCCCGCCAGCCCTCCGCGACAGGGGCCCCGCCCGCGCCCACCAGCCGAAAAACGCACCGTTCGCCCGCCCAGCCGTAGTGCACGTGCGCCGGCCACCCAGGCCCCGGCGCCATCGAACCCGTCGTAACCGGGATCACCCCAGCGCCGCTCCACGCGAAAAAGTCTCCTCGACCCGGGAAGACCGGACCCACAGGCACGGTGCCAGGGCTCACGCCGGCCGCCACAGGCACGCCCAGCTCCGGCAACGGCGGTGCCCCGATCTTCTCCAGCACGTCCGCGAGGTGCGCGCGGAAGAGCACATCGAACTCCCCGGCGAAGGGCGTGGTGAATTCGGGGCCGTACCACCAAAACCAGTCGCTCGCCTCCGCGCGCCACAGCGAGCGCCGGGCCTCCTCCGGCTGCGCCGAGGACTCGAACGCCTCCCGCACCTTCCGCAGCAGGCGCCACGCCGCCTGGTCCTCGGGCGCACCGATCCAGATTCGAAAATCCGCCTGGATCCAGCTTCCGGTGTGCAGCGCGTGCACCCGGCCCGTCGCGGGCTCCGCCGCGAGGTCGCCGCACGTCGTAAGCGACGCTCGCCCGAACAGCTCGCGCATGAAACCCGCGCCGGCGTCCCGGTAACTCTCCCACGGGTTCTCCCCGTCCAGCGCCAGGAATACCCGCCGATCTCCGACTCGCATCAAGAGGTCGTCCACCGCGGCTTCGGGCGGGTGGTCCGCGTACACGAACCCCACCCGGTCGCTCAGGCCGTGATCCCGAAACAGCGCTTTCATCGGACCGACCTGCCAAACCGGCCCAGACCCCTCCTCGCGCGAGCGGGCGAGCACGCCGTTATCGGCCGCAAACCACCGAAAGCCGGCCCCGGCGAACAGGTCCAGGGCCTCCGGGCTCACGGAGCCTTCGCTCGGCCAGAGCCCGTGCACCTCCCGGCCGATCCACGCGCCCACCGCCCGACGCCCTTCCACGAGCTGATCCAGCGCATCTTGCGGGGCGCGAAAGCCGGGATCGTCGAAGGGGCCCAGGTTGCGGGATGCATGCCCGGAGTCGATCAGCAGCGGCACGATGGGGTGGGCGTACGGAGTGGCCGTGACATCCGGCAACCCCGCATACAACGCCCGCAGCTCTCCAAGGCACGCGCGCTGCACGTCCAGCACAAACCCCTTGTCCTCCTCCGTAAACCCCTCCCCTTTGCGCCGCAGCCGCACCAGCGTGGGATGATCCTCCAGTGCCGTGGCCCCGAACCATGCGAGGTTGCACCACACCTGCAGATCCCGCAGGTTCCGCACGGAGAAGCGATCACCACGCTCGCGCCGCGCTCGCAACGCGCCCCACCCCGCGAACCACTCGAAGGCACGGGGGCTCCCGTGCAGGGCGTGCTCCACGAACCACCCGGCTTCGGCTGCGCTCAGCGTGTCTGCGTTGCGTCGGCACAAGTCGAGGTGGAGATCGCTGCCACCCGCGGCGTACCGGTCGATCTGCTCAATCAGGGTCGGAACGAGGTTCACCGTCACGCGGGCGCCGGTTTCGGCGATGATCCGCGGCACGTCTCGATAGCCCCGCGTGCCGTGCAGCCGCACCCAGGGCATGATCGGCACGCCCGTGCGCGGGTGGCGGTAGTCGGGCTGGTGCATGTGGAGCAGAAGGCTGAGCACGCTCCGAAGCTATCGGCGCCCGGCCCCCCGCGTTAGGCCCGCGGGCATGACGATTGACGTCGCGATCCTCGGCGCTACGGGCATGGTGGGCCAGCGCTTCGTGCAGCTCCTGGCGAATCACCCCACCTTTCGGGTGGCGGAGCTGTGCGCCTCCGAGCGCTCGGTCGGCAAACGGTACGAGGACGCGGCGCCTTGGCGGTTGAGCGGGGACAACCCCATGCCCGACGCCGTGGTTGGCCCGTGCGATCCGGGCGCGGTGCGCTCCCCCGTCGTTTTCTCCGCGTTGGACTCGGCGACTGCGCTCATTGTCGAGCCAGCTTTTCGCGACGCGGGGCGTGCCGTGCTCACGAACGCCTCGCCGTTTCGGATGGCGGCTGGCGTGCCGCTGCTGATCCCCGAAGTGAACCCGGAGCACGCAGAGTGGGTGCGCGGGAAAGCTGGGTTCATCGTGGCGAACCCGAACTGCACCCACCAGGCGATGACGATCGCGTTGGCGCCGCTCCACCGCCGTTGGGGCGTCGAGGCGGTGTGCGTGGCCAGCTACCAGGCCGTCAGCGGCGCCGGCTACCCGGGGGAGAGCGCGTGGGACATGCTGGGGAACGTGCATCCCCACGCAGGCGATGAAGAGGAGAAGGTCGCCTCCGAGCCCCAGAAGATCCTGGACGCGCCCGACCTGCGGATCTCGGCGCGCTGCGTTCGCGTTCCGGTGGCGGACGGCCACCTCGTCGCCGTGCAAGCGAAGCTCCGCGTTGATCCGGGGCCGGACGCGATCCGCGAGGCGCTGGCCAGCTTTGTCGGCCCGTACGCGCTGCACAGCTCCCCGCGACCGCTCATCCACCTCCTGAGCCAGCGTGACCGCCCAACGCCGAAGCTCGACGCCGACCGCGGCGGCGGCATGGCCGTGAGCATCGCCCGCGTTGAACGCTGCGAAGTATTCACCGTCAAGTTCTTCGCACTCGCACACAATGCCATTCGGGGCGCGGCCGGGGGGGCTCTCGCGAACGCGGAGCTGCTCGTTGCCAAAGGCATTCTCGCCCTCGGGGTCGCGTAGATGCCGACCCCGAATCCGATGTCCCGCACGCTCCCTCCCCTCGCCAGCGCGCAGACCGAGCAGCCCAAAACCTGGCTCGGACGATGGCTTCACGGCGGTGGCGCGCATGGCGCACACCATCCCACGTGGCCCTGGTGGAAGGTCATCTGGCTCACGGGCGTGGACTACTTTTCGTCCCTGGGCTACCAACCTGGCATTGCGCTGGTGGCGGTGGGCGCGATCGCCCCTGCAGCGACCTTTTTCCTCGTTCTCGTCACGCTGTTCGGGGCGCTCCCCATCTACTCGGAGGTGGCCAAGCGCAGCTCCGCCGGACAGGGCAGCATCGCCATGCTGGAGCGGCTGCTGCCCGGGTGGACGGGCAAAGCGCTCGTCCTCGCCCTGATCGGCTTCGCCGCGACCGACTTCGTGATCACGATGACGCTGTCCGCCGCCGACGCCGCCGAGCATGCCATCCACAACCCCTTCCTCGAGCCCTACCTGGGCGGCGCTCAGGTAGGGGTCACCATCGCGCTCCTGGTCCTGCTGGCTCTGGTATTCCTGCGTGGCTTTTCGGAGGCGATCGGCATCGCCACGGCCATCGCCGTTCCCTACCTCCTGCTCAACGTAGTGGTGCTCTTGCGAGGAGGCTGGGAGATCGCCCAACACCCGGAGCTGCTGTCTGGTTGGCGCGCCGAGCTGCCCACCGACTGGACGGCGCTTGTGCTCGCGGCGGGACTGGGCTTCCCCAAGCTCGCTCTCGGCTTGTCCGGATTTGAAACCGGCGTGTCCGTGATGCCCCTTGTCGACGGCAAGGATGCGCCCGGCGCTCCGCCCGTCGGCCGCATCGCCGGAACGAAGAACCTGCTGCTCGGCGCCGCGCTCATCATGAGCGTGCTGCTGCTCTCGTCGAGCCTCGTTGCGGCCTGCCTCATCCCGGAGAGCGCCTACGGGGAGGGCGGCGCGGCCAGCGGGCGCGCGCTCGCATGGCTCGCGCACCGCTACCTCGGCGACGGGTTCGGCTCCGTGTACGACCTCGCAACCATCCTGATCCTCTGGTTCGCCGGGGCCTCTGCGAGCGCCGCGCTCCTGAGCCTCATCCCGCGCTACCTCCCGCGCTTCGGAATGGCCCCGCACTGGGTTTCCCACCCGCGGCCGCTGGTGCTCCTTATCCTGGCGATCAACGTCGTGGTTACCCTCGCGTTCAACGCCAATGTGGAGGCGCAGGGTGGCGCGTATGCAACGGGCGTGCTCGCGCTGATCCTCTCGGGGGCGGTCGCGGTGACGCTCTCGAATCGCGCCGAAGGAAACACCGGTCGGGCCGCGTTCTTTGGCGTGGTTTCGCTCGTCTTCGCCTACACGTTCATCGACAACATCATCGAGCGTCGCGACGGGATCATCATCTCCTCGATCTTCATCGGCGCCGTGCTGATCGTCGGGGGGTTGTCCCGTTACCTGCGAGCCACCGAGCTGCGGGTGCAAAAAATGGTGCTCGCCGATGAGGAGTCTGCCGCGCACTGGCCGGCGCTCAAGGGGAAGAAGGTGCACTTCGTCGCGATGCGCTCGGATGGGGAAGACATCAACCGCAAGCGGCGTGAGCTCAAGAAACACTACAACGTGCACGGACACCTCGCCTGGGTGCACGTGGAGCTGGCCGACGACCGGAGCCACTTCGATACGGTATGCGAGGTTCGAGTTCGGAAGCTCGGCGCGGACTACCAGATCACGATCACGAATGCGGTCGCGATCGCGAATACGCTCGCCTACATGTCGGAGCAGCTCGATCCCATCTCGCTGTTTTTGGGGTTGACGCGTGGAAATCCCGTCGCCCAGGCGCTTCGGTACCTGCTGTGGGGCGAGGGCGAAACGGGGATCCTCGTGTACCAGATCCTGGTGCGCTACTGGGGTTGGACGCCCGAAGATGATCTACGGCCGCGAATCTTCCTGATGAGCGACTGAGCCCGCCGCGGTGGGGGCTACGGGCAGAGCGAAGCCGCGTCCAGGTGGGTGTTCGAGCCCCATTGTGCCGTAGCCGTCGCCGAAACCCAGGCCCCGGAGAAGGTGGCCGCGGTCGTAAGCGCTGCTTCCGGAGCGTAGATCCTCGCGTTTACCGTTGCGCCGCCCGCGAGGCTCACTGTGCCGCCGCCGATCACGTAGATGTTGAGCTGACCAGGGCCCCCCGCCACGTTGTCCGAAGACCCATATTGCAAAGTGACATCGCCGGTAACGTAGAGGTCGAGCGTTTTTCCGGAGGCGATGGTGAGCGTGCCCCCTTCGTTGGCAAAGTCGTCCGTGAGCACCACCGCGTCGTCTGTTACGTCCAGCGTTGCACCATACCCAAGCCGAAAGCTACGAAACTGCGCGTTGCCGCCCCATACGGCCGCTTCGCCCCAGCCCACGTAGACATCGCCCTCTGAGGCCGGCATCCCGGCCGGCGCCGCGATGGTGGGCATCGAGATGGAGCCAGAGAGCTGACTTACACCGCCGGTTACCGAGGCACCCCACTCCTCGCAGTACCCGCTCGCCGGATCGCCCCCCACCCCGATCTCGCCCCGGATGGTTCCCCCGTTGGTCATGGCGCAGGCGCCCGTCCCGTTCACCGCGATGAACGCCGCGCTCCCGGCGCTGGAGGCGTCGTACACGCCCGCGCTCGAATCGAAGCTGTCCACGTTAGCACCGTACGCGAATTCGGCGCGCTCGTCGGCGATTACGCCGTGCGGGAAGCACCACGCCGAGGCCGAAGTATCGTCGGTATCTGCGGTGTCTGCGCTGTCCCCGACCGCCGTGTCGCCAGAATCACCGGCGGAGTCCGCGTTGCCGCCGGAGTCCGACCCGCCCGAATCGAGCCCCGAAGCTCCATCCTCCCCGAGCACGATGGTGGAGGGGCCACATGCGATGCCGAGGAACAACAGGATCATGGGAACAGGGGGCTGGCGCCCCCCGTAACGCCCCCCGGGTTGACCTCAAACAGGCGCGTGCGTAGCTGCAGAAGCCCCCGGATTCGCACGTGCCGCTCACCCCCCTCGCCGATGATCTCCGCGCCTCGCACCGCCTCGTCGTCCTCACCGGGGCCGGGATGGGCCTGGCGAGCGGAATCCCAACCTTTCGCGGCACGGATCCCGACGCCGTGTGGGCTTCCGACGTGATGACGATGGGCACAAACGCCTACTTTCGCCAGAACCCCGTCGGTTCGTGGCGCTGGTACCGCTCCCGGTTCGCGAAGCTCGGGGGTGCAAAGCCCAACGCGGGGCACACGGCGCTGGCCGACTTGGAGCGCTGGCAAGTCGGCCGCGGGCGGGAGTTCCTGCTGGTGACCCAGAACATCGATACCCTCCACGGCCAGGCGGGCAGCGAGCGGCTCGTGGAGGTGCACGGGCGCGCCGACCGGGTGCGTTGTTCGCAACGAAGCTGCGTGAACGCCGCGCCACGGGGTACGCTGGCGGCAGCCGACTTCGACTGGGCGGCCTTCGACGCCAACCCCTCGGAGGCCACGTTGCCGACGTGCTTCGCCTGCGGAGCCTTGGTGCGCGCCCACGTGCTGTGGTTCGACGAATACTACGCCGAGCACATGGACTACCAGTACGAGCGCGTAATCCGGGCGTTCCGGCAAACGGATCTGGTGGTGTGCATCGGCACCAGCTTCTCGGTCGGCATCACCGCCGCGGCGCTCGAAACCAAAGGCGAGAAGTGGCTGATCGACCCGGGTGATGCGGCGCCGCCACCCGGGGTACACGTGGTCCGCGCGGCGCAGGAGGAAGCGTTACCGGCGTTGGTTGCGGCGCTTACCGCATGACGGCCGGCCCGTCAGTCCCCGGCCGCGATGTCCCGCTGGCACGACCAGCACAGCTCGAAGCTGGCCGGGTTTCGCTCACCACACTGGGGGCACACCCATTCGAGGTGCGCCCTCGCATCGAGCCCGGCGAGCAGGGCGCGGGCACCCTCCGCGTCATCCTCCCGCGCCCACACGTCTACCATCGCGTCCGGAATGGGGATCTCGCCGGCGAGTCCGGGGCGGCTCATGCCGCGAAGCTGCACCTCGAAGCCCGCCGCGGCGAGGCTCTCCCGCACCAACGAAGCCTCCGCGAGCGTGCGGGCTGCATGAACCTTGACCATGCCCAAGGCTAACCGCTACGACCGAACGAACGTCGGGGTGACAACGCCCGCGTCGATCGGCTACCCTGCCGCCGTGCTCACCCTACTCCTGCTCGCGTGCGGCCCGACCAGCTCCATCTCCCTCAACGGGAACGACACCGGCGAGGGCGCGGGCGAAGAAACCGGCGCAACGGTGGACGATTCGGGGAGCGAGCTCCCGGGCGACTCGTCGGACACGGACAGCGGGGAAGACACAGGAGACAACGAGGATAAGGACGCCATCTACGAAGCGTTTTTCGATCCTGCTGTCATCCAGACCATCGACATCACGCTCGACGACTCGGCCATCCGCTCGCTGAACCGCGACGGCGGCGAGTACGTCGAGGGCGGCGTCGTGATCAATGGTCAAGACTTCCCTTCGGTCGGCATCCGCCTCAAGGGCTCGAGCACCTACGAGGACCTGGAGTGCAACGACGGGTACTGCAAAGCGAGCTTCAAGATCAAGACCGACGAGTACGTGCTCGACCAGAAGTACGGTTCGCTGCAGCGAATCACGCTGAACAACATGACCACGGACTACACCCAGTCCAAAGAGATCATCGTCTACGATCTCCTTCACCAACACTCGCAGCTCGCGAGCCGGGCCAGCTACGCGCGAGTCACGCTCAACGGCGAGCCCTGGGGCTTGTACGCCAACATCGAGTCGATCGACGACGAGTGGGTGGAGCGGCGATTCAGCGACGACTCCGGCAATCTCTGGGGAACGGGCACCAGCTACGGCGACTTCACCGACTCCGGGATGCGCGGCGGCTGGGTGAACAAGTCGGGGGCGGGCGACCTTGAGCAGATCGCCCGGGTGAAGACGGCGTTGGATAGCTTCGGGGGGGACTTCTTCGGCGAGCTCGGCCCGCTGGTGAACGTGGACCAATTCCTGGACTATTGGGCCTGGTGCGCGGCTGTCGGGAATTTCGACGGCTACCCGTTCCACCTCAACGACGTGATCATGTACGAAGATCCGGCCGATGAGCGTCGGCTTACCTTCGCGCCCTGGGGCACGGACGAGAGCTGGGACCAGCTCGAGGTGAGCGGGCAGGCCTGGTACACGATCGGCGGCCGGCTCGCGCTGGCCTGCTACTACGATGCGGCTTGCCTCGCCGAGCTGAAAGTGCATATCGACACGGCGACAACGGAGTACGGTGACACGGATGTGCTCGCGATGGCGCAGGCCGCCTGGGACCTCTCGGAGGCCGACGTACAGACGGATCCGGTGCGGCCGTTCACGCCCGATTATGTATGGTCCTACCGGGACTACTACGAGCCGATCATCGAGGATTACGATGAATATGTTCGGGCGCAGGTGGGGTTGTAGCCGCGCCGGCGGCGAGGCGAAGCGCCGTGGCCTACCGCATCGCCCCGCCGATCGCCTCCCCTGCATCCCGCCGCTGCGTGCCCCCCTCTCGCGTTACGGTACCATCGGCCGCCACCGAATACACGTGTCCAAAGCGGAAGCTATCGGGATCGAGCCATCCCGAGTAGGCGATGTCAACCACGCCAATCGTCGTGACGCCCCCCTCCACGGTCTGGCGGAGGATCGCCGGGGCGATGCTCATCCACGTGTCGCGCTCGCCCGTGTGGGTGGCCATGACCGCCTCCCAGGCCGCGCCGCGCGGCGCCCCAAAGGTGCCCGCCGGCTCACAGGACCAGGGCGTGAGGAAGTAACGACGCACCTCCGTATCCCCTGGTTGCGGCTTGGTAAACGCGGTCCAGTGCAGCGGCGCTAGCGGAGCCGCCACCGCTTCCACCCGCTCCGGTGCCTGCGAGAGCGCCGCCATCTTGCCCGCGGCGCTCACGCCAAACCACGCTACGAGCGACAGAATCGCGGCGACCGCCGCCCGGTGCGCGCCGACCCCAGACCGTCGTAACCCCCACGGCACGAGGCCCAGCGTGAGCCAGAACATCGGGTCGACGATGAAGATCAGCTCCAGTCCAAAACGCTGGTCGTTCGGCCACAAGAGCTGCGTGCCCCACGTCGTGGGCACGTCGAGGATCGCGTGGGAGGCGAGGGCGACTGCCCAGAGCTTGAGGTGATCACGAAAGCGGCCGGTTCGAAGCCAGCGAAACGAGGCGCCGGCGCCCAGCGCCACGAGCACCGGCCACCCGAGCAGGCTGTGGGTGAAGCCGCGGTGCTCCCAGGTGCCGACATCACGGCCCAGCGCGTACAGCAAGATGTCGAGATCGGGGAGGTTGGCGGCGATGAGGGCGACGAGCGAAGCACGCGGTCCAACGCCACGAAACATGTCAAGCTGCCCGATGCGCCAGCCCATGAGCGCGTGTGCGACATTTTCCACGGGCGTGCTATAAGTCGGCTCCCTCCGCGCGACCTTCCCCGGTCGCCTGCCTCTCGGCTACCGCATGGATCGATCCAGCACTCCCCTGCCCCTCGCAGTGGCGGCCCGTCGTCGCTACCTGAGCTACGCGCTCTCGGTCATCAAGTCGCGCGCGCTGCCCGACGTGCGAGACGGATTGAAGCCGGTACAACGCCGTATTCTCTACGCGATGTTCCACAACCTGCATCTCACGCCCGAGTCGCGCTATCGCAAGTCAGCGGCGATCGTCGGCGAGGTGATGGCGAAGTACCACCCCCACGGAGATTCGGCGATCTACGAGGCGATGGTGCGGATGGCGCAGCCGTTCTCGTTGCTGCACACGCTGGTGGACGGTCAGGGGAACTTCGGGAGTATCGACGGGGACAACGCCGCTGCGCATCGCTACACGGAGGCCAAGCTCACCCCGATCGCGGTGGAGCTGCTCTCGGAGCTGAAGCAGCGCACGGTCGACATGCGGCCGACCTACGACGGGCAGAATTCCGAGCCGGTCGTGCTTCCCGCGCAGTTCCCGAACCTGCTCGTGAACGGCAGCGAAGGCATCGCGGTCGGCATGGCCACGGTCATCCCCCCACACAACCTGCGCGAGGTGATCGACGCATGCTTGTTGCTGCTTGAAAGCCCGGACACGTCGATCGCCCAGCTCTGCAAGAAAGTGAAGGGCCCCGACCTCCCGACCGGCGGCGAGATCATCACGCCGGTGGATGAGCTCCGGCAGATGTACGAGCTTGGCCAGGGCACGGTGAAGGTGCGTGGAACCTGGGAAACCGAGGTGAAGGGGCGCAAGAACTTCGTCATCATCACCAGCGTTCCGTACGGCGTGAACAAGGCGAAGATGGTGGAGGAGATCGGCGAGCTGATCTCGCTCAAGAAGATCCCCCAGCTCACGGATGTGCGCGACGAGAGCACCGACATCGTGCGGGTGGTGCTGGAGCTCCGCCAGGCGGGCGACGAGAACGCGGCGATGGCCTTCCTCTTCAAGCACACGCGGCTCGAAGAGGCGATCCACGCCAACATGACCGCGCTCATCCCCACGGAGAACCCCGACGCCGCGGCCCCCGAGCGCCTGGACCTCAAGCGGATGCTCCAGCTCTGGCTGGACTTCCGGGTGGATACCGTTCGCCGCCGAACGGAATTCGAGCTCGGCCAGCTCCGCGATCGCATCCATGTGCTCGAAGCGCTCGCGAAGATCTTCGACTGCCTCGATGAGGCGATCCGCATCATCCGCGCCTCCGAAGGCCGGCGGGATGCGGCCGAGAAGCTGATGCTACGCTTCGACCTCGATGATGTGCAGGCGGAGGCGATCCTCGAGCTCAAGCTCTACAAGCTCGCGCGCCTGGAGATCCTGATCATCCAAGAGGAGCTCGGCGAAAAGCGGGCGGCGGCCGAGCGTTTGGCCACCATCCTCGCCAGCCGGGTGATGCTGCGCGAAATGGTGCGCGACGAGCTCTCCGGCATCCGCCAACAGTACGGCGAGCCCCGTCGCACCCGCATCGGCGGCGAGGCCCCGGCGATCGTGTACCAGGAAGATGCGTACGTCGTGTCGGAAGACGCGGTGGTCGTCATCACGCGAGATGGCTGGATCAAGCGGCAGGGCACCATCACCGGCGTAGAAAAGGTGCGCGTGAAGGAGGGGGACAGCATCGGGTGGGCGTTGCGGAGCACCACTCGCCATACGATCACGCTGTTCACGACGCAGGGTAGCGCGTACACGCTGCGGGTCGACACCATCCCGGCCACCACCGGGTACGGGGAGCCGGTTCAAAAATACTTCACGTTTGCGGACGGGGAGCGCGTGGTCGGCGTCGTATCGCACGATCCGCGCAACCTGCCTACGGGCCCGGCGCAAGCGGCGCTGCCGCTCGGCGATGAGCCGCCGCCCCCCTACTTCGTGGGCGTGTCCACCCAGGGCAAGGTCGTGCGCCTGCCGGTCGCGATGATGGTTGAACCCTCGAACCGCAATGGGCGCTACTTCATGAAGCTGGAGGAGGGCACCGACAAGGTGATCGCGGCCTACGTGAGCGACGGCGAGGACAACGTGTGCCTGGCGAGCACCCAGGGCAATGTCCTGGCGTTCCCGGCCAGTGAAATCCCGGTGCTCCGCGGCGCGGGCAAGGGCGTGATGGCGATGAAGCTTCGCGAGGACGACACCGTGTTCGCCTACGAGCTGCACCATGACAACAATACGGGCCCCTCCGTATTGACGCAGCTTGGCCGCGAAGAAGTTGTAACCGCGAAGAAGTACGGCGGGGCGCGGGCGAGCCGAGGCGCCCAGTTGTTCCGCCGCGGCTACTTCGCGGTGTGGAAGCGCCCCCCAGTCATCGCGCTCGGCAAAGCCGGCGGCGAAGGGGAGGTCTGAGCCATGGCCGAGTATACCGGAAGTGACATCCAGGTCCTCGAAGGCTTGGAGCCCGTACGGAAGCGGCCGGGCATGTACATCGGCGGCACCGGCGCGGATGGGTTCCACCACCTCCTCTGGGAGATCGTGGACAATTCGGTGGACGAGGCGATGAACGGCCACGCCACGACGATCCACGTCACCCTGCACTCCGACGGTCGTTCAGCCACGGTCGCCGACAACGGCCGCGGCATCCCAGTCGACATCCACCCGAAGGTGAAGCGCCCCACGCTCGAAGTGATCCTTTGCACGCTGCACGCCGGTGGCAAATTCGACAACAAGGCCTACTCGAATTCGGGCGGTCTGCACGGCGTTGGTTCGAGTGTCGTCAACGCCCTGTCCGAAGAGCTGGTCGCGACAGTGAAGCGCGGCGGCAGCGAGTACCGGATGGTGTTCCGGCGCGGCAAGGCGCGCGGCGGCCTGGACAAGGTGGGCGAGGCGCGCGGTACCGGTACCACCATCAAGTTCCGGCCGGATACCGAGATCTTCGGCGAGGATCTCTCGTTCGACTCCGACCGGGTGCGCGAGCGCCTGGAGGTGGTCTCCTTCATCCACAAGGGTCTACGCATCGTTCTCAAGGACGAGATCGGGGGCACCAACGAAGAGTTCAAGCACGACGGCGGCATCCGCGACTGGTCGCTGGCCCTCGCCAAGCGAAACGGGCGCACTCCGCTCATCCCCGAGCCCTTCTACACCACGAAGGTGAACGGAGTTCGCATCGAGCTGGCGCTGTTGTGGACCGATGGCACCCGCGAGCTGTTCGCCAGCTACGCGAACGGGATTCCCACCGGCGGCGGCGGCACCCATGAGCAGGGCGCTCGCGACGCGATCACGCGGGCGGTCCGCACCTACATCGACACCCACGAGCTGCAGCCCCGCGGCATCACCCTGCAGGCGGAAGACATCCGCGAGGGCATCGTGTGTGTGACCAGCGTGTTCCTCGCCGAGCCTCAGTTCCAGGGACAGACCAAGGACAAGCTAAACAATCCCGAGATGCGCGGCATCGTCGAGAGCGCGATCCGCGGCGCGTTGGAGCAGTTCCTCAACACCAACCGCACCATCGCCGATCTCGTCGTCAACCGTGTCATTCAGGCCGCCCGGGCCCGCATGGCAAGTCGGAGCGCGGAGGACCAGGTTCGGCGCAAGTCTCCCGTCAACAACCGGCTGAACCTGCCGGGGAAGCTGGCGGATTGTTCCAGCAACGACCCGGCGGAGAGCGAGCTGTTCATCGTCGAAGGCGACAGCGCCGGTGGCTCGGCCAAACAGGGACGTGACCGGGAGAACCAGGCGATCCTCCCCCTGCGCGGCAAGGTGCTCAACACCGAGCAGGCGTCGCTGAAGAAGCTCCTGGAGAACAAAGAGCTCTCCGACATCGTGAGCGCGCTCGGCTGCGGCATCGGCAAGGATTTCAACCGGGAGCGACTCCGCTACCATCGCATCGTGTTGTTGATGGACGCGGACGTGGACGGGCATCACATCGCCACGTTGTTACTCACGTTCTTCTACCGCTACATGCCAGAGCTGATCGCGGGCGGGTTCCTGTACCTGGCGCAGCCGCCGCTCTACCGAATCGACGTCGGGCACACGCCCCACTACGCGAACGACGACCGCGAGCGGGACCGCATCCTCAAGAAGCTGCCTCCACGCGCCCAGCCCGAGATCAGCCGGTTCAAGGGTCTGGGCGAGATGCCGCCCAAGGTGCTCTACGAAACCACGTTGGACCCGAAGAAGCGCCGATTGTTGCAGGTGGTCATCCCGAACGGCGAGGCCGTCGCGACCGACCAGCTCATCAGCGATTTGATGGGGAAGGATGCCGCGCCTCGCTACCAGGCGATCATGGAAGCGGGCCCGGAGATCGACGACCTCGACGTGTAGCGGCTATGCTGCGCTTCGTGCGCCTGTTTCCGCTGCTGATCCTCGTCGCCTGCTCCCGCTCGTTCGATGAGCCGGTCAAAACCGTTCCCGACGCGGACACCGGGGACTCGGGCACGGACAGCGCGGACACCGACGACACGGAAGACACGGACGAAACCGGGGATCCCGTCGATACGGGGCCACGGGACCGCGATGGCGACGGCTACGACGAGACCGTGGACTGCGTAGACACCGATCCCGACATCTACCCCGGTGCGCCAGAGGTCTGGTACGACGGGGAGGATGGGGACTGCGCCGGCGACGGAGACTACGATCAGGATCACGACGGGTACAACGCCGCAGAAGTGGGCGGGGACGACTGCGTGGACACCGACGCCACCGTGTACCCCGGAGCCGTGGAGGTCTGGTACAACGGGATCGACGAGGACTGCGCGGGCGGCAACGACTACGACCAGGACAGCGACGGAGACCCCATCCCGAGCGCCGGCGGCGCGGACTGCAACGACCTGGACGCCGCGGCCAACGTGTATGCGATGGAGACGATGGGAGACACGACGGACGCCGATTGCGACGGGGATGTCGACCGCTTCTGGATGTCCCCGATGGACACGACCGGCGCGAACGGGCTGCAGGGCCCAAGGATCGCGGCCGACTCGGCCTACGCGATGGTCACCTTCCTCGCGAACACGTTCACCGATCCGGTGGACGGAACCTCCGTCGCAACCGGCTCGTTTACCTCCTGGTACGACGAAACCGACCCCTGGACGGGCGTCGTGGGCACGAGCACCTGGAACTGGGGCAGCGGGTACACGCTCGACCAGGGCTTCGACTTCGTAGCCGACGACGACGCCTACACCTGGGGCTACGGCATGGAGACGGGCGGCGTGCGGTACCTCCTGGGGGACGTGTACGACACAGCCTCCGGCGGCTTCCAGGCTACCGGCTACACCTACCCCACCTCCAAGAACTTCCAGGACATCGAGCTGACCGTTTCGCTCGACGACAGCCTGCACCTCGTCGGTTGCGACACCAACCTCGGCTACCTCACCTGGATGCACGGCACCGCGGACGAATTCTACAACAACAGCACCGACCTCGTGGGCGACGATCTCACGGGTGTAAGCGCCGATAGCTGCGTGGTGGATCTGACCGATCAGGTGGTGCTTGCCGCCGATTCTTCGACGGCGGGTGTCAAGACGTACACCTACAGCGACCGCACGGGGCTCGCGACAGGGGGCAGCACGCTCGGCGCGCTCACGGTGTACGACATGCAGTCGTTGTACGCCGGCGGGGTGACGGTGCGCCTCGTGGCGGCCGGCGCGGACGGAGCCCAGGTGACCGTCGGCACCGAGACCATCTGGCTCACGACGAGAAGCGCGCTCACGCTGCGGGGAATGGTGCTTCCTTCGGGCAACGTCGCCGTCGCGTACACCGACGGCACCGATGCCGTCGTCGGCTGGGGCAGCCCTTCCGGCGGCTTCACCGAAGTGGTGCTCGATACGGGCCTCGGGAGCGCGGACGACGCGGACGTGTACGTTTCAACCGGCGGGGAGCTGCTGGTAGCGGTACGCGGCGGCGACCGGGCCGCGCTCGGCGTGGTGGGGATTCCGTAGGTACGGGGTGGCTACTTCGGAGGGGGCGTGAAGCCCGCTTCCGCCAGAATGGCACGCGCCTCGGCGCCCTGGCAGAAGCGCAGGAACGCGGCGGCGTCTTTGGGGTGCGTCGCCGCGGTCACCACCGCGGCGGGGTAGACGATCGGCGGGTAGGTGCCTGGCGCGAACGAGAACGCAACCTTCACCCTGGGCTCGACGCGTGCGTCTGTGCCGTACACGACGCCGGCCTCGGCTTCGCCCGTCGCGACCCAGCGCAGCACCGAACGGACCGTATCGCCGTTCACGACGCGGGGCGCCAGCGCGGACCAGGCCCCCGCGTTCGCCAGGGCCGAGCGGGCGTACTTCCCTGCGGGGACGTTCTCCCCGGCCAATGCGAGGTGCTGGATGCCGGGCTGATCGAGCTGGGCGGGGTTCGCGACCGTGAGTTCGGAGGTGCGCGGCACGACGGCGACGAGGGTGTTTCCGGCGAGGTTCACGACGGTGGCTTCGTCGACGAGACGGGCCTCGGCGAGGTCGTCCATCCAGTCCACGTCCGCGGCGACGAACACATCGGCCGGTGCGCCGGACTCGATCTGCTGGGCGAGGCGCGATGTTGCGTCGAAGCTCAGGTTTACGGTGTGGTTTCCGTGGGCGGTCCACGCCGTCGCGAGCTTGGGCAGCACGTCCGTGAGGCTGGAAGCGGCCAGGACCTGCAAGCGATCCTCGTCGGGGGTGGCGGCGGGGCGGGCGAACGCGATGGCGGAGCCTGCGAGGGCTGTGGCGAGGAGCATGAGCGAGAGGGGGCGCATGGAAGAGGGGATTAACGCGTGGGGCGGCGGGCGATGGGGGGGCGGCGGCGCGGGCGGCGGCGTCTGGGCTCGGCGGGCGGCGGCGCTTGGGCGCGGCGGGCGGCGGCGCTTGGGCGCGGCGAGGTATCCCCCCAAAAAAGCGACAGTGGAGGCAGGTATCCTCCAAAAAATGCGACGGATTCGGGCCAGTCGACCGCCGTGCGTGGTATTCTCGCCGAAAAACGGGCGTTCGTCCGTTCGCGCGCCACGTCCACGTCGACCCGAAGCCGCCCGCAGTCGCAAATCCAGAGGGGTACCTGAGAAGGCGTCGCAGATCGGTAGGGATACCACCCCCGGGAAGGCGCCGACGGCGTCCGGGGGACTGAGCCCGGGCGCCGAGGACGTCGCGCCCTCCCCCACACCCGGGTAGCGGCGCCGATGCGCACGCTCCCACCGTTGCTCGGTGTTATTCGCGGCTTACTCCTGGCATGCGCGGGCCTGGACGCGCCCGCCATTGTGGACTCGAGCGTCACTTGCGACGACGAAGATGCCGCTGCCGTTTCGTTTGCCGTCTCCACCACCGGAGACCTCGCGACGGTGGAGATCATCGTCCTCGACGGGTCGCTCGAAGTGACTCGAGTCGACTGCTTTGAGTCGGGCGAAGGTGCGTGGGCCGGCTCTGTTGCGCTGTTCCTCCTCGATGCGGAGACCTGCGACGACGCAAGCGGCCTCACCTACCGAATCCGGGCCCGCCCCTGCTTTACCCCGGAACGAGCGCCATCGTTGAATGGAGCCGAAGAGGGGATTTGAACCCCTGACCTGCTGATTACGAATCAGACATAAGCAAGGTACAACCTGCATAGTTTCATTCGTTTTTACGTCGCCAGCACGCTATCGTTAGGTTTTTCTACATAGTATCGGTACGACGCCCGTCAAAATGGAATTGAACCCTTCGCGCGGGTCCAAGGAAAAAATCTCATCGGGGCTGGCGCGCCCGTTCGGGTTGTGGCGCGCGGCGCCCCGGGCGGGGCCATGGACCGCTGCACAAGAGCGGGTGCTGGGTCCTGCGAGGGAGGGTGGGCGCGGAGAACGGCGGGAGGTCACGGTTGACGGGCGTGCAGAGGACGCCGAAGGGTACCGACTGGATGTCATCCGCGACCTGAGAGAAAACGGGCATCACGATCCTGAGGCGCATCGGGCGAAGTGGGCCCCGCCCGCCAATTTGAGTGACGGGATGCTCGCAGCCATCACCTCGTGGGAGGGCGACGGCCTCAGCGCCTCTTCGGGTTCGACGTACCGGGACGGTGCGGTTCGTGGCTAAGGGCATCCATGAGGTCGAGAAGATTCCGCCGACGCAGCCGCTCCCGGTCACCCTGCTCGGTCGACGACTGTTCGACGCACTGAAGCCCGTGCTTGAGAGGCGCGGAAAGTCGTCACCGCGCGCGTACCTACGGGTGATGTGGACCGCGTGGGGGTGGCTCGTCGACGACCCGAAGACGTGGCCACACGTGCCCCCGCGCCCGTCGTTGCCACGTGGCTACCTCCCTCCACCCAAGGTCTACGGTCGAACGACGGCGCCCTCGCCCGCGCATGCCGACGCCTGTCTCCGTCGACTCGCCGTCCGAAGTTCACGGGGTGGCACCCTGCTTTGCGGGATCGTCATGCGCTACACGGGCCTCCGGCTCCGGCAGGTCACCGGGATCCTCCGGCAGGACATCGACATTACCGCTCGCACGCCCGTCGTTCGCAACGGAAAAACGAAGCAAGAGCGTGCCGACATGCGCGTGGTTCCACTGTCGCGCCACCTGCTCGCTGAGCCGAGGTTCCGCGCCGCCCTCGATGCCGCCCCCGCCGGTGCGCACGTCGTTCGGGCCACGAGCCCCGCATCGGTGATCCGCGCCTCCTGGCAGGATGCCACGACCCACGACGGCGTTCTGAAGGGGCTGTGGGCGCCTCCGAACCGGGCCAACGCCCGGCCTGACCACGCCTTCCGCGCATCGCTTCAAGCCCACCTCACGGAACAGCGCGTCTCCAAGGATGTAATCGACTTTCTGGTCGGCCATGCCGGTGGCTTGCGCGCGGTCCACTACGGGCGCGATCTCCTCAAGGATGCGCGCGAGGCGGTGGACGGGCTTCCGCCCATCGACTGGGGCGACGCTGCGGTTGAGACGGGGAAGGTGGTGCGGTTGCGGTCGTAGGCGGTGCCGTGGGATGCGCCTCGCGGCGATCGCCGCGACGCCGGAATGCGCCCCCGGCTTCGGAACCAACGACCCCGATGGGTAACTTGTCATCCGACATGCTTTGCCGCATATCAAGCCGATTTTGTCAACGCTTAGTAAACTCGCGTGCCGTCGGAGCCGGGCTGAGTGACACTCGTCCATGAGGTTCTCGAATCCATGCCCCCACCGGCTCCCGCGGCCCTACAGCGCCACCCCAGTGTACGCCCGCCGCCGCTGCGTCGCGACGCCGATGCTCCGCTGACCGTGGACGAGTTCGCCATCCCGACCGTCGAGCTCCGCCTGCAGGGCGACTTTGGGCTGGCGGCCGTCGGGCTGATTGGCGGCGTCGCGGTCGGCGCTAACGTGGCGAGGCACCCCGAGGTGGTGGACGCTGCGGCCGCTGGGGGCAGCGGCACGCTTCCGCAACCCAAGCCGCCGATTATCCCCAATCCACCGCCGCAACCGCC
>BJHF01000060.1 GCA_014191855.1 Deltaproteobacteria bacterium
CTGGCTCAAGACGGCCCCCGCCGGCGAGGCCAGCGTGGTGGTCGGCTGGTACCACACGCTCGTGCTCACGAAGTTGCAGCGCGCGCACTGGTCGCGCGCCCTGGGGAGCAGCGACGACGCGGCGGGCAGCGCGAAGGTCGCCTCCCTCGGACTTGCATCGGCCGTAGATGCGCTCACGTCGCACTGCCAACGCGCGCCCCATGACAGCGCCGGCTTGGCCCTCCTCATCGAGGCGTGCGCGCTCATGGAGGCGGTGGAGCAGAGCTTCCCCAACCATCTGTCATTCCGTCGGCCGGGCCTCGACCCGTGAGGTCGAGCGCCGAAGGCCTCCCCCTCACCATCTCCCCCACCACCGCCGGACTCTCCCGCATCCAGTTAATAAGTCTTCTCGTTAGGCTCATCATTCTCCCGATTCAGGTTGAACGCCGATAGTCGTACGATCGGTGGGCCCTGCCCCGATCGAGAAGGAGAGAACCCTTCGTCCAACCAGCACTCTGGTAGCTCCGGCTTGCGACGGGCGGGCACCCTCGCCGACGGTGATGGGTACGGTGCCACGACCGACGCGGTCAGCGCCTGCGAACTGCCGACCGGCTACCTGTCCGACCACAGCGACTGCGACGACACCGACCCAGCCGCACACCCAGGTGCCGACGAGACGTGTACCGACGCGACGGACCTCAACTGCGACGGCACGGTCGTCTTTGTCGACGACGACGGCGACGGCTCCGCCGCGTGTGTGGACTGCGACGATGGTGATGCCGCGTCGTGGCCTGGCGCCACCGAGATCGACGGAGATGGCATCGACCAGAACTGCGACGGCGTGATCTGCCAGGCGGGGCCCGCCGGGGCAGTCGCGATCTGGCGGGGAGAGGGCGACCTCGTGGACGAGGTGGGCGGTCGCGACGGCACCGAACTCGGGTCGGTGTCCTACACGACCGGCATGGTGCGCGATGCGATCGACTTCGCTCCCGGCAGCAGCGTTTCGGCCAGCGAAGCAGGGCTGCCGACGGGAAGTGCCGATCGTACCCTCGCCCTGTGGATGCGAATGGAGAACGCCCCCTCCAACGAGGCCATCTTCGCAGGCTACGGCAACATCGGCGGGTTCGGCGAGGCCTACGTCCTTGGGAGCACGGGGCGGGCACCGTTCTTCTCGCAGTGGGGCTCCGCCGTGTCCGGCGCCGCCGTCTCGCTGCGGGAATGGCACCTCCTCGCCGTGACCACTGTCGGCGAGAGCATCGTGTTGTACGTGGACGGTGCCGTGGCGGCAACGGGCGAGCTCCCGATCGATACGGTTCCGGGGACCGGCATTTACATGGGCACCTTCGCTGGCGACTTGGCGGAGGGCCGGGCGTTCGACGGCCAGCTTGACGAGGTGATGATCTGGGATCGCGCCCTCGAGGAAGGCGAGATCGCGGACCTGTACGCCATCGGAGCCGATGGCACCTGCCCGTAAGGCGTGGACGGGTGACTCGTGGAGCGTCGCTGAACACGAAGCCTCGAAGGGCGAGGCGAAAGGCGATCGAGGGGCGGCGTTCGCCGCGTTCAACCTCCGCGGAGGCGGCTGGTCATCACCCCCACTCGCGGTGCCTTCAGGGGCAACTCGCCCATCCGGGCGGCACCCAGATCACGGGCCGATCGCGCTTCACCCGCAGCGCATCGCCCATGGTTGCCGCCGGGGATGGCCGTGGTTCGGGCATCATGTAATAGATGAAGTCACATGAATCTGGACCGCCGCCTCTCCACCGCCCTACACGCCCTGGTGCACATGGCTGGGCGTGCTGGCCCGGTCACCTCCGAGGAGCTTGGCCGCTGCATGCAGGTGAATCCGGTCGTCTTGCGGCGCACCATGGCCGGCCTGCGCGAAGCTGGCCTGGTACGGGCCGAGAAAGGGCGCGGCGGCGGCTGGTCCATCCACCGCGACCTCTCGATGATCACCGTTCACGACGTGCACGCGGCGCTCGGCGAGCCCGCTGTGTTCGCGGTCGGGCGCGGGAGTCGGCTTCCAGGCTGCCTTGTCGAGCAGGCGGTCAACAGCGCGCTCGGCGGCGTGCTCGGGGAGGCCGAGGCGCTGCTGATGGCCCGGTTCGGCGCGGTCACGCTCGCGCAGTTGGCGGACGACCTGCAGCGCCGCGTGCGCGCCCGCGGTCGGCATCAAGGCCTCCACCCCTCACCGATCGAATAACAATGTCCTCATCAAACGCCGTCACCCATGCGTTCGACGCTCACGCGGAAGCCTACGACCACACCCTTGAGCCTATCCTCGCCATCAAGGGCGTGTTGCATCGGCTCATCCAGTGGCAGCTCTCGGGGCTCCCCGAGGCGGCTCGGGTGCTCGTCGTCGGTGCGGGCACGGGGGCGGAGGCGCGGTTCCTCGCGCCACTTTTCCCTCAGTGGCGGTTCACGCTCGTTGACCCGTCCGCGGGGATGCTCAACGTCGGCCGGCGGCACGCGGAGGCGGAAGGGTTCCTCGGTCAGTGCGAATTTCACACGGGGCTCGTCTCCTCCCTCGCGGCCGATGGCTTCGACGCCGCCATCAGCGTGCTGGTCTCCCACTTCCTCACCGATGCGGCCGATCGACAGGCGTATTTCGCGGAGATCGGACGCCGGTTGAAGCCCGGCGGACGCCTGTTCACCGCCGACCTCTGCGCCGACCTGGGGGCACCCTCCTTTGGGTCGTTGATGGACCTCTGGGTTGCCCAGGCCGGAATGCCCGACGAGCGAAAGGCCAGCTTCCGCACGGTGTTCGGTAAGGGTGTCGCCGTCCACGGCCCGGCGGAAGTGGAGGCGATGATCGCGCGCGCCGGGTTCTCCGCGCCGGTTCAGTGCGGTCAGGCGGCGCTCGTTCGGGCGTGGGTCGCGACGCGGCTTTAGGCGCCTCCTTTCACCCCTACGGCGCAGGCTCCCAAAGCTCAATCGCGTTGCCTTCCGGGTCGTGCACCCGGGCGAAGCGGCCGAGCTCCGGAACGTCCCACTCCGGCTTCGTGATCACCTCGATGCCCGCGGCGCGCAAGCTCGCGAGCAGCCCGTCGATATCGGACACGCGGAAGTTGATCATCGTCTGCTTGTCGGCCGCGAAGTAGTCGGTATCGGCCTTGAACGGCTCGAACACCGTGGCGCCCCCTCGCGCGAACCACACCCACTCGTTGCTCTGGCCGGCCTCGTCGGTGCCCATGCCGCCGCCTACGCCGAGGTGCTCCTTGTACCAGGCCTTCAATCCCTTGGGGTCCTTCGCGCGAAAAAAGTAGCCACCGATCCCGAGAACTGGCATTTGGGCCTCCACGCCTGAGTGCGTTTGGCCACGTATCGCCGGCAGGAGGCAGGGGCTACGGCTGGGCGAAACGCGCGGCCAAGTTGCCGTCATCAGGCCTGGATCGCGGCGTTTCGCAGCGCCACCCAGGGCGCGGCGCCGTTCCCTCGCACCCCACCCCCCACCCGGATACCCCGCTCTCCCGATGCGCCCCCTGTTCCTGGATGTTGAGCTTTCCCGCAACGGAGCGCTCCATGGTCTCGGCGCGGTGGGCCCCGATGGGGAGGAGGTGGTGGCGGAGCGGGCGGCCGCCGTCCCCGCCGCGCTGCGCGATATCGCCGCATGGAACGCGGATCTGCTGGTTGGGCACAATCTCGCCCGGCACGACCGCCCGTGGCTCGCACACTACGCCCCCGGTCACCCCGCGCTCGCGCTGCCCTGGGTGGACACGCTGGTGTTGTCGCCCCTCGCGTTCCCCGAGCGTCCGTACCACCGACTCATCAAGGAACATCGCCTCGTTCGGGAGAGCCGCCCGGCTCCGCTCGCCGACTGCCGCGCCACCCGGGAGGTGTTCGAAGACGAGCGCCGAGCGCTCGCGCGGCTGTCACCGCCGCTGCTCGACTTTGTTCGGGCCACCCTCGCGGATCCGCGCGTAGAGGGGGCGAACACTGGGTACGGTCTGCTCCTCGGCGGGCCGGCGCCGCGCCTCGACGACGCGCTTCCGCCGCTTCGGACGCTGCTCGCCGAGCACGGCTGCGCCACCGCCCTCGCCGCGCTGACGCCCGACCCCCACCTCGCGCTGTCGCTTGCGTACGTGGCCGCGTGGATGCGGGTGCCGCCCGGCTCCACGCTCCCGGCGTGGACGCGCTTCCAATATCCCGAAACGTCCACGCTCATGCAAGCGCTGCGAGGTCGCGACTGTGGCCGTTGTGCCTGGTGTGCGTCACACACGCCGGAGGGCTGGCTGCAGCGACTGTTCGGCTACCAAGCGTTCCGGGCCGTCCCCGCGTCCGCCACCGGCGCGAGCCTTCAACGCGAGATCGTGGCCGCCGGGATGGCGGATCGCCCGCTCTACGCGATCCTGCCCACCGGCACCGGAAAATCGTTGTGTTTCCAGATCCCGGCCGCCGCACGGCACCGTCGCACCGGCGCCCTCACCGTCGTCGTCTCCCCCTTGCAATCCCTCATGAAGGACCAGGTGGACCAGCTTCGCGAGCGCGATCCGCACACGACGACCGTGAACGGATCGCTGACCATGCCCGAGCGAACCCGTGCCCTGGACGAGGTGCGCGACGGCTTCACGAGCCTGCTCTACGTTTCCCCCGAACAGCTCCGAAACAACGGCGTCCGTCGGGCGCTGGAGGCCCGAACGCTCGGGGCCTGGGTGATCGACGAGGCGCATTGCCTCACCGACTGGGGTCACGACTTTCGCACGGACTACCTCTATGTCCCGCGCTTCGCCCGGGAGCTGGCCGCTACGCACGGCCAAGCCGCCCCTCCGTTCCAGTGTTTTACTGGCACGAGTCAGGTGGCAGTCACCTCGGCGATCCAGGCGCTGTTTCGGGAGCAGTTGGGCCAGGAGTTGGAGGTGTTCGACGGCGGAGCGGAGCGGGACAACCTCACCTTCGTGGTGGAGGCCTGCCCCGGGCCTGACAAGCTGGGGCGGGCGCTGGAGCTGTTGGAAACGCACCTGTCCCGCGGTGGGCCTGGCGCCGCGATCGTGTTCTGCTCCACCCGGCGCCAAACTGAGGAGGTGTCACGCAAACTGGACGGCGAGGATTGGGCGGTGAAAGCCTACCATGCCGGTCTCGACGCGCAGCTTCGCCGCGAGGTGCAAGACGGCTTTTTGGGCGGCGAATTGCAAGTGATCGCGGCCACGAGCGCGTTCGGCATGGGTGTGGACAAGCCGGATGTCCGGCTCGTCGTACATCTGGAAGTCCCCGGCTCTCTGGAGGCGTATCTCCAGCAGGCGGGTCGAGCCGGTCGCGACCGGGAGCCGGCGACCTGTGTGTTGCTGTTTGAGCCCGGCGATGTGGACAAGCAGTTTCGGATGGCTACGATGGGCGCGCTGACGCTGCGGGATCTCCAGGCGCTCTGGCGGGGGCTGCAGCGTGTGCCGGCCGCGCGGTTCGGGGGGGTCGAGGAGCGGGTGGTCACGCGCGGAGAGCTCTCGCGACTGGACGTCGTTTCGGAGAGCTTCAGCCCCGAGGATCCGATGACGGATACCCGGCTTACGGCGGCTGTGTCGTGGCTGGAGCGAGCGGGTCTGTTCGCTCGCGACGAGAACCAGACCCACGTGTTCCAGGGCAAGCCGCGGTACCCCTCGCTGGACGCAGCAATGGAGCGCGTCGCCGCCCTCGATCTGCCCCCCGCGAAGGTCGATTCCTGGCATCGAATCCTCGCCCGCCTGTACGCCGCCGAGCCGGATGAGGGCTTGACCGCCGATGATCTCGCCGAGCTCGCCGGGGAGGGCGACCCGGTGGGCGGCGGAACGCGGGTGCTTGGTCAGCTCCAACGCATGGTCGAGGCCGGACTCGTCACGGGCGGCGCGCGTCTGTCCGCGTTTGTCGCTTGGGGCGTTCCCGATCCGACGCGCGAGCGCTGCGCCCGGCTCGTGGCGGCGCAAGCGGCGCTGTTGGCGGCGCTGCCGGAGCTGTCGCAGGGGGCCGATACCGGCGAGTGGCTGGTCGCCTCGCCGATCCGCCTCGCGGACATGTTGGCCCGCGAACACGAGATCGTGGTGGCGCCGGAGCGCGTGTTGTTGCTGTTGCGCGCCCTGGAGCGGGATGGCATGGGGCTCTCCGATCAGGCCCGCAGCCTCGATCTGCGCTTTATCCGTCGCGATCACCTCGTGGTGCGGGCGCGTCGCCCGTGGTCGGAGCTGCGCCGGCTCGGTAAGCTGCGCGCGGCGGCCGCGGAGATCGTGGCGGAAGCTCTGGAAGGGCTCGCCGTCGAGGGTGCGGCTCGCGGGAACGCGGTGCTTGTCGGCTTCGAGCTGGACACCCTCGTGGGTGCCCTGTCCAGTAGTCTCCTGCTGGCTGGGCAGATCCGCAGCGCGCCGGCGCTCGTGGATCAGACCCTGCTGCTCCTTCACGACGCGCGCGTTCTCACCCTTCAAGGGGGACTCTCGGTTTTCCGCCAGGCCATGGTGCTGCGACGTGGCCCGGACGCCCAGCGGGCGCTTCGGAAGGAGGCCGTGGAGCCGCTCCTGCATCACCAGAGCGAGCGGACGCTGCAGATCCACGTCGTCGGCGAATATGCGAAGCTCGGCGCGGGCGGAATGCACCGGGCGCAGGCGCTCTCCCGTGACTGGTTCAGCGCCTCTCGGGAGGTTTTTCTCAAGCGCTGGTTCGCCGGGCGGCGCGAGGCGCTGGAGCGCGCCACGTCCCCGGAGTCCTACCGGAAGATCGTGGAGGAGCTCGACCCTCAGCAGCGCGCGGTCGTTACCGCTCGGCCGGAGGCGAACCTGTTGGCATTGGCCGGCCCGGGCTCGGGGAAAACGCGCGTGCTGGTCCACCGGGTGGCGTGGCTGGTGCGCGTGAAGCGCGTGCGACCCGAAGGGATCCTCGTGGTCTGTTACACACGCGCAAATGCAAGCGAGCTGCGACGGCGCCTCCGGGCGCTGATCCACGTGGAAGCGCGGGGCGTGACGGTCACCACCCTCCACGGCCTCGCGCTCCGCCTGACCGGGCGCAGTCCGCGCGGCGCCATCGCGTTCGAGGCCATCCTCGACGAGGCGCTCGCCGTGCTGCTCGGCCAGCGCGCGGCAGACGGCGCCGATGCCAACGAAGCGCGCGAGCTGGCGTTGCGAGGCGCAACGCACCTTTTGGTGGATGAGTACCAGGACCTCGACGCCCGGCAGGTGCGCCTCCTCGAGGTCATCGCCGGGCGAACACATCCGGAGCCCAGCCAGCGCCTGGCAATCTTCGCGGTTGGCGACGACGACCAGTCCATCTTCGGGTGGCGCGGCGGCTCCGCGCGCTGGGTGGCCGAATTCGGCGCGGCCTGGTCTGCCGAGCAGTTCACGCTGACGACCTGTTTTCGCTGCGCACGACCGATCCTGGAGGCTGCGAGCCTCGTCATCGCGCCGGTTCAGGGGCGACTCAAAGCGGGGCTGCAGCTTGAGTCTCGGCGGGATGGGGACGCGGTTCGGCGTTGGATGGTCCGCCCCGATCAGGTCGGGGGCGCCGTTCTGGCGCTGCTCGGAGAAGCCCCTGGCGATGTCGCCGTCCTGGCCCGCACCCGCGCGACGCTGGCGCCGATCCGCGCGGCGCTGGAGGCGGCGGGCGTCCCGGTGTCCTGGCCGCTCAGCCACGACCAGCGGATCCCGTTGCCACGGGTGCGCGAGGTGGTGCGCGTGCTCGATGCCCTGGGGGAAATCGCGGGCGTAATCGTGGATGACAACGCCCTCCGCGCGATGATCGGTCGGGGTGCCGGCCCTTGGTACGCGCTCTTGGAGCGCTGGCGCGAGGATGTGTTGTTGTCACACGGCGAGACCGGGACGTTGGGCGCAACCGCGGAGCGCGCTTTGTGGGAGCTGCTCGCGACCGAACGCGAGGAGCGCACGCTGGGTGGCGGCGTTCGTCTTGGCACCTTGCACGGCGCGAAGGGGCTTGAGTGGCGCCACGTGATCCTGGTCGATGGCGGCGACGGCGCCGCGGACGACGAGGAGCGCCGCCTCTGGTACGTGGGCATGACTCGCGCGGCCGAGCGGCTCGATCTGGTGGTTCGCGAGGATCGTCCACACCCGCTGCTTCGCGCCATCGGGGCGGAGCAGCCACCCGTTCCCGGCGGGGCCACGCCAGCGCGGGTACACTACGAGCTGCTCGGCCTCGATGAAATTTGGATCGACGGCCTCGGGCGCGATGTGGAGGCTCCCGGTCATGTCGTGCTCGAACGACTGGAATTCGGGGCCGAGGTGTCTTTGCAGGCGCGCGGGGCGCGTTTGGTCCTCGTCGCCGAGGGGGCAGTCCTCGCCTGGCTCACCGACCGCGCGGCCGCCATTTGGAGGGATCGCGGTGCCGTCTTCAAATTCGTCGCCGCCATTCGCCGCGATGCGGACCAGAGCGAGCCCGAGTGGCGGGCCAAGCTGGGTCGCGAGTGGTGGTGGGTGCCGGTTTGTGAGGGGATGTGGGTGGAAGGGGCGACGCGGGCGTGACTGGAGGGCGGCGCTTCGTTGCCCGGACCGCAGCGGTTACCTTCCTAAAATGTTGCTGCTCATGTGCGTGTTCCTGCCCGCTTGCGCACACCATCCGACCGCACCGGCACCTCAGGTCGATCCGCGGATGGAGGCGTGGGTGAAGGGCGGCGGGGTGGCCGTGGCCCCGCCGGCGGTGTGCTCGGAGCTCATCCAGCCTCTCGCGATGCTTGGAACTGCGCTCTACGAGCGGGATCAGGCGGCATGGCACGCCTCCGACGCGGCGATGGGCATGCTGAAGGTGTTGGTCGCCGGCGGTGGCGATCATGCGTTTGAGCCGTGGTGGCTGGTGGAGTCGTACGGGGACCGCTCGGTGGTGGAGTGGGTCACGTCGCGGTCGGGCACGCCCGAGGTGCTCGTCGAGGTGGACGTCGTCACTGCAGATCATCAAGCCACGGTGCGCCAAATCGACGGGATTGCAGAGGCATTTCTCGACGCGAACGGTGCCCTGAAAGGCGAATTCACCGCCCAGGAGCTCGCCGCGGCCGCCCGGTCGCGCCCCCTCACCGACCTGGAGTTGGCGCAATTCCGGGCGGTGCAGCTCGCAACGGCCCAAGCGGAGCGCCCGCAGGCAGAGCGAATGAACGTGGTCACGTTGCCGGTCAACGGAGAGTGGTGGGTGTACCTGCTCCCCGCCACAACCTCGTCGGAGGTGTTCGTGCTTGGCGGCGCGGTGGAGGTGATCGTCAAGGATGGCGCGATTGGCGATGTGTACCGGCACGGCCAGAACGTCTACACGATGCCCCTGACGAACCCCGGCGGCCTTGCCCCCATTGGCTACCTGGCGATCCCCTCTATGCAGTGCCCCTCGGAGACCTTCGTGTTCACCAGCCTGCAATATGACAATCTTCCGATTGTGCTCGTCGGCGCGCTCGGAATGTGGGGCATTCGAGGGGCCGAGATCACGTACCTGGGGGAGGTTGCTCGCTGAGCCGATCGCCGAGCATGGGCGAAACGCGCGGCCTCGTTTCCTTCCTCAGGCGGGCACCGCGGCGTTTCGCGGCGCCGCCGCGCGGGTGTCGCCCCCCTGCGCCTGGTACTCTGGGCGCATGGGCACCTTCCGCCGACCGCACCTGACCGCTGGCGTTTACGACGAGCTGCTCACCCGGCACTCGGCTGCCCTGCTCGCCGCCTTGTCGAGCGAGCACGATGTGGTGAGAAAGGACGTTGGCGCCCAGGAAGACCTCGTCTCGCCACTCACCGGGTTGCTCACCGAGGCGATCGGCCTCGCGCTCGGCGAGCTTCGGAATGACCCGACGCGGAGCCTCGCCCTGGCGGAATCCGTCTTGCGCCTGCTCAGCGGCGCCGATCACCTCCTCGGCACTTACGACGAGTTGAGCCTGCTGCCCGAACGAATCAGGGCGATTGTCGCGCGCCCGTCCACCGCGCCGGGGCTCCCCATCGGGTCGCTCCACACCTCGCGCCTGCTGGTGAATGCGGAGGGCGAGTCCCTGCTGGACCACCTCCGCAGCGAATTCGACTCGGCGGACCGCGTGGATCTGCTGTGCTCCTTCGTCAAGCTCAGCGGCGTCGAGAAGCTGCGCGCCGCCCTGGAGCGCCACAGCGAGATGCGGCATCGTCGTCTCCGCGTGTTGACCACCACCTACATGCGGGCGACAGACGCGCTGGCAATCGAGCGCCTCGCGGCGCTGCCCGGCTGCGAAGTCAAGGTGTCTTACGACGCGTCCATGACCCGACTACATGCGAAGGCGTGGGTGTTTCACCGCGACAGCGGGTACTCCACCGCCTTTGTCGGCTCGTCCAACCTGTCACACGCCGCGCAGACCGACGGCCTGGAGTGGAACGTCCGCCTCACCGAACAGGACCAGCCGGCCGTGCTCGCGCAAATGGTGGAGACCTTCGAACAATACTGGAACGACCCCTACCAGTTCGAGCGCTTCGATGGCTCCAATACCCACCGTACGCGCCTGCGCGCGGCGCTCGCGCCCGAGGAGTCGCAAACGGTGAACGCCTGGTTCGACCTGGAGGCCAAGGACTTTCAGCGTCCCGTGCTCGCGGAGTTGGCTCACGCCCGCACGCTGGGTCGGCACCGCAATTTGCTCGTTGCTGCCACCGGAACCGGAAAAACGGTCATGGCCGCCCTCGACTACCGCGCGCTGCGGGAAGCCGGGAAAGTCGACTCACTCCTGTTCGTGGCCCACCGAAAGGAGATCCTGGTTCAGGCGAGGAAGGTGTTTCGGGCGGCGCTTCGGTCCGCGTCGTTTGGCGAACTCTGGGTGGATGGACTTCGGCCGGCGGTCGGCCGGCATGTCTTCGCCTCGATCGAGTCACTCGGCGACGACGACGTGAGCCGCTTCGACATGGTCATCGTGGACGAGGCGCACCACTCGGCGGCCCGCACGTGGGACACGCTCCTGCGCAGAGTGGCGCCGTGCGAGCTGCTGGGCCTGACCGGCACCCCGGAGCGAACGGACGGCTGGTCCTATGCCCTCCATTTTCCGCCGCCGTGGGTCGGAAACCTACGGGTTTGGAACGCGATCCCCGCCGCGCTCGTGCCGTTTCGCTACTACGTGATCGACGTGGACGAGGTCAGCCTCGCCGACGTGGCTTGGGTGTCGGGTCGATATGCCCCGGAGGCGCTCGCTGGGAAATTGGTGACCGCCGCGGAGGTGTTTGTGGAGCGCGCGGTGAAGGCCATACACGAGTTCGTTGCGCGCCCGGAGGGGATGCGCGCGCTCGCGTTCTGCGTGAACGTCGCCCACGCGAAGGCGGTGCACGCATGTTTCCTCGCGCGGGGATTACGGGCCCAGGTGCTCACGGGCGAAACAGGCACTGCGGAACGCGAAGCGGCACAAGGTGCCCTGAACGCCGGAAGTCTACAGGTGCTCTGCGTCGTCGACCTGTACAACGAGGGCGTGGACGTGCCCAATGTCAACACCCTCCTGTTCTTCCGCCCCACCGAGAGCGCGACGGTCTTTCTCCAGCAGCTTGGGCGTGGACTCCGCCGTGCGCGGGACAAGGCGGAGTTGGTGGTTTTCGACCTCACCGGGCGTCAGCGGGCCGAGTTCCGTTTCGATCGAAGGCTTCGCGGCTTGCTCGGCCACACCCCTCGCCAGTTGCGCGAGTTTGTCGATCAGGGCTTTGGCCGCCTCCCCGCGGGTTGCCACGTGGTGTTCGGTGAGCGCTCGCGCGTCGATATTCTCGCCCAGCTCCGTCGATCAATCCCTGACAATCTCGCGGGTCTGCGCGCACTGCTCGCCGAGCCGACCCACGCGCACCTCTCCCTGGCCGAGTTTCTCGACGAGACGGAGGTTTTGCTCGAAGACATCTACCGGCACCGCCAGTCGTGGCGCTCGCTCAGGAGCGCTGTTGGGCTGGCCGTTGTGCCCACGCTGGACGGCGCGGAGGAAGAGGCCCTCGCCAATGTGCACAAGCTGCTCCACGTCGGTGGGGAGCGGCTGGAAACCTGGGCCCGGCTGGCGGAGGGAGGCTGGCCCCCGGACGAGGCGGGTCGGCGGCGGGCTCGGATGCTGTTCGTGGTCCTCTATGGAAAGGAGACCGCCGCGAACGATGACCCCTGCCGCGCCCTCCTCGCCGGTCACGCCGCGGTCCGGGCCGAGCTCGTGGAGCTGATCCCCGTTCTCAGGGACCGAAATGCCACGCTCGCCGAGGCCGCCTCGTTGTCGCCAGAAAATCCCCTGGCGCTGCACGAGCGCTACCTTGGCGTCGAGCTAAGCGTCGCCTTCGACCAGCGCACCCAGGTGGGCGTATTTCGGGACTACTACACGGGCGTCGAGCGCGCCAGCGGCAAGGCCTACGACCTGCTGCTCGTTACGCTGGAGAAGTCGGCGGCCACCAAGGAGCACCTGAAGTACCGGGACTTTCCCCTCAGCGACCTGCGCTTCCATTGGCAATCCAAGGCGCGGACGAGGCGCGCCACCGAGGAGGGTCGCCGGCTCCTCGATCCTGGCCGTGAAGGGTGCACCGCCCTGCTCTTCGTGCGCGAACGCGCGGACGATCGCCCCCAGGTGACGATGGCGTTTCGATACCTCGGACCAGTCGATCCCGACGGTGACCACGGCGAGCGGCCGATCACCATCGAGTGGGCGCTCCGGTACCCAATGCCGGGCTCGCTTGCCCGGGCTGGGCGCGTGGCGGGATAAGAACGCGGGCCCATGACCCCCCACCAAAGCACCATCGCCACCCGCTTCCTCGCCAGCGCATGCGCCCAGCGCGAGCCCGTCGTCGTCGCCCTCAGCGGCGCGCACGCCTACGGGTTCCCGTCCCCGGATAGCGACCTCGACCTCAAGGCGATCCACGTCACGCCGACGCGCGAGCTGCTCGGGCTGCGGCCAGAGACGCCGCCTATCGAGCACACCGAGGTCGTCGAGGGGGTGGAGTTGGACTATTCCTCGCACGAGCTCGGGATGGTGCTCCACGGCGTGATCAAGGGGAATGGCAACTTCATCGAGCGGATCCTCGGGAGCCTGCTCCTCGTTCGCACCCCGCTGCTCGCGGAGCTCCAGCCGCTGGTCCGCGCCAGCCTCTCGCAGCGGGCCCACCACCACTACCGCGGGTTCGCGCTCAACCAGCGTCGTGAGGCCGAGAAGACCCGCCGCGCCAAGAAGGTGCTCTACGTCCTGCGCACCACGCTCACCGGCACGCACTTGCTGCGCACGGGTGAGCTCGTCACCGACGTCACCCGCCTCGCGCCGGTGTATGGCTTTGAGCTAGGTGACCTGTTGGAGGCCAAGTCGAAAGCCGAGAAGCAGGCGCTCGACGACGACGTCTACACCCTGGCGGTTTCGCGGATGGACCTCGCGTTTGTGACACTCGATGAAGCCCTCGCCGAAAGCAAGCTGCCGACTGAAGCACCGAACGTAGCAGACCTCGACGCCTGGCTCGTCGAAACGCGCCTCCGCCGCGCCTGATCACCCCGTGCCCAGCGCAGCTTCAACCAGCTCGACGCACAGCGCGTCCACCGCGTCGCGATCGGGAGCATCGGGCACGACATAGCGCCGTTTCGCGTAGATCTCGCCGAGCTCCGCGTCGGCCTCCTTGGCCCAACCCACCAACCGGTCGTACGACCATTCGCCACCGCGGATCGCCACGATCTCCGCCGCGTCCAGCCCGCCCCGCCAGATGTGGACCTGGCCGGTAAGCAGGATCTCACGGCACATCTTCAGCAGCCGGTACAAGTGGGCCCCGTGCTTCACGTCGTAACCGAACTTCGCCTCCCCGTCGGCGCGCGCCGCGTTTCGGTGCGCCTTCCAGTGGTGGTATTGCTCCCACTGGCTCCTCGCGGCCTTGTACCGGCGTTCGCGGTCGAGGAGCAGCAAGAAGTTCTCGTCGATGCCAATGGACCGCGCGCCGGCCCGCCACCGGTCGTCCTGGTTGATCTGGAGCTCGGCCACGAGCGTCGCGATTCGGCCCTGGAGATCGAGGCGCTCCGGCTCCGCCAGCCCCGACAGGTCCACGTCCCAGGCATCAACCCGCGAACGAATCGCGGCCGCTGCGGCGGCGAGCTGGTCCGCGGGGATGACGGTTCGCTCGGGAAGATCGAAGTCCGCGCGTGCCGGCTCGCGCTCGGGCGGGTGGATGAGCCACCGGCGGTGCGTCTCGATGCGCTTGAGCTGCGAGGTGGCGTACCCGCCGAAGGTGTGGCGGGCACGCGCGGACAGAAAGAGGCTCCGAGTCTCCCGAAGCCGTCGGCCAACGGGAGTGATCAGCCTCACCTCCTCGTCGCGACAGAACAGCACCTCGATGAGGTTGGGGTTCGCCTCGGCCGCGAGCCGCAGGAACTTGCGGAGGTCGAACACCGTGCCTTCGAGCTTGGTGCGCCCCACTACCTCGCGCTCGTCCCGGTGAAGGTCAGCCGAGAAGCAGGCGATATCGTCCACTTCTGTGGCCTGCTCGAACTGCCGCATGCACCCGTGCAACCACGCCGCAGGTGGGATCGCCACGCCCTTCACGTCCACGTCCGAGCCGCCATGGTGCACGCCGAAGGCGCGTGAGCCGGCGACGACGAGCAGATGCGTGTGCGGTCGGAGCGGGAAGTCGAGCATGGGCGGATTCAGCGCGCCCCCTCCCTACCCCACCGCCACGGCCCCCGCCGCCACCTCAATCCCCAGCCCCGCAAGCACCTTTCGCAGCTCCGCCATCCGCTTCGGCTTCACCAGCACCACGCCGGCGCCGAGTGACATCGCCACGCACGCCGCCACTTCGGGCACGGCCGTTGCGAGCCGCGCCTCGGCCGCGCTGGCAAACTGCACAACCTCGACCGCGGCCGCGCGAGCGCCGCGGAGCCCGCCGCTCCAACCGCGAAGCCGCGCCTCGAAGCCGAGGGCCATGGGCGCGCGAAGTCGCGGTTCCAGCTCGGCCATCCACGCTTCGCCGCTCATCACCTTCAGCGCCTCGCGGTCGAGCCGCCGCACCCCGTCGTTGCCCGGCGGCGCGAGTCGGTCCACGAGCCCCCGCCCGAGCAGGTCGAGCCCGCCGTACAGGCGGAGGGTGCCGTCGTCGGAGGCTTGCAGCACCCGTAGCGGCGGGGCCGATACGTCGAGGCGCTGCCCCGCCACCCGACCTGCTGGCACAAGCGCAAACCGGGCGCCGACGCGCTCCGCGCCGTTCACGCCCGCCAACGCCGCTTCCCGCTCCGCGTCCGACGGCCATTCCACGAGGTCGTGGTGCGTCCACGCGCGGATCCGCTCGAAGCTCGACGTCCAGGCGGCCACCGTCTCGACGACGTTCACGGGGGCCGGGCGCCCCGAGAGCCGCGCCAGCTCCGCCAACGTCCCCGCGCCGTCAACGCCACCTTGTGCCGCGTTCGTCCACCGTTCCCGCTCGATGCGCCAGCGCCGCACCGGGTCGTGCGCGCCCACCGGAGCGGCGACGGCGAGCCGGTCGAGCGCGGCCTTCAGCTTCGCGGGCAGCCCCTCCCGCGGAGCCACGATCTCAAAGTCCGCGCCGACATGGATCGCGCCTGCGGGCGGGACCGCTGCTTGTGCCCGGGGCGGGGCGGCCAGGCCGAGTACGGCCGCGCCGAGGTCGGTGCGGCGAACGACGAGGGGGCACGGCGTGGGGGCCCAACGCGGCTTCTTTGGGTCACGGTCGGTCGGGCTCTGGTACTTGCGATCGTCGACGGAGTGCGTGTCGTGTCGCGACGGTCGTGCGATCGGCCCCTCCGCGGTGCTCCCCAAGTCCAAGAGGCCGAGGCTGGGAAACGTGCGAGTGACGATCGCGCTGAGCACCGTACGCTGTCGCGCGAGCTCCCGGGCGCCGGTCGGCATCTCGCCGTTCCAGCGGCCGCGCTGCCGGTTGGCTCGGCGATATCCGATCGTATCGACGAGCCGAATCGCCTCGTTCACGAGGGAGTCCACCGCGTACCAGCCGCCGCCTGGTAGCCGGCGCACGATCCCGAGCAGCACGGCGCGCGCTCCGGCGAGGTCGCGCGGGTCAAATTCGTCCCAGGCTTCGGTCCGAAGCCACACCGAGAGATCGCCTTCGTCTTGAGCTGGGTGATCGTCGATCCACCAGGCATCAGGGCCCGTCAGCCCCGCGCACAGCGCCCCGGGCCACAGGTCTGCGGGCAGCTCACGCGCCAACGGCGTGGCGACCATGCGCTGGGCGACCGGATCGACCTCCAGGAGCCCCGCGCCGGCCGCCGCCATCAGCACGAGCGCGCTGTCCACGCCCGGGTAAGCCGCTACCGCCTTGCGAACGTCCACCAGGGTGGCTTTGTTGGGGATGTTGCTGGCGAGGAGCTTCAGCCGGCCCCGGTCGGCCAGCTGCACGAGCTCCCCTGCGGCCGAAGCCAGACCGTCCCCTTCGCTCCGCTCCACAGCCCGAACCGTCGCATCCGGAATCGGCGAGGCCGGGGTTTGAACGCCCGAATACGGCTTCACGTTTTTGGCAAAGGCCGGGGGAATTGCGAGCCTGGTGTCCGCTCGGCCGGCGTCCTCGGGCGTGGAGCAGGCCTTCTCCGGGAACACTACGCCTCGGGTGAACAGGGTGGAGACCACCTTCGGCGCATCCTCCAGGCCCGCGGCCGCCAGCAGGTAGGTCAGGCCCTCCGTGTCCACGCCCGGGTTGGCGAGCGCCACCGAGATCGCGCCGCGAAGCTCCGCCGACCAGCCGGCGATCGCCTTGGAGACGGCCGTTTCATCGCCGAGGAGCGCCGCGAGCGCGGCGATGCGGCTGTCCTTGTTGCCGGTCAGCTTGCCAAACCAGAATTTGTAGATCGGGTCGAGCCCGGCCGTCGTGTAGCCACCCAAACCGGCGCGCCAGCTCATCCCCCGTACCCTACGAGCCGCGGGGCCAGCCCCAGCTTCGCGAGTCGCGCCAACACCCGGTCACCGTCTTTCGCACGGCAACCGAACAGTCCGGCTTCAGGGCAAACGATCAGCCACTTCTTCAAGTCGCGGTCGTGCTCCACCAGCACCCGTGACTGGACATCGGTCGTGATCCAAACAAATCCTGCGTGGATCAGCGGCGTCGCGGCGGTCATTGCCGCGCGATTAACCGGGCGATCAGTCGACGAGTCGGTCCCGTTCGACCTCCAGCGTCAACATCGCCACGTCCAGGTCCGTGGTGTAGTCCCCGACCGCCCACAGGGCCTGGTCGATCGCGTCGATCGCGGCGCTCGCGCTGCTGGCTGTGGTCAGGTCGAGCGAGCCGGTGTCGACGCCGAGGGTGGTGGGAGAGAGGTCGCCCAGGACGACGTCAATCGCACCGGCTGGGCCGGGGTCGACGAACACCACTTCGGTCACCCGGGTGCCGTTGCTGATGGCCTGGTCGTTGAAGCGCGTGGTGTCGGCGATCCGCTGCAGCTCCGAGCACAGGCCTTCGAACTCAGCCTGGATCGCCGCCCTTTGCGAGTCGGTGCTCTCGCTTGCTGCGGCGATGGCGAGCCGGCGGATGCGGTTGAGCAGGCCGATCGCCTGGTCGTTGCTCGTGCGCGCGGCGGCCACCACGCCGAGCCCTTCGTCGAGGTTCGTGACCCGCGCCGCGTCCGGGAGGGCGTCCCGGTCGATCGGGTCCCGATTATCGGCCTCGACCGTGAGGGCACACTCGGCGTAGGGAGCCAAACCCTGCTCGGCTGCCCGCTCGGCGGCGCCGATGTTCACCTCGAAGGCGGCGATGTGGTCGATCGTGCTGTCCAACGCACCCTCGAGATCCTCCACGGCCTGCGATGCGTACGACTCGTGGTCCACGCGCGAGCGGCTCAGACCAAGGGCGTCCGGGTGGAGCGCCGGATCGGACGCGCCGGCGGTCTCAAGCTCTGAGCGATGTTGGTCGAAGTCCAGGACGAACGCCTCGCGTGCCGAGCCTGCGAGCGGCTCGTTGGCGGACCGCACCGCCATCGCCTGCATCTCGACGAGGGTGTTAGCCGCGAACCACGCGCGGTCGCGTTCCGCTGCGAGCGTGTCGATACCGGCCTGATACGATTCGGCGAGCGCCTCGGCCTCCGCGCAGTCGGGCGCCACCCCCGCGCTTCCGGCGGAGCTCGCAGCGGGAGCGCCTTCCAGCGCGGAGGGGGAACAGTCGGTGGACAACGGGGCACACCCGGCGAGGAACACGAGGACGGATTGAATCATGCGCGCCTCCATCGGAGCCGGTGCCTCGCGCTTGAGGCGAATCCTCGACAATGCTTGGGCGATGCTCCAGGCCTGTTCGCCTTTGCCGCGAGCACGTCGCTTCGCATCGCGGCTTCCGCCGAGGCGCATCCCCCGGCGCCCGCTCGGGCCCGTTCGCCGTGCTCAGTCGTCCCCCTCCGCCTCCTCGGTCTCCACCTGCTTCACGACGCCCGCTTCGGTCAGCGCCACCTCTTTGCGCGCTTCGCCCTTGGCGATGACCACTTCGAAGCGCGTACCGCTCTGCGACAGTGCGCGTTCGGCCCGGCTGATCGTCCAGCCTTTCCAGCGCTTGTCGAGCGTCGCTCGCACCGCCTCGGGTAGCGTCTCGGCCGCGACGCGCTCCTCCTCTTCAAGCCAGGTGCCATCTGCGGAGAACGCGAGGTCGATCTTGCGCTCTCCCAGCGTCACCTCCGCCTCGTACTCCTTCCCTTCCTGAGCTGCGCCCACGACCACGGCGCCCGGGAGCCGCGCTTGCACGGCGGCCACGACGGTTGCGGGCAGGGCTGCGGGATCAAGGCGGGTTTCGCCGGCGAGCGCGATGGCGAAGAGCAGCACAAACATGGGCGCAATCCTCAGGCGCTTTCTACCATGCCCGCGAGCGTCGCGAGCACCGCCGCAAAGAGCTCGCGCGGGGTCGAAGCGGTGAACCACCAGGCGTCGGCCTCGCGGCTCGCCCAGCCGCCCGTCTCCCCCCCAAGCGCCCGAACCGCCTCGTCCAACGCCTCGAAGAACCGCACCGCCGCGCCGTCTCGCGCAGCCGCCTTCCCCCGCGGTGCCGGTGCGGGCGCGAAGCCGATGGCGCGGCTCCGGCCGAGGTCGAGTTGCGTGAGCACGCGATAGTCAAGGTTCACCCCCAACCCCCGCCCCGACACCACCTGGAGGCGGCGGTGCGTCGTGGCCAGCACCCGAAGCGACGTGATGAACGTGTGGGCTGCCGGGAAGGTCTCCGCCAGCGCCTCCACGCGCCCCTTCAGCTCTGCGGCGGCCGCTGCGGCGGCCAGCGCCGGGTCCGGCTCGGCCGGCAGCTCGTTCCACGTCACGATCACGTCGGCCCGCAGGCCCGGGCGCCCCGCGGGGATGGCCAACCGCAGCACCCCTTGTTCGTCGGCCGTCACGGTGTGGCGGGTGAGGTTCATGCGAACAGGCTTAACCGTCGCGCATCCGGGGTGGGCCCGCGACGGTTAGCGGGACCGATGCCCGAGCCACGCTGGGAGATTCTGCTCGAAGAAGGCTGGCCGACGGATGTCTCCACGCCGTACGCGCTTGCGCTTGAGGTGGATCCCCGCGCCCGAACGGCGCGTCTGGCGCCCCGGGTGGTCGGCGCCGACTCCCTGGAGGTCCGGAGCGGTGCCGTTTCCCGGAGCTTCTTCACCTGCGGGCCCGCGAACTTGCGACCAGCGGGCTTGTGGCTCGACTCCGCGGAGGGGCGGGCGCTGCTCGACGAGGTGGGTGCCGGCTTCCGCTGCGAGGTGCTGTGGTCCGGCGATCCGGTCGTGAGCTGGAGCGAGGCCGCCTGGGAGGCCGGACACACGATCTACGAGCGGGTCGCCTCGTTGTTGGAACCGATCGGCTGAGGTTGTGTCGAAGCCGCCACCTCCCGAGAGATGCACTTTTGGGCGGTTGAGGAGGACACATCATGGCCGCCAATGGCTCTCTTTTGCTTACGTTCGACATCTACGAAGGCGACCGCCTGGTGCGCCGCGAATCCATCGACGCGGAGAGCGTCACCATTGGCCGCGGGCCGGCGGCGATGCTCCGGGTCGACGATCCCGACCTCGCCGACCTCCAGGCCGTGCTCAACGTCAATGGCGATGGCACGGTGCAGCTCCTCGACCTCGTCGGCGATGGCAGCACCGGCCTCAACGGCAAGCCTGCCGTCAACGTGGTCCTGCGCAGCGGGGATGCGATCTCGTTCGGAAACATCCAGATCAAGCTGCAGATCCCCGATCAGCCGATGATCGTGAACGCTGACGGCGCCCGCGCCCTCGAGGATGTGGCGGACGACGACACCAACCCCGGGGAGCGGCTGGATGCCGGCTTCGACGACGCGGACGACACCCTCGCCGAGGATGTGATGTCGTTCGTGCTGCGCGCCAGCGCCGAGTCCAACGAGGCGGTCGGCGATCGCTCGCGCGGCCGTGTGTTGGAGGTGGCGCAGGTGTTCGGCGACTCCGTGGTGGACGTGCGACACTTCAATGGGGTGCCGGTCACGCTTGGGTCGGGCGTGAAGAAGGGGCTGTTCAGCGAGGAGTGGGAGTCGGCCTTCTTCGTGCCGAACGACGTGCTTCCCCGTGGCAACTTCCCCATCTTCGAGGGCAAGGGCAGCGCGTGGACGGCACGCATCAGCGAACGTTGGGCCGGCTTCGTGGACATCGGCGAAACGCGCCACACGTTCGCGGACCTGCTCGCGAGCGGCAAAGCCGTGCGCGGGTCGGACGGGTGCTTCACCGTGGAGGTCGGCGAGAACTGCCGCCTCGTCGTGGACCTGGGCAACACGGTGTTTGTCGCCCACACGGTCTACCCCGGAAAACTGGCCGCCAAGGCAAGCACGCCGATGGACTGGCCGATCGTGGGCATCGTGGCGTTCATGGGCTTCGTCACGACGGCGCTCAGCTTCATGTACGCGATCACTCCGGCGCCCGAGCACTCGGAGATGACCGACCTGGAGCACGCCTACGACCTGATCCTTGCGCGTCCGGAAACGCCGCCGCCCGCCCCGGCCGCCAAGAACCCCGACGCGGGTGCGGGTGAAAAAGCCAAGGAGCCGGAAGGAAAAGTGGGGAAGGACGACGCGAAGCTCACCGAGGCGCAGGGGGAGAAGCGCCAGATGGACAAGCAGCAGTTGGACAAGGAGGCGGCCATGACCGCAGGCGTGCTCGGCTCCTTTGCGGATGACACCGAGCTTTCCCGGCAGCTCGGGGAGACGGGCATGAACAGCGACACGCTCGCCGGCGTGGGCAGCCTGATCGGCGATCGGGGCACTCAGGTCGGCGCCGGTGGCCTGGGGAGCCGCGGCGCTGGGCTTGGTGGCGGTGGGCACGCCGACACGCTGGGTGGCCTGGGCACGCATGGCCGCGCGGGCGGGGAGACTGGCTACGGCACGGAGGGCGGCAAGTTCGGACACCGCACCGACGGTGCGATCGGCGAGATCGGTGGCACCCCCATCATCCTGGGTGCCCTGGACAAAGCGTTGATCGACGCCGTGATCAAGCGGAACATGAACCAGATCCGCTACTGCTACACCCGCGAGCTCACCCGGCAGCCGAGCCTCGCCGGCAAGGTGACCGTGAAGTTCGTGATCGCGAAGGATGGCACCGTCTCGTCGTCCACGACCAAGGCCTCCACGATGGGCTCCCCGGCCGTGGAGTCCTGCATGAACGGGCGCTTCATGCGGTTCCAGTTCCCCGAACCCAAGGGCGGCGGCATCGTGATCGTGAGCTACCCGTTCATCTTCGCGCAGGGGTAGGGAGGCGAAGGCGCCGCTACCCCTTCACCACGAACCCCACGAGCTTGTCAGGGACCACGATCTCCTTGACAAGCTCTTTCCCTTCCAGGTGCTTCGCCACGTTCTCGACGACGCGGGCTTGGTCGAGCAAGCTCTCCTTGCTTGAGCCACGCGCGGTGTCGAAGGTGCCGCGCAGCTTGCCGTTCACCTGAACGGCGATGGTGACGGTGTTGTCTACCAGGGCGGCAGCGTCCCAGGTCGGCCAGGGGTGCCCGTAGATCGAGGCGGCGTGGCCGAGGCGGTGCCAGAGCTCCTCAGCGATGTGCGGCGCCCAGGGGTGGAGGATGAGCAGGAAGCGCTCGGCCGCGTCGCGAGTGAGCGGCGCGCCCTTGCAGGCGTTCACGAGCTCCATCATCTTGGCGATCGGCGTGTTGAAGCGCATCGCCTCGATGCCTTCGGTCGCCTCCTTGATCGCCACGTTCAAGGCGCGGTTCACCTCGGGAGTCACGCTGTCGGCGAGGCGGAGGGCGTCGCTCTCCTCGTCCACGTAGAGCCGCCAAACGCGCTCCAGGAACCGCGCCACGCCGCCCACGCCGGCCGTTTGCCAGGGCTTCACCTGGTCGAGTGGGCCCATGAACATCTCGTAGAGCCGCAGCGCGTCTGCGCCGTACTGGTCCACGACGTCGTTCGGATTCACCACGTTCATCAACGACTTCGACATCTTCTCGATCTGCGTCTTCACCGGCGCGCCGGTCGCCTTCACGAACCAGGCGCCGTCGCGCTCTTCCACGTCATCCGGGTAGTGGTACTTTCCGTTCGCATCCTCGTAGCTATACGCGAGGATCATCCCCTGGTTGAACAGCTTCTGGAACGGCTCTTTGGTGTGCACCCAGCCCACGTCGTAGAGCACCTTGTGCCAGAAGCGGGCGTAGAGCAGGTGCAGGACCGCGTGCTCAACGCCGCCCACGTAGAGATCGACCGGACCCCATAGCGCCTCTTTCTCAGGTGCGAACGGCACATCCGGGTTTCTGGCGTCCATGTACCGCAGCCAGTACCAACAGGAGCCGGCCCACTGGGGCATCGTGTTCAGCTCCCGTTTGGCGGGCTGACCTTTCCAGGTGGTGTTGACCCAGTCGGTGGCGCGGCCGAGCGGCGGGTCGCCGCTGGCGGTCGGCCGGAACTCGTCGATCTCCGGCAGGTACACTGGGAGATCTTCGCTCACGACCACCGTGCCGTCGGCGAGGTGCACGAAGGGGAAGGGCTCGCCCCAGTAGCGCTGACGGGAGAACAGCCAGTCGCGGAGCTTGTAGCGGACCTTCCCCTCGCCGCGCCCGGACTCCTCGAGGATCGAGGTGATCTTCTTTTTAGCGTCGGCGGTGCTCAATCCATCGAGCGGTCCTGAATTGCAGGCCACGCCTTCATCGGGGCAGGGCAGCTCGCCGCCTTCGACGACGCGGAGGATCGGCAGGTTGAACTTGGTGGCGAAGGCGAAATCGCGCTCGTCGTGGCCGGGCACGGCCATGATCGCGCCAGTGCCGTACGAGATGAGCACATAGTCCGCCACCCAGATGGGCACCTGGGCACCGTTCGCCGGGTTGGTCGCGTAGCTCCCGGTGAATACGCCGGTCTTGTCCTTGTCGCCGGCCGAGGTGCGGTCGCGGTCGGAGCGGTTCCGCGTCACCGCCACGTATTCGAGGACACCCTCGTTCTTCGCCAGCTTCGCCACCAGCGGGTGCTCGGGCGCGATGACGCAGAAGGTCGCGCCGAACAGCGTGTCGGGGCGCGTCGTGAACACCGTGAGGTCGCCCGCTTCGGTGGCGAAACGCACCTCCGCACCCTCACTTTTGCCGATCCAGTTGCGTTGCATCTCCAGGATGCCGGCGGGCCAGTCCAGGCCGTCGAGGTCGGCCAACAAACGCTCGGCGTACTCGGTGATCTTGAGCATCCACTGCTTCATCACGCGCCGCTCAACCGGGTCGCCCGTCTCCACGTACTTGCCGTCGCTCACTTCTTCGTTGGCCAGCACGGTGCCGAGCGCCGGGCACCAGTTGACCGGAACGTCGGCGAGATAGGCGAGCCCGCGCTCGTACAGCTTCAGGAAGATCGTCTGCGTATGCCGATAATAGTCGGGCGCACTGGTGTCCACCTCGCGATGCCAGTCGTACGAGAAGCCCAGCCGCTCAAGCTGCTGGCGGAAGTTGTCGGTGTTGCGCTTGGTGATGATGCGCGGGTGGATGCCATCGCGAACGGCGGCACGTTCGGCGGGGAGCCCGAAGGCATCCCAACCCATGGGATGTAGGACGCGAAAGCCCTTGGCGCGCTTGTAGCGGACCGTCGCGTCCACGGCGGTGTACGACTCCGGGTGGCCGACGTGGAGCCCCGCGCCGGAGGGGTACGGGAACATGACCAACCCGTAGAACTTCGGCTTCAACGGGTCTTCGTCGGTGCGGTAGGTGTCCTCGGCTTTCCACCACGCTTGCCAACGCGGCTCGATCTCGGCGGGGGTGTAGCGGGACATGGGCGCTCCGTGGGAGCGGCCGGCTAACCCGGCGCTGGGCGCCGAGGTTGGCCGACACCGTACGCGCAGCGGGCCCCGCCGCACCAACCGGTCCGGCGGCGGCCCGCAGCGGGCCTTGCCGGTTCCGGTTGGCGCGTCACCCGCAGGGTGGCATCGGCCCAAGGGGGCGGCAAACGTCGATTAGCCGCCCGGCGACACGGTCACAAGTACGGTAGCGGTGACCGGCTCGCAGGTGCCCGTTGTATCGTCCTCGTCGCAAACCCCCGCTTCGTTGACGATGATCTCGTCGCCATCGTCGTAGAAGAGCTGGGCCACGAGCGCCACGGCGCCCACGGGCAGCGAGGAGAGCGTGAAGGTGGTGGTGCCGAAGTCGCCGAGCTCGGCGTCGTTCGCCGTCACCCGGATGAACCCCGCGGCGTCGCCTTCCGAGTGCTTCGCCGGATCGAGCAGAAGGAAGTTCTCCACGGCCACTGACGCGTTCACCGTCGACCCGACGGAAGCCTCATCCTCCGGGCTCACCCACGCGATCGACGGGATGGCGGCCGCGGTTTCTTCGCCCGTTTCGCCCGTTTCGGCGGTGTCAACCGGGGTGGAGCACGCTGCGAACACAAGCAGGGCAAGCATGGCGGGAACCTCGCGCCCCGCCTATCCGCGGGGATACCGGGCCGCATGAGCTACGACATCCTGATTGTGGGCGGCGGCATCGTCGGGGCCGGCGCCGCGCGGGACGCGGCGATGCGCGGTCTAAAGGTCGCGCTCGTGGAGCAGCGGGACCTCGCCTACGGCACCTCCTCGCGCAGCTCCAAGCTCGTGCATGGCGGGCTGCGGTATCTTGAACAGCGGGAGTTCTCCCTGGTGTTTGAAGCCGTGTCCGAGCGGCGGGTGCTGATGGAGATCGCCCCACACCTCGTCAACCCGCTCGGCTTCTTGTTTCCGGTGTATCAAGGCGCGAAGTTCGGCCCTTTCACCCTGAACATCGGCATGTGGATCTACGACGGGCTCTCGCTGTTCCGCTCCCCGAAGATCCACAAGAACCTCAAAGCCCGCGAGGTTGCCGAGGAAGAACCCTCCCTCAGCCGTGATGGCCTGCGTGGCGCCCCGCTGTACTACGACTGCTCCACCGACGATGCCCGCCTCACGCTCGAGAACGCGCTCGACGCCCAGGCTCACGGGGCGGAGCTGTTTACCTGGACGAAGGTCCAGGGTTTTCTTCGCGACGAGGCCGGCCGGATCTCCGGCGTTCGCGCCCAGGCGGCGCACGGCGGCGCGGAGATCGAGCTTCACGCACGCGTCGTCATCAACGCAACGGGCCCGTGGTCGGATTCGGTGCGGAATCCGGACGGTTCGCGGCCCAAGCTCCTACGCCTGACCAAGGGCGTGCACGTCGTGGTGCCGCGCGAGCGCCTCCCGCTCCGCCACGCGGTCGTGTGCGCGCATCCCGACGACAAACGGGTGTTGTTCGCGATCCCGTGGGGGGACCGCACCTACATCGGCACGACCGACACCGACTACGAAGGCGCGCCTGAGGATGTGGCCTGCTCTGCGGCCGACGCCGAGTACTTGCTCGCCTGCATGGCTCGCTATTTCCCCGGCGCGCGCCTCGGTCCCGACGACATTCTGGCCACCTGGGCCGGGCTCCGCCCCCTGATCTCCGGCGAAGGCAGCGCCTCCAGCGTGAGCCGCGAGCACGAGATCCTCGTCGACGCGGATGGCCTGATCACCATCGCCGGTGGAAAACTTACGACCTTCCGAAAGATGTCTGCCGAAGTGGTGGATCGCGCGGTCGCCATGCTGCGGCTCACCGGCGCGCTCACCAAGCCGCTCCCGGAGGCCTACACCGCTCGGCAGCCCCTCCCCGGCGCGGTCGGCTGGCCGGAGGACGACGACGCCACCCGCGTGGAGACCATGGTCAAGGAGGTCGCGGAGGTTGACGACGCGACGGCCTCCCTGCTCGTGAGCACGTACGGCACTCGGGCGATGGATGTCGTCCGGTTGATCGCGGCCGATCTCGCGCTGGGCGCGGCGCTCTCCGAGGGGCGCCCCGAGCGCCTCGCCCAGGTGGACTTCGCCGTGGATCGGGAGGTTGCCCGCACCGTTTGTGACGTGTTGATGCGTCGCACCCAGCTCTACTACCGCGCCGCCGACCAGGGGCTCTCGGCAGCGCCGATCGTCGCGAAGCGGATGCAGCAGAAGCTCGGCTGGACGGATGAGCGCCGCGACCAGGAGATCGCGGCGTTCGAGGAGGAGGTGGCGCGGAGTCGGCGGTGGCGGCAGGGAACCGCGTAGGCACGCTACTCGTCGTTCGAGTCTGGGCCCGCATCCACCCATTCCGCGCGCCGGCACACCGGCGCGGGCTTGCTGGTGCCCGGGCAGCACAGGAACAACTCGACGTCGAACGCGCGCCCATCCCCCGTCACGCGCACCCAGGAGCAATTGGACGTCGCTGCGTCCTGAATTTCTGGGGCTCCGATGGGTGGCAGCGGCAGGGCCACGAACTTGGCGCAGCCGGTTGTCATCGTTGAAAGCGAGAGAACAAGGGGTACGGTGAGTCGGAACAACGGGTCTCCGGGGCGCCGCGACGGGTATCCGCATTGTCGCGACAGGTCAACCCACTCGATCAGTGGGCCTCCGGTCTGCCCTCCCTCCGAAACACCCGCTCCCCCACCCGGGTCCACCCCTTCAAGGGAAACTCCGCAGCCCGCACCGTCCCATTCTCGAAGTCGGCCGGCGCCGCCAGCGCCCACTTGAAGCCGTATTGCTCTACCAGCGGCGCAAGGTCGGCGCCCCGGGCCATGATCGCGCCCGGGTAGCCACACCGCGCCTCCACGCCCACGGGATCGTAGGACAACAGCGGTTCACCTTTCGGAACCATCGAGAGTGCCTCACAGTCGGCCAGCCCCGGGAGCCGCACCTCCTCGTACTTCCGCCCCATCAACGCGCTGCTCACGAACGCCGCCACCACCAGCGTTCCCGGCAGGAACCAAGGGTGGTACCGCTTCGTGAGGTTGCCCGCGCCAACCGCGCCGAGCGCGCACATCGGCACGAACAGCGCCGCGCCGCTCCGGTACACGGAGCCCTCGGCCGCGATGGCGGGCACGAGCATGTGGATGATCGGCGGAAAACAGAGGGCGTAAGCGAGCAGGGGCCAGAGCCCACGGTCCTGTCGCCGCTTCAACCACTCCAAGAGCGCCGGCCAGATCAGCACGCCGCCGCTCACGATGAACGCGACGGTGAGCATCGAGGGCACGTGCTGCACCATGAACGCGAAGCGCTCCACGACCGTCGGCACATGCGGCTCACTCGTGGTCAGGATCTCGGACAGCCGCAGGCTTCCCGCGACCCGCGCCCTCATCCCAAGCCAGCCTTCGCCGCCCACGATCCAGCAGCGCATCGACCACGCCGCAAACGCGCCAAGGCCGGCCAGCGCCACCGGCCAGCCGCGTCGTCCCGGCCAGGCGAGGGCTGCCGCAATGCCGAGGATGAAGCCGTCTCCCCGCGTAACGGCGACCGCGGCCACCAGCGCGAGGGTGATGGACAAGCGCTGCGAAGCCGCCAAAAACGCGGCGCCGCCAAGGAGCCCGTACAAGGCGATGGAATCGGGCGTCGTGACCGTACGAACGTAGCCCCCGGCTGACACCGCGATCAACCCGGCGCACCACCGGATCGCCGTCGACGCTTCCAGGCGCGCGGCCCAGAACCACGCCAGCGGCGCCCAGCCGGCTGCGAGCAGACACGCGCAGAGCTGGGTGGCGGGCCAGGGGTTGCGGGGGGCCAGCGACACAAAGGGCACGAGAACGCGGCTTGGGAGCGGCATCCAGTGTAGGTCGGCGGCGTGGCGCAGCTCCGGTGGGAGCCAGCCCAGGTTCCACACCGCGTCCGTCACGGCACCGTCGCCTTCCGCGATGTGCCTCGCCACCGACAGGTAGTAGGCGGGGTCCCAGTCGCCAGGCGCAGACACGGTGCTCGCCCAGTAGAAGTGCCAGAGCAACGCCAGCAGATAGAGCATCTTCGGTGGCGTCGGGTCGAGGGGGTGTGCGGCCACGGGGGAATGTAGCCCCATTCTGGCCTTGCCCCGCCCCGCGAGCCGGCTACCTTCGCGCCCCGTGCGTAATGCCTTCGCCATCGCCCGCCGTGAGCTGGGCGCCTACTTCGATTCCCCACTCGCCTACGTGATCGTGCCCATCTACGTGGTGCTCGTCGGCGGCTTCGCCTTGTGGTTCGACGATATCTTCGCGGCCGGCGTCGTGAGCATGCGCGGCGTCTTCTTCTGGTCCGCCCTGTTTTTGGTGCTGCTCGTCCCAGCCATCACCATGCGGCTGTTCTCCGAGGAGTACCGCACCGGCAGCATCGAGATGCTCAGCACCCTCCCCATCCGGGAAGAGGATCTGGTAATCGGGAAGTTCCTCGCAGCGGCGGCGCTTGTCTCTGTCGGGATCCTGTGCACCCTCACCTATCCGCTCACGATGGCGGTGCTGGGCGTGCCGGAGTCCGTCGCGAGCGAGTCGCCGTTCCTGGTGCGGCTCGTGAACGAGAGCGGGCTCGACCTCGGGGAAGTCGCCTGCGGGTACGTCGGCCTGCTGCTGTTGGGCGCCGCAATCGCCGGGATCGGCACCGGCGTGTCGGCCCTCACGAGCTCGCAGATCGTCGCCTTCCTCGGCGCGCTCCTCGTCTCCCTGTTCCCGTTCATGCTGGGGATGTTCCTCGACAAGGTGCCGGCCGACCTCGTTCCGCTCGCGCAGTACCTGTCGCTCGACTACCACTTCGACAACCTCGCGCGCGGCGTGCTCGACACGCGGGATCTGGTGTTCTACGGCGCCGTCATCGCCCTCGGCCTCCACGTCGCCGTACACGCGCTCGAACGCCGGAGACTCACCTGATGCGTCGGGTGCTCCTCGGCAACGCCACGCTGCAGATGGCGCTGACCATCGTCATCGTCATCCTCGCGAACCTGTGGGTGTCGAGCCACTTCTTCCGGGTCGACCTGACGGAGGATCGGCTCCACAGCCTCGACGAAGCCTCAAAACAGATCGTCGGCACGCTGGATCGTCCGCTCACCGTCCGGGTGTACTTCACGCGGGGCCTTGAGGCGCCGTACAACAACCATGAGCAGGCGGTAACGGACAAGCTGGAGGAGCTGCGCGCCTACGCCCACGGCAAGCTGCAGTTCACCTTTGTCGATCCGGCTGGCGACAAAACGATCGTGGAAGAAGCCCAGAAGTACGGGCTCACCGCGTTGCAGTACACCGTTCGGCAGCAGGACCGCGCGGAGCTGCGCACGGTCTGGATGGGCGCCGTGCTGATCTACGGCGATCGCACGGAGGTAATCCCCGCGCTCACCAACCTCGCGAGCCTGGAATACGAGCTGGTGGCGGCGGTGCACCGCCTCACGCAGAAGGTGAAGGACCGGCCGATCGTCGCCTATTCGATCGGGCACGGTGAGCCGGACCTCTCGAAGCCCGATGGCCCGATGCGGGCGTTGGTCGAAGGGATTGGTCGCAAGGTGTACCTCGTGCCGGTGGAGCTCGGCGGCGTGGGGGAGCTCGCCGAGGAGGTGGACGCGCTGTTGGTCATCGGCCCGCAGAAAGCGCTCAACGAACGTGCGCTCTACCAGATCGACCAGTTCGTGATGCGCGGCGGCGCAACCGCGGTGTTCGTCACCGCCACGCGGCCGGACATGCGAACGCTCCGCACGGAGCGGGTGAACAGCGGCCTGGAGCCCCTCATTGGGAGCTGGGGCGTGCAGGTGAACCGCGACTCGGTGATCGACCGCGTCGCGAACGGCGCGATGCGCTTCCCGGTGAAGTCGGGCAACAAGGTGGGGAGCAAGGAGATCAACTACCCGCTGATCGTGAAAGCGACCGACCTCTCCCAGGGCTCAGTGCTCACCGCGGGGATCGACAGCTTGCTCGTGCCCTTCGCGGCGTCGCTGGAGGTGGGGACGACCCTGCCCGAAGGCGTGCGCGCCGAGGTGCTGGCGCGGTCGTCCGGGTCCTCGGGTTCGCTCCCGGCGCTCAAGGAGCTCGATCCGGCCCAATTCTCCACGGTGATCCTCGGCGAAAAGCGGGGTCCGTTCTCGCTGGTGGTGGCGCTCACGGGCGCCTGGCGCAGCTTCTTCGAAACGCGCGGCGTGCCCCAGGGGAGCCCGGACGTGCCCGACGAACAAGATGGCATGGGGCCCGACACGCCGTTTGCCGCCGAAGGTGCGCCCACCCGGCTCCTCGTGGCGGGGAGCGCCGATGTCGTGGCGAACAACCCCACGTTCATGCTCAACGTGTGCGACTGGCTGGTGCAGGACGAGGCGCTGATCACCATCCGCAGCAAAAGCGCCACCGTGCCGACGTTTGCAGCCACCACGCCGGGGGAGCGCTCCGGATGGCGGGCGTTCAACCTGCTCGCCGGGCCGGTGGTGCTGCTCGCGCTGGGCGGGCTGCGGCAGGTGTGGCTGCGTCGCCGCGCCGCCGCCCGGAAAGCCGCATGATGTTCACCCGCAAGAGCACGGTAATGCTCGCGATCGCGGCGCTGCTGGTGGTGCTGAACCTCCTCGATCTGCGCCCACCGGAGGCTTCCGGCGAGGCCCTCCCGGCCCTGCCGACCCTCGACGTGGCGACCGTGACCAAGCTCACGATCGGCGACCAGATCAACCTGCTCACCATCGAGCGCACCTCAGCGGATGCGCCGTGGCAGATCGTGGCGCCGCTCAAATACCCGGCGGACGAAGCCGTGGTCAAGGCGTTCGTCAAGGCGCTGAGCGCCGGGGTGCCGATGGACACCCAGGTGGACGAGGGCCACCTGGAAGACTACGGCGTAGACGACCAGCACGCCCTGCGCGCCGAACTCTACACCGGCGGGGACACGCCAGCCCTGGCGTTCATCGTCGGGAAAACCGCGGGCCCCGACAGCGCGTTCGTGCGCCTCCCCGACAGCGACGTGGTGTACCGCGCCGCCGTCGGCTCGCGTTCGCGCTTCGAGCGCGCGGCGGGGGACTGGCGCGACAAGGGCGCCCTCACGATCGAGCGAGAGGACGTGCGCCAACTCAGCCTCGTTCGCGGCGAAGAAACCCTGTTGTTCACGCGCGGGGCCAGCCCGGGCAACGACGAGAAGGGCGCTCCGCTGCCCGGCGAATGGTCGCTCGCGAACGCGGCCTCGCCGGTAGACACTGAGAGCGTGGAGTTGCTGGTCTACACGTTGAGCCGCATTCGGGCGGGGGAAATCCACGCGGCGGGGTACGACGCGGGGCTTTCACCGCCCGCCGCCGTCGCGACGCTCACCCTCGCCGATGGCACCAGCCACCGACTCGTGCTCGGCGCCAAGGCCGACGAACGCGCTGCCTGGATTCAGGTGGACGATCGCCCGGAAGTGTTCCGCGTTGCCTCGAAGATCCGCGCCGCGCTGCTCACGCCCGTCACCGATCTCCGCGACCGGCGCCTGTCGCACTTCGACCGCCTCGCCATCGACACGGCCACGTGGGTGGAGGGCAACATCACGACGACCGTGCACTGGGATCCGGATGTGCCCAAGTGGGTCGTTGTGCAGCCGGAGAACACCGCGATCGACCAGCGCTCCGTCGCCGCGGCCGCGGGGGCCCTCGCACAGCTTCGCGCCGCCGCGTTCGCCCCGGATGCGACGTTCACGCCGAGCGGCACCTCCGCTCGCCTCGTGATGCGGGATGGCACCCGCTGGCAGCTCGATCTCGCCGTACCCGAGGGGGAGGGCCAGCTCGTGCGCGCCAAAGTTTCGGGCCGGGCCGAGCTTTTCCTGCTCGACGCCCGCCTCGTCGCCCAGCTCCGTAGCGCTTTCGGGCGCTGACCCAGCGGCGAAAAAACCTGCCGCAACGATCCGAATAGAAGAGCGGGAAGAACGTAGCAGGCGCACTTCGCGGAGCCTTTCATGTTCGCGCCCATCTCCTTCATCCTCGCCTTCGCCGCCTCCCCGGCGTTGGCCGCCGATGAATCGGTCGTTTCCGACTCTGCCGAGTCCGTGTCCGCGCTTGTCGGCAATGGGGATGCGGCCGGTAAAAAGAAGGCCAAGGCCGCCAAGGGCGATGCGAAGAAGAGCAAGGAGGCGGCGCCCACCACCGCGCCGAAGTCGGAAGGCCCTGCGCAGAACGGTAGCTCCAGCGCTCCGGGAAAGGCGGCTTCGCCCGCCGGCAGCGATCGTACGGGTCCTGCTGCGTCCGGGAAGCAGGGTTCAGAGGCTCGATATCGCCCGGACAACCAGCGCCCCGCCAGCAACACCTCCGCCGCCCGGGAGTCCAGCTCCGGCCATGAGCCCGCGAGCCATGAGTCGGCGAGCCATGGGTCGACCGAACGTCATGAATCGGCCGGTCACGCCTCAGCGGATCGCCACAGCTCCACCGGTGGGCATGTCGCGGCGGACCGGCACACCGCTGCCGCGCGCCACGCCCCGGCCACCCGAGCCCGCGCCGCCCGTCATCGCGCCGTTTCCCATGGCTACGCCTCGCACGCCTATGCCTCCCACCACGCCGCCTGGGCCGCGCACCGTGCGCCCTACCACTGGTACGGCCCATGGCGCGCCGGGCACCCGCACTACTGGTACCACGGCGTGTTCGTGTACGGCCCGCCGGTCGTTTATGTCGGCGGTGGCGGTGGCGGAGACGACGCTGGGGGCGGCGGGGGCAGCCGCGCCAAAGAGCCGAAGCGCGAGGTGAGCCGCGCGGGCGACTGGTCGATCGGCGTGCGCGGCGGCAGCTACCTCTCCGGCTTCCAGGATGGCAGCGGCTATGGCGACGCGGGCCTCGGGATCGCGGCCCGCTACCGCCCGATCGAGCCCCTCGGCTTCGAGGTGGCGTGGACCTACCACGACGCCACCTGGTCAGGAAACACCTCACGAATCCAGCAGCCACTGATGGTGAGCGCCGAGCTGTTCGCCTTCCCGTGGTCGCGCGTGAGCCCCTACGTGCTCGCCGGCGTTACGATGACGGACCGCAACATCGCGCAGCCCTCCGTCTTCGGCCAAACCTTCGCCACCGAGCAGGATCTCTGGGGCCCCCACGGCGGCCTTGGCATCGAGTTCGGCCTCGGCAAAAGCGCCTCCCTCAACTTCGACGCGCGCTTCATCGGCTACGTGAACAAGCCGGTAGACGATCTCGCCCGCGCGGGCGCCGTGCAGGCAAACATGGGGTTGAACTTCTACTTTTAGCGATGCACGCGGCCCCTCCGCCTTCGTCAGGCGGGCGGTTTCGGTGCATCGCGGCGCCGCCGGGCGAGCGTCGCCAGCCCCAGGATCCCCAGCACGCCCACGAAGGCACTTGCGCCCTCAGGATTGCACGCCGTCGTCACCACGATGGGCTCGCCGCGCGAGAAGTTCCGAGAGAGATTTTCGGGATCGACCCAAACCCGAGCGGTCGCCTGCGCCCATTTCTGCTCGCCGTGGGTGTCGCTCACGAGTGCATAGATCACCAGGTTGAGGCCGTCGCCGTCGCCGTCCACGCCGGGGCAGATGAACGTGGCCTCGCTCCCGGTAGCCCCCTGGAGCTCGGGGACCCTCGCGTCGGTGCCCCACTGCACCGCTGCGTCGGCGGGGAGCGCGACGAGCGTGGCGGTGATGGTCTCGCCGGTGAGGCAGGCGTCGGGCTCTACGTCGATGTAGGCGACGAGGAGGTCGTCGTCGCGGGGGCAGCCGCCGGAAACATCAGCTTCATCCTTGAGACCGTCGCAATCGTTGTCGTAGCCGTCGCAGATCTCGGTGGCGAGCGGGGAGATCGCCGCGTCGCTGTCGTCGCAATCGTTGTCGCTTTCGCTGAACCCGTCGCCGTCGTCGTCGCCAACCGTGGTGTCGTTGTCCACGACGTCGTCGCAGTCGTTGTCCTCGGAGTCTACGCGCTCGGGGGCGCCGGGGTAGGTGTTGGCGTTGGCGTCGTCGCAGTCGCCGTCCGCCTCGGTCATGCCGTCGCCGTCGTCATCGAAGGTGTCGGTGTTGTCGTCGACCACGCCATCGCAATCGGTGTCCAGCCCGTCGAGGATCTCCAGGGCGAAAGGGTAGGTTGTTGACGCATTGTCGTCGCAGTCGCCGTCGGCAACGCCCCAACCGTCGCCGTCGGTATCATCGAGTGGCTCGGCGTCCACGCGAACGGGTACGGTCACGTGGGTTTCGTTGCCGTGGAGGTCGGTCACGCTGATGTCGAGGGTGTCGGGCCCCGCCAGCAGGTCCCACGCGGGAATTCGGAGCGTCGCGCGCCCGCTGTCGTCTACCGGGTACGCGTCGAGCGAGACGAGGGCGACGCTGGAGCGGACGCGGATCCACAGCGACGAGGGCGGCTGGCTCTCGTCGGCCACCTCCCCGACAACCAGGACGGCTTCCTCCCGCACGAGGCGCTCGCCGGGGGTGGGGCTGAGCACCGCGAGCGTGGGGGCGGCGCTGTGCGCGGGAACCGTAGAGCGCAGGATAGCGATAGCGTTTGCGGATTCCGCCGTCGTCACGGTGGCGATACACGTCCGATCCCAAAAGGAGGTCGGGGTATAGGCGAATTCGATGTCGGCGCTGCGCTCGCCCGCGGCCAGGATCGTGCCGGCGGGCGGCGCGCTCGTGACAGCGAATTCGGGGCAGGAGGTGGTGACGGTGTCGATCGTCACCGGCGCGTCGCCGACATTCACCACGTTCATCGTGGCGAGGCTCGATCCGCCGTCGGGCCAGCGCCAAGCGAACTCGCCTACGGGCGGGTCCCAGGAGACGGCCAGGAAGGACGTGGAGGTGCCGCCATGCCCGTCCAGCCGCACGTGCTGTACGAAGTTGCGGGGGTCGCGATCTACCCACGCAAGGTCGTCGAGCGCGATTTCCGCGGCTTCAACACGCATTCCTGCGAGGTAGGTACCGGTCTGGTCGGGCGTGAACACGGTCACGGCTTCGATCTCGCAGCCCGGGTCGAGCACGATCGGATCGTCGCTGTGCGTGTACCCGTCAGCACAGTACTTCTCGGGGTCGAAGCCGGTGTCTTCCGTCGGGATGTCGCCGGTGTGCCCGGTCCCCCCCGAGCCGCCGCCGGTGTCTCCCTTTGCGCTCGCGGTCACCACGTCTTCCCCGCAGCCGGCGCGGACTTGCCGCCAGTGCGCGCAGAAGGCGTCGTCGGTGGCATCCACGCGGAGCCCCATCGGGAGGCCGCCCGTGTTGCGAACGGTCGTGCTCTGCGATGTCCAGGTGTTCACCTCCACGTCCCCAAAGTCGAAGGCCTCCCCCTCGATTTCGAGGCGCGCCCGCTCGCCCGAGAAAACGCCGGTTTCGTCCACACTTACCGTGTATGCGCAGCCGAGAGCGAACAGCAGGGTCATGGGAAGCTCCCCAGCACACGCTCAGCGGTGATCGAAAACCCGATCGCGAAGGGGCTGAGCTGCTGCCACGCGTGCTCGGATTCGAGCTCGATGTTCGTGACCGCGAAGTAGGCCCCGGGGCGTGCGATGAGCCAGAGCGGCCCGGCCGGGAGGGTTGCTTCGTACTCCAGCGCGCCGACGGGGAACAAAAGCTCGCCGTGAAGCTGGCCCCCGGCCATGATCTCGGCGCGGCCCAGACCCACGGAAGCCACGAGCCCGCGCCAGCCAACCGTGGCGCGCACCGCGTCGCGCTCGACGGTGGCGTCCACCCACCGGGTGGTGGCGGGCGCGCCGGCTTCGACCACGAGCCCCAGCGAGAAGGTGCGGGTGATCCGTGCGCCCCCGGAGACGGAGAGCCCCAATCGTGGCATTATCTCTGCGGAAACGCCGGCTTGCAGGCCGAGGCCGACGACCCAGCCGAGCGGGACGGGGCGCGGCGGGGGCGGTCCGGCCGGGAGCGCCCCTGCGGTCCCGTACCGCTCGCGGCCGGCCAGCCGGTCCTGCTCGCGAAGCTCGGCCCGGGTGAGCCGGGTCTCCTCAGCGGCTGCGGCAACGACCTCGGCGGGCACGAGGAATTCGGGCGCCGGTGGCTGAAGATCGGTCGCGTTGGGAAGCGGTCCGCCCTCAGCGGCGAGGTGCGCCGTGAGCCAGAGGATGGCGTGGCGCTCAGCGGGAGAAACGGGCGCCGGGACAGGAAAGTTGGCGGTTGGATCCGCCGGTCGGGTCAGCGCCCACTGGGCGCCCTCGTGGGTGAGGAGGAAGTCGGGAGCCTCCGCGACGAGCGTGACTCCCGCCGCCTCGGCCAGCGCCCGCCACGCCTCCGCATCCTCGCCCGGCGGGAGCTGGAGCGTGCCCGCGTGGGCCGCTGCGAGGAGGAGGAAAGCCAACATCCCGGGCAGTGTAGCCGCAAGGGGTCACCGCAAGGGGTCAGGACGGTGCCATTGCGATTGAGTCAATCGCAATGGCACCGTCCTGACCCCTACTGCCTGTGGTTCAGCGTGCGGTCGAAGAAGCCGGCGGCGGTGGAGGCGGTGATGGCGCGGCCTTCGGCAGGATCGAGGTAGGTAAAGACTTCGCCGGTGGCTTCGCGGGTGTCGTCGCCGCAGCCGGGCATGAAGTCGGCGGTGAGGCCGACGAGATCGCTGGGGGACCAGTGGCCGGCGTCGGCGACGTCCACCTCCCAGGCCTCGGCCGGCGCAGCCTCGAAGTTGGCGTGCATCAGCAGGTTGCCGACCTCGCCGACGCTGTGATCTTCAAGCAGGCGCATGAACATGAGCGGCGCGTCGAGAAGCTCCATCGAAACGCCGGGGAGCAAGGGGTTTTCGGGCGGGGCGCCGACGAACATCGCGGAGACAGGCCCGCCATCCGTGCCGAGCCGATCCTGGAGCGTGATCGCAGCCGTTACCGCCCCGAAGCTGTGGCCGAAGGCGCCGACGCGCGCGGGGTCGATGTCCAGGGCGAACGTGCCATCCAGGGCGGCGTCGAGGGCGTGGGTGAGATCGGCTTCGCGCAGGGCGAGGGTGGACGCGTCGAGGGGGAGAAGTGCGCCGGCGAGCGAGTCGAAGAGCGTGTCGCCGGGATGGTCGGGCGCCACGACGACGAAGCCGTGGCTGGCGAGGTGCACGGCCACGGAGGCGGTGGAGAAGCGCGTGCAACCGTGGCAATGCGACATGAGGACGAGCGGCCAGGGGCCGGCGCTCGCGATGGGCGTGTCGAGGCCAGCGGCGCTCGTGAGGCTTGGGCAGCTCTCGGGCGCAGCGGCGAGGAGTCCGGCGTAGGTGGCCGCCGCTTCCTCGTCCACGAGCAACGCCTCGATGGGCTCGGCGGTCGCGGGCGGCGCCCCAGCGGGCGCCCAAACCTCCACGTTGAAGCTGCGCGCCGTGCTCGCGTCGGTGAGGGACCAGGTGTGGCGGGTGGCCGCGTAGGGGCCGGGCGCGGCGTAGTCCACCGGCGTGTCGGTCACGGTGGCGGGGTCTGGGGCGCAGGCGAGGAGGAGGAGCTGGAGCATCGCGAAGAGTCTACTGCGGCGCCGCGATGCCGGGCGAAGCACGCGCGGCCCGGGAAGCTGGGCCTGCGGCATCGCCCCGGTTAGTCTGCGCCCCCCTTCGAGGTCCCCGATGTTGGAAGCCTACCGCGCCGCCGCCGCCGAACGTTCCGCACTGGGCATCCCGCCGCTGCCGCTCACCGCGGCGCAGATGATCGATCTCATCGGGCTGCTGGAGGCGCCTCCCGCGGGGGAAGCGGCGTTCCTCCTTGATCTCATCACGTATCGGGTGCCGGCGGGCGTGGACGACGCGGCGCAGGTGAAGGCGGCGTTTCTCACCGAGGTGGCCAAGGGCGAACGCCCCTGTCCGCTGATCTCCAGGGAGAAGGCGACGGAATTGCTGGGTACGATGGTGGGCGGGTACAACGTCGCCCCGCTGATCGCGCTGTTGGAGGACGAGGCCGTGGCACCGGTGGCGGCCAAGGCGCTGAAGCACACGCTGTTGATGTTCGATTTTGTCAATGACGTGGTGCACAAGGCGGAGGCGGGGAATTCGCTGGCGAAGGAGGTCGTGCAGAGCTGGGCGGATGCGGAGTGGTTTACGTCTCGCGCGGCGTTGCCCGAGAAGGTGACGGTGACGGTGTTCAAGGTGAACGGCGAAACCAACACCGACGATTTGTCCCCCGCGCCCGACGCGTGGAGTCGCCCAGACATCCCGCTGCACGCCATCGCGATGCTGAAGAACGCTCGTGACGGAATCGTTCCCGACGAGCCGGGCACGCGCGGTCCGATGAAGCTGTTGGCGGAATTGGGCGCCAAAGGGCACCCGGTGGCCTATGTGGGCGACGTGGTGGGCACGGGCAGCTCCCGCAAGTCGGCGACGAATTCGGTGCTGTGGTGGACGGGGGACGATATTCCCTTTGTGCCGAACAAGCGCTTCGGTGGGTTCTGTTTGGGGAACAAGATCGCGCCGATCTTCTTCAACACGCAGGAGGATGCTGGCGCGTTGGCGATCGAGTGCGATGTCTCGCAATTGAACATGGGCGACACGATTGACATCTACCCCTACGCCGGGCGCGTGGAAAAGAATGGCACGGTGGTCGCGACCTTCCAACACAAATCGGAAGTGTTGCTGGACGAGGTTCGTGCGGGTGGCCGGATCAACCTGATCATCGGCCGCGGGCTGACGACGCGGGCTCGCGAGGCGTTGGGGCTGCCCGCCAGCACCGTATTCCGCTTGCCGAAGCCGCCTGTCGACACGCACAAGGGCTTCACGCTCGCCCAAAAGATGGTGGGGCGGGCCTGCGGTTTGGCCGAGGGGCACGGAATTCGGCCGGGTACGTACTGCGAGCCGCGGATGACGTCGGTGGGCAGCCAGGACACGACCGGGCCGATGACGCGCGATGAGCTCAAGGATCTCGCGTGCCTCGGCTTCTCGGCCGATCTGGTCATGCAGAGTTTCTGTCACACGGCGGCGTACCCCAAGCTGGTGGACGTGAAGACGCACCGCACGCTGCCCGAGTTCATGACGAACCGCGGCGGCGTTTCGCTCCGCCCTGGGGATGGCATCATCCACTCCTGGCTCAACCGGCTGTTGCTGCCAGACACCTGCGGCACCGGCGGCGACTCGCACACGCGCTTCCCGATCGGGATTTCGTTCCCCGCTGGTTCCGGCTTGGTGGCGTTCGCGGCTGCGACGGGCGTGATGCCGCTGGACATGCCGGAGTCGGTGCTGGTGCGGTTCAAGGGCACGATGCAGCCTGGGATCACCCTGCGCGACCTCGTCAACGCCATCCCCTACTACGCGATCAAGGCGGGGCTGTTGACCGTGGAGAAGAAGGGGAAGAAGAACGTGTTCTCGGGGCGTATTCTGGAGATCGAGGGGCTGCCCGACCTGAAGATCGAGCAGGCGTTTGAGCTGACGGACGCCTCGGCGGAGCGGTCGGCCGCGGGCTGCACGGTCCGCCTCAACCGCGAGCCGGTGGTGGAGTACCTTCGCAGCAATGTGGCGCTGATGAAGTGGATGATCGCCGAGGGCTATGCGGATGCGCGCACGCTCGGCCGGAGGATCAAGGCGATGGAGGCGTGGATCGCCTCGGGGGTGCTGCTACAGCCTGACGCGGATGCCGAATATGCCACCGTGATCGACATTGACCTGGCCGAGATCACTGAGCCGTTGCTCGCTTGCCCGAATGATCCGGACGACATCAA
>BJHF01000061.1 GCA_014191855.1 Deltaproteobacteria bacterium
CCGCTGGTCCCTGGCCAAGGGTGTGTCGAGAGCCACGACCACGCGACCGGAGCAGCCGACGCGCGCTTCCTGCTCCGGCAGGCGAAGCTCAGGGCGGGTCAACGCGAAGAGCCCGCAGGCCAAGGCGATCATTCGCAGCAGCAACAGCAGCCGGTCGTGCAGCCGACGGCGCCGCTCCACGCGCCGCCGAACGCGCTCGATCAGCAACATCGCGCCGAACGCTACGCGCTCCTCCGGCCGCCGCCGCACAAGATGCGCGAGAATCGGGGCGAGCGCCAAAAGCGACAGCGCGAGCGCGGCGGGAGCGAGCAGGGAGAACGACATCTACCGAGCGGATCCCTCACGCCCCAGAAGGAAGCCCCCAAATGCCTGTACCAGAGAGGCTCGAGCCTCCAGCAGGGAGTGTACCCCGCGACGGCGGCGCACCTCACCGCGAACCTCCGCGAAGAACCTCAGTGCTTCCGCGCAAACCTCCTCGCGCATCGCGACGGGATCGAGCGTTTCGTCCTCGCCCCCCTCCGGGGAATACAGCCGCAACGGGCGCTCGAACGCCAGCCCGGTCTCCGCCGCGTCGTACACCTGCACCGCCCTTACGTCCGCTCGCCGCTGCGCCAGGGCGTCCAGCGCCGAAGACCACTCCGAAGGCGCCTCCATGAAGTCGCTCACCACCACGATCATGCCCCGGGGACGCGCCCTCGCGCCTACCGTGCGGAACACGGCACCGAGCCCCGCGCGGCCCCCAGGAGCCACCCCGGCCAGGCTGCCGAAGATGCGCGCGAGGTGGCTCCGTCCGCGTCGGCCCGGGAGCGAACGAACCACCGAGCCCGCCCCCCCGGCGATATGGAGCGCCACCGGCTCGTTCTCCAGGTACAACAACCACGCCAGCGTCGCGGTAAACGCGATGGCCTGCTCCCACTTCGCGGCCGTGGAACCCAGATCAGCCGACGCGTCGAGCACCAGGGTGGCCCCCATCTCGGTTTCCGCGCGGTAGCGGCGCACGACGAGTCGGTCGCGACGACCCAACACGCGCCAGTCGAGGTCGCGGAGGCTATCCCCGAGGGTGTAGGGCTTGTAATCCGCGAATTCGACCGCCTGCCCCAAGCGAACGGATCGACGCAGCCCCACCCCGAGCCCGGCCACGGTCTGCCGGGCGCGGAGGTGGAGCGAACGCACACGCGCCACGACGTCCGGGCGCCACAGGGCAACGGGGGCGGTCATCGTCAGGCGGGGACCGAGTCAATCAGGCGGCGGACGACGTCCGCGGCCCGCATCCCCTCCGCTTCGGCGGCAAAGCTCGGAATCACGCGGTGAGAGAGCACGCTCGGCGCGATCGCCCGCACATCCTCGATGTCGGGGGTCAAGCGACCATCGAGCGCGGCGCGCACCCTCGCACCCAAGGCGAGGAATTGGCTCGCGCGCGGGCCGGCTCCCCACTGAACGTACTGCCTCACCACCTCCGGCGCGCCCGGACCGGGCCGGGTGGCCCGGGCGAGCTTCACCGCATACTGCGTTACGCCGTCATGCGCGGGAAGCCGGCGTACGAGGTCCTGAAGGGCCAGGAGCGTGTCGCGATCGAGCACCGGTTCTGGCTCCGGGCCCAGGTCGCCGAGCGTGCGCTCCACGATGAGCACCTCCTCGGCCTCTGAGGGATAATCCACGTCAATGCTCAGCATGAAGCGATCGAGCTGGGCCTCCGGCAACGGGTAGGTGCCCTCCTGCTCGATGGGATTCTGCGTCGCGAACACCTGGAACGGCGCCTGGATCGCGTAGGTTTGCCGCCCGATGGTGACGTGGCCCTCCTGCATCGCCTGGAGCAGCGCGGCCTGCGTGCGGGGCGGAGTGCGGTTGATCTCGTCGGCGAGGAGCAGGTTCGTGAACACCGGGCCTGGAACGAAGCGAAGTTGGCGTTGGCCCGTGGTGCGGTCCTCGTCGAGCACTTCGCCGCCGGTCACGTCGGCCGGCATCAGGTCCGGCGTGAACTGGATGCGCCCGCTCGCAAGTCCGAGCGCCTTGGCCGTGGAGGCCACGAGCAGCGTCTTCGCCAGCCCGGGCACGCCGATGAACAAGCAATGACCGCGCGAGAACAACGCCACGAGCATGCGATCGATCACTTCGGACTGGCCGACGATGCGGCGGTTCAACTGGGCGATGACGTCCGCGCGCACGTGGGCGAGGCGGTCGAAGAGGAGGTTGTCGTCGGGCGGCGGCATATTGGCTCAGCGGGTGGCGGGTTCGGCGCTCTGAAGCAGGCGCGCGTAGTGGCGGTGGCGCTCGGCGCGTTCAGCGTCGCCGCGGGCAGCGTAGAGGTCGGCGAGGGTGGCCTGGGAGGCGGCGTCGAAGGGGTCGATGTCTACCCCGGCCCGATACTGCGTCCACGCGCCGTCGCGGTCCCCGTCGGCGAGGAGCAGCGCGCCGAGGGCGGCGCGGGTCGACGCGAATTCCGGATAGTCCTCGATTGAGGCCTGGAGTACCCCACGAGCTTCGTTCCGACGCGAGAGGGCGAGCAGCGCCGTCGCCGTTCGAGAGGCGAGCAATGGCGAGGGCGCCTCATCGTGCGGAGACGCCTTTTGGTACTCGACCAACGCCGCGTCGGCCCGCTTGGCATCCAGCAGCAGGTCCCCAAGCCGAGCATACCGGGCGAGGTCCGCGCGCTCCCCAAGCAGCGGATCGGTCTCGAACTCGTCCCCTCCCCCGTCGAGGATGACCTTGCTTGTCGCCAGCTTTTTGCTCACGAGCTTCAACGTTCCCAGGTAGTCCTTCCAGCCCTTCATGAACGCCGCGGAGTCTCCCGCCGCGCCTACGTCGGCGACGGCCTGGAGCGCATCCCTGCCCTCCCGCACGAGGTCCAGCACCTTGGATACGGCGCCGGGACCCTTCGACTCCCGCAAGTAGACCACCATTGTGGACACCTGCGCGAACGCCAACGCGGCCTCGTCCGCCGAGGACAAGAAGGCCATGGACGGGTGCATTTTCTGGAGCGGAACCAGCGTGTCGTTCACCAGCGCGTCCGCCAGGAGCGCGCCCTGGGCGGGCGTGAGGCCCGCCGGTTCATCCTGACGCCACAAGGACTCGTGGCTCCGCGCGATCCCCTCCTGCAGCCACACCGGTGCCTTGTCGAGCGTTCGCCACGCCACGACGTAGTGGATGTACTCGTGGGCCGTTGTGTCCTTCCACTCGTAGCCGCGACCGAGCGCTCGCGGAGAGCTGACCAACAACCTAGTCCATTTGGACAAAGCGATCACCCCGGTCGTCCGAACCGCTGACCCAGGCAGGGACGACGCATCGATGAACCGCTGGGCGGTGGGGTACAGCTCCATCCGTACGCCGCCTGGAGGCGCGCCGCCAAGCACGGGGCCGATGCGATCATGGGCGGCCTGGAGCGTTTCGAAGGCTTCGTCCCGAAGCACCTCGTCCATGCCAGGACGGTAGCGGAGCGTCACGTCGCCCAGCGTGTCCGTGACGAAGTCCTCCGTTGCCCCGACGGACTTTTCAAAGAGAAGCATCCGCTCGGCGTAGCCCTCCGTGGCGCCCTCCGTGGCCCCCGCCAGCTTCAATGCGTCGCGAGCCTCGACGAAGTTGCCGAGTGTGAACTCCAACTCGGCCCTGGCAACCTGGTCGGCGCCGGTCTTGCCGAGGCCCTTCGCCGCCCGCTGCGCGCATTGCAAATCGTAGACGTCGAGGCAGGCGGCCACCTCCTCGGCCGCCCCGGCCAGGGCACCGCCAATCCACATGGCCCACAGGGACGTCACTGGCGCACCAGCTCTTCGTAATATCGCCGATTGGTCGCTCGATAGGCCTCCGGAACGACGCCCTGCATCCCCTCCAGCAAGGCCTTGCGGTAGGCCTCGGGCGTCTCGAACTCTTCGGGGGCGGGAATTGAGACCTCCTGCCGCCCCTCCCCATCCTGCCCCTGAGCACCGCCGTTTCGCTCACCAGGCTTCTGGGCCTCTTCGCCGCCCTGGCCACCCTGCCCGGCCTGATTCATCTCCGACATGTCCTGAAGGGCTTGCTGCAGGGCGTCCTGCGCGCGTTCAAACGCCGATTGTGCGGCGGACTGCGCCCCCGCGGCTCCCATCGCATCGCCATCCTGCATCGCGTCGGCCCCCCGCTGGGCTTCTTCCGCACCTTCCTCCGCAGCTTGCTCCAGCTCGCTCGCATCCGCCGGCAGCGACCGCGCCACCTTGCGAGCGTGATCGGAGACCTTCTGCGCTCGATCCGCGAGCTCCCCCTGGTCACCCGAAAGCGACCGCAGCTCCTCCGCCAGCTCTGGAGAGCCGGCGCTCTGCGCTTCCGCCAGCTCCTGCAGCTTCGCCACTGCCGCGTCCGTCGCCCGTTGTGCCTGCTGCAACGCACGCTCTGCGCTGGCGGCCGCTGCAGGGTCCACCTGTCCGCTCCGAGCCCCGGATTGCACCCGCGTGCGCGCGCGCTCGATTGACCGCTGCGCGTCCTCCGCCCGATCCAACGCCGTGCGCGTGTCGCGAGCGCGCACGCTGTCGTCCAACCCGCTCACATCGTGCGCAGCATCGTCCACCGCGGAGGCGACTGAACGCGCGCCCTTCACACCTTGGAGCGACTTTTCCCCCATGGCCCGCTCGGCCTCCGCCGCGAGGCGATCCACCTCCTTCCAGGCCGCCAAACCGTCATCCAGGCTCTGACCGTGCTCCCGCCGCGCCGACTCCGTGCGGGCCGCCAGCTCCGATTGGGCCGCGCCCAGGTCTTCCAACTCCTTGGACAGCGCCTTGATGTCCTTCTCAAGCTCATCCCCCCCGCCGCTCCCGCGCTTCTGCGCTTCCTCCACGCCGCCAGCCATCTCCGCGAGCAGGTCGGCCACCCGAGCCATCTCCACCCTCGCCTGCTCGTCCTTGCCAGCCGAGAGCGCGCGCCGCGCGGCCGCCATCGCGCCATCCAGCTCCAAGCCCCGCGACTGGAGAAACGAGCGCATGCTCCCCTGGTCGAGCTTCGTTACCTTTCCATCTACCTGCGCTTTCAACCGGGCGAGCATGTCGAGCCTCGCCAGCGCTTGCGCCGGATTCAGCCCCGCGAGGTCGTCACGAAGCTCCGCAGCCTCGCCCGCCATCACCTTCACGAGCTCCATCAGCTCCCGGTATGCGGTCGCCCTGGCGATCTTGTCGAGCGTCCACACCGCCATCTCCAGCGCCCGTAGGTTCGTCTCCTGGAGCAGCGTCAGGGTCGCCGCGTCCTTGCCGACGATCTTGCCTGGAGGGAGCCCGCGGGCGAAGGCCAGCAGGTCCCGTCGGGGCGAATTGACGTTCTTGACCAGCCGGGCCTCGAACGTCTGCGCCCCCAGCCCGATGCTGGCCTGAGAAACATCATCAAACGCCGCGTATCGCTGCTCCGCCCCCTCGGCCCACCTGCGCGCTGCATCGCCCTCGTCCGCCGCCGGCGCGGCATCCACTACGAAGTCGGCGAGCGCGGGCAGCAACGCCTCAAAGAACGCGCTCCTCAACGCCGTCCGCTGCGCACCCGACCCGTTCGCGCCGAGCACCTCAAGCGTGAACACTGCCGACCACCCCGGCTTGGAACCCGACACTTCGTCGTTGTCCCAAGCCCCGATCCGCACTTTCACGCTGTCACCCGCAGCGAGGCCCAGCTCGGCTGCCGAAAAGTCGGAAGTGTCCGACACGGCGCGCGGCAGGTCGAGCGGGGTGCGCAGCGGCACCTCCGACACCGCGCCCGCCCGCGTAACCTCAAGAACAACCTTGCTGATCCCGTAGTCATCCTTCACACTGAACGGCAGCGTGACTCGATCGTCCACCGCGACCTGAATCCGCGGGATCGCCTTCACCGCCACGGTCGGGGCGAGGTCGGCGTCCGGAACGATGAGGTAGTCGGGGGACGGGAGCTCGCCAAACTCGAAGCGGTAGGACCCCTCCCCCTCAACGACGAAGCTTCCCTGCACCTCCCTCCCGTCGACCAGGGTTGCCGGCACGACCGGTTGCCCCGCCACGTGGAGGGCAGCCTGCGTCCACGGTTGCGCGGTGCGGGCGCGCACTTCCACGACCGTTCCCAGCGGCGCCCGAACTTCGCCGCTGGTGTTGGGGATTTCCAGCGGTTCGAGGCGCGTATAGGTGGGGTAGAGGTAGCGCAGCGTGATGTCACCGAGCAGCGCGCGCGGCCCATCGGCCTTCACCGCCGAGACCGCCGCGCTGCTGGTGTTCGACCCGCTTAGGAGCCGCAGCGCATCGAGCGGCCCCAGCGGAGCAGCCAGAGAGACGAGGATCAAGCTCAGGACACCGAGAAGGGTCCACCGAAGGTCGCGCCAGAGGGGGCGCCCGGGCCACACCTCCGTGGGCCGCACCGCGGCCAGCCGCCGCGCCACATCCTCGGTCAGCCTGGCGAACAGCCCGGGCGAGCCCATCGGCCGGGCTGCGCGATCCACGACCGCGAACAACCCACCTCGAAGGTTCGGATGCAGCGACTCGATCCGCGCAGCCTGGCTCCTGGGCGCCGCGCGCTCACGCAGGCCCCGGAGCCGCAGCCAGGCGAACCCGAGCGCTGCGACGACCCCGAGGCAAAGCATCACGAACGTGGCCCCACGGGCCCCCTCGTTCGCCGCCAACGTGGCCCCCGAGAGGCCCAGGGTGAACGCTGCCAAGCTCAGGGCCGCGCTCTGGCCGCACGTCAGTACCACGCACCGGCGCGCGGTGCGATGCAGCAGGTCCTGGATCCGGTTTACCGACTCGGGCACGACGTTGTGCGGACCCCCGACGGACCGCATCGGTTCCTTAACCTGACGAAGCGGGCAGGGTTCGGGAAGCGGGAAGGAAACAGACAAACCGGCTGCCCCTCCCCGGTTCGCTGCGCACTTCGATCCGGCCGCCGTGCTGCTCCATCACGCGGAAAGCCGTGGCCAGCCCGAGGCCCGTGCCCTGACCAGGTGGGCGAGTCGTGAAGAACGGCTCGAACAACCTTGGTATATTTTCTGCCGCCACCCCTTCGCCATCATCCTGAACCGCGATCCACACCTCGGCGTCGGTGCGACCGGCGTCGAGCGTGATTTGGCGGGCCCCGGCCTCGGCAGCGTTGAGGAGCAGGTTCACGAGCACCTGATGCAGCTTCGTCGCTTCGCCGTGCACCGAACCGACGCCGTGCCCGTGAACCTGAACGTCAACCCCGCGAAACGCGACCTGGTGTTGAACCGTGCGGGCGGCCTCAAGGATCACCTCTTCGACGAGCAGCGCCGACGGCGCCGACTCGTCGCCCCGCGCGTAGTCCAGGAGATTCCTCAGCAACCGATGCATCCGCTCCACATCCAACTGCGCGCGGCGCAGCACCTCTGCCGTTTCGGGAGCCTCGGGGCTGCTCACGACCAATTCGATGTACCCCCGTACCGCCGCGAGCGGGTTTCCCAGCTCATGGGCGAGCCCAGCCGCCAGCCGCCCCACGCTGGCCAGCTTCTCCGTGCGCACCAACGCATCCTGCGCCCGGCGAAGGTCGAGGTTTGCGGCTTCCAACGAAGCGAGCTGCTCCGCCATCCGCGCCTGGTAGCTCGCGAGCGCGCTCCCCATCCGAGCCAACGCATCCGCCAGTTCGGCGAGCTCCACTGGCGCGTCCGCCGGCACGGCCGTCTGGAAGTCCCCCCCCGCGATCCGGACCGTCGCGTCCGAGATCCGCCGGATGGGCTCGACGACGTTTCGGCGAAACAGGAACCAGCCGAACAAGCTGATCACGCCGGCGGAGAAGAACGCGTGTCCCGCGACGACCCCCCAGGCGGGGCGCTCCACTCGCGAGAGCGGGTAGCGCAACGTCACCACCGCAGTCGGCCTGCCCGACCCCACGGGCGCCACGACCCGAACCTCGTCGCCCACAACCTCGCTGTACACGTCGTGGGATGCGACGGTCCGCTTCACCAGGGAGTCAATCTCCCCCGCATCGCCCACCACTTCGGAGCCCCGAACCGACCAGATCGCCACCCCCTTCAGGCCGCTCTTCCGGTTTTGCTCCACGATTACCGGCCACACCGCCGGATCGGCAGCCGCAACCTCCGCGGCCACGACGACCGCAGCGCTCTCGGCGAGATCGACGCTGGCCTCCTCAAGGACGTAGCGCGTCGCGAGTGAAAAAATGCCCACATCCAGCACGGAGACCGCAACCGTCAGCAGCGCCAGATTGACGCCAATCTCCACCCACAAGGATGAGCGGCGAGCGGGAAGACGGGGGTTCGCCACCCCCGCATCCTACTAGGCTTGCACCCTTCGGTACACACCTACCACCACGCCGAGCACCTGCACATCCCGCGACGAGTCGACGAAGATCGGCTGCATCTCGCTGTTGGCGGGCTGGAGCCGGATCCGGGTTCGCTCACGGAAGAAGCGCTTGCACGTGGCTTCGCCATCTACCATTGCGACCATGATGTCGCCGTTTCGGCACTCCGCTTGCTTGCGCACGAACACATAGTCGCCATCGAGGATCCCATCCTCGATCATCGAGTTTCCATGGATGACCAGCGCAAAAACCGGCGCCTGATGCGGCATCATCGACGCATCCATGTGCAGGGTGCCCGCGTAGTTCTCCTCCGCGAGGATCGGCGAGCCCGCGGCGACGCGGCCGATCACCGGGACCGCGAGCGTGGAGGACTCCCGAAAGCCGCCGCGGGCCTCGTGCGTGAGCCGAATGCCGCGGGATGTGCGCGCATCACCGACGCGCTCCAAGTACCCTTTTTTGACCAGCGCTTTCACCTGGTCGGACACGCCATTCGTGGAGCGAATTCCGAGCGCCTCCCCGATCTCCCGCAACGTGGGCGGGATTCCCTTTTGATCGGTGTATGAGGCGACGAAGTCGAGCATCTCACGTTGACGAGGCGGCAGTGGTTCCATCGGCTACTCCTGTACGCCTGTACTACTGCGCGCATGGTCAGGTGTCAAGCCTTTCTGAAGCTCACGTCGTCGGGGAGGGCCTGCGACTCCTCGGCGTGCACCGCGCCGACCGGGAGCCACTCCAGCCAGGTTTCCGGCAGGTTCGGCAGGCGCGTGAGCGCCATCCGAAGCGCGTCTTGCTGTGTGGGAACGCGGGGGAAGATGCGAAGGAGCATTCCAGCCTGCGCGGGCGTTCGGTCGGCCTTGCGGAAATTGCACGCGCGGCAGGCCGTCGCCGCGTTCTCCCAGCAGGTCACGTTCACCCAGCGGCGCGCCCACGGGAGGAACACCCGACCTTCCCGTGCCTGCGCCCGCGGGATCACGTGATCCATCGTGAGCTGCACGCGATCCGGCCGGCCGTCTCCCATCACCGGGCGAAGACCGCAGTACGCGCAGGCGAAGTTGTCGCGCGCCTGCACGCTTCTCGAGGAGAACCGCACTTTCCCGCGCATCACGGAATAGCGCCGCAAGGCCACCACCGCAGGCCACGGCACCGCGAGCGAGGCGGAGCGCACAAAACGACCGGGATACGCCGCGACTTGCACGACCTTCTCATCCAGCGCCAGCTCCACGGCGCGTTGCCAGCGGATCACCTTCATGGGCGTGTAGTCTGCGTTGAGCTGAAGCACGTTGAGCAAAACGAACGACGCCCCGTGAACCACGCCCATTGTACGCACCATATGTGGCCGTGGCAAGCGAGGATTCGGCAGCGCCCCCTCGCCAGACCGACCGCCGGCCCCCAGTTGACCCGTCAACCGCGAGACATTTCGTTTCGCCGGGCCGGCGCGGGCCTCGCGTACGCCTTCAACTGCCGTTTCTTCACTGCCGAATGTCGGGCGCCACGACCGCGTTGGTGCGCCGTGAACAAACCAAAGTTCACGAGGAGTTGACAATGAAACTGTCCGTGCCCGCCCTGCTCGTCTCCCTCAGCCTCGCCGTCCTCTCGACGCCGGCCGATGCACACTCGCGACGGTCGTACACGCCGCCGGTGGGCTACGTCAGCGTCGACAACCACGCAGGTGTTCCCGTGACCGTAACGGTCGAGGGCAGCGGCGCGCGGGTCGTCGGCGCCTGGGAAACCGTACGTTTTGCCACGCACGAAGGCGAAATCTCGGTGGTCGCGACGTACTCGCAGTATGGCAATACCTACAGCCTCACTAGCCGCGAGGTGCGCGTGCACGGCCGGCGCACGACCGCGCTCACGATTGGCGCGCCCGAATCGGGGAAGGTGAAGGTGGTGAACGACACCGGTGTGGCGGCGAGCGTGTTCGTGGGCGGCCGCAGCTACGCCAGCCTCAGCCCCGGCGCCAGCCGGATCCTCACCGTTCCCCTGGGCAAAGCGGAGCTGACGATGTTCGCCAACGGGGTGCTGGTCGAGTCGGCCTGTGTGGAGGTTCGCCCCTTCTCCGAAAAGACGCTCGTGGCCGAAGCCCCTGCCTTCGCCGACCTTGTGGTGAGCAACCCCCTCCCCTTCGCGGTAGACGTGATGGTGGATCACGGCAGCAAACACCGCGTTGCCGCCAACTCGTCGACCGTGCTCCCCCACATGCGGGTCGGTCGTGTCGAGGTCGAGTACGAGCGGCTCGGGGGCTATGCCATCGACGAGGAGCTCGTGAACGTCCGCGCCTGGAGCGGCGCCGAGATGACGGTGAACACCCCCCGGACCGGGCTCGTGCGGCTCGACAGCGACGCGTGCGAGTTCGTGCGCGTGTTCATCGACGGGCGCCTGGTGTCGTTGATCGAGCCCTTCGCGGAGACGACGCTCTTGTTGCCGCTCGGGCCCACGGTGCTCGAAGTTCGCAAGCTCGAAGGTACCCTTGTCGAGCGCAGCTACGTGGTGGTGGATCCCCTCCGCACGACCTCGCTCGACTTCGGGCGGCGGGAAGGGGACCGCCGGGTGAGCGAGCGCGACCACGATGGCCACCACGATGAGGGGCGCGGCGACGACGGCGAAGGCCACCGCCGCCCTTCGACCTGGTAGCACCCGCCAGTGGCCCAAACGTGAGGCGTTCCAACTGCTTGGAGCGCCTCACCTGCGTTTTCGGGTCAAGGGACCGAGGCGGCGAGCGTCGTCGGCCAGGCGGCGATCGTGGCCGACAGAGCCGCTCGCGACGCCGACACCGCCCCGACCGTGGAGCTTCGCCGGGGATCGTCGGCCATCGCGGCAGCGGAGACGGCGAACGCGCCTTCGGCAACGGCACCCCCATCGGCCAGGCTTAGCGCCGCCGCCGCGCTGGCGAGGGCATCCGTGATCGCCGCCGAACAGGCCTCGTCGTACACGCAACGGACGCCGAGCGCGCTGTCGACGTGACGCCAGTCGAACGTTTCGCTCCATCCGGACTCGGGGGGATCGGGCACGAGCAGGATCTGGCCGACGTCGGGAACAAGCAGATTTGCATCGTCCGTTTCGTAGGGGAAGGTCCCCTCGTCGCCCACGGCGGCCAATGCGGCCCAGTGGGCGGCCAGATCGGGGGTGGAGAGCACGGACCCAAGGTCGGCGTAGAACGTGTCCCCCGCACCCTGCACGATCTCCGCAACCGCTGCGAGTCGCGCCGGGTCGCCGGCACCATTCGCATCGTCCCAGGCCGCCAGCCCCGCCGTGGTGAAGTCCGCACCACTGCCACCCTTCCAAACGACGCCCGCCCAGGAGCCAAGGTGGTTCGTGGTAAAGTTGGCGTCCACATACTCCGCGAGCGCGTACAGGCCGAAGGGTTCACCGTCGACCGTGAGGGTGGAGAACGCGGCGCGAGGCACGAGGCGACCGAGGGCTTGCAGCAGCAACATCTCAACCACGATCCGGCCCTGAACGGGATCATCCGTCATTGCATCGAGCGTGATCCGCTCCATGCCGCCCAGCGTGTCACACGCCTCCCCCTTCCGGAAACCAATGCTCCAGGAAGGTTTCCCGTCCCAACGCATAGCCGCCGAGTCTCCTCGCCACTTGACGCCGATCGAGGCCAATTCCGCGCCGTCGAGGGTCAGCGACGCGGGGGCCCAGGAATCGGGCGCGGCGGCGAGCGCCGCGCGGGCATCCTCGCTCATCGTGATCGTGGTCGTGTGCAATACGGATGCATCAAAGAGCGCGGCAAACGCCCCCTCATCCGGAACCACGTCCCCACATGCGGCGGTGTCCTCGGACGTGTCTCCCGACTCCCCCGTGTCGCCCGAGTCCGGGCTCGCGGAATCGGGGCTGGTATCGCCGGGAAGTTGCTCCTGCCCGACGTCTTCCGAAGGCCCGGTGTCCGTGGCGCAAGCGAAGAGCAAAGTCAGCACGTCGCCCGCATAACGCAAGCGCGGCCTTGGGGGCGACGAGGTATGGTGCGGCGTGCTGTTCGCCCTGATCCTCGGCTGCGCGCCCCAAACGATGGAGACTGCGCCGCCACGCTCCGCCGCTTCATCTACAGCCAGGAAGGGCCGTTCTTGGAGCGTGGACTGCCACGGCGGCGCGGACTTCGCCGACATTCGGAGCGCGATCGCCGGTGCGATCTCGGGGGACGAGATCGCTGTGGCGCCATGCGCGTACTACGGCTCGCTCGACTTCGAGGGGAAGTCCCTCGCGATCGTGGGAACCGACCCGGCAACCACCATCGTGTACGCCTCACCCGGCACCTCTGTCCTCAAGGCGACAAAGGGCGAGGGGCGGGCCACCCGCGTGGAGGCGATCACGCTCACCGGCGGCGGCGGCGATGCCGAAACTCCAGGCATTGAAGTTTCTTTCTCGTCGTTGGTGCTCCGGAACGTGGTGGTTTCCGGCAATGCGGGCATGGCCGCCCTCTACAGCCGGTCGGGGCACGTGCTGATTGAACGCACCGTATTCGAGAATAACACGGCTTCGCTGGGTATTCTCATCCAGGCGAGACGAGGCGAGGTCGTGGTACAGGACAGCACCGTGCGGTGCGGCACAGTCGGCGTCGGCTACCAGGCGGAGCACGGCGCCGCGCTCGTGGACGGGGCGACGTTCGAGTGCGCAAATGGCCGATCCATCGAGATCTTCCACGCGCAGAGTCGGATCCAGCGCAGCGTCCTCGCGGGGCAGCTCTACGTAGAGAACGAGGGGAACGACGACGAATACACCGTCGTGAAGGGCACGGTCCTCGCCTCGGGCGCTTCCGTGCTCTATTCCGGGCTCGTGTTGGAGAATGTGGTTGCGACGGGGGGCCTCATCGCTTCAGGCTCCAGCCTGTCGCTGTCCAGCTCCATCGTGACGGGGCAAGACTGCGCGATCACCGCTTCAGGAAGTACGGTAACGACGAGCTACTCGGTGTTCTGGGAAAACGCCGCCAATGGCTGCGGATTTGCCGACCCGCTCACGCGAGATTCCACCTCCAAGGCGGTCGATCCCGGGTTCATCGACGCCGCCGGAAGCGACTTTCACCTCGCGGCCGAAAGCTCGCTGGTGAACGCTGGGCCAACCACCTCCAGCTCCAACGACCCGGACGGGAGCCGCAACGACATCGGCGCTTACGGTGGACACTTCTCGCTGGGAGGTGGGTGGTGATGTTGTGGCTCACGCTGGCGTGCAACCCCCACGACATCTCCCTCGGCGGGGATTCCGCCTCCGACTCTGCGCCACCCGACTCCGCCGACTCGGGAGGGGGGCTCCCGGGAGAGACCGGTTCGACGGTTGACACCTCCGATACTGGTGAAACACCGTGGGATCCCGGCACGCCGAACGTATTCGTCGATTGCAACGGAGGGGCCGACTTCTCCACGATCACGGCCGCGATCGCGGCCTCGATCTCTGGAACGCGGATCGGCCTGCGCCCCTGCACCTACGCTGAGCGCGTCGACTTCACCGGGAAATACCTCGACATCTTCGGCATCGAAGGCCCAGAGGCCACGATAATCCAAGGGGACGGGCGGAGCGCCGTGGTCACGGCGGAGGACGGGGAGCGGGCGGGCACCCGGTTGGCTGGAGTCACCCTGAGCGGCGGCGGCAACAGCAACGGGTACGGCTCGGCGCTCCGGATGGACGGCGCGGCGTTGCTCCTCGAGAACGTGGTGATCACGGGAAACGAGCGGTCGTACGCAGTGGTGTACGGCACGGGGTCGACCCTGGAGTTGGACGACGTGCAGATCCTCGACAACGAGATCATGGGCGGCGGGGGCGTGATCGTCCTGGATAACGGCAGCCTGCTCGCCGAGAAGCTGATCGTGGACTGCGGCACGGATGGCGCCTATGCGCTCTACGAACACAACAGCACGATCCTGCTCGACTCCGACTTGCGCTGCAGCGGCGGGTATGGAATTGCGACGGATGGCGGTGAGCTTCACGCGCGGCGCTCGCGTGTGGAGGGCGGATCCATCGGCATCTGGGGCGAGGACAACAACGACACGCGCAACGAGCGGATGTGGTTGTTCAACGTGGCCGCGATCGGCCGCGATGCTGGCGTACAGGCCTCCTACATGCACGTGAAGGCGGATCACTCCGTGTTTTACGGGGGGCGCATCGGGCTGGAGTTGAGCCGCGCCCACGCAGAGAGCTACGTGACCAACAGCGCCGGGATTGGCACGACCTGCGGAATTCGCACGGATGGCGCCAGCGATCTGTTCGGCTGGAACTCGCTTGAGGAGAACGGAGGGAGCTGCGCGCCGGACGCGTACCTCACGGTTGGCGGCGATCCCGCGTTCGTCGACGGCGCAGACGACCTGCGCCTGAGCGCCGAAAGCCCGCTGATCGACGCCGGAGACGCCGACGACGACGCCCAGGATCGCGACGGCTCGAGGAGCGACATCGGCGTCTACGGGGGCCCGGAGGGCTGGTGACGGCGAATTAGCGGGCTATGAAATCTGGATGTCGGGAGTGACCGGTTCGGAGTCCTCCTCGAAACGATCCAGAACGATGGCCACCACCATGTCCGCCAGTACGTTTACGCCGGAGCGAACGCGCGCGAGGATCCAGTCCACGGGGACGATAAGCGGGATGGCTACGGCGATCGTCGCTTCGGGGATGCCCGCCGCGCCCAACACCAGGGGCAGGATGATCAGCCCGGCCTCCGGGATCCCCGCGATGCCAACGCCGGCCATGATCGAGGCCAGAACGACCGTGACTTGCGCGCCGGCGTTCAGTGGGAACCCGAGCGCCTGGCACAGGAACAACGTCGCCATCGCTTCATAGAGCATGATGCCGTCGTTGTTGAAGTTCGTCCCTACGCACGCCGAGAGCCTTGCCGACGACTCGCGCACGCCGAGCGCGCGGAGGCAGCGCAGCGTGACCGGCATCGTCGCCAGGCTGGAGTTGCAGGACACCGCGGTGACGACCGCATCGAGCCCCCCACGCAGAAAAACCAAGGGTGAAATCCGGCCGACGACCCACCCGAGCAGCGGATAGTAGACCAAGGCGTGAATCAAGAGCCCGGCGAGGATGGTGCCGAAGAAGACCGCAAGGGCGCTGAATACCCCAAGGCCGGCCTTGCCCACGACATCCGCGACGATGAGGGCGACCGCGAAGGGCATCGCCTCGGCGACCCACAGCAACATCTTCGTAAGCGCCGCGTACAGCGCCTCGACGAGCTGCTCGACGACCGCGATCCCCATCGCCAGGGAGCCGGTGGCCTCCGCCCGGACCGACCGCAGCGCACCGCCGACCAAAACGGCCAGCAGAACGACCGAGATCACCAGGTTCTTCTGGAACGGCTCGACCACGCTCTCCGGTACGAAGGCCGCAAAGTTCTTCAGCGGGCTCAGCGTCGCCCCGGTAGCCGCCGCTGGGGGGGCGCCCGCGAACGCCTTCAGGCTCTCGAGGTGCCCCGCCCAGCCCCCCCCCGGCTGGAAGGTGTTGAGAATGAGCAGCCCGAGCAGCATCGCGATCGTGACGTTCACCGCGCAGATCACCAGCAGACGAGCGCCGCTCGCTGCCGAGATCCTCGTCTTGAAGAACGAATCCACGATCGCGACGAAGATCAGGGGCGTCGCCAAGGTTTTCAACAAGCGCACGACGAGCATGCCCAGCGGACCAAGATCCGCGTTGCTGGCGCCGAACAGGTAGGGCTCGCTCCGGAAGGCGACGCCCATCGCGGTGCCCACTCCCACGCCCAGCAATACCCGCAGATACAGCGGGAACCGACGCGGGGCGGCTTCGGTGAGGGAACTCACGTCGCCCTCTATTGCACGGTGGTGTAAACTGCCCGGATGCGTCTCCTGGCCCTCCTGCGTCTGTGTTTGCCCGCCGCCCTCGCCGGAACCGGGGGCCCGGACGCGGGCGGCACCGTGTACACCGACAGCGGCACCTCAGACGGCCCGTCCTATGCATGGCTGGACACATCGGGCGGCATGTCCGCCTCGCTGGCCGACGACGACAGCCTGAACGTTGAGCTCCCGTTCGACTTTGAGTTCTACGGAACGTCGTACAGCAGCGTGGACATCTCGTCGAACGGCGCGGTGTTCTTCGACGGCGTAACCACCGCGAGTGCGGGCGCATGCCCCCCGAGCGCCGTGAGCTACACCGGAATCGCCGCCTTCTGGGACGATCTCGGCGCGAGCACCATCACCTACGACACCTTCGGCACCTATCCCTACCGAACCTTCGCGGTGACGTGGCAAGACGCGCCGCACGCCGTATACGGGGGCGCAGCAACGTTCCAGATCTGGCTGTTGGAGGGCCGAAACGAGGCCGTCGTGCAGTTCGACGACGTGACGTTCGGCGACCCCGCGGTGGACGGTGGCGCCAGCGCCGTGGTGGGCAGCTTCGCGGGCCCTTCGGGTCTGCCCTGGTCGTGCTCAGCCACCTTCGGCGACGGAACGTCTGTCTGGTTCGGTGCCGAAACCGCGCGGCCCGCTCGCGAGGAAGTATACGCCGACGAGCTGGAAGATCCGTGGGAAGGTGCGGCCGACTTCAACTACGTCGGCACCTCGATGTGGGTGACGGATCTCAACTCGGATGGCGAGGACGACGTGATCGTCGGCGCCTCAGGCTACAGCGAGGGCGCCGCCTACGTGCTGTACCGCCCGTGGACCACGCCCGGAACGCTCGATGGGGCCGATGCCAGCTTCGAAGGGCCAAGCAGCGGCTCTTTGTTCGGCACGACCATCGGCGCCGGCGACATGGACGGAGACGGCACTCCGGAGCTGGGGTTCGGTGCGCCCGGCGCCGACGTTCCGGGCTCGGACTCGGGCGCGGCCTACCTGTTTGAGGGGGCGAGCTTCTCGGGGGTGAACGCGGCGTCGAGCGCGGGGATCATCGTCACCGGGAATTCCACTGGCCGGCCCGGCCTCGGAACGAGCGTTTCCCTCGACGGCGACTTCAATGGCGACGGCTATGCAGACCTGCTCGTCACCGCCCCTGGCGCGGATGATGGCGGCAGCGATGCAGGTGCCGCCTACATCTTCAACGGCTCGGCGACCGTGGCCGGCACCTATACCACGACCAGCGCGACCTCCCGGATCACCGGCGCCGCCTCTGGCGACAAGATGGGCACGACGACGGCCGTCGGGGATCTGGACAGTGACGGCCTCGACGACTTCGTGATCGGCGCCCCCGGCTCCGACGCGGGCGCGACCAACGGCGGCGCGGCGTTCGTGGTGTACGGGGCGGACCTCCCCTCCGGGGCCGCGGGCATCACGACCCTCGCCACCTGCCGCACGATGCTCGCGCAGGCGGGAGCTGCGCTGGGCACGTCGGTGGCGATCGCCGACGCGGGAGGCGGAACGGGCCTCGATCTGCTCCTCGGCGCCCCCTACTACGACTCGTCCAGCACCGACATCGGCGCGGTGTACGCGATGGAAGATGTAGGGACAACCTGCCGTGCCGACGTGGCGCTGGCGGACATGACCTACCTGGGCCAGACGGCCAGCGGTCGCTTCGGCTCGGCTATCGAGGCGGGCGACCTCGACGGCGATGGCACGAACGACCTGGCGATCGCCGCGAGCAACGACAACACCTATACGTCGGGCGGCGGCGTGGTCTACACCTACACCACGCCCCCCTCCGCCTCAACCGTTACCGCGGCCGACGCCGATCATTCCCTGTTCGGCACCTGGGGTGGCGGTCGCGCGGGGAGCGCGCTTCAGGTAGCCGGGGGGTCGAACGGTCAGAGCCTCATCGTGACTGCGCCCTACGCATCGGGGACCTTCTCTTCGGCTGGCGTCGTATTCGACTGGGTTTGGCACGAGGATTTTGAGGACGATGACAGCGACGGGTTCGTGAACGCCGAGGCCGGCGGCAACGACTGCGACGACAGCGACGCGAACGCCTATCCGGGCGGCACGGACACGTACGCAGACAGCGCAGACGGCGACTGTGACGGCTGGGTAGATGGCGAGATCCGCGTTCGTAGGGACGCGGAAGATTGGTCCTGGGACCTTGATGAAATGAGCGCGACGGTGAGCACCACGCTCGACTTCGAAAGCAGCACCGCGGGCGATGCGCTGACAACACTCGGGGGCGTAACGTTCAGCGGCACGACGTTCGACGACCAGACTTCGCGCACCTACCCGAGCGGCAGCGTTGGAGTGACGGTGTCAGGCGGCACATTGACCATGGAGTTCGATGCGCCGGTAGACGCGCTCGCCTTGCGATGGCTTGACCCCGAAGACGACTTCACGCTCACCGCGTACGACGACACCGGGGCGACGGTCGTGGCCGCCTACGACTTCGAGCTGGACGCCGCGAGCCGGACGGGCGGAGTGTACCGCGGCTATGTATTCGTGAGCTCGATCTCCACGATCGTCGTGGACGCTTCGACCGGTGACACCTTCGGATTCGATGATCTCGAGATCGTAGACGCGGCGGACACCGACCGCGATCTCGACGGCCAGACCGAGGCAGCCGGAGATTGCGACGACACAGACGCGAGCGTGTACGTCGGCGCTTCGGAGGTGCTGGACAACGGTATCGACGACGACTGCGACGGCATCGTAGACGGCGGCGACATGACGACCTGGACCGACCTGGCGGACTGGTCGACCGCCGCGGGAATCACCTCGGAGACCATCGACTTTGAGGACCTCACGGCCACAGAGGCTATCGACAGCCAGTACACCTCCCTCGGCGCTACGTTCGACGGCACGCCCGTGGCGGCGACCGCGATCGACGGGAGCGCCCCGAACGGCGCCTTGGCGGCGCAGGCAGTCGGATCGACGCTATCCATGGAGTTCACCGAGCTTCAACCGGCTGTTGCGCTGACCTTCATCGACCTGGACACCACCGCGACCATCGAGGGCTACGTGGGCTCCGCGCTGGTGTACACGGCCAGCTTCACGGGCTCGGGGAGCAGCGACTTCATGGGGCTCACGACGGAGTACGGCTTCGACCGCCTCGACATCACCGTGGCCAGCGACACCTTCGGCGCCGACGACGTGATCTTCTCCGCGCTCGGGCTCGACGACGCGGACGGGGACGGGATGACCGAAGCGGAAGGCGACTGCGACGACGCCGATGCGACGACCTACCTTGGTGCCGACGAGACCTGGTACGACGGCGTAGACAGCGATTGCGCGGGAGACGACGACTACGACGCGGATGCGGACGGCGTCGAGTACTCCGCCGATTGCGACGATACCGACGCGGCGGTGAACCCGGCGGCGACGGAGACCTGGTACGACGGCGTGGACTCCGATTGCGACGGAGCCAGCGACTACGACCAGGATGGAGACGGCTTTGAATCCGACGCTTCAGGCGGCGGCGAGGACTGCGACGACAGCGATGCGACGGTAAACCCAGACGCAACGGAGATCTGGTACGACGGCGTGGACTCCGATTGCGACGAGGCCGACGACTACGACGCCGACGGCGACGGGTACTCGGTCGGCAGCGGTCTCGGCGGCGACTGCGACGACGGGGACGCGGCGGTGAGCCCGGCCGAGTCCGAGACGTACTACGACGGCGTCGACAACGACTGCGATGAGGCGACGGACGACGAGGATCAGGACGGCGACGGCTACACGTCAACCAGCGTTGGCGGCGACGATTGCGACGACAGCAACGCGAGCGCGCACCCCGATGCGACGGGCGATGTCTGTTACGACGGAGTAGACACCGATTGCGACGGCGCGAACGACTATGACTGCGACGCCGATGGCTACAGCAGCGACGCCTACGGTGGCGACGACTGCGACGACGCAGACGACGCCGTGAATCCGTCAGCGGCCGACACGATGGGAGACGGCGTGGACACCGACTGCGACTCGGGCGCCGAATACGATTTCGATTACGACGGATACGACGGCGAGCTCTACGGCGGCACGGACTGCAACGACGCCGACGACAGCGTGTACCTGGGCGCTCCGGACACCTGCTACGACGGCGTCGACAGCAACTGCGACGAGGCGAGCGACAGCGACTGCGACGTCGACGGCTACGATGCCGAGGCCCTGGGCGGCCTCGATTGCGACGACACCGATGCGACGATCAACCCCGGCGAAGCCGACTTCCCCTACGATGGGATCGACAACGACTGCGACGGCGGCTCGGAGTACGACGTAGACGGCGACGGCTACACGTCGGACTGGTACGGCGGCGACGATTGCGACGACGGAGACTCGACGATCTACCCGGGCGCGATGGATGCCTGTTACGACGGCGAGGACACGGACTGCGGGAGCGACGACGACTACGACTGCGACGCGGATCTGCACACCAGCGACGCGTGGGGCGGAGACGACTGCGACGACGCCGACGCGGCGATCAGCCCCGACGCCACGGAAATCTCGGGCGACGGCATCGATCAGGACTGCGACGGCATCGATCCAGTCGTGTGCACCGATTGCGACGGCGACGGCTACGACGCTTCCGCCAGCGGCGGCGACGACTGTGAGGATGCAGACGCCTCCGTGAACCCGGGCGCCACCGACGCGCCGTATGACGGGATCGACGCCGACTGTGGCGGCGATGACGACTTCGACGTGGACAGCGACGGGGACCGCGCCGCGCTCGGCGGCGGCGCCGACTGCGACGACAACAACCCCCTCATCGCGAGCACGAACACCCTCGACGACTGCGGGAACGGCGACGAGGACTGCGATGGCGACCTCGACGACGACTGCGGCGACACCGGGGACACGGACGACTCGGGCGACAGCGGCGAGACCGGCGACACCGACACCGGAACCTCGGATTCGGGGGACAGCGGCGAGGACTGGCGTCCCGAGGCGGAGGATGTCACCGCGCCGCGGGAGATCGAGCGGGGGACGGCTTGTGGCTGCGACAGCGGCGACGCGGGCGCAGGCGCCCTGGGGCTGCTGTTGGTCGCAGCGGGGTTGGCGCGGCGGAAGCGCGCTTAGTTCGCCCAGTCGTCCGGCTTCTGGCGACGCGGCCGCTCCTGGCCCCGCCCGCCGTCGAGCACCTGAAACTTGGAGAGCTCCTTCTCGATCGCCTTCTTGCGGCGCAGCAGCTTCCAGCGGCGCCACGTGTCGCCGTCGATCCACACGGTCGCCCACGCCGCAAACCACGCGAACACGAGGTGGGCCGACGCGACGTCGCGATAATAAGCCAGCCTCAAAACTGACAAAAGCAGCACCAGCCATGCGATGACCTCTGCCTTCATGGGCAAGACCATCATCCAGCGCACCTGTGCGTCCCGGTTCTTGAACGCGAACCATACGAGCATGGCGTCGAGCCACCACCAGGGCCCGAACACGTACGTGGCCTGAAGCAGGCCGGTGAGGCCGATCATCAACGAGCCAAAGGTCGCGAGCGCCCACGTGATGAACGTGCTCACCCAGAAGCGCCTCGCGCCCATGCCGGCGTGCGCCATGTCCATGAAGAAGAACACGCCGACCCAGCCAAATACCGCGGAGACGGGCTCGCCCTGAATCAAGGTGTAGGTGAGCGGCTGCCATGGCTGAAAACCCGCGCCCAACCCGCGCAGGGACAGGATCGGCTCCAGCGCGCCGGAGAACGCCAGCTCTACGATGTAGGCGACGACCAGCACCCCGATCGTGGCCCGCACTCGTGGAGACCACATGCGGGCGAGGTCGAGGGGTGGTGTCGGCGGACGATCCATCCCGCGCCCTTATCGCCTTGCGCGGATCGGCGCGGCGGGCGAAGGCGTGGGCGTGTGGTTGGCCGTCCTCGCTCTGAGCCTCAATGCGGCCGCGCATCCCTCAGGCGCCACGAACCCCTCCGATCCGAACGGAGGCATGCCGGGTCAACGCCTTGAAGCGCAAGTAGAACCCGGGCACCTGCGGATAGACTACTACGTTGAGATCGCGGCGATGCGCCTGTACAAGGAGGCGCGCGCGGAGGGCGCGGCCGGAGCCGAGTGGGCCCCGAAACATGCGGAGTCGCTGAGGCCGGGCGTGCGCGCGCGCTGGAACGACGTCGAGCTGGAACTCACGCCGCTCGCGGTGGAGAAGCCAGCCCAGCTCAAGGAGGCCTCGTACGTGGAGCTGCACCTGGCGGGTGAGGCGGCGCTGCCGGAGGCGCCGGGATCGCTCCAGCTCCGGATGGACAATTATCCAGACGAACCCTGCTATTACGCGGTCAGCGTGGCCCTGGCTGGGGCGCTGGTAGTCACCGAAACAGACCTTGGCCATGTGGCCGGTGGGCGCCTCCGCGACAACCGGCACGGCGCCTGGCGGCGGGATGAGGACGGGCGGAGCACCAACGTTTCGCTGCGGCCCGCGCACTTCTGGGAGTCCCAAGCCGATGGCCCGCTCCCCGAGCGCCTGGAAGGGCTGGTGCCAAGCCGGGTATCGCTCGGCGCGCTGGCCGCGGCCGCGGCCGGGGTCGCGCTCGGGGTCGCAGTCGGGGTGGTTTGGTGGCGGCGGCGGGCGCGGTGATGTCGTTGGGGGCAGGCCGATCTACTGCCGTCGCAACCCGTGGTGGCAAATGGACACGGGCGCGATGGGGGTCTGGTCGATGTCCAAAAGCGGGATCGTGCCGGTGTCGCACCCGTTGCCAGGCTGGACCTCTACCGAGGCGATGATCGCGGCGGGATCGGCGAGATCCACATAATACCCGTCAAGCGAGAGGCCGCCGGAGCAGCGAGGATCGAGGCCGAGGAAGGCGACCGCCTGACCCGAGCTGAGCGCAGGTGCCGGCGTGGGCTCCCACGTGCACATTTGTTGTGCGGCCCAGTACGCCTCGACCGCGGGCTGGTCTGCGAGCACGACGAGGGTGTCGAGCGCCGTCGTTTCGCCGCAGAACTCCTGATGCACGAGCTTTGTGGTGACGACGGTTGACCCGAGCCGCCCTGCGCAATCGTCGAAGGCGACGAGGCCAGTATCCCGGGAGCCGGAGTCGGAGTCGGAGTCGGTGTCGGTATCGGTGTCGGTGTCGGTGCCAGTGTCCGGATCGCCCGTTTCGTCGCCCACGGTCGAATCCTCGGCGCGGCCCGTGTCGTTGGCGCCGGTGTCGGGCGTGGCGCCGGTATCGAAGGGGGAAAGGGGCGTACTGGCCCCCTCGCCCGGAGTGCAGCCGACGATCGCGACGAACGCGGCGAGCAGAGGGGCGCGCATAGGCAGAGTGTACTCGGCGGCGAGACGCCATGGCGTCTGCACGGCGCTTTGCATTGACGTTTCCACTCCTCCCGGCCACACTCGTCGCGACCCGGGACCCCATGCTCGCGATCTCGCTCGCTCACATCGCCTGCACCTCCGACACCGGCAGCGACGGCGACACCGGGGGCGTAGCCGACTCCGCAGATACCGCAGACAGCGCCGACTCCGGGGCGGACTCCCGCACCGATTCAGGTGACGACACCGGCGTCGAAAACACCGTAGACACGCGCCTTCTCGACGCGTGCGTAACCGACGGGAAGGAGCTGACCGAGCTCTGGTCGTCCGCCCTTCCCGACATGGTCGGCACGCCCACGCAGATGGCGTGGGCGCGCGACCACCTCGTTGTTCTCGATGCCGACGGCACGACGGACGCAACCGCTCTTCGCGCCTATGATCTTCCCGCGCCGCTCGGGGATAGCTCCGCGCTCGGCACCCGGTGGCAAAGCGTGGGCTCCACCCTCGGCTTCTCGATCTCCGGAACGAAGGTGTTCACGGCGAACGGCGGGATCCACGTGCTGAACCTCGCGGACGCTGCCGAGCTGGCCTCCGTAGACCTTGGCGCGAGCCCGGCCCTCTCCGTCGCGGGAAGCGGCGACGCCGCGTTCGCCACCACCGCCACCGAAGTGTTCACCTGGGATGGCGCTTCTTCGTCAGCTACACCCAGCGATGTCGGGGACGCCGCCGGCCAAGTCGTCGGGATGACCGTCGAAGGAGAGTGGGCCGCCGGGGAGGGTCGCGCCCCGGTGGTTGCCTTCCGCGCCCGGGGAGAATCCGCGTTCACGTCGACGACGCTCACCGCCTTCGGACGCGCGGTCGACATCCTCCCGCACCCGGGTGGAGGCGCCTGGGTGTTCGGGGGCCCGGACGGCTACGCCTGGTATGGGAGCTTCGACGGGACGGGCACCCTCGTCGCCAGCAACCAATTCGAGAGCCCGGGCATCAGCCGCGTGGTCGGAAGCGAGGGCACGCAGCACGCCTGGTCGAGCTGGGACGGACTGGGAATCGCGGCCTTCAGCGACACGAACTACGGCATCCTCTCCGACACGCCCAGCATCGCCGCGCTCGCGGTTGACCCCGATGGATACTGGCTGCTCACCGTAGACGAGGACGGCACGCTGCGCCGGTGGACGTGTGAGGAGTAGTCGGGAAGTGTGACCGGACGCACGCTGCGAACAGCGGGCGGGCGCGACGATGAACGGCATCGACGGCCCCCCCGGGCAAAGAGAGCGGCGCCGCCCGCTACGCCGCGATGTGGGGCGATCCCGTCGCCGGGCCAACCCGGCGAGCCCAGGGATCAGGCCTGCCACATCGCCCAGCTGTCTGTCCATCCCGAGGCGGGCCCACGCCCGGCCGATCAGATGAATCGGCCCAACGCCAGACACGGGGAGCTGCGATCAGGGGTGATAGAGCGCGGCCACCTGGCCCTTTGTGAGGGCGACGTCGTAGAGGAGCACCTCGTCGATCGCGCCGTCTGAGTATTCGTCAGGCCCAGTCTGACTGAAGCCGATGTGAACCGAGCCGCCCTCGGTGTCCACGAGCGCTTGGCTGCTCCAGTCTTCGGCGAAGAGCGCCCCATCGACGTACAAACGCGCGTCGCCAGCATCATAGACTGCCACCACCTGGTGCCACTCGCCAAAGTCGAGGGTGGTCCAGTCTGACTGCACCGCCGAGACGTAGAGGGCCGGCGCGAATGCGATGGATGTCGAGGGCACCGCGCCGAGGATGAACTCCCAGCCGTCGTCGCCACGGCTACGGTACTTGTTCAGGATCGCGAAGATGTTCCAGTCCTGGTACCACCCGTCTACCCGGACCCAGGCGGAGATCGTGAGGGCCTGGGTGGCCTCGGGTGATGACAGCGATGGGCTGTCTGACACGGTGACCACATCGTTCACACCGTCGAAGGCGTAGGCGGAGTCCAGGTTGCCGAAGCGATCGGTGGTCAGCGTGGCGCCGTTGACAGCGCCGTGATTTCCCCAGCCACTCGAATCGTCGGCGCCCCCGTCAAAGCGCCAGTCGCCGACAGCAGTCGGCATCGCCGGGCTCGTGAACACGGCCCCATCGACCAGCAGCCAGCGGCACCCCCCTGAGTCTTCTGCGTGGATGGCCACGACGTTGGTCCCAAGCTGCACGGCGTCCAGCCCGGGGCCAGCCCCTCGGTTCCGGAGCCGCTACGCGGACGGAGCCCTCCTCCCCAAAACCAAAGTCTTCCGCGCCAAAGTAGAGAGCGCCATCCCGTCCACGTCGGCAAGCGGCACCCAGCGCAGCTCCGGATAACCGAGCGGGCTTCCCTCCCCGCTGAGCGTCGCCAAGAACACCGTGGTGTCCAGGTGCAGGTGGCTGAACGTGTGCGCCACCGCGCCGAGGGTCTCGGCGGCCGCGATGGCCGCGCCGATGCGCTGCAGCAACAGCGCCCGCAGCGAAGCCCCGTCCGGCTCGCCCCCCTCGACGACCCCGCCCGGCAGCTCCCAAAGCCCCCCCAGCAGTCCGCCCTCGGGGCGCCGGGCTAGGAGCAGCCGCCCCTCCCGTACGATCCAGGCGGCGACCGCGCGCGACCGCGGAACAGCCTTCTTCACCTTTGCCGCTGGGTATTGCTCGGGAGCCCCAACGCCCCGGCAGGCCGGACGCAGCGGGCACACCAGGCACTTCGGCCCCCGCGGCAGGCACACGGTCGCGCCCAGCTCCATCAGCGCCTGGTTGTAGTCGCCCGCTTCGCCGAGCGGTAACGCCTCCCCCGCCGTCGCCCACAACCACGCTTTCGCCGGGTTCGGCTCGGCGTGCAAGCGGGCAAGCACCCGCTCCACGTTCCCATCCACCACCGGGGCGTCGAGCCCAAAAGCGATCGAGCCGATCGCCCCTGCCGTGTACGGACCGACCCCGGGAAGCGCCCTCAAGCCCTCGATCGTTCGGGGGAAGCCGCCGCCGGCGACGACCGCCTGCGCCGCCTTCTGGAGGTTTCGGGCGCGGCTGTAGTAGCCGAGCCCGCTCCATCGCTCCAAAACCCGCTCGGTGGGGGCGGAGGCCAAGGCCTCCACGGTCGGGAAGTCCACCATGAACGCTGCGAAGTAGGGCAGCACAGTGTCGATGCGCGTTTGCTGGCACATCAGCTCGCTCACGAGCGTTCGGTACGCGGACACTTCAAGCCGCCAGGGCAGCGGGCGGCGGTGGGCACGATACCATCGGAGGAGCGCGGGGACGTCCACCCTACTCCCAGTCCACCTCGGCCTTCCCCGCATCGAGGAAAACCCGAGCGGCTACGTCGGTGTTTTCCACCGGGAGGATGGCCATCTCTTTGCGATCCAGGTCGTCCCAGCCGCCGCCAGATGGGCCGGACAAGAACTCAAACGCGACGGGGCGGCCCGGCGCCTCCCAGTAATGGTCGGGGCTGCCGGATTCGATCGCACCGCTCTCGTCTTTGTCCGTACCCGCCCACGCGAGCAGACCACGATCAACCACGAATTCGAAGCGATCTCCGTCTGTAGCGGGCGCGCTGCCCGACTGGATCAGGAAGCTGACCGCACCATTGTCCGAAACGTAGCGCTGGTCATCATAGGCGGGCTCAAGCTGATCGCCGGAGAGGCTGCCGCTCACATCCCAGGAAACGTTCGCGCTGTTGTACACCACGTTCCACGATTCACCACGTGCAACCCCGCCACATTGTGACACGGTGATTTGCTCGCCCGTGCCGTAGCTATCGACCGCGATGGACGAGTCGCTGGTGGGCCCCTGATCCTCAAGCTCCGCGTAGAACGCGCCGGCGCTCGCGTCGATGACCTCGTTCGGACCGTGGGGCCCGCGCTCGGTCACCACGCCGCAGCCCGTCGTCGCGTCCAGCATGAACACGAAGCCGTCTTGCGTTGCGACGACCACGGTGGGCACCTGGGGGTAGGCACCCCACGCGGTGGTCTGCTGCAGTCTCACGGTGCCGACGCTGGCAGTCAACCCCGCGATCGGGGCGCCCAGATCCACGCCCTCAACCTCGGGATCCGCGGGGTTGGGGTCGAACCAGGCGTCGGTGAGCAAGTCGTAGATGTCCACGCGCGTAAGGGCAACCGGCGCCACGAACAGGCGTTCAAAGGGCGTGCCGTCCTCCAGCTCGCCGCTCTGCCAAGCGACGTCCAGCACGGGCGCCGCGGTGGCCAGGCTGCGAACCGTCGCGGAAGCGACATCGCCGGGGTTCGCGAAGCTGATCTCGTAGACGGCGGGGTTCTTCGCGTCGGCGACGTAAAGCGTGCCGTCCGCGGCGCGCGTCATGCGCCACGGGGATGCGCCCAACGGCAGGCCGACGCTGCCGGCCCAGGCCCCGGTGAAGGGATCGATGAGGTCCACGACCGGCGTTTCCGATTCCACCGCCACGAAGAGCCGATTGCCGTCAGCCAAAAGCGCCGTGGGGCGCCCCGCAACGGCCCACTCCACCACCCCCGTTTCGGTGTGGAGATCGAAACGATCCCCTTCGGTGGCCGTGCCTTTGATGGTGAACTCAAGCTGGCCGCGGTCGGTGGTGTAGGTCTCCCCGGCCACCGGCTCGCGCTCCTGGGTGCCCGAGCGGCTCCCCTTGGCCCACCAGCGCCCGCTCCCGTATTCGATCGACCAGTCCTCCGTCGTCGTGAAGCCGGCGCGCACCACCACCCCCGACATCGTGGCCCCATCTCCGCTGCCGTCGGTGTCCGAGTAGCTCACCTCCCCGGCTACCGGGACCACCTCGATCGGGGCGAGGTTTTCATCGATGCCGGTGATGTAGGGAGCCTGCACGAGCACGCTCCCGGCCACGTCGATCGCCCACAATTCCACGCGGCCACCGGAGGCGAACGCAGCCACGTCGCGGAGCTGTCGGCTCTGTCCCGTCGTGATCGCCGAGGCGCGCAAGAACGACGCCATGCGATCGTCGGTGAGCAGGCGCCCCTCTTTGAGGTCGAGCGGCACGATGTCGCCGCTGCGGCTGTTGCTCACGAAGCCGACCGGGCGATCAAAGGGCAGATCCACCGATTCGGGCAACCATGCCGCGCCCGCCGGGCCGTCGAAGTGGAGCGGAATGCCGACAACGTCGGTGCAACCAAGCAGGAGGGCGATCATCGGTTGACCACCCAGGTGATGGGGTCGAGGAAGGTTGCGCTCGAGGGGTCGGCGTCGAGGAAGACCAGGGTGCTGGACACGAAGTCGCCGACCTCCCCCGAGTAGTTGCCGACAACCGCGCGTGTACCGTCCGGGCTGAGCGCGATGGCGTACGGGTTTTCTCCGATGTTCTCCACCTCGCCAACCAGCGTGCCCAGCGGACCGAGCGAGAGATCGTAGACACTTACGCTGTTGTTGTTGAAGTTGGTGACGAACAGGTGAACGCCATCGGGGTGCAGGATCATCTGGCCAGGGCCAACCGCACTCTGCGTTTCCACGCCGCGATCCCGCTCGAAGGAGCGCGGCAGCGGCAAGAGCCCCATCAACCGGTCGCGGAGCACGTCCGTCGTGGCATCGTCCACGATGTCGTCGGCGCGGAGGATGAGCACGGCCTCCGGCTCGTCCATCAGCGCATACAACGTGCCATCCTCGTGGTTCACGAGGATGTCGCGCACGCCGGAGTCGCTGCCCGTCGACGTTTGCACGAGCATCGCCGCTTCGACGCCGAGGTAGTTCAAGTCTGTCCAGGTGCTGGTGCTGTCGTCACGCACGTCGATCGCGTACACCACCGGAACCAGCTTGCAGCCGACGTAGAGCAGGCCGGCCACATCATCGAGCGCGAGGCTCATGCAGCCCCAGCCGACGAAGCTCGCGTCGCCCACCGCGAAGTCGAGCGAGATCGCGGGCTCATCGTTGGGCGGCACGATGGTGAAACCCCACGTGTCGGCGATCGTCGGCATGGAGAGCACGCGGTGCAGCCGATCGGGCTCCAAGGCCGTAGCTACACCCACACGCGACTTCCCACCGTCGATCCCCGAATAAGTGAACTCCCAACCCTCCGGAGCGAGCCGCGCCACGGGGCGCACGATGCCCTCCACCCCTAGCGCCCCGCCAGCGACGCTGAGCACCGCACGGGTCTCCCCTTCGGCGTCCTCCGACTCCCGCCAGGCCGTCGTGTCCACCTCACGCTCGGCATAACCAAGCTGCCAGGTGGACCCATCGAAACCGCTGAACCACATCCGGTCCACATCGCCGTCGCGGACCACGAATGGATCTGCAATTCCCGAGTCGTTCCAGCTCCCTGGAGCGCCCGCGTCGAGCTGCCAGGGGTAGGTTTCGCCCGGCGCAATCGTGAACGACTCGCCACCGTCCGCGCTGTCGAGCGCGCTCACGCGCCAACCCGAGCCGTCGGAGGCGGTGGTCCAGAGGCGCAGCGTGCCGTCGTCGAGGAGCTGCACCGAGCCGGGGACGATGCTCACCGACTCCCAGTCCAGGCTCCCCGAGTACACCGCCTTGGTTTGGCGCTCCCAGGTCACGCCATCCGCGCTCGTGGCGCGCCCGACCGTGGTGATACCATCCGCATCCCCGGCGTAGAACATGATCAAGCTGCCATCGACGTCCACGACGACGGCGTCGTGCACGCCATCCGCGTCGAACGCTCCCTCGGCGCCCGGCTCCAGCACCGCCTCATCGTCCACGGAGAGGCTCCCCGCCACGAAGCTGCCGTGTCCAATCCGGGCGACCCCGTCCGCACCGCGAAGGTCGAGCCACACGTCGTCGCCCACCCACGTCGTGACCGCCAGTCCGTCGTCTGCGAGCTCGCCCACTTCTTCGGGGCCAGCCACTTGGCCGAGCGCGATCTGCAGGCTCCAACCTTGGATTCCGGAGCCGATGAGCTCGCCCGCCCCCACCGCAGCCGCGAACACGATCCCGTCGAGGTTCTCCAGTCGGAACGCCGACTCATTCGCCGCTTGCAACGCCACGCCGTCTTCGAGGTGCGTGCCGGACTCCCCGGTGAGCGCGACGCCAAGATCAGACCAGGTGTAGCCATCGGGCGAGGCGAAGTCACGGAGGGAAACACCGTCATCCCCGAGGGACAAGCAGTGGAATCGCCCGCTCCAATAGCCGACCGACGGCGCGAGGATGCCGGTCGTGACCGGCACCTCCTCGGTCCACACCGCCAGATCGTCGCTCCAAGCGGTGCGCAGCGCGCTCACGCCCGCCGTGTCCACGCCCGAGTACCACATGCGCCAACGCGAAACTTCGTTGTCCCAAAGCACGTTGGGGTTCGCGAGCGCGGCGCCCCCGTCCGAGAACACGGTGCCTTGACGGCTGAAGTTCACGCCGTCCACCGAGGTCGCGAGATCGATCGTCGTCGTCGCCGCACCTGAGGCGTAGAAGAGGTACCACGTCCCGCCCGAAACCACGACGAACGGATCCGCGAGCGCGCCTTCGTCCTCGGTGGGCTCAAGGACCGGATCGTCCTCAAGGGGCCAGAATTCCCCCGTGCCATCGTCGTCCGCCGCGCGAATGGCGCCGCGATCGATGAAGAACAAGCGACCGGTTGAAACAACATCTTCGCCGCCCGCGGTGAGCATCCACGCCGGGTCTCGCGTCGTGACCTCGTCGGACTCTTCGCTCAGGTCTACATCGTGGGCGATGCCGCTGCGGACCCACGTCGTTTCCCCGTTTCCCGTCGCCCGGTACAGCCCCGCATCGTCAGCCACCCAAGCGCGGATCGTCCCCGCTGCCCACGAGATATCCCAGTGGTCGGCGGTGATCTCCGAATTGTCGATCGGCTCCAGCAACGCGAAGGCCGCCCGGGAGCCGCTCGCGTCGGCGTCCACATAGGAGTCTGCCACCAGCCGACCATCCCCCCCCGGAGGGACCAGCCGCGCCGGGCGCGAGCCCATGTCGATCGTGCTCACCGTGTGCGAGGTGCGGTTGATGGTCCAGGCCTGGTCCGTCACCTCGTCGTAAACGATCTCGTTTGGATCGTAGCCCACGGCCAGCGCCGCGCCCCCCTCATCCGGGCCGATATCGTTCGCCAACGTCGGGTTTCTGGGGTTGCTCACGTCCACGAACCACACGTCGTCGTCGACCTCGCGCGTGCGCTCGTCGCCGCTGTAGCGGTTGGTGACCAGGAGCGTGCTGTACGGGGCGGCAAACGCCGTGGCTCCGGAGAAGGACGGAAGCCCGACGGCCGAGGGCGCGAGGTCGGTAACGAGGTTGCGGCCTGCCGTTTCGTCGAGCTGCGTGAGGTCGACCGAAACGACGCTTCCGCCGGTAAAGTCCAGGAACGGGTTGGTGTTCGTCACCGCCAGCACGTTGCCGCCGTCCAGGAACGTCAGCGCCGAAGGCCCGGCCAGGCACGTGCCGATGCCGATCTGACCGTACTCGTACACCCCATCCGGGTACACGGCGCACGCCCCGACGTCGGGCAGGGGATCCGTCTCAACACAGGCGACGGCGATGAAGAAAATCAGGGACACTCCAGCTCACTTCTTCGCGAGTTCAGCGATGGCCGCGTGTGCAGCGGCCAGCCGCGCGACGGGAACCCGGAAGGGCGAACAGCTCACGTAGTCCAGGCCGATGGCATGGAAGAACGCGACACCCGTCGGGTCGCCCCCATGCTCGCCACAGACACCCAGCTTGATCCGGGGCTTCGCCGCCCTGCCCTTCGTCGCCGCCATCTTCACCAGCTCGCCAACGCCTGCGGTGTCGAACACCGCGAGAGGCGAATCCGTCAGCACGCCCTTCTGGACATAATCCTGGAAGAACTTTCCCATGTCGTCGCGCGAGAACCCGTAGGTCATCTGCGTGAGGTCGTTGGTGCCGAAGCTGAAGAAGTCGGCGTGCGCCGCGATCTGATCCGCCAGCACGCAGGCACGGGGCAGCTCAATCATCGTGCCGACGTGGTACGCGATCTTCACGCCCGACTCTGCGAGCACCTCTTCTGCCGTCTCTTCCACCTGCTGCCGGCAACGCTGCAATTCGGCCGGCATCGAAACCAGGGGAATCATCACCTCGGGGATGACGACCTTCCCCTCCTTCGTGGCGAGCACGGCCGCCTCGAAGATGGCACGAACCTGCGTATTGTACACCTCAGGCGTCGTTACCCCGATACGACAGCCGCGGTGTCCCATCATCGGGTTCGACTCGTGGAGCTGCTTGAGGCGCTCCTTGAGCGTTTCCACGCGCGCACCGAGATCCTTCGCCACGGTGGAGATCTCCTCCTCGCGGCTGGGGAGAAACTCGTGAAGAGGAGGATCGAGCAGGCGAATCGTGACCGGCAGGCCGTCCATCGCCCGGAAGATCTCCAGGAAGTCCTGGCGCTGGATGGGGAGCACCTGAGCCAGCGCGCGCTGGCGGCTGCGCTCGTCTTCCGCCAGGATCATCTGGCGCATCGCACGAAGCGCAGTCGGCTCGAAGAACATGTGCTCGGTACGGCACAGCCCGATTCCGACGGCGCCGAGCAGGCGAGCGTTCGCCGCATCCGGCCCGGTATCGGCGTTCGCCCTTACCTTCAGGCGTGCACGCTTGTCGGCCCACACCAGCAACTTGCCCATGGCGCCCGAGTCCGTTGGCGGGGCGAGCGTGGGGATCTCGCCCTCGAACACCTCCCCCGTGCCACCGTCGATCGTGATCCAGTCGCCGCGCTTTACCACCGTGTCGCCAGCGTAGAACAGTTGCCGACCGTAGTCGACGAGAATGTCGGTACAACCAACCACACAGGGCTTACCCATGCCGCGCGCAACCACCGCCGCATGCGAGGTTTGGCCACCACGGGCGGTGAGGATGCCCTTGGAAACGGTCATGCCCTGGATGTCCTCGGGGCTCGTTTCCAGGCGCACCAAAACGCAGTTCTCCCCTTTCTCCGCCAGCTCCTGGGCTTCTTCGCTATGGAACACCACCCGACCGCTCGCGGCCCCGGGAGAAGCATCCAGCCCCTTCGCGATGCGCTTCTTCTTCGCGCTCGGATCCAGCACCGGGCGAAGCACCATCTCCAGCTCGGCGGCCTTGATCCGGAGCAACGCCTCTTCTTCGGTGATCAGGCCCTCCTCGACGAGATCGACAACGATCTGCACCCCGGCTGCGGGCGAGCGCTTGCCGTTGCGAGTCTGCAACATGAACAGGCGCCCTTCTTCGATGGTGAACTCGATGTCCTGCATGTCGCGGTAGTGCAGCTCGAGCTTCTTCTGCGCCGCGAACAGCTCGGCGTAGGCCTCGGGGAGGAACTCACCCAGCGTGACGCCATCCTTGATGCCCCCGTCGCGATTGATCGGGTTTGGCGTGTGCGTTCCCGCCACCACGTCTTCCCCCTGCGCGTTGGGCAGCCATTCGCCGAAGAACATCCGGTGGCCGGACTTCGGGTTGCGCGTGAAGGCCACGCCCGTAGCCGAGCGCTCCCCCATGTTGCCGAAAACCATCGTCTGGATGTTCACGGCGGTGCCGACATCTTCGCCGATGCCGTGTGTTTTTCGGTAGTAGCGGGCGCGTTGGCTGTTGAAGCTTTTGAACACCGCCTCCACCGAGAGGCGAAGCTGCTCCTGGGGATCGGTGGGGAAGTACCCATTCTGCTCGGCCACAACGTCCTTGAGCTTGCGCACCAAGGACTTGAGCTCCGGCACGGTCATTTCGCGGGGCTCCTTGCCCGGCACGTGCTCCTCCACCACCTTGTGGAAACGGGTGTAGTGGATGCCGAGCACCACGTCGCCAAACATGGTGATGAAGCGACGATAGCTGTCCCAGGCGAACGTCGGATTCCCCGATTTCGTGGCCAGCCCTTCGACGGTATGGTCGTTGAGTCCGAGGTTCAGGACCGTGTCCATCATTCCGGGCATGGACTGCGGGGCACCGGACCGCACAGAAAAGAGCAGCGGATCGGCGGGATCGCCAAAACGGCGCCCCATGCGCTCCTCAACAAGCTTGAGGCCCGCCTGCACCTGGTCCCACAGCCCCTCGGGGTAGGACTCCGCGTGGTTGAACCAGTAATTACATGCGTCCGTGATGACGGTGAAGCCAGGAGGCACGGGCAGGCCGATCCGCGTCATCTCCGCGAGACCCGCGCCCTTTCCGCCGAGCGTACGCTTCATCGACCCGTCGCCATCCGCGACGCCATTCCCGAAGGAGTAGACCCACTGCATCGATCCGGACCTCATGTTGTCGGGGCGCGGGTGCCTAATCCGCTCGGGCCGCGCGTGCTTGTCGCTGAGTGTCGGGATGTGGGGGGCATGAGGGCGATCGGCGAGGCCATGTCCCCTTCCTCAGGCCGGGTGTCGGCCGATCGCGGTGCCTTCAGGCGACCTGAGCCTGAACCAGATCGCCGTGCAAGACGCGGCGCCGTTGGGGCCGGATTCCCCGGGTCGGTGCGCCGATCCAGATCCGCGAAGGAAGAGAAAACGAGAGTGATGCTGGGTCCTGCCGGCACAGCCCGTCGCCGCGCTCGCTCCGAAGACTCCGCTCGGCGCCGTCGGTCTGCACCGTCACCCGCCGCAGCAGCGCCCGGGACAACGTCAGCGGCGGGGGAAACGGAGAGAAGAACCTCGAGAATCCCGCGGAGGCTTGCTGCGACGGCTGCGTCGTGTCGACCCGGGCGTTGCGAGAGGCGAGCAGGCGCTGGCGGTGTCAGGCGGTCAATTGCGACGCTACCGGCCGGATCACCACCGCGAGCCCGTGGCCCGCCACCGCAACCAGCTGCTCGTCCGCGACCGCACCCCAGGCCGCCAGTCGGGGTGCGAGGGGTTCTGCGTCGTGAGGCACAGGCGCGCGCGCCTCCGCGAACGCGACCGCCACGGCCTCGGAGACAGGCCGCCCCCCCGCCGCGATCGCCCACTTCACCGTCTTCCACGCCAGCTCCACGTGGCGGCGCTCGTCGCGTACGAGCTTCGTAAGAACGAGCCGCACCGCGGGATCCTGGGCGCCCGCGAGCATGCGCTCGGCCGCGAGCAGCGACATCGTCTCCTCGACGCAGCCTTCGGAGACAACCCGGGCCGCCAACGCCGGAAGATCGTTCGCCAGCTCCATCGCGCCGCCCAAGGGCAACGCTGCGGGGCCGATGGTCGCGCCCGCGAATCGGCTGGCCAGGGTGAACGCGTGCCGAGCGTGGCGCGCCTCGTCGAGGGCCGCGCGCTGCGTGGCGGCGATGAGCTTCTCGGGGGCGGCGTGCGCGAGCAGCTCCAAGCTGGCGCGATGAAAGGCCGCGATCGAGCTGTGTTCGTGGGCTCCCACGCTAGCCCAGAAGCGCGCTAGCCGACCACGTTCCGCGGTCGTCAGGTCGGCCAACGCGGGCTGCGGCAAAGCCTCGTCGATCCACGACGCGTGGGAGAGCCCCGCCAATAGTGGGTGGGCTTCGCGGAGAAGCGGGCGCCCGTGGGCGCAGCCGCAGCCCAACGCGCAGGTGCCCGTCACCGTGACTTCGTAGCAGCACTCGCCGTTGATCAGCTCGCCTCGACCCGGCGCCGGCGTTTGAGTTTGGCCGATGTCGTCGCGGTTGATCTCCTCAATTTCGGAGGAATCTGGGCACTCGAAGAGGAAAAGGCCCTTCACGCACTGGGTCTCCACCTCGGACTCCATGCAGACCTCCACCTCCTCGGCGCTGTCCAGGGCATGGGCGGCGACGGGCAGCGCAGCGGCGCCGATCGCGATGAGCAGGCGCCGGCGGAGGTCGTTGGTGGCCATCGACACAGCCTACCCGGCAGCAGCGGCGGCGACATCGTCCTTGAACGCCGATTCATTCGGAAACCAGGTGTGGTCGCCGCCCGCAGCCGTCCACAACTCCAGGTCGAGTCCTCCCTCGCAGCCCGTCCACCGTTTCCGGGTCGTCTCCGCGCCTTCCAGCTTGGGAAAGTAGTCCCGAGACTCAAGGTCGGAAGCCGCGGAATCGCAGCCCGCCTTCGTCGCCCACCGTCCGATCGACTCCTCGGCGCCGGCGTGATCCGGCGTGGACTCGTACCCGACGCTGTCGTCAGCCGTGCCGTGGATATGCACCACGGACACCGGCGTCGTGCCCACGCACATCGCCTCGTCCTTGTACACCGCCCCCGCGAGCACCACGATTCGGTCGATTCGCTCGGGGATTTCGCAGGCCAGGCGGTAGCTCATGTAGCCGCCGTTGCTGTGCCCCACGAACGTCACCGAGCTCACGGGGTAGGTGATCTCGGCCTCGTCAACGAGCGCGGTCAGGTAGGCCACGTCGTCCACGCCGGTGCCATAGAAGTCGCAACACTCCTCGGTGGCATTCCAGAATTGATACCCGTCCGCGTCCTCGGTACCCTCGGGCTTCACCAGGATGAAGCCTGTGGAGTCGACACGCGAACCGAGGCCAAAGACCAGGTCCTGGAGGGTGGCGTTCGCGCCGAAGCCGTGCAGCATCACCACGAGCGGCCACTCCCGATCGACCGAGTAGTCGGTCGGGAGCTGAACAGAGGCCGGACGCTCCCCGCCGAGCACGACGATCGGGTTCGGGTCGAACACCGGGCCGGTGTCCAGGGGGTCATCGCTCGCGCAGGCAAGGAGTAGCAGGGTCATCGGCCCCACCTACCTCGCGCCTGCGGCAGCAGACGATACGGCGTGGACATGAACCTCGTCCTCTTCGAGCCCGGGGAGCTCGGCGCCCCCCTCCCCCGTGCCGACCTCCGGGCCGTCCACATCCTCACGGTCTTGCGACGAGCCGCAGGGGACGCGTTCAATGCCGGCGTCGTGAACGGGCCGATTGGGAGTGCAACCCTGGAGAGCGTAGATGACCGCGAGCTCCGCTTCGTGTTCACGCCGGCCCGCCAGCCCCCGTCCCTCCCCGACATCACCCTCGTCGTCGGGATGCCGCGCCCGCCCACGGCTCGCGACATCCTCCGCGACGCGACGACGATGGGCGTTCGGGCGATTCACTTCGTTTCTACCGAGCGCACGCATGAGGGCTTCGCCACCAGCAGCTTGTGGCGCGACGATGAGTGGCGGAAGCTCCTCGTGCAAGGCGCGGCACAGGCCTGCGACACCCAGCTTCCCATCGTAACGTGGACGCACTCGCTCATCGGGGCCCTCGCGAAAGCGCCGCCGGGCGACTGGCTGGCGCTCGACAATTACGAGGCGAGCGGGCACCTCAGCGCCTGGAAGCCCGCCGCCGAGAACACGCCGATCGTGCTGGCAATTGGCCCGGAGCGGGGGTGGGGCCCCCGGGATCGCGAGCGGCTGCGGGCCGCGGGGGGAACGCTCCTCCACCTCGGAGCGCGCGTGCTGCGGGTGGAGATGGCGGTGGTGGCGGCTTTGGCGTTGCTTCAAGCGCGGCGGTGAGCGCTGGGCCGTCGTCGAGAGGGAGAATTACACCACGGAGGCCACGGAGATCACGGAGAGGGAGGGGAGAGGAGGAGAAATCGACGGATTTGTAGCCGGTGCGGCCGGCGTCACCGGTCGCGCCACACGCGCCAAACAGCGTGAGCAAAGCCGATGGCCAGCAGCAGGTAAGGGTTTGCCCAAGTGCAAATGATCATCAGCACCGACCACACGAGTGTGTAGAGCAAGGCGCCTTCGAGGAGTCCCTCAAGGACCTTCAAGATACCCTCGAAGAACATGAGGATCGCGGTTTCGCCAGAGAGGGTGAGGTCGCCGGCAACCCGATAGGTGATGGCTGAGTCCGCCGCCCGAACGAGGATCAACTGGGGCTCAAGCCAGACCGTGGGGGAACGGAGGTCGGCGGGTCCCCAGAACAGCTGGAGGGGGATCTCGACCATCGACACGTCGACGCCCTCGCCGGGGCCCAGAAATCCCGAGCGCTTGCAGCTCAACGAGGAGCAGAGGTCGTCGATCATGGTGTGACGCCAGTACAACTGGCCCGTCCAACCTTCGGGCCTCTGGCTGACTGCGCCGACCGTCAGCGCCAGTGCCGTCAACAGCCCTACTACGGATCCCGGCAATTGGAGCCTGTCAGGCAACAGGGCACTCGCCCGATTCGCCAGGATGGCCGGTGCCGACACCACAGCGAGGAGCGATAGGACGAGACCGAGTCCCGCCGCACACGTCCAGAACGGCTCAAGGACCTGCCAAAACAGCCAGAGGAATGCGTAAACCGCGATGAGGGCGAGCCCCACGAGCATCCCGACTCCGGTGCCGGGCTTGGGAAGGACGGCTTCGAATGCAGCGTCGAGCAGCGTACCCGGATCGAGATCCGGCCGGAAGAGCGTCCCGAACACGCACCAGGCGACGACGCAGGCGATGAAAAGCGCCCAGAGGTAGGTGGTGTGGAATCCGGAAAGAATGGCGGCTGACGATCCGGAAAAGATGGCGGGTTCTGACCCGTCAGCAGCTCCTGGTCTCCGGTAGCTGGCGGGTGTCCT
>BJHF01000062.1 GCA_014191855.1 Deltaproteobacteria bacterium
TCGGGGTCCGGTGGTGGCTCAAGCGCGGGCTCCGGCGGTGGTTCGGGCGGGGGGCCGTCGCCTGTGGGCGGCGTTGGGAGCCCCGGCTCGCACGGGGGGGCCACAAGCCCAGCCGGCTCGGCCGGGGCCGCGCACGGAGGGGCGAGCGCAGGCTCGGCAAGCTCCGGCGGCGCGGCGCATGCCTCCGCGGGCGGGCCGGCGGCGAGCACGGTGGCGGGGTCGGCCCCGAACGTCGCGAGCGCCGTGAAGGGGAGCGCCGCGAGCGAAGGCCCGAAGGAAGAGCGGTTTACGCCGCGGGATTCGGGGATCGGCGCCCGCCTCGCCGACAGCGCCAAGCCCAGCGAGAGCACCGGGAGCGGCGGAACGCACGGCGGGGGCTCGGGGAGCACGCCGGCGTCGTCGTCGGCGACGGCGGGGGGGCGCACCCGCCTGCCCGACTTCGGGTTTGGCGGAGATGAAGAGGGCGGTGATGCGCCGCCTTCGGGGTCCGCGCCGGGGATCAGCTCGCTGGATCCGGAACAACTGGCGCGGGACCGCGCTGGAGGTGCGCCCAGCGCGCCGACGACGCCGGAGGCTCCGGCCACACCGAGCGGTACCAAAAAGGCCTAGCATCGCGCTGGCGGCGCCCCACTTCATAGCGGGATAGGGCGCCGCCATGGCGCGACCCTCCGAACCGCTGCTGAAGCTCCTGCGCGATACGCTGAAGAAGCGCGGTCTCTCCACGAGCGAGTTGGCGTCGCGCGCAGGCGTGGAGCGCGGGGAGCTGAAGCGCAGGCTCACGGGAGTCGAAGACCTCACCGTGGATCAGTTCATCGCCATCGCGCAAGCGCTGGAGCTGCAGCAGGACATGGCGGCGCTGGTGGGGGCGCCGGTCGAGCCGGATCCGGAAACCGAGGAGGGCGCCGTCGCAGGTACGGAGTCCGTGTCCCCGATCCACACGCTTCGCTCGCAAACCGAGGAGCCGCAAGATCCGGCGTTCGACCCGTTCGCCAACGCCCCCCGGGAGCTGGTTCGCGCGGGGTTCACCTGGGGCTACGACCTCTTTTTGCACTTCGACGCGAAGCAGCTCGGGGGCTCGGGGGTGCCCGAGTCCATCCTGTCGAAGTTTCCGGAGGTGTTGCCCATCCGGCTTGAGTCCCGCTGGCATCGGCACAACCGGCCCGAGTTCGGCGCGGACGCGTTCACGGTCATCCTGTCGTTCGACATCCTTCGCACCTGCACTTTCCCCTGGTCGTCGCTGCGCACAGTGCAGTTCACGATCCCCGAGGAGGCGGTGCCGCCGCCGCCCGCGCCGGCCCCGCCCGAGCCGCCGCAGCCGCTGCGCCCGGCGCTCCGGCTGGTGAAGGATTAAGCTGCGGTACGTCAGTCGGCTCGGCTTCGTCGCGTTCAACCTCATGGCCTGCGTGGGTGGATCCAGCCGCCCGGTCGTGGAGGCACCCCCGCTCCCCCCCGGGCCGCCCGCGATCGCCGAGCGGATGCGTGCCGCATCGGGCGAGCCGCTGGGCTTCGCGTTGGGGATCAACGAGGGGCTCTCGGTGCCGGCGCGCCACCGAGGTGATCTCAGCGGGGCGGAGCTGGCCACCGCGCTCGGGGACGATGCGCGGCTAGTCCGGGGGCTGGGTGCCGCCTACGTGCGGGGTCATACCGGGAATTTCCCGCCGGTGTCCTGCAGCGAGCTGGCGCGGCGTCCAGGGGTATTCCCGGAGATGGACGCCTGGGTGCGCGCGTTGGGCAGCGACCTGGTCGGCGTCGCGATGGTGAGCCCCTGGCCGGGGAACCGAACCGGCAACTACACCGAATCGTACGTTCCAGACGACCTTCCCGCCTATCAACGCTGCGTTTCCGAGCTGGTTGAGCGTTACGACGGCGATGGGCTCGAGGACATGCCGGGATTGTCAGCCCCGATCCGGTACTGGGAGGTCGACAACGAGCCGGACCTCAAGAACAGCAACCTGCCCGCGCGCTCCCGTCGCGCGTACGACCCGAAAACGTTCTGCAAGCCGGATGAGTACGCGACCGTGCTCGTCGCGACTTCCGCCGCCATTCGAGCCGCCGACCCGGAGGCTCGAATCCTGGCGCTCGGCCTCTACCGCCCCCACGCCGAGCTCGGGCTGGCCTACGGGCGCGCTGTGCTCGATCAACCTGGCGTTCTCGAGTCCTTCGACATCCTGTCCCTGCACACCTACGCCGACGACGACGGGGAGACCCTGGCCAGGGGAATCGCCAAATTCCGGGCGTTGGTCTCCGAGAAGCCCATCTGGGTCACCGAAGCGAGCGTGTCGATGAGCAAGTCCACCGAGGCCGAGCAGGGGCGTCGTGTGGCGGCCTACGTTGCGAGCGCCGCGCGCGCGGGGGCGGAGCGCTTGTTCTGGCACACCCTCGCGGATCCGCCGGCGGGGCGCGGGGGGGACGCGGGCCTCTTCAGCACGAACTCGCTCATGCGCACGGCGGGGAGCGGCGCCCGGGAAGACAAACCCGCGGGCGCCGTGTACCGCAACCTCAGCGCCAGGCTCGCTGTGGACGACCTCACCGGGGCGGTACCTGAGGGCGAGGGCGCGGTTCGGGCGCGCTCCGGGGCGGTGTTGTTGTACCGGGGCGCACGAACGGCTGAGCATGGCGGCACCGACCTCGTCACCGGGCTCCCCGTCGAGCCGGGCGCCGTTGCGGCGGCGCCGGCGTGGCTCAACTCGCCCTGACCGTGCGTGGGCTTCCTTGACACCGCGCGACGTGACGGACGAGGGCTCCGTGTCTACAGTGGCGCCATGCGCTTCAAGACCTCCCCGTTGGTCCTCGCGGTGGCCCTCGGCCTGCTCAACCCCATGATCCTGGAGGACATGGGGTCGCGCCGGGATAACGCGCGCGCATGCTCATCTTCCTCCTCAGCGGCTGCGTCACATCGGTCCAGCTTGGCGACATCGTCGTCGCCGAACGCGAAGACGGCGGCCTCGACCTCTCGCGCTACACGGGGAAGCCGCTCGTAAGCGACCTTCGCTTCGCGGTTGGCGCCGGGACGGAAACCTACGAGATGCAGGCGGGGAGCTACCGGCTCCTTGAGGGCGAGACCACGTGGGAGTCCGTGAAGCTCGGCAATCGCCGCGGCGAAGGCTTGTGGCTCTACGACCTGCTCGACGATGCGGGGGACATCCGCGGCCAGGTGGCCATCTCGCCGACCGCCACGAACGTGCTCAACATCGAGGTGATGGCCGTGGCGGGGAACCGCGTGCGGTTCGACGCGGCGTGCACCGGGAACGACCACTTCGTCGGCGGCGGCGAGCACGCGATGGACGTGGACCACGTGGGTGAGGCGTTCAGCCTTTGGGTGAGCGAGCCCGGCATCGGCAAGTCGACGGAGGAAACCCAGCCGGCGGACTGGTTTATCACCGGTACGCGGCACAGCTCCAGCTATCCGGACCCCTTCTTCATCCGCCCGGAGCCGGTGGGGGTGCTCACGAACACGAACGCTCGCGTCGAGGTTGACCTGTGCACGGGGGACCGGTGGAGGTTCGACGTGGCGGACTCCGCAGCGAGCTGGTCGATCCTCGACGCCGACACGCCGCTCGGCCTCGTGCGCCTCCATGCCACCGCCTACGGCGCCCCGGCGGTCCCGCCCGACTGGGCGTTCGGCGCGTGGACAGACGCGGTACGCGGCGCCGATCGGGTGCTGGCTGTGGCTGCGGAGCTGCGCGAAGCGGGCGCTTCGGCGACGGTGATCTGGTCGGAGGACTGGCGCGGCGGCGAGGAGCTTGCATTCGGCTACCACCCCCGGCCGGAGTGGGCGGTCGACGAAACGCTCTACCCCGACCCCTCGGGAATCGACGCCTCCCTCGAAGCGCTCGGCTTCAAGTGGATGGCGTATTTCGCGCCGTTTCTGGTGGAGGACACCGCTGCGTGGGACGAAGCCATCGACTTCGCGATCCGCGACGACAAGGGCGAGGCGTACACCTTCCTCGGGCCTTCCCTCGAAACGTCGACCACGATCGACCTGACGGACTCGGCCGCGTACGATTGGGCCGTCTCCAAGATGGAGGCTTGCGCCGACATCGGCTTCGATGGGTGGATGACCGACTACGGAGAGTGGCTGCCGACAGACGCGGAGCTGGCGAAAGGGAACGCCGAGGTGGACCACGCCGCCTGGCCGGTGCTCTGGCAGCAGGCATCGGCGGAGGCGCTGGACGGTCGCGACGCAACCTTCTTTGCCCGCGCCGGGTGGACCGGCTCACCGCTGTTCGCCCCGGTGCACTGGCCCGGAGACCAACGCACCAGCTTCGACGCGGATGATGGGCTCCCGAGCGTGGTGCCGCTCACGCTCGGCGGCAGCATCGCCGGGGTGCCGTTCTCGGGATCGGACATCGCGGGCTACCAGTCGGTCGGCAACGAGCCGAGCACGAAGGAGCTGTGGATGCGCTGGGTGGCGCTCGGGGCCTTCAGCCCGATCATGCGCACCCACCACGGCGCATTTTCCGACGACGACTGGCAGTTCGACTCGGACGCCGAAACCCTGGCGATGTTCGCCTACTACAGCCAGGTGCACGCGTCGTTGTTCCCCTATCTCCGCGGCCTGGCCGAAGAGGCGGCCACGCTCGGCACGCCCGTCGTGCGCCCGATCTTCCTCCACCACCCCGACGAGGACTGGGGCCGCACGGATGCGTGGTTGCTCGGGCCGAACCTGCTGGTCAGTCCGGTGCTCGCCGCGGACGCGCAGCGGTGGACCGTGGGCCTCCCAAGCGACACCAAGTGGTTCGACTGGTGGACCGGCGAGGCGGTCGGCGCTGGAGACCTGAGCGTGGTGGTGCCCTACGACCGCATCCCCGTCTTCGCCCCCGCCGGCGCGATCGTCCCGACCTTCGCCGAAGCGCCCGACTCCCTGGTCGCGGGCCCGCTCGACGGGATCACCACGCTGGCCGAGGCGGACAAAGCGCGCGTCATCCACGTGTTCGCCGGTGCGAAGGGCAGCTTCGACGAAGCGGACGGCACGGTCTACTCCACGGACGGCGTCGCCGACGCGAGCGGGGAGACCTCCAGCACCCTCACGAGCGGAACGCTGACTGCCGGGGGACTCACCTTGACGGTGTCCGGATCTGTCGAGCGCGCCTACACGCTGAAGGTGTGGAGGTAGCTCCCCCCGCTCACGCCGCTACCCGACGAAGAACGAGCCGACGCTCCCGCGCAGCTCGCTCAGAACACCCGCGAGGATCATCGTCATCATGCTGGCGATGAGCGCGTACTCGATGGCGGTTTTTCCGCCCTCGTCGTCGATGAATGAGCCCATGATGTCTCCCCGGTGTCCCGCTCAACATCGGGCCGCGCTCCGGGTCCTTTAGGCGAAGATCGTTACCCGCCGAGCATCGTCGCAAAACGATCGGTCACTTCGATGAGGCGGTTGGTGATCCCCACCTCAAAGGCGCTGTGGCCGGCTTCGGGGATCACGTGCAGCTCCGCTTCCGGCCAGGCCCGATGGAGGTCCCACGCCGAGCGGATCGGGCACACGACGTCGTACCGACCCTGCACGATGGCGCCGGGGATGTGGCGCAGCCGTCCCGCGTCCGCGACGAGCTGGTCATCGCGCGCGAACCAGCAGCGGTGCTTGAAGTAGTGGCACTCGATCCGGGCGAAGGCTTCGGCGAAGTGGTCGTCGCCATGGCGGCGGATCAGCTCCTCGCTCACGACGAGCTTGCTCGTGCGCGCCTCCCACACGCTCCAGGCGCGTGCGGCCGCGATCCGCACCTCGGGGTCGGTGCTGGTCAACCTCCGGTAGTAGGCGCTGACGAGATCGCCATGCTCCTCGGGGGGGATGGCCGCGAGGTAGTCTTCCCACGCATCGGGGAACAGCATGTCGCAGCCGCCCTGGTAGAACCAGTCGATCTCCCGTTGCCGCACGAGGAAGATGCCGCGGAGCACCAGCGCGAGCACCTGCTCGGGATGCGTTTCGGCGTAAGCGAGGGCCAGCGTGGAGCCCCAGCTCCCCCCGAACACCAGCCACTTCTCGATGCCGAGGAGCTGCCGGAGCCGCTCCATGTCGGCGACCAGATCCCAGGTCGTGTTCTCGCGAAGCTCGGCATGTGGCGTGGACTTTCCGCAGCCACGCTGGTCAAATAGAATGATGCGGTACCGGCGCGGATCGAAGAAGCCGCGGTGCGCCGCCTCGGTGCCGCCGCCGGGGCCGCCGTGGACGAACACCGCCGGAATGCCCGTTGGATTGCCGGACTCCTCCCAGTAGAGCGTGTGGAGAGCGGTGACGGACAACATGCCGCGCGCGCGCGGTTCGTGGATCGGGTGCATCGGGGGCGGAGTCTAACGGTTGGCGCAGCGATCCGCGCGTTACCCTCCTGCAGTGCGCCGTCGCCGTGCCGAGCCGGTGAGCTTCACCACTCCGGGGAAACCCCGGGGATCCCTCGTTACCTTGGGCACCCGTCGCAGGACCCTGAGTGCGCATTCACGCACGTCTGGTCCTGCCCGACGGGGCGCGTCGGGCGGCGGCGGCGCACACCCCTCGTGAGTAGTCGGACGCTCAAGGCTCACGCGCTCGCCTGCGCGGCGCTTGCGGGCGAGTGGAGGGCTGCCGCGATCGCGGCACGCCTGGAGGAGGCGATCCCAGGCGGAAGCTGGAAGACCATGGCCCGCACGCTCTCCCGGCGGCCGCCGCCGATGGAGGCCGACCGCGACTTCACCGAGCGCCTCGCCCGATTCCCGGGCGCGAAGGAGGCCGTGCTCAAGCGGCTTCCTATCCGGCGTTGGTTCGTCGTCACGCCGGTGCAGCGTCCAGGGCGCTGGCCGGTGCCGTTGCTCCCGACCCCAAGCGACCTCGCGACGGCGCTCCGCCTGGACGTGGATGCGCTGGACTGGTTCGCCGACAACCGCGGCCTGGAGGCGCACACCCGCAGCCGCGCGCTCCGCCACTACCACTACCGCTGGCTCGCGAAGCCCACGGGCGGTGCGCGGCTCGTGGAGGCGCCGAAGGGGCGCACCGTGGACATACAGCGGTGGATCCTGCGTAACCTGCTCGATTCCGTGCCGCCGCACCCGGCTGCGGTCGGCTTCCGCCGGGGCTTCAGCACGCTCGACGCCGCCGCTCCGCACGTGGGCCGAGAAGTGGTGCTGAGCCTCGACCTGGAGGACTTCTTCGCCTCCGTCAGCGCCGCTCGTGTGGCGGCTACCTTCGCGGCGCTCGGCTACCCCAGGCCGGTCGCCTACTGCCTTTCGGGGCTGTGCACCACCCGGGTGCCGGCCGCGATCCTGGCGGAACAACCTCGGGGTGGCGACCTCCCCGCGGCGTGGCGCCAGCGTCGCCGCCTCCGCGACGCTCACCTCCCCACCGGCGCGCCGACCTCCCCCGCGCTCGCGAACCTCGCGGCGTTCGCCCTCGATACCCGGCTCGCCGCCGCCGCCGCCGCCGTCGGCGCCACCTACACCCGCTACGCGGACGACCTGAGCTTCTCCGGCGACGCGGAGTTCTCTCGTCGCGCCCGGCGCTTCTCCGTACTTGTCGGCGCGATCGCGATCGAGGAAGGTTACCGTGTCAACCTCCGTAAGACCCGCCTCGCTGGGAAAGGTGCCCGGCAGGAAGTGGTGGGCGTGGTCGTGAACGTGCGGCCCGCGTTGGCGCGCGACCGCTGGGACCGCCTGAGGGCGATCCTGCACAACTGTCAGGTGCACGGGCCGTCGACCCAGAATCGGGACGGCCACGAGGATTTTCGGGCCTGGATTACCGGGACGGTGGCCGCAGCGCGGGCGATTGACGCGAAGCGCGGCGGACGGCTTTTGGAAATGCTTGCGGGGGTGGATTGGGGGCGGTGAGGGGGGACGGGGCGATGCGGGCGGCCTTTTCTCCTTCGTCAGGCCGGCTCCGCATCGCATCGCGCTTGAGGCGGGGAGCGTCGAGGCTAGCGCGACGGCCGATTCCGCCCCACGTGGGTCGCTCGGAACTATTTTCATCGTCGGCTCCACATGTTTGTTTGTAGGTTCGTTTCCGCGAGGCTCGGACTCGTCTTCGGCACCCCGCGTCGCGCCTGTAGAGGGCCGCGGCAGCCACGCTGACCACCCTGGGGACTTCGCGACCCTCCGAAGGGCTCGGAACCGGCCCCCTTGGGGTCGCAATTTTGAACAAAAGCGTCGAGATACATGAGCTTCATGCGAATCGAAGAAGCCACCGCCATCCACGAACGTCTACTTGCCAACCGCCGCAGCCACCGCCAGGCGGAGCACCAGCTCGCGGTGTTGTTGGCTGACCTCGCCGATCGACGCCTGTACGCCGAGCTGGGGTACGCGTCGGTATTCGATTACGCCGACCGCGTCCTCGACCTCCCGGTCCGTCAGGCCCGCGACTTGATCCGGATCGGACGGCACCTGTGCGACCTGCCAGTCCTGGCGGCGGCGCTCGCCGATGGCCAACTTGGTTGGACCAAAGCCCGGGAGATCGTGTCGGTCGCGACGCCTGAGACTGAAGCCGCGTGGGTCGCCCGCGCCACCACGGTGCCTTCTCGGGAGTTGGAGAAACAAGTCGCGTGTGCCAAGACCGGCGGGCTGCCTCCGGATGCGGCGACGGAGCCCGAGCGCGGCCCTGAGCGGCGACGAGTGGTCCTCGATATGCAGTCCGCGGACCTCGAAGTCCTGCGACAGGCGCTCGGGTTGATGCGCTCGCAAATGGGGCTGGACGCGGCGGAGGTCGAGGACGGCGTCCTCGTCGCCGAGCTCGCGCGGCAGTTCCTGCATCACCAGTCGGAACCCTCCGATCCGGCGACCGGCGAGCGCTACCGCTTCGTGATCCTGGACACCGCCGAGGGTGGCGACCCACGTGGGGTGGTCCACGACGTGTCGGACACCGTCGTCGCGGAGGCGGCCTGTGACGCGGAGGTGATCGATATGCGCCCGGGCTCGGCCCAGGGCCGCTCCAGCCGGGTGATCGCGCCGGTGCTCCGGAAGAAGCTGCTGAACCGCGCGCAATGGCGCTGCGAAGTGCCGGAGTGCTGCAGCCTGCTCTGGTTGGATGTCCATCACCTCCGCGCTCGCGCTGATGGAGGAGACAACCAGCCGCAAAACCTCGTTGTCGTTTGCTCGGGTCACCATCGCGCGATCCACGCCGGCGGGCTGGCGCTTGAGCGTGGTGTCGGCGATAGGATGGTCGTCACTCACCGAAACGGGGATTCGCGACAAGGGTTAGCGCGGCCTACGCTGTAGGGACCGGGACTCCGGGCTCCGGCCACCGTACGGTCCACGCTCCCATCGTGAATTCGCGCTACATGGCGGCACCACATGAGCAAAACGAGCCGGCCCTTCGCAGTGGACGACAGCTCCCTCAACCTGACAATGGCGTCGCGCACGCCGCATCCAATCGCTCACGCCTTCGTGCGTATGCACGGGCCCGGGCTCGGACCGGCGGAGCGCTGGTCGACGACGCTCGGCTTCGTGGATGTCACCCTACGGTTTCTGACGGCTTTGATGTATTGCGAACTGCGGGGGCTCGGCCTGTCCCCGGCCGGGCACGCCGCCGAGCTCCTGGAGAAGAAGCTCCACGATCCCAAGTATGGCGACTGGTCGAGGGCCGCCTTCGAGCTTGGGCATCAACTGCAGGGGCGCGATTGTCTCTTCCCCGAGCTCGCGCACGCCTTCGGCGACAACGCTGGCCGAACCGAGCTGGCGCTCGCGTTCAAGGAGATCATCGAGGAGCGCAACGAGGGCGCGCATCAGGAGATCCCGTTCCCCGGTCCCGTTCTTGCCGTCGAGATCCTCGAGCGCTTCCAGCCCAAGATTCAAGCGATTTGTAGGGGACTGCGCCCCTTTCGGCAGGCCCCCCTTTGGGCGCTCCTGGACAACCAGCAGGCAGAGGACGGATACCTCGTCTCCGCGTTGCGTTTGGTGGGCGAGAGCGTCGCCGCCGTGCCGCAGTTCACGTCCAGCGAGCCGTTGGCGGTCATCCGCTACGGGCCGTTTCTCCTGGGTGCCGATGGTCGCGCTCTCTGCCTTCGCCCCTTCGTCGTGCTCGATCGCGACGCGCTGAACCACGACTACGCGGTTCGGGTCCTTGCCCGATGGGACAACACTGCGGGCGCCTGGTTGTACAGCCGGCCCGAGCAGCGGGAGGTCGGGCCATCGGCCACCGGCTGGGACGTGCCGATTGGGGCGACGGCCCGAATGAGCCTGCTCCAGCGGGAGCCCTCGGGGTTTCGCAAGCCGCAGGGCATACCTCCCTCCGCCCTCCCCCATTTCGATGCGGACGGTTCCGAGTCGTCCTTTCCGATCCCCGGCTTCCAGGACCCCCAGCGGATCGGGCATGGAGGCACGAGCCAGGTCTGGAAATCGCGGCGGATCGTGAAGGGGCGCCCGCCGGAGCCGATGGTCGCCATCAAGATCCTTCACCCGGACCTGATTCGTTATCCGACCGTGGTGGCGCGGATGGCCCGCGAGGCGCGGGTCTTGCGCGAGTTGAACCATCCAAACATCGTCCGCGTGGAGTCCTTCAGCGTCGACCCGGTTCCTCACATCGTCATGGAGTTCGTGGAGGGCACCGACCTCGAGGCGCACGTCCAGACCTTCAGGAAAATGAAAGCCGACGCGGCGGGGCAGGCGGTGATCAAGCTGCTGGATGCGCTCGAGTCGGCGCACAAATGCGGGATCATTCATCGGGACGTGAAACCGCGAAACGTGATCCTGTCCCCTTCCGGCGAACCGCGGCTCATCGACTTCGGGATCGCCCTGGATCGATCGGACGGCGGCAACACCACCTACCGGGACGAGGTCGGCACCGTCAATTACATGGCTCCCGAACAACGATACCTGGGGCGCGACGTCGACGCCCGAGCCGACGTGTACTCGGTCGGCAAGCTGTTGCAGTTCCTGGTGACCGGGGATGTCAACTCGTCGTTGGACGACGTCCTGCCCGGCATGTTGTCCATCATCCGCCGCGCGACCCAACCCGACCGACAGGATCGCTTCGCCTCCGCCCGTGGGATGGCCGAGGCGCTGCGGGAGCGAATGCAGACCCGCTGGGGGGGCGCCCCGCTGATGGCGGGCGACCGACTGGCGCGCAGCTTTTCGCTAGGTCCGCTCGCGGGGCTGGATGGCGATGTCTTCGCCTTCCACGCGATCGAGGACGTCACCGACCGGGCACTCGTTGCGCTTGTGGCCTGCGCCGGGGTGGGGAGAGGGCGGGCCCGGCTCACGGATGCGCTGTCCAGGCTCTCCGAATCAACGAGGACCGAGCTCCGGTTTCCCCGGGCGTTGAACGACGAACACGGCATTCTGGCGTTGGTGTGCGAGGGCGCCGACCCTGGAGCGATCCTCGAGTCGGTGCTCAACGACCGCCCGGTCCAGGCCGTCAGGACCGAGCTGCCGTTGCCTTCGGGATTCGCGCCCTACCTGGCGGGAATCTACCGGCTACACGCCGAGTGGGCGCGCCGCAGGACGGTGGAGCCGTTCGAGATCATTCAAGGCGCGGAGCTGGTGCGGAGAGCCCTTGCGGTCCTCTACGCGCAGGTCGGCGCTGTCGCCGGCGTGGCCCCTTCCTTCAATGAGTGGCGCCGAGTGACGGACGGCTCGTTAGGCGGGGCGGCCCGAGCACTCGTCGACACGCTCTACAACTTCCAAGGCGTGCAGGCCCTTGCCGACTACAAAACTGCTGGGCTCCAGCTGCTGATGCACATGGACGCGTTGGGCGAGCTGCGGAATCAGCTAGCCCATGTTCGCGGAACCGTCGCCTCGAACGCCCTTGCCATAGAGCGCTTCCTTCCGGCCCTAGAGGGCATCTTGAATCTGGTCCTGGACCTCCGCGACCTCATCCCGGCCGGCACCACACTCTCACCGTTCGTCGTCGAGCGCGACGGTTTGTGGTTCGTGCTCGACACCACCGCTCGGAAAGGTTGTTACCTGAGTCTCGACGGCAGCCGGGGCACTCTTGCACTCGACGGGGACGCGCTGGAGTGGGTGGCCCGGGGAGTCCCCGAAGCTGAGCGTGCGACCGCGACTGTAGAGCTGCGAGACCTCGCGGAGAGTACGGCGAAGATATTTGCCGCCCAAACCATGCGGAAGATGTCCGGAGTGGATACAGTTGCCATGGACCTAAGCGTGGGGAGGTGGGACCCCGATGGCCCGCGCCCGGCACACGTCGACTTGGTGGCGGTAGGAGAGCACTTTGAGCTGCTGGCAATAGCGATGGTTCATTGCGGCTCCGGCTACGAGTCCGTGGGCGACATTCCCAGCGAAGTGAGGAATCGTCTGGAGGCTCTGCGCCGACGAGCGGGAGCCCCCTTTGCAGCCGCCACCGACGGAGATCGCTTCCTCTGGTTCGCCGCCGCCAACGACGGCTCGCTCATCGCGTTGCCGATCAGCGACACTCCGCCCTGGATCGCCCACTCCTGACACCCCCCACCCCTACCGCTCCAAAGCCAAATCCCCCGCCTCAATCCGCCAAGGCCCCCGCAGGTTCGGGTGGTGCACCAACGAGGCCAGCCGCTCCAGGTACTGCTCCCGCGGCCACTCCTCGCCCCCGAAGCGGGCAACGTGATCCGTGCGAACCTGGCTGTCTACGAGGAGAATCCCGCGCGCCTGCATCCACCGCACGAGCGCGACGAACGCCACCTTCGAGGCGTCGTCCACATCGGCGAACATGCTCTCGCCGAAGTACATCTGCCCCAGCGAAACCCCGTAGAGCCCGCCGACGAGCTTGCCGTCCTGCCAGGCCTCCGCGCTGTGCGCCAACCCAAGCTCGTGCAGCCGGTTGAACGCCGCCTGCATGTCGCGGGTGATCCACGTGCCGCGCTGGCCCGGGCGCCGCTTCTGGCCACAGCGCTTGATCACGTCCGCAAACGCAGTGTCAAAGCGGATCTCGAAGCGCCGCTGCCCGATCACCTTGCCCAACGAGCGGTGAACGTGGAGCTTCTCCGGCAGGAGCACAAAGCGCGGATCGGGCGAGTGCCACCAGATCGGCTCGCCCTCGCTGTACCACGGGAAGATCCCCTGCTGGTACGCCGCGACCAGCCGCTCCGGGCGAAGGTCCCCGCCCACGCACAGCAAACCCTGCTCCGCGTGCGCAGGAGGGGGGAAGACGATGTCCTCGATGAGGCGGTACACGGGCACGGGCGCGAACGTACGCACCGCGGGCCGATCTGGCCACGCGAGCCTACGCCTTCCAGAGGCTCGGCAGCGGATCGTCGGGGATGTCGGTGGCGTAGTCGGGCAGGAACGGCGTCACCGCATCGCGGATCGAGGCGTGGGCGGCCAGGACGGCCGCGAGGGGCTCGCCCCAGGGCGCTGCCTGCGCCCGCACGAAGGAGTTGAACGCGTGCGGGACCACGAGGTCCTCGCACGGCCATCCCGGCACCGGGCCGAAGGGGTCGGCCGGGATCTCATCGTAGTACTTGCGGAATTGGCTGGTGGGGGCGAGTGCGGTACGCAGCCCGTGGGTGTCGGCAAGCGCGGCTTGCAGCCGCAGGCAGGCGTGCTCGCGCCAGTCGAGCTCCGCGTCGAGGGCAAAACCCCAGTCTCGCTCGTGGAAGCTGGCGACTCCGTTGGTGATCCAGTGGCAGAGCTCGTGGAAGATCATCTGGGCGGTGGAGTCGTCGGCGTCGAGGGTGCTCAGCGGGCCCAGCTCCAGAAGACCCTTGCCGTCCGTGGCCGAAAAGATCGCGGGGTTGCGGCGAATGGTGAGGCCCAGGCGCTTTGCGGTCGCGATCCAGATCAGGTCCACCGGGTCCTGGTAGCGGCGCTCGATGGGGCGTTCAAAGCTGCTTACGGCGAGGGTGGCCTCGCCGCGCGTCATCGTCGTTTCAGCCGTGCTCACTTCGGACATCGGCGGTCGCTATCCGGAGGGGAGGGGGCGCACCAGCCTCAGCGCTGAGGAGGCGGCGCGGTTCGTGGATCCTCTGGCCAGCCGTGGCGCGGGTAGCGTCGCATCAGCTCCTTGCGGATTCCGGGGTAGTGGCGCTGCCAGAAGCCGGCGAGATCGCGCGTTACTTGGACGGGTCGTTTGTTCGGCGCGAGCAGGTGCAGCACCAGGGCATAGTCGCCCGCGATGCGGGGCCCGTCGGCCAGCCCGAAGAAGTCCTGCATCCGCGACTCGACGTAGGGTTCGTCGGCGTCGTAAGCCACGGTTGCGCGGGGGCGACCGGGGAGGCGCACGGTCTCGGGGGCGAGTCGATCAACCAGGGTACGGTCCCCGAGCACGCGGCCCACGGCTTCGATCAGCGAGGCGCCATCGAGGTCGCCGAAGGATCGGCAGCCCGCGCAGGCGGCTCGCGCGGCGAGCTCCAGATCGAGCTCCGGCATCGCGACCCCGCGGCGCCGGAGGAACGCAACGCGCTGGAGCAAAGCCACGCCCCGCTCCCAGTCGGGAACGAGCTTGTGCATCGTAGGCCGGGCGTGCTCGAACAGGAGGCTCGCGACCGCCTCCGGATCTCCCAGGCCCGGCGAAGCGTCGAGCACCAGCTCGCCAAAAACCAGCTCCTCCTTCACTTCCACGCGCTCGCCAACCCAACGCATCGTCGCGCGCACCACCGCCCCCTCCAACAGCCAGTCCTCCTCCATCGTGGTCATGTTCCGCGCGCGCACCCGCGTTCCGACGCGGTCCACCTCGGTGACCAGCACGTACCCGTCTCGACCGGCCTCGCACTCGGCCGAGCCGCCGTCTGCGAAACGAACGCGCCCGCCCTCTCGGCGCGCCACCCGGTCGGGAAAACCGGCGAGTAACGCTCGACGCAGGGCCCGCTCCGGATCCGCGGGGCGCCGGCCACCGCGATCGGAGCTCATCCCCTCCAGCCGCCGCCGCTCCCGCGCGTCGCCCTCCCCGTCGAGCGCGCGATGCACCAGATCACCCGCCAGCTTCCGGCCGAACAGGGTCACGAGGCCGGCGCCTTCCCGACCGACACCCAGCGCCGCTGCCTCGATGAACACCCGCGCCAGCCGCGGCGGGAGCGGCAGTCGCGCCATGGCTTCGCCAATCTCGGTTCGTTCCCCGCCGGAGATCCCCCCGATCCGAGTCAACAGCGCCACCGCCGCTTTCCACGGGCCGGCGGGCGGCGCTTCAAACCATTCCAGCTCCTGACCGCCCAGCGCAAGTACCGTCGCCGCGAGGTCGATGCGTCGGATCTCTGGCGGCGTTTGTGGCGGCCGGGAGTCGAGGTCGGCGCGGCTGTAGAGGTGGAAGCAGTGTCCCGGGCCGAGCCGGCCGGCGCGGCCGGCGCGTTGGGTGGCGGAGTCGCGAGCGATCGGCACGAGATCGAGCGTCGCCAGCCCCGACCATGCATCGTAAGCGGGTTGGCGTACGAGGCCGCAGTCGACGACCGTGCGGATGCCCTCGACGGTTACGCTGGTCTCCGCCACGTTGGTCGCCAGGACCACGCGCTTTGGCGCATCGGGCCCCCGCTTTGGCGCCCGCAACGCGCGGTCCTGCGTCGGGCCGTCGAGCTCCCCGTGCAGCGGGTACACGTCGAGATCGGCGAGCAGCGCGGCGCAGCGCTCGATCTCGCCGATCCCGGGGAGGAACGCCAATACGTCGCCCTCAACGACCCGCACGGCGGCCGACACTCGCACCTCGACCGGGCGATCGTCCTTTCGGTCAAAATAGGTGTGCGTAACCGGGAAAAGCGTCCCTTCGGCCCGCACGCGCGGGCACCCGAGGAACCGCGCGATCGCTTCGCCATCGAGCGTCGCCGACATCACGACGAGCTTCAGCGCCGGGCGCCGTTTTCGCAAGGCCTTGCACCACGCCAGCGCCACGTCGGTGTGGATCGAGCGCTCGTGGAACTCATCGAGGATCACGGCGTCGATCCCTGAAAACTCATCGAGTCGCCGCGTGAGCAGCGCCTCCGTGACGTAGAGCACCCGCGTGTCGGGCGACTCCTTCCGGTCGAGCCGCATCGCGTACCCGACGGTGCGCCCGACCGGCTCCCCAAGCTCCTCGCTCACCCGTTGCGCCGCCGCGCGTGCCGCCACCCGACGCGGCTCCAGCACCCAAACCTGCCCCGCCACCTCGCGCGCGATCGCGATGGGAACGCGAGTGGTTTTCCCTGTTCCCGGCGGCGCTTCGAGCACGACAGCGCCGTGCGTGCGCAGCGCGGCGAGCACCTCCGGGAGCACGGCATCGATGGGGAGGGGCGGGGGCGAGGGCGGCACGGGGGGGCGGTTAGCGGGTTAGCGGGGCCGATGCCCCGGCAATTCAACACCGCAGGTCCGTGTCAGCCGGACATCCACTACATGCTGGCCCCTGCCGCGCGAGTGCCGGGCGTGCGCGCGATGGTTGAGGGGCGGCATTACTTCGTGCTCCACGCGCAGCGTCAGGTTGGCAAGACGACGGCGCTGCTGGCCCTGGCGCGCGAGCTTACCTCCGAAGGGCAGTTCGCAGCCGTGACCGTGTCGTGCGAGACGGGCACCCCCTTTGAGGACCTTGAACGGGCGATTCCTGCCATGTTGGGCGCGTGGCGGGGTCGTGCGAACGCGTTCCTGCCCCCCGAGCTTCGCCCGCCTCCGTGGCCAGTAAGCGAGCCTGCTGCCGCCATTCGGGATGCGCTTGAGGCCTGGAGCCTCGCGTGTCCGCGCCCGCTCGTGGTGTTCCTCGACGAGGTGGATGGGCTGGCACCGGAGGTGCTCGGCTCGGTACTGCGCCAGCTTCGCGACGGCCACGTCAACCGCCCCGAAGGGTTTCCCTGGTCGCTCGGCCTCATCGGCCTGCGCGATCTCAAGGACTACGTGGTGACCTCCGGCGGGACCGGCCGGAGCGGCGCGGGCTCGCCGTTCAACATCTCCGCCGGCTCGCTGACGATGCAGAGCTTCACCCGCGACGAAGTCGGGGAATTGTACGCGCAGCACACGGCTGAAACGGGCCAGGTGTTCGCGGAGGGGGTGGTCGACCGGGCCTGGGACCTCACCCGCGGGCAGCCCTGGCTGGTCAACGCGCTGGCTCGCGAGGCCACGACCGTGCTCGTTCCTGACCGCACGGAGGCCGTGACGGTTGCCCACATCAACGATGCGAAAGAGACCCTCGTGCGCCGGCGCGACACCCACCTTCAGAGCCTCGCAAGCCGGCTTCGGGAAGATCGTGTTCGCCGCATCATCCAGCCGCTGATGGCGGGGGAGCCGCTGCCGGCGGTCTCCGAAGACGACCTTGCCTATGTGATGGAGCTCGGGCTGATTCGTCTGGGAGAAGGCCAGGTATTGCAGATCGCCAATCCGATGTACAGCGACGCATTCCCGCGTGCGTTGGCGAACACCATCGAGGTTTCGCTGCCCGCGGCGACCCACCCCTGGCTCGATTCGGCGGGCCGCCTCGATCTGGATCGTTTATTGGCGGGATTCCTCGCCTTCTGGCGACAGCATGGCGAGCCGCTCATGGGCGCTTCGCCGTACCACGAGATCGCGCCGCACCTCGTGCTGATGGCGTGGCTGCACCGGGTGTGCAACGGAGGCGGCTCGCTTGACCGCGAGTTCGCCGCGGGCACCGGCCGGATGGACTTGAACCTCCGTTATGGGGATGTGCGCCTCGGCATCGAGCTCAAGGTGTGGCGCGACGGGCGCCGGGATCCGCTCGCCGAAGGAATCACCCAGATCGACGCCTACTTGTCGCGAATCGGCGTGGCCACCGGGTGGCTCGTTGTGTTCGATCGGCGCACGGGGCAGCCGCCGATCGAGGAACGAACGACAGCGGAGGCGATCACGACGCCGGCCGGCCATGCGGTGACGGTGGTTCGGGGCTGAGGATCTCCTTCGCCGCCCACTTCGGTCGCCCGGCCTCCCTTGTTCTCGAATCAGGGGTCCATCTTTTTGCGGCTATGTTGTGGAGCGCTGGTGCTCGACCATGAATTTCCGCTCATCCTCCCGTTCGTGCCGGTTGTTCCCGATCTTCGTCGCCCTTGTGGGCTGCGCAGGGGGATCGAGCTCGCTTGACCAAGGGCCGACGTGCGCCGACACCACGAGCGTGATCGCACCCACAGACGTGCCCGCGCTTGGCTTCTCCGCCGCCGACGCACTTGCGGCCTTGGCGGGGCCCTTCTCCTCGACCCTTTCGTGGACTGTCGGCGGGACGGAAACGGCCCTCACCGTGCAGGTCGCCTGGGAGGACGGCGAGGTGCGCTACCTCGACAGCGAACTCGAGGCCGGCGATTCCGGGGCCGGCTTCGACGGCGAAACGACCTGCGCCGACCGCTTCGAGATCGACGTTTGGCTGGGCTTTATCACCGAAGACGGGGTCTTCAACGAAAACCTGCCGACCCCGTTGGTCGTGACTGCGGTTGATGCCGCCACGTTCACCCAGGACCTCAACGACTCCCCCATGATGGGCACGTTCGAGGTGTGGGACTACGCCGAAGCCGGCGTGGAGTACGAGACGCTGAGCGCGGAGCTTAGCGGCCTGGTTTCGCCGACGGCGGGCAGCGGCCAGCTCACGCTGAAAGGCAGTGGTTGGGAGGACCCAAGCTGCACCACCGGCGGCTGCAATGCTTGGGAATCGCAGGGAACGGCAGCGACGTGGGGCGAGGCCGAGTAGCGAAGAAGGGGTCGGGACGATCATGACCATCGTACGGGCGATGGCAGCGGCCAGTTCCCTTTTTTGGGGCGGGCGTCGCCTGCCATCGCGGCTTCGCCGGCCGTCCCCCTCACCAAATGCGCCGCACTCCAAAGCCGTCCAGCAGCGCATCGGTGCTGAGAATCGGGACATCCAACTCCTGAGCCTGCGCCGCCAGCATGCGGTCGAACGGATCACGGTGCAGTCCTGGTAGGCGCGCTGCCCGCTCCGCATGCGCAAAGGTGATGTCCAACTGGGTGAATCCTTGGCTGCTAACCGCCGAGCGTACATCCGAGGCCAAGGCCTCTCCACCCGGCAGCTTGCCCAATCGCGCCTTCGTGCAGATCTCCCACGCGGATGCGGCGCTCACGATCACCTTCGAATCGGTGTTTCCCATCAACTCGCGGCCGCGGAGAGAGAGTCGTTCGTCGCCGGCCAGCCACCACAACAATGCGTGGGTATCCAATAAGAACGTCACTTCCCGCCCTCCCAGGCGACGAGCTCCTCCTCCGGAAGGGGGTCGAAGAAGCGATCATCGATCACGAGCTGCCCGCGCATGGCCCCGAACCGACGCAGCGGCGCGACCGCCTCCACGGGAACCAGCCGAACGACGGGCCGGGAACCTCGTGAGATCACGATGTCTTCGCCAGCGAGCGCGCGTTCGATGAGCCGGGAAAGTTGCGTTTTGGCAGCGTGGATCGGCGTCGGCGTGGTGGACATGGTTCGGTTAGTTTAGTCATGGTTAGCCACGTGCGCCATCCCCGCAAGAAAGGGTCAGGACGATCATCGCGATCGTCTGGGCGATGGCAGCGGCCACGTCCCTTTTGGGGGGCGGGCGTCGCCTGCCATCGCGGCTTCGCCGGGCGGGTTGGGCTCACCAAACGTAGGTTCGCTGTGCGATCACGCTTCCCGCCTGCCGCTGGCCTGCTGATAGTGTTGCTCGGACCACTGGCCTGCGGTGGCACGGGGACGCTCGTGATCTCCCCCAGGGATGTCGCCCGCGCGAGCCTGGACGGGGTGACCTGCGATCTCGATCGGTTGCCTCGGGGACCTCGACGGGGACGGAGTGGGCTACCGTACGACGGTGCTGCTCCTCCGTTCGGCCTGCGCGCTCCACCCCGGCACCACCGGCCTGAGCGCGGAGCTCTCCACGGGGATCGGCGGGCTGGTCGTCAACGCGGGGGACGACGATGGCGCGCGCGAAGCCGAGGGTTGGGCGCGATTCCAGACTACAGACGCCGACTATCGGGCGTGGCTCGCTTGGCCGGCCCGACGCGACGATGTCAGCAACGGCGATTTTTCGCGCTGGGCCCAGGCGCGGGACGCGCTTGAAGCGCAGCTGGTCGAGGTGGTGAACGTGGGCGCGGGTCGCCCAGGAATCGCCGCGCTCGTGCGCATCGGGCTGGTGTACGAAGCGGCAGACGCTTGGCTGCGCGCGGAGCCCGTTGTCTCGGGGCCGAACCTGCCCGCGCCGGTCGGTTCCCTCGCGAGCGGCTGTCCCGTCTACAGCCAGCGCGAGAAGGCGCTCTCCGCGTTCCGAACCGCCGCTCGACTCGGCTGGCAATTGCGCCTCCACGGCGACCCGAACCTGCAAGTCGCTGTAGAACACCTGTCCCGGCTCGCGCCGGACGAATTCCCGCCCCGATACGAGCGCCTGCCCACGGACAGGCCGTCGTTCGAGGAATAAGCCCGCCATATTCCTCCTGACGGAAATAAAAGCAGCGGCGAACGTCGAGCAGCGGCGAACGTCCGAGGGCGGCCGCCAGTCCCGTCGCCGGCCGCTCCGCAATCGCCCTCCACCGCCGAGCTTCGAGCGCGACGCCGCAGCCGGGGGATCGGTCGCGCGGTCGCGACCCCTGACTCCCGTTGCCCCCTGGGTGGGCCCCCACCCCATGCGCAACGAGAGCCCGCCGGCCCCGTTTTGGGCCGCCGCCGCGGACTTGGCGAGGTTCGCCAACAGTACAACCTGCTGAATTCCAAAAAGCGATCCACGCAAGCCCGGCCGGTGGCGGGCGCTTGCCCCGCTTGGCTCTCGTTGGGGCAGGGGTGCGATGGCACCCCCTGATCAAGGAGAGACGGGTCCCGCCTTCCTGTGGTAGAGTCTGGTATGGCCATCTCATGGGAATTTGCCGTGCTTCTTCTCGCTGCAGGCTGCGCCGCGGAGGACGAAGCGGACATCGTCGCTGAGGGCGATCCCTGTGAGGAGAAAGGGGAGACGGTTGATTGTGAGGGAGGCGATGAAGGGGCTTTCCGGGTTTGTTTGAGTCACGCTTCTGATGAGCCGACTTGGGGGGAATGCGACGAGTGGGAGTGTAGGCCGGATGAGCATCAGAGCGGGGGAACCTGCACGATTGACTCGTCGGGCGTGCCGGTTTGGCGCGCGGACTCGCCCGACACGCCGCTGCTACTGCGGTTCCGGCCCGGAAGGACCGAATACCGCCCCAATCCAGCCGAATTTGCGCTCGGGCCGCGGTGCTCCATTACGGACTGGCCGGCGGCCGAAACGCCATGGCTGGCGCTCGACGTCGACCGTGATGGGGTGATCGGCTCCGCACGGGAGCTGTTTGGCAACGCCACGCGGCTTCCCAACGGAGAAACGGCCCACAACGGGTTTGAGGCGCTCACCGCGCTGGACGCGAACGGGGATGGCGAGGTGGACGCGGTCGATCCTGCCTTCGCTCGATTGTTGTTGTGGTCGGACGCGAACGCGGACAAGCGGAGCGAGCCCAGCGAGCTCGTGTCGCTGGGGTCACATGGGGTCGTGGCACTTTCGACGGCGTACGTTGATCGCCCAGTGTGCGACGAGCGGGGTAACTGCGCTCGAGAGGCAAGCACGTTCCAAATGGTGAATCCGGCCGGCACGGTCCAGCGGGGGGATTTGGTCGACGTGCACCTGCCGTGCCGCGCCGTTTCCATCGCACAGCGCGAAGTGCTTGACTTGGGGACCTACGTTGAGTGGGCGGCAACACCCTGATCGAGCTGAGCTGCCGGAGCTCGTCAGGGTGGGTGTCAAGATGAGCGCACCTGCCTTCCACGGCCGCGATCAATTCCGGCAGCCGTTGGAGCTGACGGAGCGGCTCGCGGCCTTGGTGCCCCCTTTTCGAGCCAACCAGCTCCGCTACGCCGGCATCCTGGCTGGCAATGCAGCCTGGAGGGGGGAGGTCGTGCCCACGGTGCCCAGCTCGACCGATGCGGAACGCGAAGCGCGGGCGCGACAAGCTCCCCGACGACGCGCCGCTGGGATGGGCCGAGCTTCCAAAGAGGGCGTTCGGCGTTGACGGCTGGGAATAGCCTGACTGTGGCAAGCGAATGCGCCTGCGGACGGTTGTCGAGGGCTTCCCTGCGGCGTTGACGATCACGACGAGCCTGCTGCGCTCCACCGGGCCGCCTCGGCCTCCCACCGGGGGCGATGACCGGACGCCGAAGGCGTCGCGGAGCGAACGGCCCGAGCGCTGCGAGGGCACCGGCCGACAAGGCCGGTAGTTCGCGGAGCCCGGCCCCCGGAGGCGCGCGCAAAGCGCGCCGTGAGGGGGGGGGCTGCGCGCCAGCGTAGACGGGGCCGGAGGCGGAGCTGCGCCTGACCCTCAGTGTTTGACTCCCATAGCGACGTTTTTCGCGGCTCAAGGGCTTGCTTCAGCGCCCGAAGCTGGTGTACGGTGTCGGCGTGTGCCAGCCGCCATGCCGTTCATCCACCCTATACCCAGTTTGGCCGCACCTTAAACCGCCGACGTGACCGCGCACTGGGTCGGCTCGGTCACGCCTCGTCGGGTAACACCGCCCGCAGCCTCGCCCGCAGCCATGTCGCGAGCGCAAAAGTCTGAGGCGCGCCGTGTGCGTGGAGAAGCGACGCAATCTGCTCGTAGGTAATCTTGCCAACCCGCCCGCGCACGTCTTGGAGCAGCATGCCCTCGAACGCTGAAAATGTCTTTTCCGTGGCCTCTGCGGACGCCGAGCCTTTCACGTATGCGAGGAGGAAGCCGCGCGTCGCGAAACTGTCTCGTTCCCCAAGCGCAGCCGCAAAGCTTAGGTTTCGCATCAACTGGTATGCGCCGCCCTTGAACGGGCACGGGGACTGTCCCGGCTCGAGGGACTTTGGCGTAAACAATTGGGGAGCAATCGCCCAATAGCGCCGCGCCTGCCTCGCGCCTTCTTGCACCGTCAATCGGCAACATGCGGAGACCTCGGGCCGCCGAAGGTCTGAGTGTGCGGCGTAGTTTCCGTTGCACGAAGCAGGAAGTACACGATCCCCGCGCCTTTTGGCGACGGGCTGGCTGCATGCACCGAGATGTTCCGTGAACTTGCTCTCTATCGTGAGAACCGCCTCACCGGCCCACTTCACGACGACGTCCGGGCAAGTCGGATTGCTTCCGCCTCGCTCTCGGAGTAAGTCCCACTCCCCACGAACTTCGCACGCAACTTCGGGCGAACCACTCACCTTCAGGTCGATGTGGGCTTGGCTCAGGATTGACGACATGATCTGCCCGCGATCTGGTAGCTGCGCAATCGCTCCCCACACACTTACACACAGTGCTTGCGACGAATGGGGCACCTTCGAGCGCGATTCCAGACGGCCGCGGCCCCAGCCTGCGATGTGCGGCAGGGCGCCCGGAAAGAGGTTTTTCACCACCGGCGAGTCGTCGTCTGACATGGCGGCCCCGAATGTTCAGCGAGCGTAACATCGTTCGGTGCGGCTCTGTGCTACCGCGGACGCCCGCGCGCCCGCGGGCGAACATCGGCATCAACCCTTCCAGTATTCCGCCACCCCCGGCGGGAGCTGGGAGCCCCCAAAGGTCGAGCTTGGCGGCAGCGCAGACGCGGAGAAGCACGCCCAGATCGACACGGTGGCCGCATTCCACGCCAAACACGCTCCCGAAGCGCGGGCCGCCCTCGCCCGCTTGCGCCAGGTGGCGCTCGACTGCGGCGACCTGGTCGACGAGCTGATGAACACCGAACGGGTGGCGTCGCTCGGCCAGATCCGCCATGCCCTTTACGAGGTTGGCGGCGAGTATCGAAGGACGCCGAACCCGTGACCCCGCATGTCCCACCCCGGCCCTCTCTCTGGCTCCACCCCAGCAGTGAAGCCATGGCCACGCTCCCGAGACGTCCGAAGTCCCTTCGTAAAAAGCGGGGTATCCGCGCGAGCCCCCTCTTGGCGGGCCACTTCTGGGCGCTCGGCCGCGACTATGCCCAGAATTGTACGCTGGGGGTAGGCGCCGACTCGCCGCACACGTTCGCGCTGATCGGCAACCCGCTCGCGGATCTCGTGCTGGACTTCGCCCGCAAAGCGGATCCGCGCATCCCTGCATCCTGTACGTCGCAGGATCGGATTCAGTGGGCGTGCTGGAAGTTCTTCCGCGAGAACCCCGACCCCGCCCGTCCGGGGGGCGCCGGAGGAGCCCGCCCGGTCGAACCTGGCCTTGATCGGCGACTTGTTCGGACTGGACGCGCTGGAGCGCGCGGTGCTCCAGTTCGTCGCCACCCTCGCCGAGGACTCCGGGTTCAACAAGTTCGCGTGCCACGCCGGCGAGTACGCGATGGCGCAGGCGCACACCCTGGTGGCGATGTGCGCGATGCAGCCGGAAGGCGATGTCCGTCGCGTACTCGCCCCGAGCGGGCGCCTGGTCAGCAGCGGGCTGGTGAGCCTGCAGGAGCGCGCGTGCTCCGTCGACGATCGCTTCAGCTTCAAGCAGGGGTTGGGCGACCTGCTCACGATGCCGGCGCTCACCGCCGACGTGTTCACCCGTCACTTCTTGCCCGAGGCCAAGGCCACCCATCTCGCGATCACCGACTTCGCGCACATGCACGCCGAAGTTTCGACGGTCAGGGCCATCCTCGGTGCCGCGGTGGTGCGGCGTCAGCGGGGCGTGAACGCGCTGCTGGTTGGGCCCACGGGAACGGGAAAATCGGCGCCTGCATCGCTGATTGCCCGGGAGCTCGGCGTGCGCCTCCACGCAGCCGGCATCGCCGACAGCGATGGCGACGCAGCCTCGCCGCGGGAGCGACTGAGCTCCTTGCTGTTGGGTCAACGGTTGTTTGGCGGTGGCGACGGAATCCTGGTGTTCGACGAGTTTGAAGACCTGTTCCAGCGGAGCTCGCGAACCGCCCAGCGTCGCGCGCCACCGCGCGCCGACCGCGGTGCCGAAAGCGGCGTGTGGCCGTTGGGGTAGGTGCTGCGGACCGGCTGTTGCCCGTGGTATTCTCTCGCCTACCCGAGGAGCTCTCCATGTGGTTGTCGGTTCTTTCGCTGGCGTGCGCGCCGATTTCGGGCGAAGGAGGCAAGGAAACAGGCGATACGGGGGACACCGGCAAGGTGGACGCTTGGCCGTGCGCGGACGACGAGGGGGAGGTGACCGGTGTCGTTACGGTCGATGGCGAGCTGCCGCGTGCGGCTTACGTGGAGGCGTACGTCGATCGGGAGTCCGTCGCCCGCGTCGACGTGAGCTCCGCCGATGGATCGTACGCGATGTGCCTCGCGGAGGGTACCTATACCTTCGCGGCCTTCTCCGCTGGTTGCGACGATTCCAGCTGGGCCGACGTGGTGGCGCGCGAGGTTGTTACGGTGGATCTCGAAATCGACAGCGACTGCGACACAATTGACAAGCCCAACCTCTACCTCTACCCGTCGCAACCCACCCGCACGACGGTGCGGGTCGAGGTCGACCCGCGACAGCGCATCTTCGCCAGTGAACCACCGTACGAGCGCGGCTGGCGCGGCGTCGCCATGCCGGATGGTCGATTTGTCACTCACAAGGGCCCGGCGCCCTTCTTGTTCTACGAGGCCACGCTCCTGCCCCGCCAAGTGACGAGCTTCCAGCGCCACGAGGGCTGGTGCCTCGACGCCGAGCCGCTGGAGGCGGTGTACGGGATGGCGGCGATCCTCGAACGATACGGGTTCAACGCCGCTGAGGTAGACGACTTCGTCGAGGGCTGGCGCTTCGACCTTCCTCGCGCTGGCGCCTACACCGTGTACCCCCAGCTTGACGTCGATGACGTCGCGGGGCTCCGCATCGATCCCCCGCTTCCGGTCGAACGGCTGTGGCTGCTCGTGGCGGATTCGGGGGTGTGCGACAGCGCCTTGCCCGAGCCCGCTGTTTTCGAGTTTGACCGCTCCGGCCCGCACGCCGTCGAGTGGGGCGTGGCGCTGGTCGACGTCATCAAGTGAAGGCCCGAGCGGGGCCGGCCACGTCGGTTTCTCATTCTACCGGTGGCGATGGTTGACCGTTTCGGAGGTGTGCCCGCTGGACTCTCCGTCTGTCATCGCGTCGAGCGCCCATCCCAGGGGAGCACCGATGGCGAGAACGCCGCCCACAGCCATCGCTGCGGCGTCACTGCCCGTCGCGACGCGCGCATCCTCCATTTCCTGGCAGAGCCAATCGCTCACGCTGAGGTCGCGTTCCTGTGTCCGGGCCTGGGCGTTGAGCCCCTGACCCAGCACGCTGGTGCTGCGTTGACCGCGCTGGCTCCGTCGTGACCAACCGTCGATGGCGCCCGGGGCGATATCCGGGGATCAATATCGGCCACGTGGAGACTACGGCTCGAAGTACGCCTCTGTCCGCGCGCTCGCATAGCCGCGCCCCATGAAGTGGTAGAGGTAGGTGTTCCCGTACGCGTCGGTGGCCTCGTAGGGGCCGATCTCCACGTAGGTCGGCCAATCCACCTCGCCGAGGACGTAGTATCCTCCAGCTTCCGACACCTGGGCACCGAAATAACCGGTGTAGCCGGCGTCGGGGAATTGCCAGCCCGAATCCTCATACCTAAACACGCGCCATTCGTAGTTGTCGAACGAGATGGTCGTCGTGAAGTCGCCAATGTACGGTCCGCACGTGCCGTTGTCGCTGCTCGCCGCGGGGAGGTAGGTATTCACAACGTCGAAGCCGTAGTCGCACGTGGGACATCGGGCCGCCGTGGGCGTGGCCTCAAACGCCCACCAGAGGTCGCAGGGCGGATCGGAGCTGTGCTCGGATTCGCCAAATACCACGTGACGCGAGCCGGACATTGGGGGCAAGAAGCAAGATGCGTCCAGGGACGCGTCTGCATCGTCCACAAGTCCGTCGCAATCGTCGTCCGCACCGTTGCATACCTCGAGCGCGGCGGGGTTCACGAGCGCGCTGGTGTCATCACAATCGGAGTCGTCATCCACGATGCCCTCCGGAGCCCGGCAGGCATAGGTCGCAAGCGCGCTGCCGTATCCGTCCCCATCCATGTCCAGGTGCCACTCTTGCGCCGTGCTCGGGTCAACGGCGTCGTCGGCGTCGTCCACCAGCGAGTCGCAGTCGTCGTCCACCGAGTTGCACGCCTCGGCCGAGCCGGGGCTCACGTTCCCATCGGCGTCGTCGCAATCGGTATTGTCCTCAACGTACCCAGGAGGGACGGAGCACGCCACCTTGGTCGTCGCCGCGTCCCCAAACGTGTCCCCATCTGCATCGCGGAAGTAGGTGAAGTTGCACCGGTCATCGGGACCGAGCGGTTCGGCCGGATCACAACCCCAGAGGAGCAGCACGATGGGCAGTAAACCGGCGTAGACAGAGATCATATGTAATATTCTCCAGCGACGATATGGAGCATGAACGGCACGGCGGAAGGCACACGCGGAGAAAGTACACCCGCTTCCGGTCGCCAGACAAGCAGGCGGCGCGCCAAAAAAATGCCCCGGAGGGCCAGACGGAGTTCGGCGATGTCGTCTCTCAACTCGGCTCCGCTGCTGTCGCCCACGTTATCATCCCGCATGGCCATCGCACTCGCGCTCGCGCTGCTCATGTCGGCGTGCAGTGATCAGGTCGTCACCGGAACGGCCACGGGAACCTGGCGGATCGCCGCCAACCGGTGGACGTACACGCAAGTCACGCAGTCGGGCTGCGTCCCCGACCGGGAGGAGGTTCCCGCGGTGATGCCGATCGACGGCGCGGGCGAGCGGGGGGGGCGCCAGAATGTTCGGGACTGCGCTCAAGCGACGTGCGACACCAGGGAGGTGACGGTGGCGCGCAAGTGTTCAACGGGCACGTGCTCCCAGTACGCGGTCTCCGCTGGCCGGTGTTCCCCCTCGGAGCTTGGGCGTACGGTTGAGCTGTGTGAGCGGGAGACCACACAGAAGGTGGCCGTGAAAGGAACCCGATGTACCTATGATACCTGGGAGTGGAAGCTCACGGATCAAGCGGAGCAATTCGGTGATGGATTTGCGCCTCCGGAAGCGGTCGGCCTGGCCGGGCCGGTGGGTCCTTTGCAGCGCGCCGAGGTGTCGGAGAACTACTCGGTTTTGGTGGAAGCGGGTGGGCGGACGAGCACGGAGTTCATTCAGAGCCGCGAGCATTACCTCATGTTCGCCAGCGGAAAGGTCACGGCGCTGAAGGTTCGGGGCGCGCCGCTGCTGACCCAGATCCACCCGGTTCCGGGGAGTTGAGCTCCCGCGGCGAGCTGGGTGGGCGTCTCCCAGGCTGTCGAACACCTCGCCGAGCTCGCGCTTGAGCCTCGCATTCGAGCTCTCCATGGCCGCGTTGTCGAGGCTGTTTCCACGGCGGCTGTTGCTGGGGCTGGCGTTCGCGTCCTGGAGCGTGACGCCGCTTACCCGAATCGTCAGCGGAGCGCTCACCAAACTTGAGCCACCCGCTTTTGAGCGGGGACTCCGATGCCGCCTACATCGTAGGTGCAGACGGGGTGGCCTTGTTCGGGTGAGCAAGGGTATGGCGATTTTCGCGAGCGTCTACAGGTCGGGTCAGGTGGCCACTCGCCGGGCGAGGGCCTCCGCCTCCTGCTGCATGTACGAGCGGATGGTCGCGCCGCCCAACCACCCTCCCAACCACGCCATCGCCCCAGAGAGTTCGATCCGGAGTGTGAGGCGGGTGCCCCCCTCCACCGGTTCGACGAGATGGAAGGCCAGCGTTCGCATCCCCGGCGAGGCGCTGACCCAGGAGAAGCTCCGCCCCGGCTCGAGCGCATCCACCGTCCACACCGCCGGCTGGAGCTTGGGTTGAACCAGCCGATACTGGGCACCGACGCGGAGCCCTGAAGACCCGAGCGCCGTCACCCCGGTGACCGTCGGTGCCCACTCGACCCACCGGTCAACGTCGGCGAGTACGGCCCAGACGCGGTCTGGCGTGGACGGCACAAGGGAGACAACTTCGAATGTGGCCATGCCCGGCCGTATATCGAGGCTGGCGGCCCCCCGCCGCGGCCCCCGGCCGCGATGCGATCGGTCGCCTCGGCGACCTCGACGGGGACGGAGCGCCGGAGATCGGGGTGAAGTGAGGGCGTCTGGACGGTCATCGTCCTATCCCCCCTGACTTGCCCGTTCGTGCGCCGTGTTTACGACAAGCCCAGCGGTTGGATGCGCCCGCTACAACGTTCCGATTCCGCGTTGAGACCGAGGTGCCCCATGCTCCGCCCGAATGGACCGATTGCGTCCTGTTTGCCCCTCCTGCTCCTCACTGCGTGCATGGACGATCTGCTGTGGCAATCCCCATCGGAGCCCGACAGCTTCTCGGATCCGGAATTGGACTCGAGCTTTCACGGCACAGTCTCGGTGATCCCGGCCTACGTGGACGAAGGTGGTGCGCTGGTGGAGCTCGACTGGGAGGAGGCCAACCACGGGGTTTTCCCGTTCGGCGCCCTCTGGGTCGCCGCCTTTGGCATCGACCCATTCACCGGCGCGCGCCTCGATGAGGATGAGGTGGCCATCCTGGAGCCGGAGATCGGCAGCAACGCATGGACGCTCGACTTCAGCGAGCTCGGGACGGGGCCGTTCCAAGTGGAGGCGGTCCTCGACGAGTTGGACGACGGGATCATCGGGATCGCGGAGCCGTCCGCGCTTTGGCACCAGTTGCTGACGGTGTCCGGTGGACAGGTGCTGGATCCTCAGGGTGCGGTCGTTGACGGAATCGGCCTCTACATCACCGTTCCGTGGAACGCGCCCGACGAAGGTGGCGACGATAGGGACCCGACCGGCGATGGGGCGGTCCCCCCCGCGGAGATCGCCGAAGCCCTGGAGGAGGCGCTGGAAAACGCGACGGAGGCCTTGGGAGACAACGAGAACGGACCGGATTCCTTCGTCACCATCACGGGCGACGCCGCGATCGACGCCGTCTCCGCCGGCGACTGCGCGACCATGCTGTTCAGCGAGAACGGGTACGGACCCTATTACTGGACGTACTTCAGCGCGCTGGGCCTCGAGCCTGGCAACCGGGCCTGGTCGGTGGAGGTCCTCGCCGACGACGGGCGGATGCAGCTCTCGGGCGCTTGCGACACCAATGGGAACGGACTGTTCGACCCGGCAGACGCCTGGGGCACCTGGGTTTGGGACGGAGTGGCCCAGAACCCCATCGACATCGGCGACGTTGACATCAACGATATCCACATCGAGGTGCCATTTGACGGGGCGTTCACCACCGCAGCGCCGCTCATCACGCTCTCCGGGACCGTGAGTGACCCCGGCGGCTTTGAGAGGTATCCCCCTGAGGCCGTGCTCTACCTCGTGGCGCAACGGCACGCGGGCGTCGCCGACATCGCGACGCTCGACCACGAGTACGCTTGGACGGCCTACGCCGGCGCAGACCTGTCGGCCGGGGCAGTCGAGTACACCCTCTCGGTCCCGGCCTACAAGACCCTGTACATCTGGGCGTGGGTTGACCTCGACGGCGACGGTACCCTCAACGAGGAAGGCGAGCCGGGCGGCGCCAGCGGCCCTTGGTACACCGAGACAGACCGGGACAGTCTCGCTATTGCGATGACGCCGGCGGCCGCGCCGTGACGATGCACTCCCGGCCAGCACCGAGGATGGCGACCCTGCTCCTCTTGCTCGCCGGGTGCAGCAACGCGGTGCGATTTTCTGAGATTGATGAGTTCGGAGAGGTACGATCGGCCGTCTGGCTCCACGAGACGACCGGGCGCAGCGTGGCGGACTCCATCGTCCTGACCACGGTGCCCGACCTGTGCCTGCGGTACGGGCACCTCGTCGAGGCGGCGGCGGTCCTCGCCGGTGTGTTGGCGGCTCTCGAAGCCGAGGACACCTCCTGTGCCGACCTCGCCGCGCCGGCGGAGAACTTCGGCGCCGCCGCCGCCGACCTGTGGTACGAAGGCGCTTCCTATCTCATCTTCAACGTGCTGGAGGATGGCGACGGAGCGCCGCAGGCGCAGCACTACGCGGTGGGCGACCCCGAGCAGTCGGTCAGCGGAGAGGTCGAGTTCGTGTTGCGGAACCCATTCGGGGGCTACCTGGAGGATTGGGACGAACAAGGCAGCTTGGACGACAATTGCGGCGCCGGGTTCGAGCCAGACTTCGACGGGTCTTTCGCGCGGTGGAGTGTCTCTGCCGGCGACCTGGAGATCACGGAGGCCGTGGAGGGCGCCGGCGTGGCCGGCGCGTTCGATGGAGAAATCGAGGACACCGCGGGCGACAACGCCGGGGATGCCCGCGTGCGGCTCGATGCTGGCTACTGCGCGGTGGTGTCGGAGACGGGGTGATTGTGACCGTCGGCGGCGCCGCGATGGGCCCGAAGCCGCGCCAAAACGAAGGGGACCGGGCCTTGCCCATCGCCCCGACCCCAGTCCTCACGCGAAGCCTACGACTCCGGCTTGCGCCAAGGCCCGGACCGGCGCATGGTAGGGAGCGCTGGAGTCTGCATGTACCGATCAATCGTCTTGTTCACGTTCCTGCTGGGCTGCCCGGAAACCGAAGCCCCGAAGACGGTGGACACCGCAGGATCGAACGGCCAGCAGGCGGTCGATGAGGACGGCGACGGCTTCCTCGTCTCCGAAGGCGATTGCGACGACAACAACGACGGCGCGAACCCCGAAGCGATCGAGATCTGCGACGGCATCGACAACGACTGTGATGGGGCGGTTGACGAGGATGTATCGACCATCTACTACGTCGATGCGGACAACGATGGCTTCGGCGATGAGGCCACGGCGGTGGGCTACTGCGAGCCCCCGATCGGCTTTACGACGGTAAGCGGCGATTGCGACGACGCGGACCCGGCGTTCAACCCCAGCGCGAACGAGCCGTGCACGGAGGCCGTGGACTACAATTGTGATGGCGTCGTCGCCTATGCCGACGACGACGGGGACACCTGGGCGGCCTGCGAGGACTGCGACGACCTCGACCCCGCGGTGAACCCCGACGCAACCGAGCTTTGTAACGGGATTGACGACGATTGCGACGGCGTGGCCGATCCGACGAGCGCGTTCGACGTCTTGCCGTTCTACGCGGACGCCGACGCGGACGGCTATGGCGACCCGGCCGCGCGCACCGACGCCTGCGCGGCGCCCCCCGGTTTTGTGGACGACACCACCGATTGCGACGACACCCGGGGGGACGTGAACCCCGGCGCCACCGAATTGTGCGACGCCACCAACACCGACGAGGACTGCAACGGCACGGCCGACGACGAAGACGCTGGTGTGGACTCCAGCACCTTCACCGCCTGGTATGTGGACAGCGATGCGGATGGGTACGGGCCAGACGCCTCGGCAATCCTCCAGTGTGATGCGCCCGGCGGCTACATCGCCGTGGGCGGCGATTGTAACGACGGATCCGACAACTTCTACCCCGGCGCTCCGGAAGCGGACTGCGCCGATCCGAACGACTACAATTGCGACGGGAGCGTGGCGTACGTGGACGCGGACGGGGACCTCTGGGCCGCCTGCGTGGAGTGCGACGACGGCAACGCCAGCGTGAACCCGGGCGCCGCCGAAGTATGCAATGGGATCGACGACGATTGCGATGGCGTGGTGGACCCCGAAACCGCCACCGACTCGCTCACCTGGTACGCGGACACCGATGGTGACACCTACGGCGACGCCGCGGTGACCGCCGCCGGCTGCTCGGCTCCCGTTGGCTATGTGTCCGACAACACCGATTGCGACGATGCCTCCTCGACGGTGAACCCCGCCGGGATCGAGCTGTGCAACGGCACGGACGACGACTGCGATGGCGTGGTGGATCCTTCCACTTCCCTCGACGCGCTCACCTGGTATGCCGACGGCGATGGCGACACGTTTGGGGACGCCGCGAGCCCCACCGCGAGCTGCGACGTTCCCGCCGGCTTTGTGGCGGACGCCACCGACTGCGACGACACCGCCGCGGCGGTGTACCCGGGCGCCACCGAATACTGCAACGGCATTGACGACGATTGCGACGGTGTCGTCGACCCAACCTCGGCGTTCGACGCGCTCACCTGGTACGCCGATACCGACGGCGACCTCTACGGCAACGCCGCGAGCACCACCCTCGATTGCTCCCAGCCCGTCGGCTACGTCGCGGACGATACCGACTGCGACGACACCCGGGCGGACGTGAACCCTGGCGCATCGGAGGTCTGCGACTCGGCGTACACCGACGAGAATTGCAACGGCCTCGCCGACGACGACGACCCCACGACCGACCCGACCTCGGAGAGCACCTGGTACGTGGACGACGACGGCGACGGTTACGGCGACCCCGCCACGTCGTTCACCGGCTGCATCGCTCCCGTCGATTACATCGTCGACAACACCGATTGCGACGACACGCGCAGCGGCGTGCACCCGGGCGCGGACGAATATTGCGATGCCCTCGACGACGACGAAGACTGCGATGGCCTCGCGGATGACGACGACCCGAGCGTGGACTCCGGCACCTACGATACGTGGTATGTCGATGCCGACGGCGACGGCTACGGCGGCACGACCACGCTCGATGCTTGCGATCTGCCGGCCGGCTACATCGCCGCCGACGGCGACTGCGACGACGCCTCGGCGGCGGTCAATCCGGCGGCCACGGAGGTGTGCGATGGCATCGACAACGATTGCGAAGGCACGGTGGATGAGTCGGGCGGCGCATCGATGTGCAGTACGGACTACGTGCTGTTTGTGACCAACTCGTTCCTGGGCGGCGGCTCCTCAAGCTGGCTCACCAACCGCGCTGCGGGGGACGCCTACTGCGCCGCCTACGCCGCTTCGAGCGGGATCACCGGCAGCGACTTCCGCATCGTGTACTCCACCTCTACCGAAGACGCAAAGGACTTCCTCGATTACGACGCCGCTTCCGGCGACCGGGTGTTCGACCGCTACGGCACCCAGGTGGATGCCGGCGACCTCTGGGGCTCAACGCGTGTGACACTTCCCGATATGCGGTCGTGGACGATCACCGGGACCAACAGCAACGGCGAGTACACGAGCTGCTCGGGGAGTTATCCGGCGGGTTCGTGGCCCATCTGCCAATACTGCTCGCAGAAGTTTGCGTGTGGTAGCTCCTCCGACGATCCGTTCGCGCCGAGCGCGTGCTGCTGGACGGGCACTCGGGCGGTGGTTTGTATGGGCGTTCAGTAGGGTCCGGCCCCCCTTCGCCCGCGGGTGAGGCGCGTCACGGATGCCCTCGACGCCGAACCCCAATGCGCCCGCGGGTGCATTGGTCGATCCCTCGCGCGTGATTATCTAAGTAGTAAGCAGGAAGGTCACGATGGCACCGAAAGCTGCTTGGATGATCGGCTTTTTGGCGATGAGCTTGTCTGCGCTGGGTGAGGCGGCGGCGGAAGAGGGGCTGCGGCGCGTGCCCGAAACCCGAGTCGAGGCCTTCCTGCTGGATAAAGATTCAGTATCCGTGAAGTCCTTCCGCGAGTTGGGGTTGGTGCGCGGGCGCAACGGGGGGAGCCTCACCGTAGGCGTAGTCCGGGTGTTCAACGTCGACAATGGACGGGTGGCTCGCGGCGTTTCGATCCGGGTGGAGAACGCCGAGCACGAGGTGGAGACCGCCTACGTCGACGAGAAGGAGCTCCCGGATCTGCTGGATGGCCTTGAGTACCTTACGGAATTCGGCTTGGAGTACCGGCCTACCGATCAGGTGGAGACCAAGGTCGAGACCCTCGGCTCGTTCCTGTTCCTGCGTTCCTCCGCGCCGGGAGAGGTCGAGTTCCTCGCGATGGCGGGCCGGGTGCCCTCTGCGGCGATCCTGCTCAACCAATTTGGGGCCTTGGATCTGCAAGACCTGTTGGTGGACGCACAGGAGACGATGGAGAGGATGCGGTAGGAGCCAGGACCCGTGAGCGGCGGCGCGGCTACAGCGCCTCACTCGCACCCCGCCCCGTGCGGCACCTCAAGCAGCGTGGCCTCCTCCACGCGCAGCGCCACCCGGCACGCCACCCAATCCTGAATGCCGCCGGGATGGGTCCACGCGCCCGAGAGGTCGAAGCGGAGCTCGCGGCCGTTGTCGTGGGCCACGAGCTCGGAGGAGTCCTTGCCGATCCAGGGCTGATCTCCTCTCGCGCCAAATTGCGCCAATTCGCGGCCTGTGTTCGCGTCCCACACGCGCAGGGGGCTGTTGGTGGCGCTGGTGACGACGAGCCCACCGGGGGCGAACAGCGCCGCGTACACCGGGAGGGCGTCCCCCGCGAAGGAGGCGAGGCGGGCTCCCGTCGCCGCGTCCTGCAGAATGGCGGAGCCGTCGTTGCCCGCGGTGAGTATGCGGCGGTCGTCCGCTGAAAAGGTGACGGAGAGCACGCGGAGCGCGTGCGGCGTCCAGCCAGGCAGGCCCGCGCCGGTGCCCACGTCCCAGCGTCGGATGCTGCCGCGTTGTCCGCCTCCTACAAGCGTATTTCCGGTATGATCGAATGATAGCGCCGACACGCGCTCGCCCGAGGCGTCGAGCACCGCGAGGGTTGCGCCGTCCAGCCCGCGCACGCGGATCGTACCGTCGGTGCTCGCCGTGGCCAGGCGGCCGGCCGATGCGGCCACGGCGGTGATCGCGTCCGTGTGACCGTCCAACACCGTGACGGTGCCGCGCTCCACCTGCCAGGCCGCGGCCACAGTGTCGGACCAACCGGGTAAAACGAGCACCGCGCCGTCTGGAGTCCACGCCGGAGCTACCCCCGCGGCGGCCCTCGACGTGGCGCGCACTTCGCCCACGAGCGTGGCATCTTCGACGGTGTAAACCCGGAACAGGTCGACGTGGTTGTCGTCGACGCACAGCCGGAGCCGGCCGTCGGGGCTCAGGAAGGCGGCGGAGCACCCCGCCGGCAGGGCGCGGGCTCGCAGCGCCACCCGAGCGGGATCGAGCACACGGATCACCCCGGAGCGCTCCCCGACGGCGATCGAGGTATCGCCCGGGGAGGGGCGCGGGCGGGTGTGCCCCGGCGGAGGGAGCCCGAGCTGGGCTCGAAGCTCGCCCGCCTTCGACCAGAGGGAAAGGACATCGCCGCTCCAGAGCCGGAGGGCCGCCGCGTCGGCGATCGTGTCCCCGTCCAGCACCTCGCCTACGCTCCCGTCCAGGCGACCGAGCGCGGCCCCGGTGCGGCTGTCCCACAGCTCCGCGCCGTCTTCGGCCACGCCGGTAGACCACACCCGATCATTGCCGGCGAAGCCGATTCGGAGGTCGTGCCCGAATTCTCGGCGGGAAAGGAGCTTCCCGCTGGGAACCGCCCACGTCCGGAGCCGGCCGTCGATGCCCGCCGCCGCGAGCACGGAGCCATCTGGCGAGAGCCGGAAGTCGCCGATCCGGGCGCCGTCCCCGAGTGGCACCTCAACGCGCACGCCGTCGTCTGGGCGCCACAGCAGGAGCCGGTCGTCGCCTACGATGAACGCAGCGGTGGCGCCGTCCCGGCTCAGTCGCGCCCGCGTGACCGGGGCATCGAGCACGGCCACGTCGGCGCCATCCGCCAATTGGGTGAGCCGCGCGCCCTGGTGGGCCCGGTAGCGTAATACCCGCCCCCCGCCGACCGCGATCCCGTCGGTTTCCCCCTCGATCTCCGCGGGGGCGGGCAACCCCGACGCCGTGCTGTACGCGCGAACCCGGCGATCCGCCCTCAGCGTCACGATCCACCCGCCGTCCGGTGAAAAGGCCAGCTTGTCGATGGGGTTCGCGTCGGCGGGGATCGTGAGGGCTCGCCGACCGGAGGGAACTTCCCACACGCGGACTTCCCCCGAAGGCCCCACCGTGGCCAGCCGCTTGCCGTCCGGCGCCCACTCCACATCGCCCAGGGGGCCGTCGTCCGCCTGCCAGGCGGCGATCTGCGCGTCCATCCGGCGGGCCGCCTCGGCGAGCAGGAAGGAGGGTGCGGCGCCGGCTGCGCCGCGCGCTTCCGCCTCGGCCAGCCACACGAGCGCCTCGCCGGGGCGGCCCTCCACGAGGAGCTGCCGGCCGCGCTCCAGTTGGGTGGCGGTGAGCGAGGCCTCCACCCTCGCCCGGTCGGCCTCCGCAATCACGCGCGCCGCCTCTGCGCTTTGCGCGAAGCGGGTGGTGACCAGGAGCGCAAGCGACAACGCCAGCACCGCGGAGCCCACGAGAATGCGCCGGTTGCGCTGAGCGCGGCGCTCCCGCTCGAGGCTGGCGTCGGCGAAGCTCGCCTCCAGCGGCGTGAGCCTCGTCGTGTGTTGCTGGCGCCACTGGCGGTATTCCGCGAGCAGGTCGTCTCGCCAGAGCACACCGGGGCTGCGGGATCGTTCCTCCCACCGACCGGCCGCCTCGCTCAGTTGGTCGCGAAGGCGCGCCCCCTCCGCGTCGGCCCGGCGCCATGCGGCCAGGCGGGGCCAGGCGAGCACCAAAGACTCATGAGCGATTTCAATGCGATCCTCGCCGTCTTCTCCCGCACCCGCCACGAGGATGCGCGCCGCCACGAGGCGGTCGACGCACGCCGTTGAGGCGAGCACCGCGGCCAGATCGCGCCGGCGCACTCGGGCGCGGGTTCCATCGGCCGTGAGGAGTCGCCGGAACGCCTCCCGCACATCGTCGCGCTCCGCCGCCGTCATCCGGTCGAGGGTGGCCTCCGCGTGATGGGCGAGCGCGCCGGTCACGCCGCCGACCGCGGTGGCTGCGCGGGAGGGGAGCTGACGCAAAACCGGGTCGCGAAGCTCCCACATCCGCGCGGCCGCGAAGGAGAGCAGCGGCAGTGGGATGGGGCTCTCGGCAACCTCGTCGACCAGGCGCCCGGGCAGCGCCGGATCCTCGAAGCGCCAGCCGATCCGCGCGAGCGGCGAAACGAGCACCCGGATCAGCGAGTCCCGGTCGAGCGGGGCCAGGAGGAGCAGGGCCGGCGGCAGCCGCTCCCGCAAGCCGGGGAGGGCATGGGCGCGGGTGAGGAAGTCGTCGCGCAGCGTCAGGACCACCCGCGTTCCGCGGTCGGCGAGGTCAACAAGCCCGCGGGCAACCGCCTCAACCTCGGGGGCCGGCGCGCCGAGCGTGAAGCACTCCTCGAACTGATCGACGACGAGGATCCCGCCGGGTGGGAGGAGGGCGCGACCGATGGTGGCGAGCGGCCGCGCGCCCGGGCGCACCACGACGGCCGTTCCGGTCAGCAGCGGGAGCACTCCTGCCAGCACGAAGGAGGATTTTCCCACGCCGGATGGGCCCACCACGATGAGGAGCGGCTGGGCGCGCACGTGGTTCACGGCGCGGCAGGCATCCTCTTCGCGCCCGAAGAACTGCTCGGCTTCTTCGCGGCGGTAGGCCGAGAGGCCCGGCCAGGGGCATTCCGCATCGGCGAGCGCCTCGGCGGGGGCCTGGGCGACCGGCCGGTGGAGGATGGCGCCGCCGGGGAGGCAAACGTACTCGCGCGCGCCACGGCGGGTACCCGCCCAGAGGTGCAGCGCTTCGTACGGCGATCCAGGGGCCGTTCCGGCGATCACGAAGCCCTCCAGCGAGAGCGCGATGCCGCCGTCGCCATCGAGGAGGGCTGGCGTTCCCGCGGCGAGCGAAGTGCCGGCGAGGCGAAGCTTGCTGTGCCCCGCGCGCCCCGCGCCAACCCAGGGCTCGGCGTAGGCGCCCCGGACGATCACCAGCCGCCAATCGGCGCAGAAGGCGAGCGCATCCAGGAGTCGCTCCACACGCGCGGCGAGCGCACCCAGGGGACTCGGCCCCCCGTCGCCCCGCGCTTCCACCGTGAGCTCCTCGATCATCTGCGCCCACGCTTCGGAGCCGGCGAGATCCACGAGCGCGGGGAGGGGACAGATGCCGCTCCGCCCGCGCCAGGGGCGCACGATGGCGCGCGTGAGCCGTGCCCACGCGAGGTCGTCGAGCACCTGCTCGTCCAGCCTTCGGCGTAGCGCCTCGCACTCGGGCT
>BJHF01000063.1 GCA_014191855.1 Deltaproteobacteria bacterium
CGGCCTCGCCGGCTGCATCTTCACGACTCCTCCGGGCAAAACCCCCGATTCTGGGGATGCGGACACCGACACGGACTCCGATGCCGACGCGGACTCCGACACGGACACGGATACCGATACCGATACCGATACGGACACCGACACGGACACAGATTCCGACACGGACACGGACACGGACACCGACGTCGACCCGAACAAGACCGACGACGACGGGGATGGCTACTCGGAAGACGAGGGGGACTGCGACGATACCGTTCCGCGCGTCAACCCGGGCGCCTCCGAGAATTGCGACACGCGGGCCGACGACAACTGCGACGGCCAGGTGAACGAAGACTGCACGAACGGCGACACGGGCACCGCCTACTTGATGAACACCGGCAGCCTCACCTACGATCCGGCCGCCGACACGCTTGAGGTGACCATCGGATTCACCGCCCGCAACCTGGCGACAGGCGATGATGTTTGCAGCCTTACCGCCGACTACGAGGGGAGCGCCGACTACGGCGACATGTGCCCCGACTGCGAGTACGCGTTCGCAACGAGCGTCGTCTCCGGCGGCACCACCGGGACCTACTGCAGCACCATGGTCATCGCCACGGGCTCGATCTTCGACTACGCCTACGACAGCTTCTGGCTGGGAAATGGCGATGTTGACGCCTGGGGCTTCGCCTACGCCTACACCTACACGTACGCCGGCACCGACTACGATCTCACCGACTCTGTCTTCCTGCACTACGTCGGCGGCGGCTACAACGACTGGTACCTGCGCGCCTACAACTTCCCGGATTACGGCACGTACAACGTGGTCGGCGACATGTACTCGGCGAGCTGGGAATCGTACCAGGGCGGATCGCCCACGTACTACTACTACTTCTACTACTAGTCGTCCGTCGTTCCCGCTCGCAGCCGAGCAGAGTTCAGGGCAGCGCGCCCGCGTGTTCGTGCAGGTAGCGCGCCATCGTCGCGTCCACGACGGCGGCCCGATCAAGCAACAGCCACGGCTCAACCTCGGCAAACTCGAGGTCCGTGAGCGTGTACTGGAAGCCCGTGAGGTAGTCCTTCAGCATCGCAGCGAGCGAAACGTCCACGCGGTGGGCTTCGGCTTCGGCCCACAACAACATCACCATACCGGCCGGTACGTCGCGGCTCACGCCCCAGGCCTCACACAACACGCGGCCGGCGAGCACCACCGCGCGCAGCCGACCCTCGCGATCTCCGCGTTCGCGCTGAAGCTCCGCGATCCTTGCCAAAAAAGCGACGGCTTCGCCCGCCCGGCCCGCCGCCGCTGCCTGGGCGCTGAGGTCCTCCAGCGCGCCCACTTCGCGGGCCAGGTCCCCCGAAGCGCGGGCCTGAACCGCTGCCGCACGCAACACCGCGGCCGCTGCCTGAGCCGCCACGAGCCGCGCCTGCTCGTCGTTCAGTAGCTCACTTCTAGCGGCAAGATCAGGATGCCGTCTTTGTAAGCGGGCCCGGCGACGATGAAGCTGCCATCCCGGTTGATCTTCACCGTCGTATCGATGAGCTTCCCCTTCTTCCCGGTAATCTCCACCCGCACGCGCGCATGCGTGTCGTCTTTTGCGACGAGCGTGACCGTGAGTGTACGTCCGCCCTCGATCTGGAACGTGTGGTCCGCCCCGGGCGCCACGTCGGCCGATTGGGTGGACAACAAGCGGTAGCCTTTGTACTTGAACACCCGGAACTGGCTCGCGAACGACGCAAGCCGAGGATCGACGCCAGATTCGCTGTCCGTCGCGTGCACCACATCCACCGAGATGTGCGCACGGCCCGCAGAGGGGCGGTGGTCGCCGGAGCCGGAGCCTGAACCTGCCAAGGCGACGGTTGGTGCAACGGCAAACATCGCGAGCAGGAGCGCGGCGAGGAGCGTGCGCATCAACCCTCCGCATCCGCGATGAAGATGATGGTCGGCCCGCCCTCATCGAACTGCATGACCGAAACCGAGGTTGAATCAGGCGCCTCGATCGCCTCCACCTCCGCTTCGTTGAACGCGGTGAGCACGATCGCAGGCTCGGCGACGGTCTGGTGGAGCTCCACGGGGGTGGTCACAACCGGCGAGTTCAACGCGAACAACGCCGCTGCGGCCATCGCGAGCGCGGCTCCGAGCCCACCAAGCGAGACCCAGCGCGGCATGCCACCACCCGCGGGCGCCACGGGCGCCGCTGCGGCACGAATCGGCACAACCACGGGAGCCGCGGGTGCCCGGATCGCGGCCATCACGTCGTCCGCTACGTCGATCTCGCCGGCCACCGCGGCGTTGAGCGCGACGGCCAACATCACATCGTCCGCCACGTCGATCTCGCCGGCCACCGCGGCGTTGAGCGCGACGGCCAACATCACATCGTCCGCCACATCGATCTCGCCGGCCACCGCGGCGTTGAGCGCGACGGCGAGCATGACGTCGTCCGCCACATCGATCTCGCCGGCCACCGCGGCGTTGATCGCGACGGCGAGCATGACGTCGTCCGCCACATCGATCTCGGCGTGCGTGGCGAGCTCTGCAGCTTGCGCCTCACGAATGGCGGCGCCGAGCAACCGCATTTCGAGAGCTTCACCCGACACAACGCCTCGCCCATCCACCTCGGCGAGGATGGCAAGCTGGTTGGCGGTGAGCTCAGTCCGGTTCATTCGCGCCTACAACGCTGGTCGGGCCGCTTCATTCAGCCTTCGTCTCCCGTTTTCAACAGCCCTTGCAACTTCTTCCGTGCGTAGAACAATCGACTCATCACCGTGCCCTCGGGAATGTCCATGCGGTCGGAGATCTCCTTGTAGGAGAGCCCCTCCACTTCGCGCAGCAGAATGACCTCCCGCGCATCCTCGGAGAGTTCATCCAGCGCGCTGTAGATGCGCTCGTGCAGCTCCTTTCGCGTGAGCGCCCGCACCGGGCTCTCGGCGTGGTGCTGCTCCGCGATCGTGCCGTCCTCGTCGCGCGAGGCGATGCTCTCCTCGAAGCTGGAGGTCTTCCGGCGCTTCTTCTTGCGGATGTGGTCGATCGCGAGGTTCATCGCGATGCGGTACAGCCAGGTGTAGAAGGCCGAGTCGATTCGAAAAGAAGAGAGGTTCTGATAGGCCTTCACAAAGGCGAGCTGAACGATGTCCTTCGCGTCTTCCGAATCGCGCACCATGCCGATCACCATGCCGTACAGCCGGCTCTGGTACCGGAGCACGATCGGCCGGTATCCGTCGGTTTGACCCGCGAGCACGCGGGTGATCAGCTCGGCGTCGGAGAGGTCGTCTATCACCATCGCGCTGTATCCCCGTCAGTGGGCCGCGGCCCAGTTGGCCCCCGAACCCCATTCGACACCGAGCGGCACACGAAGCGTGGCCACGCCCTCCATCGCGCGCGCGATCCGCGGCGCGACGTCGGCCACCTCCCCCACCGGCGACTCAAACACGAGCTCGTCGTGTACTTGAAGCAGCATCGTCGTGCCGGTGCCGACCAGCAGCCGATCGACCTCAATCATCGCCAATTTGATGAGGTCAGCGGCCGTGCCCTGGATCGGCGTGTTCACCGCGATGCGCTCGGCCGCCGCGCGGTCGCCTTGGTTCGAAGCGTCCAGGCCAGCGATCGGGCGCTTCCGACCGTACAGCGTTTCCGCGTAGCCTAGCTCGCGGGCCCGCGCGCACGCCGACTCCATGTAGGCCCGCACCTGCGGATACCGCGCGAAGTACCCCTCGATGTAGGCCGCGGCCTTGGCGCGCGAGATCCCCAGCTCATTCGCGAGCCGAAACGCCCCCATCCCATACACGATCCCGAAATTGATCGCCTTCGCTGCCCGGCGCATCTCCGTCGTAACCAGCGCGGGGGCGGCACCGAACACCTCGCTCGCGGTACGGCGGTGGATGTCCTCGCCGCGCAGGTAGCTCTCCACCAGCGGCCCCTCCTCGCAATAATGGGCGAGCACCCTCAGCTCGATCTGGCTGTAGTCGCAGGAGAGGAGCACATGCCCCGGCTTGGCCACAAAGGCCCCGCGGATCCGTTTGCCATCCTCGGTGCGGATCGGGATGTTCTGCAGGTTCGGGTCGTTGGAGGAGAGGCGCCCGGTCGCGGCGACGGCTTGGGCGAAGGTGGTGTGGATCCGGCCATCTCGAACGAAGCGCGGCAGCGCATCGACGTAGGTGTTCTTGAGCTTGTACAGCTCCCGGAATTCGAGGACCTTCCTGGCGATCGGGGCCTCGATCTTCTCTAGCGTCTCGGCGTCGGTGCTGCGTCCTGTCTTGGTCTTCTTCCCGCCCTCAAGCTGCAGCTTGTCGTACAGGATCGTCGCGAGCTGCTGTGTGCTGTTGATGTTGAACACCTCGCCGGCCAGCTCGTGAATCTCGCGCTGATGCGCGTCGATGCGTTCCGATAGTCCGCCGGAGAGCTCCGCCAGCACTGAAACGTCCACGCCGATGCCCGCGCGCTCCATCCGGGCGAGGATGGGCAACAATGGCAGCTCGATCGTGCGGTATACTCGATCCGCGCCCAGCTTGGCCTCGAACGCGGCATCGAGCCGCCACACGTCCATGGCTTCTGCGCCTGCCCCCACTCCCGCCGGCTGCTCCAGCCAGCGTTTGGTGAGGTGGTCCAGGGTGCGCCGCTGATCGGGCACCAACAGGTAGTCTGCGATCGTGATCTCGCCCGTCGCACCCGCGAACTCAATGCCCGCCTGCCAGAGCAGGTGCATCAAGGACTTCAGCTCGAAGCCAGTTTTTTGGACAGCAGGATCAGCCAGGAGCGCGCGCAGCGCCGGCTCCCGCAGGGCATCGGGCGGAGACCACGCCCAGCCGCCGTTCCACGCGAACGCCAGCCGCCTCGGGGTGCCCTCCGCGCTCCGCTCCACCGAGAACGCAAAGCGCCCCGCCTTCCGCAACGCCGCGACCAACCGGGCGATCGGGCCCGGACCCCACACGTCAGCGAGCACCACCGCGGCCGAGCCCGCCTCCCCCGCAGGCGTGGCCTCACGCGCAGCTTCCGCCCGGTCGCCCAGGTTGAGCTCATTCCACAAGGTCTTGAAGTTGTAGCGAAGCAATCGGCGCTGTAGCTCCGCGGCGTCGGGCTCTCCCGGCCGCAGCTCTTCCAGCGTCACCGCTTCCGGCACGTTGACATCGATCTCGACCAGCTTTCGGGCGAGCCGGGCCACGTCGGCGTTGTCGCGCACGGCTTCACCTGTTTTTCCGCCGATCTCCTTCCAGTTCGCGAGCACCCCCTCCACGTCTCCGTACTTCTCGATGAACTGGGCCGCCTTCTTGGGCCCAACGCCAGCGATGCCGGGCACGTTGTCGGACGTGTCCCCCATCAGCGCCAGCAGATCGACGATCTTCTCTGGTGGCACCCCCCATTTTTCGATGACGCCCGCCCGGTCCATGACCACGTTCTTGCCGATGTCGAGCACGTGAATCCAGTCGTTCACGAGCTGCCCGAAGTCTTTGTCTCCCGAGACGATCTGCACTTCCAGATCGGGCGAGGCGAAGCGCCGCGCGAGGGTGCCGATGATGTCGTCGGCTTCCGTTCCCGGAAGGCCCAGCACCTTGAAGCCGAAGGCGGTGCACAACGGCTCGAACTCGGGCCATTGTTGGCGTAGGTCATCGGGCATGTCCGGCCGCGTACCTTTGTACTCGGGCCAAAGAGCCATGCGCGCGTCCGCGCCGTGATCGAACACGCAGGCCACGAAGTCGGGCTTGAGGTCGCGCACCAGCGCCTTGAGGATGCGGGTGAACCCGAACAGCGCCCGCGTCGGGAAGCCGTCAGGCGAGCGCATGTCGGTCTGAATTCCGTAATAGGCTCGAAAAATCTGGTTCGGCGTGTCGATCAGCAGGAGCTTCTGGGCCATGCCCCTTGCATATCCCGGGTGCAAAACGGTTACCGGGCGAGGCCATGTCACAGGAACTCTTCGACCCGACGCCTGAAGCGCAGATGCTCCGTTCGATGGTGCGTGATTTCGCAAGGAGCGAAGTCGAGCCCCAGGCGGAGCGCTCCGACCAGAAGCAGGAGCTCAACCTGCCGCTCTTCCGCCGCCTCGGGGAGCTGGGGCTCTTGGGCATCACCGTGCCGGCAGAGGATGGCGGCTCAGGGATGGATACGACGGCGGCCGTGATCGCCCACCACGAGCTATCCAAGGTAGATCCAGGCTTCTGCCTGGCGTACCTCGCGCACTCGATGTTGTTTGTCAACAACTTCTACTACTGCTCCAACGCGGAACAACGCAGCCGATACCTGGACAAAGTCCTCTCGGGTGAGTGGGTGGCGGGCATGGGCATGACCGAGCCCGGCTACGGCACCGACGTGTTGGGGATGACCACGACCGCGGTGCGGAGCGGCGCGAAGTACATCCTCAACGGCACCAAGACCTTCATCACCAACGGCCCCGACGGGCATTGCTTCCTGGTGTATGCCAAGGTGGACGGGAGATTGACGAGCTTCATCGTGGATCGAAGCTGCCCCGGCTTCAGCACGGGCGGCCCGATGCACAAGATGGGGATGCGGGCCTCCACCATGTCGGAGCTGGTGTTCGAGGCCTGCGAGGTTCCTGCGGAGAACCGCCTCGGGGCCGAGGGGCAGGGCGTTACCCACATGATGCGCAACCTGGAAATCGAGCGGCTGACCCTGGCGGCGATGTCGCTGGGCATCGCGGACCGCTGCCTCGACATCATGATCAACTACGCGGGGCAACGCCTCTCCTTTGGCAAGCCGATCGCGGAATACGGCCAGATCCAACGCTTCATCGGCGAGTCCTACGCGGAGACCGAAGCGGCGCGGTGCCTCATCTACAATGTTGCGCGCTCCGTCGGTCCAGACCGTCGCAATCGGATCGGCTCCGACGCGGCGAAGCTGTTCGCTGCCCCCGTGGCCAAGAACGTCGCCGACCGCACGATGCAAGTGCTCGGCGGCAACGGCTACTGCACCGAGTTCCCCGTGGAGCGCCTGTTTCGCGACGCCAAGCTCATGGAAATCGGCGGCGGCACCCTCGAATCGCACCAGAAGAACCTCACGCGCGACCTGCTGAAGGCCCGTTCGTCGTGAGGCGGTGGTGCCGATGGGCCGCGCCGCTCCTGCTCGTCGGCTGCCTCAAGTACGACGAAGGCCGGGCGGAAGAAGGAGAGCTCGCTTGCCGGCTACGTGAGGTTTGCAACACGCTTGAGACGGTCGGGTACGACGACGTAGAGTCCTGCATCACAAGCGCGACCGGCCAGGACTGGGGGGACTGCCCGGACTACTCCGCGGAGCGCCTTTTGGACTGCCTCGATGCGTGGGAAGCCGCGGTCGAAACGAAGAACTGCGCGCTGAGCGAGGATCCGCCCGACGTATGTGCACAGGTGTGCGGCGCTTAGGGCTTCTTCTCGACCGTGCGCCGGAAGAAGTCGCTTAGTACGCCCCCAGACGCGGGCGGCGCGGCCTTCTCGGCCCGGGCGCTGTGCAAACGAAGTTCCCGCTGGGCGTCCCGATTCTCCGGGTCCGCCTCCGCGGCCTTCTTGTAGCTCTTCATCGCCTCGGCGTGGCGTCCCTCAAGCTTCTGGATGTTCCCGATGGCAACGAGCACGTCGGCGCGCTTCTTCATGTCGGGAACCTGAAGTTCATCGAGCTGTTTCATCGCCACGTTCGGGGCGATACGTCGCGACAACGCACCTGCTCGAATCGCGTAGAACGCGTGCGGCCACGTGGTCGCATCGATCCGAGCCGCTTCCTGATAGAGCGCGTCCGCGCCGGCCCAGTCCCGAACCCGAAAGAGCGCTTCGGCCCGCTTGAACGCCACGCGCGCGGTGAGGTGATCGCGCTCGGTGACGAAGCCGCGCCCCGCGACCCGATCCGCGAGGAACCGGTTGGCCTCGGAGAGCGCGCCGGCGACGCGCAGCGCGTCGAAGGCGGTGTTCAACTGCTGAAAACAGCCCTCCGCGAGCGCGCGGATGGCCGGCGGCGCGGAGAAGAAGCTGTCCGGGTGGAAGCGGCGTGAGATGTCGCGGTAAGCCTGGCTCACGATGTCCTCGGTGAGCTTCGTCCGATCGCCGAGCTCCAGGATGTCCACCGGGTGCGCGCCCTCCATCGAGGCCAGGGAGGTGCGGAGCCGGACAAGCCGAGGATCTTCCTCGGTTCCAGAGGATGTCGGCGGGCGCTCCGAGGCCGTTTGTGGCGCTTCGACCGCAACGGCCCCGCCGTCGATCCGGACAAGGCCGAGCATGCACAGCAGATCGAGCGCGCGCAGCACCTCCAGGCGCCGATCCACGTCGTCCCCAGCGGCGCGGCGCAACAGATGGTCCACGTGCACCGCCCCCTCCGCGAGTCGGAGGACCCGCATCGCCGTGGCATCCAGGCCCCAACGAGACTCCGGCGCGTCGTCCGGGATGCGAACGCTCGGTGCGTGTTGCCCCAAGGGCGCCCAGTCCCGCTGCAGTTCAACCGCCGGCCGACCGAGGCGCACCCCGTTGGCGATCACCCGAGGGATCGGCATCGGGAGCGGAAAAGTACCGGCGGGTGCGGTGGCGGTGGTGTCGAACCGCACGGTTCCGCCCCGCTCAGCGGACACCCTTACCAGCCACGCCCCGAGCGCGATCGAAACCGCCTCGATCACCCGCTCCACCGGATGGCCGGCAGCCACCGCGGCCCCGAGATCCTTACCGAGATGCTGCGCGTCGACGAGCCGAGGGTCGATCCCCCGAAGCAGCGCCGGCACCCCTTCGATGTGCATGACCCTGGAGCTCCGAACCACCACCCGCGCGGTGCCCTCCGGTCGGGTGACCACCAGCGCGCCGCTCGCATCGACGCAGTGGGCAAGAAACATGACGCGAATCGGCGAAACTCGCTCAATCGGACCGTTTACTGCCTCCAGGAACGCGAGCCCGCTCCATTCGGCGGGCGCCGACGCGGGCGCGGGACCGGCCGTGCAGCTCGCGATCATCGCCCCCAGGCGGCGCGCATCTACCGGCTTGGTGAGGTAGCCCCGCACCGGCAGCCCACGCGCGCGCGCCACGCCCTCGGCGTCCCCCATGAACCCCGCGCTCAACAGCACCACCGGCGGTGGCGACGGCAACTTTCCAAGCTTCTCGGCTAGTTCGAAGCCATCCATCCCCGGCATGACGATGTCGGAAAGCACCAGATCCACGGGGGCGCGTTGGAGCTCCTTCAGCGCTGCCAGGCCGTTGTCCACGACGACCGTCGTGTGCCCCATGCCTCGGAGCAGGTCCGTGAGGATCGCGCGGCTCAGCGGATCGTCGTCAACGGCAAGGATGCGTGCCAACCAGCCTCCGCCCAACGTCCTGTGGGGCACGCGGATCCTATCTCGCCTCCGCCTTCCCCGACGCTCCGGAGTGGTTAGCTTGCGTCACCCCACTGGAGCGAACATGGCCGGCGTCCCCTACATCTCCGATTCTGAATTCAAGTCCAAGGTGCTGGAAAGCCGCGTACCCGTGCTGCTCGACTTCACGGCCACGTGGTGCGGCCCGTGCAAGGCCATCGCGCCGCTGCTCGATCAAGTGAAGGGCGAACAGGGCGAGGCCTTGGCGGTGTACAAGCTCGATATCGACGAAAACCCGGAGACTCCGAACCAGTTCGGAGTGCAGTCGATCCCCACGTTGCTCCTGTTCAAGGACGGGAAGCTGGTGAACCGCAACGTCGGCGCGCTCAACAAGCCGAAGCTCGACACCTTCGTGCGCTCGGTGTTCGAGTAGCCCGCTACGGCCCCGGTCGAAGCCGAGCGCCGGTTGCAGGATCGAAGCGATACGCTCGGGAAAACGAGAGCTTCACCCTGCCCACTGGGGGCGGCCCCTCCATGCGCGCAACGAGGGGTTCGTCGCCCAGGCGGAGGTGCACGTGCGACTCGAAGCCGAGGCGCTCCACGACCTCCACGGTCGCCTCGTGGGGCCCCTCCCCCACCACGACCGCCTCCGGACGCACGCCGAGCACCACGCCGGGTTCGAGCCGCTCCAGGAAGTTCATCGCGGGAGACCCGATGAATCCGGCTACGAAGCGGTTCTGTGGCTCAGAGTAGAGCTCGTCTGGGGTGCCGACCTGCTGCACGATCCCCTGATTGAGCACCACGATCCGGTCGGCGAGCGTGAGGGCCTCGGTCTGGTCGTGGGTAACGTACACCGTTGTGGTGCGGAGCGATTGGTGTTGGCGCTTGAGCTCCACGCGCACGCTGGTGCGCAGCGATGCGTCCAGGTTCGAGAGCGGCTCATCGAACAAAAATACCTTCGGTCGGCGAACAATCGCCCGCCCCATCGCAACGCGCTGTCGCTGACCGCCCGAGAGCTCCTTCGGATAGCGCTCCAGCAGCGGCCCCAAGCCTAGCTGCCTCGCGGCCTCGTCCACGCGCGCTGCGACATCGGGAGCGCCCTTCAAGCGGAGGGCAAAGCCCATGTTCTCGCGCACGGTCATGTGCGGATACAGCGCATAGCTCTGAAACACCATCGCAACGTCGCGATCTCGAGGGGCCACGTCGTTCACGCGGTTGCCATCGATCCGAAGCTCACCCGAGGTGATGTCCTCAAGGCCGGCGATGCAACGGAGCAAGGTGCTCTTTCCGCACCCGGAGGGGCCGACGAGCACGACAAACTCCCCGTCGGCTACCTCAAGGTCCACACGGTGCAGCACCGCAACGTCGCCGTACCGCTTTTCAACCGCCTGCAGGGAGAGTGTCGCCACGCCGGGAAGCTATCCGGCCGGCGCTACCTACGGCGGAGAACCACCTCGAGCTCGGCGTCGGCGAAGCCTCCCGGTTGGCACCGCACGACATCGAACGATGGGGCGAACGCGTGCATCAGCGCGCTCGCATCCACGGTGAACGCCCCGAACAGCTCCCCGCCGGGACGCAACGCCCGGGCCGCGGCGGCCACGTAGGCGGCCCGGTTTGCCGAGGTGAACGCGCCGCGCTCGCAGATCAGGTCATAGCGCCCGCCGAAGTCCGTATCGGCAAAGGGCACCGCGAGCACCGGCACGCCGGCCTGCGAAGGCGCGCCCTCCTCATCCACCACGCTCACGTCGTAGCCGCGCGCGTCGAGCGCACGCGCTTCGTGGCCGAGGCCCATGCCCACAAGCAACACACGCGCCGGCGGCGGCCTCACATGGGGGAGCAACCGGAGAATGACGGGGGAAGGACGATCGAGCCGGGCACCGGAGCCGTTCATGCGCGGCGGCTAACCCGGCGCGCGCTATTCGCAGGCTAACGAGAGGCGAAAGGCCGCAGGTTCGTCCCCGGACGTGTCGACGACCAGCGCCCATTGGTTGGAGGCTGGGTAGCCCCCGAACGTGACCGCCAGCGCGCCATTCCCCTCCTTGCCCTCGCACTCCGGCACGGATTGATCGATCGGGCAGGTCGTCCCATCCGTCCACCGCATGGCGGCGAGCCCCATCGATGCGCAGTCGGCGCTGAGCGAGGCCACGGCGTACACATCCGCCTCCAGGGTCACCAGAAAAACGCGCTCCGAGCCGCCATACGTGGCGCTTCCGTTGTTCGTGAAGCAGAAATTCGAGGTGAAGTCCGCCGCCTGGAAGTCCGCCTGGCCGCCTTCCGTCGTGAGCTCAACCGTTTCGCCGCACGTCAGCGTGCCTGAGTAGCAGTCCGGGCCCCTTGGCGCGCTGGTATCCTGCCCGTCGTCGCAGTAGTTCGCGTCCGTGGTGCTCGCCGTATCCGAGGTGTCTGCGGGATCGTTCGTGGAGTCCCCGTCATCGATGGTCACAAACCCGCAGGCGGCAACGAGGAGGATCATCGTCAGTTCCAGAAGAAGGCGGCGACGATGTAGGGCGGCAACGGCGAACGGATCTGGCTCTCAAGGTAGGCCTGGACAAACAGGGCGGTCGTCGGCACCCAACGCGACTGGGAAGGACGAAACACGGCCATCGGACCCAACTTCATCGAGCGCTCTTCCGTGCCAAACGCGAGCTGGTGATCGAAGCGGGCGCCAAGCCAGAAGAAGCGCTTGTCGTCCTCGGCGGGCTCGTCGAACTCCCAAAAGGCCATGCCGCTGTTGACCATCACCGTGTCGTCCCAGCGCAACAGCGTGTCGTACTGCGCTTCGTACCAGTAATCCCCGGTCGCGCCCTCCGGCGGCTCGATCACGAAGTGGGCGAACTCCTGGGGGAGCGCCACAATGAGGTGCGACACCTTGGCCTGGAGGGTGGGCGTTACGCCGAGCTTGTAGCCGTACCCCGAGTGGCGCCGCGCCAGGACCGACGCCGTTTCGAAGGCGGCCTCCGAGTGATCGTCCCCCGGCGCGTCGAAGTCCGTCATGCCGTTGAACGCATCGAAGTAGCCAACGCCGACGAAGTCCGCCGTGATGTCCAAAACCGCAACCGGGACGACGTGAATTCGCCCACCCGCCCGGGCGTATACGGGACAAAGCTCAAGCTCCGGGCCGGCTGCGAAGTACACGTCCTCGAACAGCTCATCGTCCTTGTTCTGCCACGGAAACTTCGTTCGGTACTCCGCGGTACCGAGATACCGCGTACCCAGCGGGAACACCGTGATCGGGATCTGGTGCTCCATCGCCCAGGTACCGGCCAGCGCAGCTTGAAACAGCAGGAGCATAAACGCCCGGGTATTCCGGTGCCGCGGCCCCGTCACATCCGTCAGGTTCGCGCAAAGCTTGCTGGACGCGGCCACGCGGGGCTTGCGGGTGCGGGCCCCTTTGCTCTACCCTGCGGTTTGTTACAGTTCCGTGACAGGCAGTCCGTGCAGCCGAGAAAATACCGCTTCGAGATCAAGTACCGCCTGGGTGAGGACCACGCCGAGTCCGTACGCGCGTGGATTGCGCGCTCCGGACATCTTCAGGCGGATGAGCACGGCGAGGGCGGAAGTGCCGCCTACAATGTACACTCCTTGTACCTCGACAGCGCGGACTGGGCCATCTACAAGGAGACCCGGGCTGGGCTTCAGCAGCGCTACAAGCTTCGCGCGCGCTGTTACGAGTGGTCTGCCACCGCCCGGGTGTTCCTCGAGGCCAAGCACCGGGCTGAGGAGTACATGTGGAAGACCCGCGCCGAGGTGACGAAGCCCGACGCTGTGCGGATCCTCAACAACCAGGTGCCGACTTCGGCTCGCTCCAATGAGGCGCTTGAGAACTTTCGCGGGTTGATGGATCGGCGCCACGCGTACCCGCGAGTGTGGGTCACCTACCGCCGGCATGCCTACGTCGGCGGCACGCGAGATCTGGTGCGAGTCACCTTCGACACCAAGATCCGCGCCGCCCCCCCGACGCTCGACCTGAGCGAACCGGATAGATGGTTCGTGGTGCCCGACTCCGCAGGTATTGAGATCCTCGAACTCAAGTATTCGGGCTCGTACCCGTTGTGGGTCGGCGAGATGGTGCGCAAGTTCGACCTTGAACGCAAAGCGTTCTCGAAGTTCCGATATGGCATCGACCTCATCACCGATCCGGAAGGGCCCGTGGTACGGCACCTCTCGCTGTCGCATGCTGCTCGAGGAGCTGAAACCTGATGCATCCGCTTGATTTTCTCCGTTATGGCAGTGGAAGCGGCCCCGCTCCCGCTACCGTATTGCTGGACCTGCTCCTCTCGTACGTGCTCGCCCAGATCGTGGCCTGGTTGTACATCTGGACGCACAAGGGCCTGAGCTACTCCAGAAACCTGACGCACAGCATCATTTTGCTCACCATGGTCGTCACCACCGTCATGCTCGTGGTCGGGGATAGCATCGCGCGCGCCTTCGGTCTGGTGGGTGCGCTGGCCATCATCCGCTTCCGAACGGTGCTTCGCGACACGCGGGACACGGTGTTCATCTTCCTGGCCCTGGCGGTCGGCATCGCCATCGGCGCTCATCACTACGCGATCGCGGTCGCAAGCACGCTGATCATCGGTTTGGTGGCGGTGCAACTCAATTTCACGGGCTTCGGGCAACGCCACACCGACACAGGCGTGGTCCGAGTGCGCACCGCCGGTGCAGTCGACGCGGTAGAGGGCGTCCTCGCGGCCTGGTGCCGCACCTACCAGCTCCTCTCGCTGAAAGAAGCGAGTGGCGGCGAGTCAGAATATAGCTTTGAGGTACGTTTGTATCACCCGATGGATCGTGAGGACATGGCCAAGGCCATCCGCGGCGTAGGCGGTACGTCCTCGGTGTCGGTCGCGCTCGAAGAGAGGGCCGAGGAATGGTAAGGCGCCAGATCCCGCTCACCCGAAGGCTGCGCGCGAACGCCGGCGTGATCGCCAATACCGGCATCTGGCTCGGCGCAACGACGATGTGCCTGGTGCTCTACGCGGCGCAGGGCTCGGACGCGCCGATGCACGCCGTCGCGATGGTCGAGAAGCACCCGGTTGCCGTGCCGGAGAGCGGCAGGCTCGCCAGCTTGGAGGTGGTGGCGGGCCAGCGGGTGGAGGCCGGTCAAAGCCTGGGCACCATCGAAGTGCCCGGATTGGCGCAGGAATTGGTCGCCGTTCAGGCCCAGTTGCTCGCGCTTCAGGCAACGACGGAGGGGGCGGATCCGGAGCGTGAACGCCGATTTGCCAAGGATCTGTCGGGGGCGCAATCGCGCTGGCTCGAAGGCAAGGTAACCCTCGAAGCGCAGCGCGCCGAGCTGCTTGGTCGCGACATGGCGCTCGCACGGTTGAAGACGCCCGGGGCCGCGGTGCCGGCGTCGGAGGTGGAGCAGAGCCAGGCCGCGCGCGATGCGCTGGCCAGGGAGGTCTCCGCGCGCGAGGAGAGCGTTGCGGCCTCCGAGCGGGCCTATGTGCAGGCGCGGGCGCTCTCCGGAGGAACGACGGATGCCGCCCTCGAGGCGCGCGTGCAGGAGGCCACGGCGCGGGTGGAGATGGTGCGGGCGCGACTGGAGGCCTCGGTGCTCCGCGCCCCGACCGCCGGCACGGTGCAGCCCGTCGTGAGCGGAAGTGATTCGGCATCGCCCACCGCGGCGGGCACCCTTCCCGCGGCGGGAAGCTGGTTGCAGGCAGGAGTCCCGGCGTTCGCGGTGGTGGAGGGGACGACCCGCGAGGCGGTGTGGTACGTGTCCCCCGACCGGGCACGGGAACTGGTGGAGGGCGCGCCGGTGACCCTCGAAAGCGCCCGCGGGGAGCGCGTGGACGCCAAAGTGCTCGCGGTCTCTCCGGCGGTTGAGCAGGTGCCAGTGCGCCAGCTCGCTGACCCTGCGATGCTCCAATGGGGCGTGGCGGTGACGGTGCAAACGGCAAAAACCGAGCTGATGCCCGGCGAGGGATTCGCCGTCCGCTACTGAACGCTCCCGGCCACGGCCAGAAAGCGCGGCGCCGGACCTTCGTGGCCAGGGATCTCGTACCCGAGCACGAGCACCGATCCCCCGCTCGCCACATACGCCGCCGCAGCGTGCCAGCCGCGGGCGCACGCTGGGCGCTCCAGCGGCGTGCTCACGACCGACTGGCCCAGGCGCACCGTCGGCGTCGTCCCCTCCCAGCCCTGGGGGCAGGTTTCGCCCTCAACCCCGGCCTCGGAGATCGCTACCGGCACCAAAACCCCTCCAGCGCAACCGGATCGGCTCCCGCAGCCGCTCGCCGCGCACGGAGTCGGCGCGAGCGGCACGTCAATCTTGAGCCTGTCCAACGTAGGTTTAGCCTGCAAGTGGGCGGCGGCGATGACCCCATCCAAGCCCATGCTGGCGTTCGTCGGGTCCGTCGTGACCCGGCTGTCCTCCATGACCGCACCGGAGCCCAAGTCCAGGATCTGCACCCGCGCGACGGGGAACCCGGGACCATCGAGCACCCACCGCGTTTCCACCGCGGCGAACTTGCCATCTGCGGACGCCGAGACGGAGACCAATTCCGTTGGCGGCGGCTCTTCGGCGGCGAGGAGCAGGGCAAGGGTGATCATCGGATCGGGCTAACTGGTTACCCTCCGCGGATGCCGATCGACGCGCTGGCACCTGCATTCCGAGTGTGGCTCGACGGGGGCGTTGTCGGCGCGGTGGGCGCGGGGAACGTGCCCACCGTAGAGGGCGCGCCGGGCATCACGGGCAGCATCGGGATGGCCTTCGGTGCCGACCCGTCGCGCAACTTCGGGCTGCTGCTCCAGGAGCGCGAGTTGGTGATGAACCTCGATGAACGCCACGTATCCAGCATCGGTGTGTTGGTTCGATACCCAGCCGACGACGGCCCCTACGCGCTCCTCGGCGGCATCCACAACCACGAGCTACCGCTGAGCACCTGGCTCGACGATCCGGGCGGGGCGATCGCCGCCACGCGCCCCGACATCACCCACCGAACGGGGATTGAGTTTGGGGGAGGCTGGGATTTTGCCCCTGCGGCACCGGATTCCCAGGTGGCGAGGATGTTCCGGCCCACCCTTCAGGTGAGCGCAGGCGTGCTTCCCGGCACGGACGGTGCCTTGGTGTACGGGATGCTCCGCGCGTCGATGCGCCTCGGATTGGTGGAGATCAAGCCCGGTTAGGGCGATGCGGTAAGCCCTGTCCCGTGGCCACAACATTCGCCGCGCCGCATCGCAACGGCCATCACGGAGGCGGCAGCGTACCCGAGGTGTACACCGTCTTCATCCCATCTCCCGCGCTGTCCATCGCCGTCTGGAAGCTGGGGACGAACGCGTACCCCGCCGCGACAACGGCGATGGCGAGCACCGCGAGCACCAGGGCCCATTCAACAGTGGATTGTCCTCGCCGCTCGGTCTGCATCGGTGCATCCGTGCGTAACGCGATAGCTTGCCGCGACGCCAACGGCACCGATGTACCCCCACGCGAAGCTCGAATGGACCCAGGCCCGCCTCGAAGAGCGGGTGGAAGCCGCACCGGACGACGCCGCCGCGCGCACAGAGCTGGCGCGGGTGTGTTTGTCGCGCGCGCTGTACCACGGCGGAGGCGAAGCCCTGGCCGCCCAGGCCCTGCAACACGCGCGGAAGCTCGTTCACGACGATCCGCAGGCGCCCGAGGGGCACGTGATCGCAGGCGCAGCGCTCGTGGCGAGCGACAGGCCAGATGCCGCGAAGAAGTTCCTCGACGAGGCGGTGCGGCTGGCGCCCGAGCGCGGCGATCTGCACCTTGCGATGGGCGCGTTTTATCGTTCGCAGCGGGATCTTCACCTCGCGATCAAACACCTGGAAAACGCTTGCCGGGCCGCGCCGGAGAGCTGGGAGTCGCACCTGCTACTCGGGCGGGCGCTCTCGGAGCGGGCGCGGCAGATCGGCGGTCAGCGGCTCATCGAGCGGGCGCAGTACCACCTCGTACAAGCGCTGTCGCTTGAACCCTCCCCCGACCTGCTGCCCGCCCTGATGCGGGACCTTGGGCTCCTCTGCCTGCTGACCGGCCGGTTCGCCGACGCGGAGAAGCTGTTCATCCGGCTTCGGCAGAACCCGCGCTTCTCGTCGGTCGCGCGCAAATACCTTGGTCAGGTTGCCTTTTCGCTCGGGAAGTACAAGGGCGCAATCCAGCATGATCGGCAGTATCTGGAGCTGCTGGTCGCCGCGGGCCATGGAGAGGAGCCGGGGGTGCTCGCGCAGATCGGCATGAGCTTCCTGCACCTTGGCGAGCTGGATCGGGCGCGCGAATTCTGCAACCGCGCGCTGGTTCTCGATCCCGACCTGTTGGTGGCCCGGCACGCGCTCGGCTGCGTGATGGTCGAAGAAGGCCAAACGGGCGATGCGATCAAACTTTTCCGCGATTGTCTCAACGATCATCCGGAGGACATCGCTTCGTACGTTGAGCTCGCGCGCACCCGCCGTCGCGCGGGGGATGCGGTTTGGCTCCAGAAGGCGCTCAACGTGGAGGTCGGCGAATACGACAAGCTCCCGGTCACCGGCGGAACCGTGGCGCCGCGCCTGGTCGCACGAAAGCGGATCGACGTCCTTCTGGACGAGCTTCGCGCCGTGGGTCCGAGCTCCGTCGGCGCTGTCCTCCAAGCGCTTGAATTCACAGAAGATGAAGGGCTCCGCTTCGCGCTTTGGGAGTCCGCTTGTGGCCTCGCGGCCGGGCACGTGGCCGACGAGGTGGCCACCCGCCTGCGTGAGCCCGGCCGTTTCTTCTCGGTGAACCTGGCGCGAAACGCGCTCTCCGCGGCGTCGTGCATCCCCGAGCCGGCGCTGACTGCCGGGCTCCACGTAACGCTCGAAGACGTGCAGCGTGCCGCCGTAGATCGCCGGGGGAACGCGCATGATCTCGTTGCCCACCGGCGCGCAGTTGAGGCGGAGCGGGAGGTGGCTCGCGCGTGGCAGGCGGTCTTGCTCCTCGCGATCGCCACCCGCCGCAGCCGCTCCGCCCGCCAACTCCTGGCCGGTTGGGGCGCCGGCGTGGATCCCGAGCTCGCCGTGGCCGTTCACGCGGCACAGGCGATGTGCGGCGAGCCGGAAGCGATCAAGGCGCTTCACAGGCGCGCCCAGGAGAAAGGCGCCGCGGTCCTGGTGGATCGCCTCCTGGCCCGGATCACGCCCCCTCCGCAGCGGGGCGATCCCCAAGCGGTAGCCGGTGGAGACACGCGCTGCTCCGCGTGTGGGCGCCCCGGCGGCGAGGTCACCCATCTGATGACGGGCACGCGCGCGGTGTTGTGCGACGTGTGCATCGGTGAAGTCGTTCAAAATCGGCGTTCGCTGGTCGCTCCGGACGATGCGGCCTGCCACCTGTGCGGGCGCACGCACTTCGAGGCGCGGAGCTTGTGGCGGGTTCACGGCGTAGATGTCTGCGCTCATTGCGTGGACTTGAGCGTGGGCCTCCGCGAACGGGACGCGGTGGATCGCTTCCTGCAAAGTTGGTAGCGGGGCCCGGCCCCCCTCAAGAACCGCAGTTCAAGGCGCGTCGGGCGTTCGTTGCGTGGCGACGCGCGTGCACGAGATCTTCGCGAGGTAGGTGCGGTACTCGAATTCCGGGCTGTTCGCCTCGTCGTGGCAGGCGCGGCACGTCGCTTCGGTGATTGGCTGACTGTGGACCGAGCCCCGGCCATCGTGCCCCCGCATCGGGCCGTGGCACGCCTCGCACTGAACGTCCCGGTAGGCGGCCGCACCGCGCTCCGTGAGGTCGGCAAACCCGCCGGGGCGGCCAAAACCCGTGCTGTGACAGCCGATGCACTCCGGGTTGGAGGCGGCATCGCGACCGGCGAGCGATTCGATCGCGCGGGCGTGCCCGTCGAACGCCCAGGAGGCCAGGCGGTCCTGGTGGCAACCCCCACACGCGGAGCCCGTGGCGTACCCGCCCCGCGCCGGCGCCGCGACCGCCGCCTGCGCGGAGCCCAGGATGGCCGCATGGAATTTGTCCAGCGTGTCCTCTGTACCCACGTCGCCGTCAAGGTCGGAGCCCAACGGCACTGTCTCCACGAACGCGTAGTTGCGGCCGCGGCTGCGCTTTACCAAGCGCTCGTGGTCGCGCTTCGCCTCCGCGTCCATCGCGGGCGAGGGCCCTCCGCCCGCCAGGCTCCGGCCGCTCCGGTAGGTCGCGACGTCCTTCCAGATGCCGCGCTCCACCACCTCAAGCGCGCGCGGTGTCGAGGCCAGGAACACGTGTACGAGCGTGACGTACCGCCCGCGCCCGGGCGCCTCGATGATCGGCGCGCCGTTCGTCGTCCGCGGCTCGTCCAACCGATCCCCCTCCGTCGCCAGCACGGCCGCGATCCCTGACACCTGCTCGGCGACCGCGCGATTCGTCGCTTCGTCCGCGCTGCTCAGCACGAACCAGGCATCCGCCTCCCCGACCTTCGCCGCCGCAACTGCGGCAACGGCATCGGAGCCCTTCACGTCCGACGCCGTACCAGCCAGGCCGATGAAGCCCAGCCGCACCCCCGCGCGTTCGACGATCGAGGCCGCCCCGAAGCTCGCGGGCGGCGCACTCCAGTTGGCGGCCAAGGCGCCCGCCGAGCGCAGGAATTCCATTCCTCCCGGCAGCAGGTCCACCGGAGAAGCCGCCCAGGCGTCCAGGCCGGCGGTGTGGGCCAGGTCGAGCACGGCCTGGGCGCGCACGCGCCGATCCACCTCATCGCGCGCCGTGAGGCCCTTCACCAACATCTCCCCGGCATCCACCGCCACAAAGGGAACGTCCAGCGTGCGTAGCTTCGCATAGAGCGCAGACCGCCGGGCGAAGCCACCGTAGGGCGTGGTGGGACAGCCGCACACTTCAACCTCGCCGCGCACCGCACCGGTGAGCGCCACGATGGCCTCCCGAAAGGGCGCTTCTTCGCCGCGATCCGCAGCTCGCTCGGGGAGGCGCTCGGGGAGCGGAGGCAGCTCCGGCAGCGCCCGGGAGCCGCCGGCGGGCGAGCACGCCACGGCGGCAACGGCCAGCACCGCTGCGAGCATGCAAGAAGCTGGTGACAAGGGCGGCAAGTCGCGGTGGAGTGTATAGAGTCCTCGGCCTCAACGGGACTACGATGTCGGGCATTCTCGCACTCGTCCTCGGCGCACACGCCTTCGCCCCCTCGCACGACGTGTTCGTCGGCACCGAGCCGAACCGGATCTTCCGCGTTCATCGCCCCGAGCAGGCGCGGCTGCGGCACCAGCCAGGCTGGGCCGAGTTCGCGCTCGGCGAGGGCCGCGGCTGGGAGGCCCGGTTCGACGAGCGCACAGGCACCGCCCACCGGGCTTGGGGCCCGCCGATCGATCTGGGGCCCGTGAACACCCCGGCGCAGGTGCAGCGCGCGATCGAGGCCTTCTTTGGCCGAAACCCCGGCCTCACCGGTGTGGGGCCGCAGGCGCTGAGGTTCGCCTCGGCGCGATACGCGGCGCAGACCGACACGTGGTATGTCGAGTTTGATCGCATGGTACGAGGCGCTCCGGTGTGGCGGGGTGGCGTCACGGCCCGCATCCGGTTCGGCAAGCTCATCCTGCTGGGCGTGGACACCTACCCGGAAGCAGTGGTGCCCCAGGCCGAGCTGACAGCCCGGCAGGCCATCCTGGCGGCCGAAATGAGCGGCCCTGCGGCGTTTGCGGCCCACAGCGAGGCCAGCGCCTCGCTCGTGGTGCTGCCGTTGGACGTCGCCGCAGGGCTGGAGTACCGCCTCGCCTGGGAGGTCCACACGCGCACAACTACGCCGGTTGGACGATGGGTTTCGTTCATCGACGCGGCCACGGGCGAGTTGGTCGGCGTCTACAACGAGGTGCGGTTCCTGGAAGGCACGGTGTACGGCACCCACCCGGTGCGCACGCTCGACGGCAACAACGAAACGACGGGGCTCCCCCTGGTCGAAGTCGAAGGAGAAACCAGCGCGAACGCGAACGAAGCCGGCGAGTACACCGTCGATGGCGACAGTGCGACCACCTGGCTGCGGGGCTCCTACGTGACGGTCCTCAACGTCGCTGGCGCGGAGGGCTCGCTGGACTTCGATACGGCCGATCCCGTTTGGACGACGGAAGACGCGACGCTCGCCGAGATCGCCACCTATGCCTACGTGCACCAGGTTCGCGATTGGCAGCTCGCCGTGGCGCCCGAGGTAGGGATGGCGAAGGTGGCGCTCAACGCGAACGTCAACGACGGATCTGGCAACTGCAACGCCTACTACGATGGAAACCTGAACTTCTACGCGGCGGGTGGCGGCTGCAACAACACGGGGCAGATCGCGGACGTGGTGTACCACGAGTGGGGCCACGGATTCCATTATTACAGCCTGCAATCAGGCTCTTGGGACGGCTCGGTGGGCGAGGGCGTGGGCGACGTCGTCGCGACGATGATGACCCACGATTCGCTCATCGCGCCCTACTTCGTCACCAACGGCGGCGGCATCCGCGACGTCGCACCAAACCGTTCGTATCCCGACGATGTGGTCGGGGAAGTGCATGAAGACGGCCTGATCTTCGGCGGCGCGGTATGGGACGTTTGGGGCGAACTCGCCGACACGACCGGCGAGGCGCGCGAAGACAGCGGCGTCGCCTACGACACCGTTACCCACCTCTTCGCCGAGGCGTTGAAAGCGGGCCCCACGCTGGACGTGACCTACGACGAATTCATCGCCGCCGACGACGATGATGGCGATCTGAGCAACGGCACCCCGAACTTCTGCGACATCGCGGAGGGCTTCGCCGAACACGGCCTCGGCCCGCTCGCCAGCGAAGCGGGGGCCCTGCAGATCGACGTGCTTCCCCTTGAGAACCAGCCCAGCGGCGCGGGGATCACGCTCGGCGGCGAGGTGCTGAACCTCGCTTCCGCCTGCGTTGAGTTCAGCCTCGCCTCAGCCGACCTGATGTACTCCGTGGACGAGGGCGAGAACTGGAGCACGGTCGCGGGCGAGGTGTCGGGGACGACGTTCTCGGTGACGCTGCCGGAGCTGCCGAGCGGCTCGATCGTCTGGTACTACGTTGCCGCGAGCGGCAGCTCAGGCGAGAGCGTCACCGCGCCAACCGTCGGGAAGATCGCGCCGTTCAGCTTCTATGTGGGCGCGCTCGAAGAGCTGTGGTGCAACGACCTCCAGCAGGATGACGGCGGGTTCACCCACGCGCTCCTCGCCGGCGACGAGCGCGAGGGGGCCGACGACTGGACATGGGCCCGGCCCTCCGGAACCTCGACCGACCCCGACGACGCCTACTCCGGCAACAAGGTGTGGGGGAACGATCTCGGCGGCGACAACTACAACGGCGATTACCAGCCTGACATCGTGAACCGGCTCTCGACGCCTGCCATCGACGTCGGCAGCGCGCCGGAGGTGATCGTCCAGTATCGCCGCTGGCTCAACGTCGAGGACGGCTACTACGACCAGGCGACGGTGTACGCCAACGACACCGCCATCTGGGCGAACCACACCAGCAGCAAACAGTCGGGAGACGAGAACACCGCGGACGACCAGTGGGTGCTCGCAACCCATCGGGCCGGCGTGACGGGCGGAGCCTTGGTCCTGGGGTGGGAGATCGCCAGCGACCAGGGCTTCGAGAGCGGCGGCTGGAACCTGGACGACGTGTGCGTGTACGCCCCCGCTGCAGCCGACTCCGCGTTCGCGGTGAGCGACTTCGTGGCGACCGATGACCTGGAAGGCACGGTGGGGCTCTCGTGGACGCAGCCGGCCTCCGCTGGAACAACCTCGGCCGTCGTCGTGCGGCGGGAGGGGGAGTACGCGACCAACGCCGCGGAAGGCGTGGTCGTGTACACGGGAACGGGCCTCGTCCCCGGTGCAGCAGTCAGCGCGGCCGACGCCTTCGTGGGGCACGCCTACTACACCGTACTTGTGGGGGGAGACAGCGGCTTCTACGAGGGCGCCGTGGCCGGTGCAAACGCGGACGAAGGCACCGGCCTTGCCTCCGACGCCGGCGAGCCCATCGACCTCACCAGCCGCACAGGCTGCGGCTGCGGCACGACCTCCGGAGGCGGGGCGGCGCTCTCGATCGGCGCGGGGCTGCTCGCGCTCCGTCGGCGCCGGCGTTGATCCTGCTGATGGTCGGGCTCGCAGCCGCCGAGCTCGCCCCTCCCGACTACGACCGGACGCTCACCGAGGGCGCGGGCGCGGAGGTGGCGCGCGCCGGTCGCGAGCGTGGTCCGGACGTCGCCGAAACGTTCGCGAAGCGTTGGATGCGAACGTTCGGGGAATCCGCCCGCGTGCTGTACGAGCTGGGGCTGGTGTGGCGGCTCGCGGGCGACGATGCCCACGCGCGGCGCTACCTTGAGAGCGCGGTCGCCCTCGATCCGGAGCTCGCCGCCGCCCGCTACGACCGGGGGGAAATTCGCCTTGCCGCTGGGGATCTCCCGGGGGCGCTCGAGGACTTCGAGGCGGTAACGCGGCTTGAGCCCGAGGCATGGCCCGGGTGGTTCCGGCTCGCGGACCTCGCGGGGCGCTCTGGGGATGCCAAGGCGTTCGAGGCCCATCTCGTGCGTGCGCTGCGCTGTGGCTTCCAGGCTCGCGCCGTCGCAACCGACCCGACGTGGCGCGGGTTCGCCTCCGATCCGCGGATCGGCCCCGTACTCACGAGGCTCGTCCTCGTATACCAGGGTACCGAGGCCTTGCAGGAGCTCGGCGCGCCGCTGCCGGATTCGGCACCGTAGCGGGTCGCGGATCCGACCCCGCGATAGCCTCGCAGATGCTCGCGCTGCTCGTCGCCACCGCCCTCGCCGCACCCCTCCCCCCTGAGGATGCCTTCACCCGCGATCCAGAGGGCGTCGGCATCGGGCTGATCCTGGGCGCACCGACGGGCGTGTCGTTGGCCTGGCGCCCTGGCAGTCGCTTCATGGTCGATAGCGGTATCGCCTGGTCCTTTTCGGCTACCGGGCAAGGCTGGGCACAGATCCATGCGGACGCATGTGTGGACATCGCGGATTTGCGAACCGCCGAGATCCCCGACATGCACTTCCCGCTGTGGATCGGGGCGGGACCGCGCGCCCGGATCGGCGGCGGCACCGGATACGAAGCGTTCAATCTGGCGATTCGGGTGCCGCTGGCGATGGGTTTCTGGCACACCGGGGTGCCGGTCGAGGGCTTCGTGGAGCTCGCACCCGGGGTAGGCATCTTCCCCCAGACCGAGTTCACGATGGATGCCGCCGTGGGCATTCGCTTCTACATCAAGGCGGCCGGCGGTACGGCCCGTTTCGTAGGTCCGGATCCGGAGATCGACGCGCCGTACTGACGCCCGCATCGCATCGAGGCCGTGCCGTGAACGCGAGACGAAGTCCGAAAAAGCGAACGGGGCCGAGAGCGTCTCCGCTTCCCAGCCCCGCCGTGGTGCGCCGCCGAAGCGGCTCACCGGCTAGTGGTGGTGACCACCGCCCGCGCCTTCATCTTCTTCCTTGTACTCGGAGATCATCGCCTCGGTGGTGAGCAACAAGCTCGCCACCGACGCCGCGTTCTCGAGCGCCGCGCGGGTAACCTTCGTGGGGTCGATCACGCCGGCCGCGTACAAATCTTCGTACACGCCCGTCTGCGCGTTGTAGCCGAAGCCGCCCGTGCCGTTCCGAACCGCTTCGAGCACGATGGAGGGCTCGCCGCCGCCGTTCGAAACGATGCAGCGGAGGGGCTCCTCGACCGCGCGGCGGATGATGTCCACCCCGAAGCGCTGCTCGCCTTCCGCCGACACCGCATCGAGCACGCGCTGGGCGCGGATGAGCGCCACGCCACCGCCGGGGAGGATGCCCTCCTCGACCGCAGCGCGCGTTGCGTGAAGCGCGTCTTCCACGCGGGCCTTCTTCTCCTTCATCTCGACTTCGGTGGCCGCGCCGACGCGGATGACCGCGACGCCACCCGCCAGCTTCGCGAGGCGCTCCTGGAGCTTCTCACGATCGTAGTCGGAGGTGGTTTCGTCGATCTGCGCCTTGATCTGGGAGATCCGGGCCTTGACCGCATCCGCAGACCCCGCACCGTCGATGATCGTGCAGGTTTCCTTGGTGATGACCACCCGACGCGCGGTGCCGAGGTCGGTGAGGCCGAGGTTCTCGAGCTTGAGACCAAGCTCTTCGGCGATCAGGCGACCGTTGGTGAGGATCGCGATGTCCTCCAGCATCTGCTTGCGGCGATCGCCGAAGCCGGGGGCCTTGACGGCCGCGCACTGCAGCGTGCCGCGGAGCTTGTTGACGACGAGCGAGGAGAGCGCCTCCCCTTCCACGTCTTCCGCGAGGATGACCACCGGCTTGCCGGCCGCGTGGATCTTCTCGAGCATCTTGATGAGCTCGCGCATCGAGCTGATCTTCTTTTCGTGGATGAGGATGTAGGGATCCTCGAACACCGTTTCCATGCGCTCGGCATCGGTAACGAAGTAGGCGCTGATGTAGCCGCGATCGAACTGCATGCCATCGACCGTCTTGAGCTCGGTTTCGATGCCTTTGTTCTCTTCGACGGTGATCACGCCTTCCTTCCCGACCTTGTCCATCGCCTTCGCGATGATGCCGCCGATGGCCGCATCGCCGTTCGCGGAGATGGTGCCGACCTGCGCGATCTGGTTGCCATCAGCCACCGGGCGGGACTGCACCTTGAGATCGGCCACGATGGCGGTGACCGCCTTGTCGATGCCGCGCTTGAGATCCATCGGGTTGTGGCCCGCAGCGACGAGCTTCTGGCCCTGGCGGTAAATCGCCTGGGCGAGCACCGTGGCGGTGGTGGTGCCATCGCCCGCGATGTCGGAGGTCTTCGAGGCGACCTCCTTCACCATCTGGGCGCCCATGTTCTCGAACTTGTCTTCAAGCTCGATCTCCTTGGCGACCGTGACACCATCCTTGGTGACGACGGGCGCGCCCCAGGACTTCTCGATGACCACGTTGCGGCCCTTGGGGCCGAGGGTCACCTTGACGGCGTTGGCGAGCGTGTCCACGCCGGCGAGGAGCTTGTTGCGAGCGGCGGTGTCGAAAAGAATCTGCTTGGCAGCCATGGCGTGCCTCCGTGTACGATGAAAGAAGTGTTGCGAGCGAAGAAGGGACTACTCAACGATTCCGAGGATGTCCTCTTCGCGGAGGATGAGGCGATCTTCGCCATCTACCTTGATCTCGGTGCCGGCGTACTTGCCGAACACCACGCGGTCGCCGAGCTTCACGGTGAGCGGGGTGATCTTGCCATCGTCGGCCACGCGGCCGGTACCGGCGGCGAGCACCGTGCCTTCGACCGGCTTTTCTTTCGCGCTGTCAGGGAGGAAGAGACCCGATTTGGTGCGGGTCGGCTCGTCGTTGCGCTTGACCAGCACTCGGTCGAACAAGGGACGTACAGTCATGTCTTCAGCTCCATGCGCCGCGACCGAATGGTCCGGCATGTGGATTGTGGTTGGATCATTCGAACTGGAGGCCGAGCATCCGCGCAGCCTCCGCAGCGCCGTCCAAGTAGTCACGGGGCCCCCCACGTCAAGCGACGAGCCAGACTTTGTTGACCACGGAGCGAAAAATGGCCTACAATGCTAAGCTTCCCATCGTTGCCCAGGACAACCTGTTCGATTTCTTCCGCGAGCGCGTCGACTCGGCGGCGCGGCGCCAACGCGCGGCGGTGAGCCAGGACACCGTCTACTACGTGTCGCAGCTCCTCGCCGAGCAGGCGCACCGCGAGGACGACGAGGCCTCAGCCCCCACCCTCGTGGAGATGCGGGAGCGGGCCGCGAACAGCAACTTCGCCGAGTCGGTGACCTGGTGGCGGCGCCTCGGCGACCACGCGCTCATCGGGCTCGGGTTCTTCCGTGAGCACCTTGCGCGCCGGCGCATCTCTCCCGGGTACTACGCCGAGATGGGCGCCGGGGCCTACGGCACCCTGTCTCGCCTGCTTCGAGACCCGGGCGTGAGCATGGGGGACGTGTTCGGCGAGATGTCGGAGCGCTTCGAGTCGTGCACCGAAATGATCGCGGAGGTACGCGAGGAATCTCGCGAGAACAACGCCAGCGACATCGTACGCCTGTACGACGAGTGGCAATCTACCGGGTCGGCGCGCGCGGCGGAGCGGCTGCGGCAGCTCGGCGTCGTGCCGGTGCGGTTCGGCGGAATCGCGTAGCTCGCTCATTCCAGTTGCACCGACCCCGCCGCTGCGATAGCCGCCGGGGTCTACGCATCCGGAGGCGTTTTGGCCCGCATCACCGTTGAAGACTGCCTTGAGCAGGTGGACAACCGGTTCACGCTCTGCCTCGTTGCAGGCGAACGCACCAAGCAGTTGATGAAGGGTGCACGCACCCTGCTCGACGAAGAAGTCGAGAACAAGGAGATCGTCACGGCGCTCCGCGAGATCGCCGCCGGCCATGTCCGCCCCGACTACACCGGCTTCGATCCGGATGAGAACCTGAAGAAGCAGAAGGCCGACATCGCCAACGCGCTCCCCCCGAGCGTGGACGATCTGCTCCCCCCCGCGGTCGACGACCTCCCCCCCGAGGCCTAAGGAGTCCCCATGATGTCCAAGAACCTGCCGACCGCCTACACCACCGCCTCGTTGTTCGATTCGCGCGTAGTGGATCGCCACATCAAAGAAGGCCGCACCACCCGCGAAGCCTACGAGGCCTACCTGGCCGCGCTCCCCGATGAGTCGGAGGAGGTGCTCCAGTCGGACCTGCGCTTCACCGTTCGCGGGCGCCCGCTTGCGACGGCGGGATACCACGAAGACGAGTCGTAGGCGCCCTCGGAGGCACGATGAGCCGCGGCCCGTTGCGAGCCCCACGAGGGAGCGAGCGCACCTGCCGCGGCTGGGTGCAGGAGGCCGCCTTGCGGATGCTCCACAACAACCTCGATCCCGAGGTTGCGGAGCGTCCGGAGGATCTGGTCGTGTACGGCGGCATCGGCAAGGCTGCGCGCGACTGGGAGAGCTTCGACCGGATCGTTCACGCCCTGCGTGAGTTGGCCGATGACGAAACGCTCCTCGTGCAGTCGGGAAAACCCGTCGGGATCGCTCGCACCCACGTGGACGCGCCGCGCGTGCTGATCGCGAACAGCAACCTCGTGGGCAAGTGGGCCACCTGGGAGCACTTTCGGGAGCTAGAGAAGAAGGGCCTGATGATGTACGGCCAGATGACGGCCGGAAGCTGGATCTACATCGGATCGCAGGGCATCGTGCAGGGCACGTTCGAGACCTTCGCTGCAGCCGCGCGGCAGCACTTCGGCGGCAACGCCGTGGGCCGTTGGGTGCTGAGCGGAGGACTGGGCGGCATGGGCGGCGCACAGCCGCTTGCCGCGGTGTTCGCCGGGTATTCCTACCTGGGCGTGGATGTGGACGAGTCCCGCATCCGCAAGCGGCTCGAGAGCGGCTACCTCGACGAGCTCGCGGGCTCCCTCGATGATGCCCTGGCTCGCGTACGCGCGTGGGCCGCCGCGGGACAAGCGCGCTCCGTGGGCGTGGTGGGGAACGCGGCCGACGTATACGCCGAGCTCGCCCACCGCGGCGTCACCCCCGACCTGGTGACGGACCAGACGAGCGCGCACGACCCGCTCTTCTACATTCCAACCGGCCTGACGCTCGCGGAGGCCGCCGCGCTACGCGAGGCCGATCCGGCTGAATTTACGCGTCGCAGCTACGCGACCATGGCCATGCACACCGAGGCCATGGTGCGGATGCAGGAGGCCGGGGCGCACGTATTCGACTACGGCAACAACCTCCGCGCGGGGGCGGTTACCGGCGGGATGGACGAGGCGCGCGCCTTCGCGTTCCCCGGCTTTGTCCCCGCCTACATCCGCCCCCTCTTCTGCGAGGGCAAAGGCCCGTTCCGCTGGGTCGCCCTTTCCGGCGATCCCGAGGACATCCGGCGCACGGATGAGGCGATCCTGAAGCTGTTCCCCGACGACAAGCCGCTCCGGCGTTGGATCGAGATGGCCCAGGCGCGCATCAAGTTCCAGGGCTTGCCCGCCCGTATCTGCTGGTTGGGTTACGGGGAGCGTGCGCGCGCGGGGCTGGCGTTCAACGAGCTCGTCCGCACGGGTGCGGTGAGTGCGCCCATCGTCATCGGTCGCGACCACCTCGACTGTGGGAGCGTGGCGTCACCGAACCGAGAAACCGAGGGGATGCTCGACGGCACCGACGCAGTCGCCGATTGGCCGATCCTCAACGCCTTGCTCAACGCCGCAAATGGCGCGTCGTGGGTGAGCTTCCACCATGGCGGCGGCGTCGGCATGGGCTACTCGCTCCACGCGGGTCAGGTCATCGTGGCCGATGGCACCGAAGCCGCCGCCCGCCGGCTGGATCGCGTGCTGACCGGGGATCCGGCGATGGGCGTTTGGCGCCACGTGGACGCGGGCTACGAACGGGCAAAAGAGGTGGCGGCGGCGAGGGGCGTGAAGCTCCCGTAGCTGTACGGGCGGAATCGCGATGCGACGCGCGCCCGTCCCGACGAAGGCGAACAGGCCGCCCGCATCGCCCGGTCAGTGCTCGAGGATCTCCAGGACGTACCGCTTCTTCGTCTTGCCGCCGATCGCATGCACGATGCGCCGGATCGCATCGGCGTGGATGCCTTTCTTCCCGATCACCTTGCCTACATCGTCGGGCGCCACGGCCAGCTCCAGCACCACGCTGTGGGTGCCCTCGATCTGCGTGACAACCACGCGCTCCGGATGGTCCACCAACGCCCTCACGATCTGCTCGATGAGCCCCTTGATGTCTACGTCGTTCGCGCCTGCGTGCTCATCCACTGCTGCTCCCGGGCCTGCTGCGACAAAGGATGCGTCTCGCGGCGCATTCCGTCAAGGATCGTCACCCACCGAAAGGAACTTGTAAAGCGCTGCGTACCTCCCCCGCATGGCGCGAGCCGCCTGCAGGAGCCCCGATGGACACCGCCGCGCCCTTCGTCCCCAACCCCGTTGAAGCCGAGATCAAAGCGCTTGCCCGCGTGAGCGTGACGCGCGCGCGCCAGCTCCTCTTCGCCCGATACCGCGACCGGCTGGAGTACCACGCGTTCAACATCGTTCGCGACAGCGCCGAGGCGGGCGACGTGGTGCAGGAGGTGTTCATCAAGGCCATGCGCGAAAGCCGCATCTTCGACGAGGAGTTTCGTACCCAGGCGTGGCTCTACCGCGTGACCCGCAATCTCTGCTTCAACATCGTGCGCGACCGCCGCCGCCGCGGCGCGATCCTCGCCGGCATGCCGCGCGACGCCTCTCGCTTTGAAGATCAGCTTGATGCGGTGTTTTCTGGCGAAGCACAGGCCGAGATGACCGAGCTGGTCGCGCTGCTCTCCGACGACCACCGCGCCATCCTCATGCTCCGATACTACGAGGATCTCTCCTACAACGAGATCGCCGCGCGCCTCGACATCAAGATGGGCACGGTGATGAGCAGACTGAGCCGCGCACGCGACCGATTGGAGGAAGTGTTGGGCCTCACCGGCTCTCCACTCGCGGTCGCTTCCTGAACGATTCTGCCCGGCAGGTTTGACCGAGCGGGCTACCTTCCGATACGCTCTGTCAGCAGCGTCAAGGCTCAAGTCGGTGGCTCTCCGAACCCGTTCATCCGCACCCCCCGTAAAGCAGCTGCTCCTCGCGAACCTCGAGGCTGGGTTGACGGGGTGTATCAGCGTCCAGGTGTCCGCCGGGCACACACTGGGCGTGTACACCATGCTGGGGGAGATCCTCGCCGCGCACGCCACGGATGACCGGGAGCGGCTGCTGCGGATGTTGCAGAACACCGGGGCGGTGGAGGACTCGAAGATCAACGCGCTGAGGAAGCTCCGCCCCGACGGCAGCTCCGTTACCGAGGAGCTCTTCGAGATCGTGCCGGAAGAGGTGCTGCAGGAGCTCCTGACCGAGCGATTCCGCGAGAACCTGTTCCAGTACCTGCAATCCGACGGCGAGCCCACTTTTGAAGCGATGGAGACCGTGTTCGTCGAGAACATCCAGGTCGTGCACGATTCGCGCGCGTTGGTGGAAGAGCTCGACGCATTGGTGGTGAGCACGGCCCGGCTCCGTGAACCGCCCGGCCTGGTGTTGGCTCCGGGGGCGGGCACGATCAAAGACGCGCGCCACCTCAAGCTTGCCTCGTTGTGTCGCCCACACCTGCCGATCGCCGATTTGCTCCGAAGGGCGCCGTGGGAGCCGGGCCGCACCCTCGCCCTGATCGCGGAGCTGCTGGAGCGCGGCGCCCTGGTGGCCGTTTCGCACCGGGACGCGGACATTACGGAGCGTCCCAAGCCCCAACCGCCCGCCGGCCCCAAGGTCGTCGTCGCTGCCGGTCGCCCCGACCCGTTCGCGATGCCGCGCCGCGGCCCGCCACCCAAGGATGCTGTCGCCACCGCGCTCGCGAACGCGGTGTCGGCCGCCGTGGCCAAAGTGGGCCGACAACGCGAGCCGACGGCGGGCGTTGCGACGCCACCGCCGCCCCCCACGCCGACGCCCGCCGCCCCCGCGGCCGCCCACCCGGCTGCGGACACCGTGAGCGCGCCGATCGCTCGCCGCCAGCCGGTGGCTGAGCCCGTGAGCCCCACGGCGCCCACCGCACCGCCAGCACCGGCGCGTGTGCCCGACCCGCCGATGAAGCCGTCGCCCCTCCCCTCGTTCGACGCGGACCAGCCCACGGAGGAGCTGAGCGACGAGCTGGCGGCGTTCCAAGACTACGATCACGAGCGCGTGGGCGGCGAGTTCGTCACGGCGCTCGAGCACCTGGATCGCGTAGAGATCGTCACGCTCGAGCCCGAGCGGGTTCGGCTAGGCGTGAAGGCACCTCCGCCAGAGCCGCCCCCGGAAGAGAACATCCTCGTGGAGATGGAGGACGCCGAGAACGCCACCCGCTCCGAGCTCGCCAGCGCGGTTTCGCTGAATTTCGCGGGGCCCAAGCTCGGCGACGAGGATGCGCGCCGAAAGGTGGAGGTGATGAACGAGGTGTTCGCGACGATGGTGAGCGCGCTGGACAAGGTGCGCGGGCCCGGTCGGGGGCAGTCGCGGGTTCAGCTCCTGCTCGAAGGCACGCCGGGCGCGTTCGCGACGTTGTTCAAGGGCGTGGAGGCCGATCCGACGGGTCGGGTGAACACCGAAACAGTCATGAAGAACCTGAGGAAGCGCCCCGCGAGCGAGCACCGCCGGCTGCTGAACCGGGGGGTGGCCGACGTGATCGAACGCTCGTTGTCCGTCGCGAGCGAAGAGCTCGACGAGCCGGGGCTTGAAGCCTTCCTGGAGCACATTGCCGGCTACCAGCAGCGGCTGGGCATGTAGCTTCGAGAGGAGCGCATGCTGTTTCTCCTCATCCACGCGGCGCTGGCGCAGGAGCCGGCCCCGTTTCCGGAATGGACGCTCCCGGCGGCAACCGTTGAGGCGGTGCGCGCGGTCGCCGGACGTCCGCTCGGCGAGCGGCTGGATGCCGCCACGCGCGGCTTTCTCGGGCGGCCCTACGTCGTGGACATCGCCGGAGAAGGCGAGGGCGTGGACCCGGATGCCCCGGCCCGGTACGACACCTTCGACTGCATGACGTTCCTGGAGGAAGCCCTGGGAATGGCGCTGGCGGGCGACCCACTCCAGGCGCCCCTGATCCGAGACGCCCTTCGATATTCAGGCGCGCCTACCTACCTAAACCGCAACCATTTCATGGAGGCGGAGTGGATTCCTCGCGCGATCGCAGCGGGGCTGCTTGAGGACGTGACCGACCGGGTGGGCCGCGCGCGCACCCTGACCAAGGACGTTTCGCGCGACACCTGGCGGGCTTGGGGCGCTCGGATGCGGGTGTTTCGGGAGCTGCCAGACACCCGCCTGCCCGTCGGGAGCTGGTCGATGCGGTACCTCGACCTCGCCGAAGCGGCCGAGGCGGCGAGCCGAATTCCTCCGGGTGCCATCGTCGTTACGCTGCGTGTGGCGCGCACGTGGTCACCGGTGATCACGACCCACGTTTCGCTGGTCGTGCCGGGACCGCACGAGCCGATGATGCGCCACGCCACGAAGATGGGCCAGCGCCAGGTGCGCGACGACAAGCTGAGCTGGTACATGACCCACCTGCGTGACTACGTGAATTGGCCGGCGTTGGGCGTGGCAATCTTGATGCCGGTCGAGCAGGGCCCCACCGTCGCGGCCACGCTGCCTGACGGCCTGCCGCCGCTCCGATTTGCGGACGCCGAAGGGGAGCTGCCCCACTTCGACCCGAAGCCGCTGGTGGCCGGCGCGCGCGGGGAGGATCCGACGTGAGCCGAGCCGTGCTCTGGGATCTCGACGGCACGCTCGCCGACACGGCCGCCGACATCGCCCTGACCGTGAACGAGCTGCTGGACCACCTGGGATTGCCCCGGCTCGCGGAGTCGCGCGTTCGTGCCTTTGTGGGGGACGGCGCCCGCTCCCTCATCGACGGGTGCGTCGCGGCGGCCGGGGGCGCCCCCGCCCCGGCGCACGTGGCGTGGTTCATGACCCGCTATCGGGCGTTTCCTTGCCGAGAAGCACGGGTCTATCCAGGGATGGCGGACCTCGTGCACGGCCTCGACGCGCCCCAGGCCGTGGTGACGAACAAACCCGAGGCGGTTTCCCGCGCCCTGCTCGCGGCGCTGGGGCTTGGGGAGCGGCTGAACGTCGTGATCGGCGGAGACACGCTCCCGGTTCGGAAGCCCCACCCAGCGCCGCTCCTGGAAGCGATGGCGCAGTTGGGCGCGACCACCGCCGTGATGATCGGCGATGGTCCCCACGATGTACACGGGGCACGGGCGGCCGGCGTGCCCGTGATCGGCGTGGACTGGGGGATCGGGAGGCCGGATGGCGCGGATGTTCGCGTCGCGGATGCGCCAGCACTCGCGGAAGCGCTGGCGCGCTACGGCGTGGGCCGCTATCGTTGAGCCGTGCTCCTGACCCTCCTCGGCTGCATCGGCCTTCAGGCTCTCCCGCAGGGTGCGCCTGAGGGGCGTGCGGGCCACGACCCTCGCGACGGGGTCGACACGGCCGAGCCGCTCGACACGGCCACCGACGGCAACCACGAGCCGTATGCGGATGCGGGTGGGGATCTCGTCGGGTTCGTCGGCGTCGTGGTGAACCTGGACGGATCGGGGAGCTACGACCCCGATGGGGACAGCCTCGACTTCACCTGGGCCATCGAGTCGGCGCCGAGCGGGAGCAACGTCAAGCTCTCCGACCCCGACGAAGAGACGGCGCAGCTGGTGCCCGATGTGGAGGGCGCGTATTCCATCTCGCTCGTCGTGAGCGATGGCGTGTACGACAGCGAGGGCGACGAGATCACGCTCACCGTCAGCGAGGACAACGGCAAACCGGTGGCCTCGGCGGGCGCCGACCAGACCGTGGCCGTGGGCGCGACGGTGACCTTGAGCGGGAGCGGATCCTCTGATCCCGACCATGATCCCCTGCAATACGCGTGGACGCTTGGCACCCGGCCCACCGGCTCCGGCGCCAGCCTGAGCAGCTCCACCAGCGTGAGCCCCTCGTTCGTGGCCGATGTGGCCGGAGTGTACGAGGCCACGCTCACCGTGACAGACGGCAGCACGACCAGCAGCCCGGACAAGGTGCGGGTGGTGGCGCAGAGCTCGGGAGGCGGCGGCGGCGGCTCCTCGTCTTGCGGTTGTCAGTCGGCCAACGCGGCGAGTCCCCTTGCGCTGGCGGGGATGGTCTTCGCGTTCACGGTCGTGCGCTCGCGGAGCCGGCGGCGATAACGCCAGCGAGCGGCTAAGCCCCCGCCCGCATGTCGCCCCTCGCCCTCCTGTTCTTCGTTTCTGGCGCGGCCGGGCTCGTGTACGAGTCGATCTGGAGCCGCGAGCTGCATCGCATCTTCGGCACCAGCCAGTTTGCGATCGCCACGGTGCTCGCGGCGTTCATGACCGGGCTGGCGCTCGGAGGCGCGCTCGGCGCTCGATACGCCCCCCGCGTGGCTCGTCCGTTGCGGGCCTACGCGGTGCTGGAGGCGATCATCGGCCTCTTTGCGCTGGTTTTTCCGTTCCTTCTCGGCGGCGTGGAGCCGCTCTACCTCTGGTTCTGGCGCACCTTCGAGCCGGGAGTGGTGGCGTTCGGCACCTTCCAGTTCTTCGTGCTCGGGATCGTGTTGTTGTTGCCGACCGCCTGCATGGGCGCCACGCTCCCGCTTCTGGTGCGCCTGCCGGCGGACCAGACTGGGGGGGCAACAGCGGGGCGGCTGTACGCAATCAACACCGCCGGCGCCGTTTTTGGTACCTGGTTCGCGGGCTTCTTTCTGCTCCCCGACCTTGGAGTGCAGCACACGACGTGGCTGGCGGCGGCAACGAACGGGCTGCTCGCGCTGCTCGCGTGGCGTTACGACGAGCTTCAGCGCCGCGAAGCCCGGGAAGCCGCGGCGCTCGGGCTGGAGCCGCCGGCGCCGGCGGAGGCCGCCCCGGCCCGGACCGGCAGCGATCGTCGTTGGTTATTCATGGCCGCAATGGCCGGATTCTCGGCGCTCGGCCTCGAGGTGGCCTGGTTCCGCCTGATGTCGCTGATCCTCGGCGCGAGCACCTACGCGTTCACGGTGATGTTGCTGGCGTTCCTCGTGGGTATTGCGAGCGGCGGGGAGGCGGCGGGGCCCCTCGCGGACCGCCTCGCGAAGCGCGGGCGCCTCTACGCCGGATTGTTCGGCGCTCAAGTGGCCGTCGCGGTGCTCACCTGGCTTGCGATGTGGGGGTGGCAGTGGCTACCCATCACCTTCGTCAAGTTGTACTTCGCGATCCGCCCGATGGCGGACGATCTGCTTTGGCCCGCGAAGTGCCTGCTCGCGACGGCCGTGATGGCCCCGCCTGCGTTCTTCATGGGCGCCACCTTCCCGATGCTCGTTCGGGCGGCGAGAGGGTCCAGCGGCGCGAGCCTCAGTAAGGTCGTCGGTCGGGTGTACGCCGCGAACACCGTGGGATCGTTGTTCGGCGCGTTCCTCACTGGTTTTGTGCTCCTCCCGCAGCTCCACGTGCGGGGGACCGTGCTGTTCTGCGTCGTGCTCAATCTCTTCGGCGCGCTCCTCGCGGCGCTCAGCGGCAGGGCGGAGGAGCGGGCGCTGAACGTGCGTTCCGGGCCGATCGGGAACGCGCCGGTGGTTGGCAGCGCCACGCTTGTAGCGGCGCTCCTCTCGGTGGCCGCGGCGCCCGCCTGGGATCCCATGCTGATGACCACCGGCCTCTACAAGTACGTGGACAACCTCGATGAGGACGCCACGCAGGCCTACATCGTAAAGCGGTTCATCGACAAGTACGACCTGCTCTTCTACTCCGAAGGCCTGTCGACGGTCGTGACGGTCGCCAAGGACAAGGTGACCGGGAACATCTGGTTGGCGAACAACGGGAAGATCGATGCGTCGAGCACAGCCGACATGCCGACGCAGCTCCTCGTGGCGCACCTCGCGTTCCTGTTCACCGGGGAAGAAGCCCGCAGCGCCGTCGTGATCGGACTGGCAAGCGGGATCACGCTGGGCGCGGCGACGCTGCACCCGGAGCTTGAGCGGATCGACGTCGTCGAGATCGAGCCGAGTATCCGGGAAGCAACCGAGTTTTTTCGCGAGGTGAACCACGACGCGCTCTACGATCCGCGGGTGCGACTCATCGCGAATGACGGGCGAAACCAGCTCCTGCTCACCGCGCCGGGAACCTACGACATCATCATCTGCGAGCCAAGCAACCCCTGGCTCACCGGGGTGAGCAACCTCTTCACCCGGGAGTTCTTCGAGATGGCCAAGACCCGCCTCGCCCCGGGTGGAATCTGGGCGCAGTGGGTGCAGATGTACGGGATGGACGGTCGCGACATGAAGTCGGTCATGAAGACGTTCGCGACCGTATTCCCCTACGCCCACACGTTCGCGACCATCGAAGACGCCGACCTCGTGATGATCGGCAGCGATCGCCCCTTGGAGCTCGATCTCGACGCGGTGCACGCGCTGCGCACGCGCACGCCGGGGGTCACCGCCGACTTCGACCGGATCGCGCTTCGCGACGACGCGGACGTGCTGAGCAAGTGGCTGTTCGACCGCGACCAGATGCTTGCTTTCTCGGCCACCGACGAAGACGACTTCACCCACGAGGTGACGGAGGTGCCGTTCAACACCGACGACAACCTCCTCGTGGAGTTCTCCGCGCCGCACAACCTCCACCGCGAAACGTCCACGCAGAACTTCCTGGAGCTTCGGCGCGCTCAGCGTATCCCGGCGTTTGCAGTACCTGAAACGGACGGGCTCGTGGAGCTGGGCATGGCGTATCGCGACGCGGGGCAGCTCCCCCGCGCGCTGATGGCGCTCAAGGAGGCGCTCCAGCGCGAGCCTGATCGCCCGGACATCCTGCAGCTTTACGAGGACTGGCAGGGGGAGCTGAGGCTCTCGATTCAGGGCGGCTGAGAGCGCGGCCGGGCCGCGCTGGCTGGAGGCGGGAGGCCGGAGCGGAACGGCGGCGATCCCGCCGAGTTGTCGTCCGTATTTCGCTCTTGCCTCCGGCCTAAAGCCTCCGGCCCAAAATCTCCCCCCTCCGTCGTTTGCAGCATGGCCCCCCTCCCCCAAACAGGCGAAGAGGGCGCCCCGATGGAAGCCCTGCCCACCTCCACCGCCGCCGTTGCCCTCGCCGAGATCGGCGACAAGACGCAGCTCCTGGCGTTGGTCCTTGCGACTCGCTTCCGCACGCCCGAGCCGATCGTCGCGGGCATCTTCGTGGCTACGATCGCGAACCACGCGTTGGCGGGCCTGGTCGGCGCTCAGGTCGGCGCGTGGATTGGGCCTGATCTGCTGCGGTGGATCGTGGGAGCGGGATTCTTGGCGATGGCGGCGTGGACCCTCGTGCCCGACAAGGCCGACGACGGTCCGGGCACCGACAAACGCGGCGCGTTCATGGCCACCCTGATCGCCTTCTTCTTCGCGGAGATGGGGGACAAGACCCAGATCGCGACCGTCGGACTCGCAGCAGCTCATCCGGGCCAGACCATCGCGGTCGTCGTGGGCACGACCCTCGGCATGATGTTTGCGAACGTGCCGGTCGTCTACCTGGGCGGACGTTTCGCGGAGTACGTGAACCTCGCCCGCGCCAGGTTCTGGGCCGCTACGCTGTTCGCCTCCTTCGGGGTTTGGGTGCTTTGGAAGGGGGTGTGAGTCAGGCTGGAGGCTTTAGGCTCATGATCCTACACATCGACGGCCGCGGGGCGCGCGCGCGTCCGCGGGGCTCGCCGCGGCGGTCGGGCGCCCGAGAACGTGAGGGAGAACGATCCTCTTGGAGGTAGGCGCTTGTGCCCGGGATGC
>BJHF01000064.1 GCA_014191855.1 Deltaproteobacteria bacterium
CGGGCGCCCGGGATTTGCACCGGCTCCGTCCGCTATTCCGATACACTGCCTTCACCCGTTACTATCCGGGCGAGCCTGACACCAAGCCGTATTTGCAGAGCGGCATCGCCGAGCGGGTGAAAGCCAACCCGCGGTTCCTCGACGACGAGCTCACGCGGTTGGCGGAAGATGTCGAAGCCCGGCACCGCTATGTGTATACGAGCCGCGAGAAGGATCCGGAGTGGGCGCCGCGGACGACGTCGTATCGGAGAAGGTAGGGTGGATCTGGGCGATGCCCAAGGCCAGGTAGGAAATGGGCGGGCGTGGCGGGGCATCGCGAGTCCCCCGCCTCAATACCCCCCGCCCCGAAACAAATAAACCGCCCCGGCATCGCTGCCCGCCGCGTCGTCATCACTCGCGCCCACCGCGAGGTCGCCGAACCCGTCCCCGTCGGTGTCCCCCAGCACGACCACGGCCGAGCCAAAGGTGGTGCTCCCCGCCGTCGGCTCGAACGTCGCCGCGGCCGAGCCGAGCCCGAGCGTCCCCGAGGCCACCGGGCCAGCAAACACGAACGCCGCCCCCGCGGAAGCATACGCCGGCGCGCCCACGACGAGCTCCGCAGCGCCATCCCCATCGAGATCCCCCGCCGCCACGGAAGCGCCGAAGCTCGTCGAGCTGCCCGCGTTGATCCGGGTGGTCGCAACGCTCGAAACGTCGAACCCGAAGCCGGTCAGGGAGCCGGCGATCACCCACACGCCGCCCTCGTCGGCGCTGGAGGTGAGCACCAGATCGTTCGCGCCGTCATCGTTGAGATCGGCGATCGCCGCCGGCACCGCGCCAATCGCCTGGCTCGTCGCGCTCCCGAACACCGCGAGATCGGCCGAAGCTGCGGTCCGCGACGAGGTCACCGCCCCCTGGAACACGAACGCGCCGCCCTGCGCGCTGAGCCAGTCCGTGAGCCGCGGCGCGCCCACCACGGCGTCGTCCACGCCGTCCGTGTTGAGGTCCCCCGTCACCACGCTCGCGCCAAACTCCGCCCCCGAGCGATCGCCGTACAGCCACGCCGTGTCCACGTCCTGGACGAAGCGCGTGCCGGTGGATCCACCCGGAACCACGTACACCACCCCCACGCCGTCCAGGCTTTTGGCGGACATCAACAGCTCGGAGAAGCCGTCCCCGTCCGTATCCCCGAGCGAAGCCACGGCGGAGCCAAAATCAACGCCGCTCGAATACGTCGTGACCACGAGGTCCGCCGACGAGGCAGAGACGAAGCCGCTGCCGATGGGAGCGAAACAGGACACCTCCCCATACCCGCCGGGCTCCGGCGCGCCCACGCACAGGTCGGGTACGCCATCGCCGCTACGGTCCTGCACCGCCGCAAAAACCGCGCCGAAGCTGGCGCTCGGAGTGGCCGCCGCGATGGCGAAGGTGGCCCCGTCCAGGGCCGAACCCGCGTCGTTGTCGGGGCGTACGACGGAAACCAACCCCGTCGCACTCGAACCGGAGTACCCGGGCACGCCGACGAGCAGCTCGTCCAGCCCGTCCCCGTCCATGTCGCCGCCCACACCGAGCGCGGAGCCCGCGTGATCGCCAGCGGAACCTCCAGTCCAGCTCGTCGTCGCGTCCCCGGTAGACCAGCTTCCTGAAAAGCTACACACGCCCGGCAGGTCGTCGCAGTCGTCGTCCAGAGCGTCGTTGCACACCTCGCTCGCGGCGGGACTCACCAAAGCATCGGCGTCGTCGCAATCCTCGGCGGCCGTAAACAGGTAGGGGCTCTCGGCCGCGCACAAACACGCGCCGTCGTCCCCCGCGTAGCCGTCCCCGTCGTGATCAGAATACCAAGTCGTGACACAAGAAGCGAGCACGTCCGGGTCGTTCTTGTCCCCATCGCAGTCGCTGTCCGCGTCGTCACACGCTTCCGTCGCCGTCGGATACCGGGTGCCATCCGCATCGTCACAGTCATCGTTCGTCGCCGCATATCCGACGGGCGTCGCGCACGCCTCGGTCGAACTGGTCGTCCCCGCCCCGTCCCCGTCTCCGTCCAAATACCACGTGTACGTCCCCACGCTCGCGTCCCCGTCGTCGCAGTCCGAGGTGTCCGACGACGTGTACTCGCCCGCCCCGACACACGCGCACTGCGAGTGGGCGGCGTCGCCCCGTCCGTCCATATCCGCGTCGCGATACCAGACAACACACCCATCGGCATCCACGTCGTTGTCGTCGCCATCGCAGTTGTCATCGCCTGCAGTGAAACAATCCTCGGGGATCCCAGGGTTCAGCGTGGCATCGGTGTCGTCGCAGTCGTCGCCGAACAGCCCGTCCAGGTCGGGTTCGCTGGCCGAGCGGTACCCGTCCCCATCCTGGTCCCAGTCGTCGTCGCCCGCGCAGTCTGCATCTTCCCCGTCGTACCACTGCTCCGCCGCGCCGGGGTACACCTCCTCATCGAGGTCGTCGCAGTCGCCCCCCAGGAAGAACTCGGGGATCTCCCCGGTATACCCGGCAACGTAATAACCGTCTCCGTCCTGATCCCCGTCGTTGTTGTCACAGTCCTGGTCCACCCCGTCGTACCACACTTCGTCCACGCTCCCATCGGGGAAGCGCTCGGGGTCGGCGTCGTCGCAGTCCCCGATGCAGGTGGAGTACCCGTCCCGATCGGCGTCGTAATCACTGCCGCCGGAGCAGTCGCTGTCCACCGCGTCGTACGGCGTGTCGGTGGCCCCGGGGTGCACGGCCCCCGGGTCCGGGGTGTAGGTTGGCACACCACAATCGCCCGCCAGGATCGGCACCTCGTCCGTCGCTGCGTCGTAACAGTCGGTGCCGCCGTGGTCCGAGGAGGGGTACCCGTCCCCGTCTGCGTCATTGTCGTTCAACCCGTCGCAATTGCCGTCCAGGTCGTCGTAATACACCTCGTCCACGCCGGGGTTTATCGCCTCATTCGCGTCGTTGCAGTCGCCCGAGCGAGCCACACCTTCCGCGGCTTCCTCGCACGTGCGGGCGGGCTGGTTTCCATAGGTGTCCCCATCGAGATCCAGGAAAAACCCTTCGATCTCGCAGTCGGGGGTGCGGGCGGCCCACTCCTCGTCGGTCACGAAGGTGCAGGCGAGGGTGAGGAGGAGCCACATGCGGGCAGGGTAACTGGTTAGCCGCGCGTCCATGCTCACTCTGCTCGCCGCGCTCGCCCTGCCTTCGCTGCTCTCGTCCGCGCTCGCCGCCGACCCCACGCCACGGGTGGTGGACACGTGGGACCTCTCCGCGGTCTATCCCTCGGTCGAAGCCTGGGAAGCCGCGCTCGCCGGCGCCGGCAAGGACATCGATGCGCTCCAGGCCACCTGCACCGGTCGCCTCGCGGTTGAGCTGCAGGGCTGCCTGGAACGGTCCTTCGCCGCCCAGGAATTGGTTGCCCGCCTCAACGTGTATGCGATGAACCTCAGCAACGAGGACACGGCGAACGACGCCTGGCTGGGCCGCTCCCAGTCCGCTCAGATGCTCGCCACGAAGCTGAGCGAGGCCACCGCCGCCTTCCAGCCCGAGCTGCTCAGCCTGGGCGGTCCCAAGCTCGAAGCCGAGATCGCGGCGAACCCGAAGCTCGCTCCCTTCGACCACTATCTGCGCGCCACCATCGCCGATGCCCCGCATACGTTGGACGCGGCCGGGGAGGGCCTGCTCGCCTCCGCCGGCAACGTGCTCGCGGCGCCCGACCGCCTACACAGCGTCTTGCTCAACGGCGAATTGGTCTGGCCTGAGCTCACCTTGAGCGACGGCAGCACCGGCACGCTCAACCCAACCAAGTACACCGACTGGCGCGCCGCCCCGAACCGTGCCGACCGAAAGCTGGTGTTCGAGCGCTTCTTTGGCACCCTCGGCGCCTACTCCGGCACCTTCGGCGGCATGCTCGACACGGCGGTGGCCGGCCACTGGTACGTCGCGAAGGCGCGGCACTACGACAGCTCGGTATCGGCCGCGATGGCGGTGGATCATCTGCCCCGCGGCATCTACGACACGCTCGTCGCGCGCACCAACGCGAACCTGCCCACGCTCCACCGCTACCTGAAGTTGCGGGCGAAGATGCTGGGGGTCACCGACCTCGCCTACTCCGACCTGTACACCCCGCTCGTCGCGATGGACAAGCAGTGGACCATCGACGAAGCCCAGGCGCTCACGCTCGAAGCCACCAAGCCGCTGGGCAAGGACTACGCAGCCGCCCTCGCGACCGGCTTCGCGGGCCGCTGGGAGGACGTGTACCCAAAGAAAGGTAAGGTTGGTGGGGCATATATGGATGGCGCCGCGTACGCCGTGCACCCCTTCGTGCTGCTGAACTTCACCGGCGACTACGAGTCGGTGTCTACGTTTGCGCACGAGTGGGGGCACGCGATCCACTCGCACTTGTCGGCGAAGAAGCAGCCGTACGCCAAGGCCGACTACGCCACGTTCATCGCGGAGATCGCCTCCACGTTCAACGAAGCGCTGCTGATGCAGACCATGCTGAAGCACGCGAAGACCGACGACGAAAAGCTGTTCTACCTCGGCTCGCAGCTCGAAGGTCTGCGCACCACCTATTTCCGTCAGGCGCAATTCGCCGAGTTCGAGCTGGCGATCCACCAGCAGGTCGAGCGTGGCGAGCCCCTCACCGGGGATAGCCTCTCGGCCACCTACCTCGGCATCGTGAAGCGCTACTACGGCGCCGACCAGGGCATCACCCAGATCCCCGACGTGATCGGCAACGAGTGGGCGTATATCCCCCATTTCTACTACAACTTCTACGTCTACCAATACGCCACGTCGCTCGCCGCGTCGAGCCTGCTCTCGCAGGACGTGCTCGCGAAGAAGCCCGGCGCGCTCGACCGTTACCTCACCTTGCTCTCGGCGGGCGGCAGCGACGACCCGTACGTGTTGCTCCGCACTGCCGGCGTAGACATGGCCACGAACGCGCCGTACGACGCGCTGGCGAAGGGGATGGAGGGGATCATGGATCAGATGGAGGCGATCCTGGCGAAGAGGGCGAAGCGCTGAGGCGGCCTGAGCAACGGCGCCGTGCAAGACGCGGCGCCGTTGGGGCGGGCGCCTCGGGGTGACACAGCGATTCACCGCTGCGGAAGAAGCAGAAGAAGAAGGCAGAGTGGTGTTGGGTCCTGCCGACGCGGGTCGTTGACGCCAAGCGTCGCAGCGCCGCTCGGCGCCAACGACCCGCATCGTCACCCGCCCCAGCAGCGCCCCGGACGACGTTCGACAGCGGGCGGAACGAGATGAGAACCCCGAGGATCCCGCGGAGGCTTGCTGCGACGGCGGACAGCGGTCGGCATCATCGACTGCACCACCTTTGCACCGCCCCGGCACCCCGCCCGCGCGGCGCCGGGTGAGAGTGCTCAGATGGTACGTCGTCGCTTCGGGCTGCCTCTCGCGCTGGTCGCGTTGACGACGGCGCTCGTGATCTGGGGCACCGTCGTTGAGCCCCAGCGCTTGATCCTCCGCGATGAACCGGTGGAAGTGCCGGCGTGGCCGGGCACCCCGCTAAAGGTCGCGCTCGTCGCCGATCTGCACGCGGGCGCGCCCTTCGCCGACGTGGCGAAGATGCGCGAAGTCGCGGCGTTGGTCGCCGCCCAGGCACCCGACCTCGTGCTGATGCTGGGCGACTACTCGATCAACGACATCCCGGGCGGAACCCACGTCGATCCCAACGAGTGGGCGTCGGACTTTGGCGCGATCGCGGCGCCGCTCGGCGTGTTTGCCGTGCTGGGCAACCACGACTGGTGGAACGACACGTCGAGCATCCGGAGCGCGCTCGAAGCCGGCGGGATCCGGGTCTTAGAGAACATGGCTGTCCCGCTGCAATCGGGGGCGAAGACCTTCTGGCTCGTCGGCATCGGCGACACGTTCACGGGGAATGACCGTGTTTCCCAGGCCTTTGCCGCGGTCCCAGAGGGGGCTACCGTGCTGGCCATGTCGCACGGCCCCGACGTCACGGATCAGCTCGCGGATCGTGCGAGCCTCGTGGTGGCCGGGCACACCCACGGCGGCCAGATCTACATCCCCTTCGTTTCGCAGGCGCTCCTCAACTTGCGCTGGCGCCGCGGCCTCTACCATCCGGGCGGCGTTCCGCTCTACGTCACCTCCGGAATTGGGAACAGCATCCTCCCGATCCGCTTCGGCGTGCCGCCGGAGGTGGTGATGCTCCGCGTCGAGCCGGGTCCGTGACCCCCACCTGGCTCCGCCTCGTCGCCCTCACCCCAGGGCTCACCGTGTTCGACTCGCGCACCGGTCGCGACATCACCTTGCCTGCCGTGGACGATCCCGCCACGCTGATGCGCCATCCCCGCCTCCTGGGCTCGGGTTTCCTCGATCCGCTCACCCCCGACGCGCTGATCCCCCACCGCAAGGCCCACCCGCTGTTCTTGCCGGTTGAACAGTCCCTCCTCTGCCCCGACCCGACGATCCATCCCCCCGGCGGCCACCCCTGGCGCACCTGGCGCCTCGAACCCCGCTCCCTCGCCCTCTGGGCCGCGATCGACGGGCGCCAAAATGTCGTCCAGCTCGCCCAACGCCTCAACATCCCCCTCGACGAAGCCGTTGAACGCCTCGGTGGCCTCGCCGGCTGGGGGATCCAGGCCGTTCTGCTCCGTCCCGAGCGGGTCCGCCCGGATCACCCTTCCCTCTGCCGGGTGGTCGGCCCCGCCCGTGAGCCCAACGCCCGCGAACCCTCGATGTACGCCGATAAAGCCACATCTCTCGGCAACTTCCACGACGCCATCGACGACGCCGCCACCCGCTTCGACCTCGCCGAAACCACCCTCGCGCACGCCCTCGCCCTCCCCCACCCCGCGCTCCAGGGCCAGCCGTACGGCGCCCGCCTCTGCGACCGGCTGCTCCCCGACCCCGCCGGACCCACTCGCTGCTTGGAGGTCGGCGGAGGCACAGGCGAATTGGGCGCGGCCCTCGTAGCACGTGCCGCGGAACGTAACCTGAACCTAGGTTATCTCCGCGTCGACCGCTCCCCCGCCCTCCTCGCCATGCAGGCCCTCCAAAACCCGCGCACAGAAGGTCGCCTCGGCGATGCCCTCGCCCTCCCCGTCGAGAACGCCAGCATCGACCTCTTGATCGCCAACGAGATCATCGCGGACCTCCCCGCCACGCGCACCCCAACCGGCTGGACCAACGACGGCGCGCTCGCGTTTCTTGACGAGATCTCCCGAGTCCTCGCCCCGGGCGGCCGCGCGTTCCTCTCCGAATTCGGCAGCGAAGCCGACGAACCCGAGGAGACCGAGCAGCTCGACCACCCCGAGGTCTCCATCCGGTTCGACCGCCTCGTCGAGCGCGCTCGCGCCCTTGGGCTCACCCCCACCCTCACCCCGATCGCCGAATTCCTCGGCATCGACCTCAGCGCCCGCTGGCTCTGGCGCCCCCACCTCGGCGCGCTACGCCACCTCGACCACCGCGCCGGCCGCCCGCCCACCGCCGCCCGCGCGTGGACCCCCGACACGCTCAACTTCCCAGAGCCCATCGAGGGACTCCGCTGGGTTCCCCTCCACGACGAGGGCCCCGGCCCCCTCCCCGCGCGAACCTGGGTGATTTCCGTGACAAAGGGGCCAATCGCCGCCACAACGTGACACGCCGGCCCCCGCGCCGCTGCTATCCTCCCCCCGTGCTCCTGCTCCTTGCCGCCACCTTCGCCTTCGCCGACTGCCCTCGGGTGCCCGAGCTGCGCGATCCCGACGGCACGCTCACCGTGCTGGAACAGAACCTCAAGTTCATCGCCACCGGCACACGACGCTCCGAGCGCGCGGCGTTGCTCGCCCACTATCTCACAAACGAAGGCGGCGCGGTCGATCTGCTGCTGCTCTCCGAGGCGCGGATCACCGACTCCCTGGAGGACTGGCCAGACTGGTGCTTCTACACCCAAACGGGCGATGGCTTGGGGGCCGGGTATCACTGGACCCCCATCCAGGACGGGCGTTCGCCGGGCGGTCTCGCCATGGGCGTGCGCCAGAACGATACGGGCACGCGCCGCGTCATCGGCTCCTCCGCAGGCAAACGATTCCGCGCGAAGCCGGTCACTCTCGCGGAGGGATTGCTCGGGCGCATCTTCAACTTCCGCAAGGGCTGGGCCACCCTCACGGTCGATGGCACCCAGCTGGTGTGGACCCACACCCAGGCCAGCTACGCTCGCCACCCCGAGAAGGGAGCGGGCGGGATCGGCCACGGCCGAGCCGGTCAATTCACGGACCTCGCCGACGATCTCGGTCGCCCCGCCGAGGCCACGTTGCTCACGGGCGATCTGAACCTGCTCGCCGGCTTCACGCCCCACTGCAGCATCGACGAGCCGCGTGTGTGTAAGGCCCGTGCCATTGACGACGTGACGGTTACGAATTTCCGCGATCGCACCGGCCTCGACCTCTCCTGGTTCGCCAGCGCCAAGACCTTCGCCGGCACCTTCCACAAAGGAACCACCGACGATCCCTGGGATCTCGAGGCCTCCTATGATCGCGTCGGCGTCAATCCGGCCTTCCTGGCCCGGCATCCCGGCACCGAAGTGCACCTCGTGGACATTGGGAACGAGACCATGCGGGTGAGCGACCACTTGGGGCTGACGATCACGATTCCGTTCGCGCCATAGCGGAACGGGGTGAATTCGGGCGATTCGCCAGGCCTGTTCGCCTTTGTCGTCGATCCCTCGCTGCGAATCGCGGCTTGGCCCGGAGCGCGGTCGCCAACCGCGAAGGGCGCGCCCCTGATGGCGAGCTTCCCCGCCGCCGAAGTCGAGTCCCTCTCGTTGGCCGACGCGCTGAGTCGAGTCGAGCTGTTTGACCTCCAAAGGCGCGCGTGCCCGCCTTTCGCGGCAGCCGCACCCCGCGGAGCCGCCACCTCACCTCCTTGGCACGCCGACCTGCACCAGCGAAGCTACATTTTGCGCGGGTCGCCGCCCACCATCCCGCGCAGTCGGCGAAACAGCCTGACTCGACTCCTCCTCGGGGCCAAGCAGGCAGACTCGACTACGTGGGTTGCCGGCGCTTCGCCTGTCGCGGCGGCTTTCGTTGCCGCGCGAGCCCTGACTTCACCCCCTCGATCAGCCTTCTTTGTAGCATCCGTGCAAAGCTGCCACGCCATGGATGAATTGCAAGGATCCATCGAACCCAGCGCCCCCCGATGCTCCCTACGGTGAGCTCCCCGCGCCCCGCCCCAACCCATCGATCTCCCGCCGCAGCCACGCCACCATCGCCACCCCAGGCAACCCCACGCCAATCGCGATCACAAAGAACGTCGGCCAGCCGAACACCTCCGCGGTCACCCCCGCGAACGGTCCCACCCAAACGCGCCCAACCGCCGCCAACGCCGACACGAGCGCGTACTGCGTCGCCGAGAAGCGGCTCTTCGATAATGCCATGAGGAACGCCGCGAAGGCCGCGGTGCCCAAGCCCGACGTAAGGTGCTCGGCCGCCACCGCCGCCAGCATCCCGTGGTCCACGGTCACCGCCTCCTTCAGCCAAACGAAGCCGAGGTCGAAGGGCGCAACCTGCAAGGCTCCCCAGGCTCCCCGACCGTACAGCGCGAGCAGGAAAAAGCCCACCACCGCCGCCGCTTGCAACAGCCCGAACGTGATCAGCGCCCGACCCAGCCCAAGCACCGGCAGCAGCAGCCCTCCGATCAAGCTGCCCACCACCGTGAGCCAAATGCCAAAAACCTTGTTCACAACGCCTACCTCCGCAGTGGAGAAGCCGGCGCCAGTGAGCAAGAACGTGGTGTTGAGCGACATCGCAAAGGCGTCGCCCACCTTGTAGAGCACCACCGCGCCCAAAAGCGCCTTTGCCCGCGGTTGGGCGAAGAACCCCGCCAGTGAACGGGTGAGCGTCTCGTAGCCGAACCGCTGCGCGAAGAACCGGCCCAACGGAAGCGCCACGGCCATGCCGAGAACGAGCGCAATCAGGTCCGAAAATCCGTGCGCGACCTTCGCCGGGATCGCAAACGGCGCCACTGCCGCCGCGCCCACCCAGCTCCCGGGCCACTTCGCCACGCACCACCCGGCGGCTGCCGCGAGCAGCACCGCGCCAAACCCTGCGAACTCCCGCCAGAGTGGCGCCTCACCCTCCGCCGGGCGCTCCCGCGGCGGCAGGCCAGGAACCAGGGCCACCCCCACCGCCCCCAGCACGGCCAACACCCCCGCGAGCCGCTGGTACACCTCCGGCCACGTCATGCCGCCCTGCACCGGGTCGGCCCAGATGAGCACCACGCCCCCCGAGAGCACCATCGCGAGCCGGTAGCCGAGCACCCCGAGCGACGCGCCGAGGCCGCGCTCGCCGTCCGTCAGGGCGTCGGTCTTCCACGCATCCACCACGATGTCCTGGGAGGCCGACAAGAACGCCACGAACGCCGCCATCGCGCCGATGGCACCCACGTTCTGCGGCGAGATCGTGGAGAGCCCGAGCAGCGCGCCCACCAGCCCCACTTGGCACACCAGGATCCACCCGCGGCGGCGCCCCAGGAACGGCGGCTCCACCCGGTCCATGAGCGGGGCCCACAAGAACTTGAAGGTGTAGGGGAGCCCGATCAACGTCAAGAACCCGATGGTGCTCACGTCGTGGCCGGCAACGGTGAGCCACGCTTGCAGCGCCGTGCCCGACAGCGCGAGCGGCAGGCCGGAGGCGAAGCCGAGCACGAGCGCGGCGGCGAAGCGGCGGGTGGCACCGGGGGTCATGGTGGGGAGCGTATCCCTTTGGCACACTACCCCGGGGGTTCACCAGGCGGCGGGCCGCCGCCCGGGAGGGGGGGCGGGACGGCGCTCGGCGGCGGCGGGGGCTGCCCGCCGGAAGGCGGAGGCACGTTTCCAGCGGGTGCGTAGAATCCGGGATCCAGGGGCAGCAACGGCTGGCCGGCTTCGAAGCCCGGAAAGTTTGTATCGAATTCCGGCGCATCTGCGTCGAACCAATTCGCGGGGAGCGGGGGGTTGATTTCGAGGCGGAGAAGGTCCATTTCCAGCGCAGGATCGTATTCGCGCTGGATGGAGATCATATCCGGCATCCCCCCGACCGGGAAGTGCACAAACACGTGGTAATCTGCCATGGGGAACGCGGAAGGCACCAGTTCCACGTCTTGCGTGCCGTAGTGCGCCCAGCCATAGTAGCCTGGGCCCCGGGCGAGCCACTCCGTTTCCGCAGAACGCACGGCCTGCACAACGCTGACTACGAGCGGCGCGAACTCACTCCAGGACCCGTTCTCTCGGGGCGAGTGGCGATCCTGGTGTTCTGAAGGATTGCGGAACAACTTCGCGGCGCCGTCAACCGTCGCGACACCATGGGCCCATGAAAATCGGGTGTTCTGTCCGGAGGTGTCGACCACGACGACGCCATCCGCGCGCACGCTCACAATGAATTCGGTGCCGAAGGGCGGCTCTTGGCCGAACCAACAGTTGGACATCGGGCACACCTCCACCCAGGCGCGAAGCGTCTGGAACGAGGTGAGCTGCGCGCGGAATTCCGCAGCACCAGGCGCCAGCGGGGTTTCTTGCGCTTCGCCGCGCGAGCAACCGGTATTCACGGCCAGAAACACAAGAGCGAGCATCGACACCTCCCCGGCCTACCAGCCGTCACAGTTGTTGTCGTCGTCTGAAGATTCTGCCGTGAAGGGCAACGGGACTGCTACGGGGTTCCATGTCGCATCCGCGTCGTCGCACTCTGAGAGCAGCGGGAACCCATCCCCGTCGCCGTCGCCTCCGCACGCCGCATCGTCGGGGCGCGGGCAGATGCGGAAGTCTCGAACCCGGCTATACGCGCCGGCGAGTCGGTAGCCGGCCTGCGGGATCCAGCCCTGGAGCAATGCGTCGTTCGCCAGGAGGCGCACGTCTGCGGGCCACGGCGAAGCCCCACCGAGTGCGGCGTCCACGGTCAGGGAGACGTCCAACGACGCCGCGGAGGTCATCTGCGGCGCCACGCTCAACAAGCCCGCCCGCGTAGCGTCGCACTCCGTGAACGCGAGCGCATCCCCACCCGCCGCCGTGCACGAGAGGTAGAACGGAACGTCGGTAAACACCGGCGCATCCGCTAGACACCCCTTGTCGATCCGGAGTTGGGTGAACTGCACCTGCTCGACGCGCGCCGTGGCCGTCAGGGGCGCACAGTCCCCCGTGTCCAGGCACCCCGCTACGTCTCCCTCAACTGCGGTGACCGCCAAGAGCGGCGTCCCAACACGGCGGTACTTCACCCATTCGTCATAGAACGCGGGCAAGCCGAGCGACGACGTGATGAAGTCGCGAACCTCACCCGGGTCCACAAGCTCGGTGCCCGTCTCAAAGCTCTCCAACTCCGACCAGAAGCTGGCGGCGGTGCCCCCGTGAGCCATGAAGCTCATCTGCATCTGCGCCAAGGTGTAGGCGCCGTAGTGGTACCGAACCCGAGCGACGGCACCGCCGGCCTCGAGATCCCCAAGTCCGAGGCAAGCGTCTTCGGCGAGGGCGCTGGCAGCGTGAAAGGGCATATCCATGCCGAGCTGTACGCTCGGGTTTCCCGCCCACCTGAACGCCGGCTCGCTCCCCAACCGCAGCCAACTTACCAGGGTAGGCGCCCCCTCGGCGAGCCACCAGGTTCGCTTATTGTGGAGTCCAAACGGCTGGTTGTCGAGTTGCAGGGCTTGATGCGCCAGCTCGTGAACAACAAGCCTACGCAATGAGAGAAGTGGAACGCCGGCAGCGTCAACCCCAAACACGGTGATGAGGCCGGAGTTGGACTCCCCTCCGGACGGCGGATCGGTCCCGGCCGCAGCCGCTGCTTGCTCGGCCTCACTGCGGCGAACGAGGATCACGTTGATCGGCCAGTCCGTGAGCGGCGCGATGTTCGCTTCCAACCAATCCACATCGGCCTGCAGCCGAGCATCCCCACTCGTGGCGGTGAGGTAGCTTCCATAGGTAGAGGCTCCGGTATCCACGCCGGCGTCCAGCCACACGTACACATTCGATGCGCCAGTGGTCAACGTGTCTTGCAGCGCCAACCCCTCGACGGCGAACAGTCGATTCTGATAGGGGTCGCGCCCGTATGGATCGAGGTTGTCCAACCCGGTAAACGTGGTGCCGCCGCTATCTGGCGCCCCTGGCGCGATCCCCTGCCACCCGGTGGGCAAGCTGAAGCTCGTGGATAATGCAATCGGCGCCGAGTCGAGGCTCGCGGGGAACACCGGCTGCACACCGATCGTCGTCAGCGTCGCGCGGTCGTCCGCGGTCGTGGCGGCGTCGTCCTCCCCCACCGGGTACTCGCACAGCGCGGTGAGCACCCGTGTGTTCCTGTCACACTCGTCGAAACTGCCGACCAACAGCGGTTCCCCCTCCCAGCTCACCTCCACGTCCAGCCCGTAGCCCTCGGTCGCGATCCTCGGCAGGCGAACTCGCAGCCGCGAGAACCCACGCCCCGCATTCTCAGCCTCATACGCCGTGAGGTCGTAGTCGTCCCCGTGGCCGTACGTCACATGCACAACAAGGCTCTCGAGCTCGGTCGGCGACTGCGTTGCGACCAGAAACTCAAGGTCTTCAGCCCAGCAACTCTCGCCCGCAATGCACTCGATGCCCAATTCGTAGGCACCCCACAATGTCCAGTTCGCGCCGTCTGTTGAGCTCAGCGCCGCGGCCACCGAAGGGGTCCACACCCCGGCTGTTTGGTCGCCTTCGCTGCGTATTACGTTTTCCTCCGCGGGCAGATCGTCCAAGGCGTACGTGTACACCGTGTCGTCCGCCGCGCCGCCGTACAAGTAGGCCGTGCGGGAAACGGGGTCGTAGATCGCGGAGCCGCCGACACGCGCGCCCCATGGCTCCGTCGCGGAATAGTACGTCCGATCCGCCGCCGTCGTGTCCCACACCAACAGGTCGCTGCGGACGGTGCCGTCCCCTTCACCGCCCCAGATCAGCACCTGCGCATCGCCAAACCAGGTCGCCCCGGCATACATCCGCTCGCCCGGATTGCCCTGAAGATCCCAGCCCGCCGTCGCGTCGTCGAGCACACCGACCACGTCCCAATCGGTAACCAGGCCGTCGGAGGCGTTCGCGAACGCGGGGTCGCCCTCGCCCCAGGAGCTGGCCAGCGCCGCGCAAAAGTCGCTGCAGATCAGCATGTCCTGGCCAGACGAATCGGCGCACGTCAACACATGTTGCACACCTACGCCAAGGTCCTGGTGCCGGGTGCCCCCGACGATCACGAAGTCCCCGCCCGAACTGAAGTTCTGATCGTCGTGGCTCCAGGCCGCGTCCGTCGTGGCGCCAGCGGCCCCGCGACGGCCGTAGGTGGTGTCGGACGGACACACCGTCTCGGCGAGCACTCCCGCGTGGACCGTCCCGGCGTCCGTGACTGTGGCCCCAGAAACCGACATCAGTACATCGGCGTTCGCAAGGGCAACCGAAGAGCCGCCCGAGCCATCCAAGGCTTCTTCCTGCGACCATGAGCTGCAGTCGGCGGCGCTCCCCACGCAGCCCGTGGTCCCTCCGAACAGGGTCACGACGCCGCTAGTTGGGCGGACACGCAGCGCCACCTCGGCAACACCCGGCGCCCCGGACGCATCGTACGCCTCTGTGAGTGTTCCCACCGTACACTGAGGATCATCGGCGCATGCGTCGGTGTACGGCGTGCTCGACGTGGTCGCGAAACCATCCTCGTTGGTGCATGTGCCCGTCGCGTCGCACGGCGAAACGTCGACGAAGTCAAGAACCCAGGTCCCCTCGTCGAACTGGCCGGCGCCGTCGCAGAAGCCACTCTCCGCGGTGCCTCCTGAAGACGCCGCGAGGTCCGCCCAGGTCGCGTCTTCAACGCACGCGACATCGCGGCGCTCCGTCACGTTGCAGTCTAGGCTCGGATACGGCGAGTTCCCCGTGCCCGTCGTGTCACTGAGCCGCGACGTCGCATACTCCCGCTCCGGCAGCACAGCCGCGGCCGTCCACCCGGTGCCATCGAGCAGATCGGCCAACGACGCACGCAGCACGGTGTCGACCGCGTACGTCGTCGCTCCGTTGCTGGTGTAGCCGCCCACCTGCACGAACTCGTCGGCGCTCGGGTCCCAGCCCATGCCGCCGGCCATGCGTGGGCGCCCGGTCGCTGGCAGCTCAATCCAGGGGCACTTCCCCGTGCCGAGGTTCGTGGTGTCAAAAACCCAGGCATCGTCCAGGATGTCACCCGTTGAAAGCGACTCGCCGCCGAACAACAGGAAGCCCCGCTGCACGTACCTGGCCGATGCCCCCGTGCCCATCTCCTTGGTGGACTGGTCCACGAAGAACCACGATGCCTGGTGGAAGCTGCGCTCCTCGGGCACGGTCCCCCCGCAGGCGCTGGCATCAACCAGCCCGACTACTCCCGCTGCAACGCCGCCTACTGCTGAGGGGGGGGGGGGGGCTCCGTCCAGCCCGGTGTCCTTTTCCCCCGATCGGGGCCAGGCCCCCAATACCGCGAGAACCAGCATCGACACCCCGCAGTTCGAGCATCGCACGCTCCGCTCGTTCGTGCAAGAGGGCGTCGCGATGTGTTTTCACCTCGGCGCGGGGGCACCCGAAACGACCTCGCCCCGCCGTCCGCACGGCGGGTGCCATCCCCCGCCGTCCCCCGTTTCCAGTATACTCACCCCGTTCCCAGGTCCCGCGTGCTCCTTCTCCTCCTGGCCTGCAACGGCGATGCAGTAGCCCCCCGGCACACCGTGGCGCCCGACGTCACGATCACCGCGCCGCTCCCGAACGCGGAAGTCATGGCCACTGAAGCCGTGAAAGCGGCGGCGATGTCCGACGACGACGGCGGCCCGGAGAACCTGATCGTGTCGTGGACCCTCGACAGCGCCCCGCTCTGCGCGGACCCACCCGACGTCACCGGCTACCTCGAGTGCGTGTTCACCCCTGAGCTGGGAGAGCACGTTCTACGTGTGGAAGTCACCGACGGCGACGAGCTTGTGACCGGGAGCGAGATCGGCCTCACCGCCGTGGAGCACGTCATCGCCTCTGCGACGATCAACACCCCTACCGAGCTCGAGGTGTACGCCCCGGGGGAGGAGGTGGCGTTCAACGCTTCGATCGCCGGGATGCCGACGATGTTCGCCACCTGGTCGAGCAGCGAAGATGGCTTCCTCGGCCAGGCTAGTGTGGAGGAGGGCTCCACCGACATCGACGACCTCTTCGCGCTCAGCCGCGGCACGCACCTGCTCACGTTCAGCCTCACCGCGGCCGACGGGGGGAAGGCCACTGACACCGTCACGGTGCTCGTGGATGCTCCCCCAGACATCCCGACCGTTGAGATCTCGCCCAACAGCCCCCGCACCGGCGACGCGCTGACCGCCCGCGTGTCGTCGAGCGACGACGACGATGACGCGCTCACGTTTGCCTACACCTGGACGAAGAACGGGCAGTTCTACAGCAACGAAACTAGCGTACCGGCTGGCGTTGTCGCGCACTTTGAAGAGTGGGGCTGCGATGTCACCGCCAACGACGGGTACACATCGAGCCGCGCCGGAACGGCAAATGTGCGGGTGGTGAACTCGCCGCCGGTGGTCGATGACGTGTTGATCGAGCTCACCGACGTCTTCACCTGCACCCCCACGGCTTCCGATTACGACAACGACCCGATCCTGTTTCAGTACGAATGGTCGGTCGACGGCGTCGTTCTTGGCACCGACTCCGTGCTCACCGATTCGATCGCCAGCGGCACGGCCGTGTTTTGTGAGGTCACGCCGAACGATGGGTATGAGATCGGCATCGGCCAGGTTGGCAGCTACTCCGTCGGCAATCATCCCCCGGTGGCAAGCGCGGTGTTCATCGGACCCAACCCCGCGTTCACCACGAGCACGCTTTCCGCCTCCGCCACGACCTCCGACGACGATGGCGACACCGTTTCCGTCTCCTTCGCCTGGACGATCGACGGCGTCGCCGCCGCCGGAACCGACGTGCTCACCGACCCCGTCGCGCGCGGGAACGTGGTGGCGGTGAGCGCCACGCCCTCCGACGGAAAGGTGTCCGGCGCCTCGATCAGCACCACGATCACCGTGGCGAATTCCGTCCCCAGCGTCGCCCTGGCGCTCTCCCCCGCCTCCCCGATCGCCGGCGTAGACGATCTGATTTGCGTCGCAACCACCTCCGATCCCGACGGCGATGCGCTCAGCACCTCGATCTCCTGGACCGTGAACGCGGGACCTTGGACCGGCGCCACCGGCACCACGACCCTGACAGGCGACACGATCCCCGCCGCAGATCTCGGCGCAGGCGATAGCTGGAGCTGCACGTTGACCGCCGACGATGGCCTCGACATCACCTCGGCCTCGAGCGCCGTCGTGACCATCGGTAGCTGAGCATGTATGCTGTGCGGATGCGACTCCCCTCCCCCTTCCTCGCCCCCGGACTCGGGCTCGCCCTGATGGGCTGCGTCGACAACCAGCTCTCGGCGGCCTCCACCAAGCTCGCCGTAAACCCGGAGCTGCTCGACCTCGGCGTGGTCGCCCCGCTCGGCTCCTCCACCGGCACGGTGTCCGTGAGCAGCGTCGGGCTGGGCGCGCTCACCGTCTCCTCGCTCACGATCTCGGGCAACGACAGCGATGTATTCGCGATCGACGGGGACCTCGGCGGCACGTCCCTCCCGAAGGGCGAGAGCCTCGACGTGCCGGTCGTGTTCACGCCCAGCGCCGTGGGGGCCTACGAAGCGGATCTCACCGTCCAGACCGATGCCAACACGGGAGAAGCCGCCTTCACCGTTCATCTCCGCGGCCTCGGCGCGTCTCCCTCCCTCGTCGTCGCCCCCTCTGCGGTCGATTTTGGCCACGTCGAGCTGGGCGCGGATGTGTTCGAGGTGATCACCCTGCAGTCCATCGGCCCGGTCCCCGCCACGCTCACGAGCGCGGAGCTCACGGGGGATGGCACCTTCTACCTCGTGGAGCTCACCACCCCGGCGGAGATCGCCAGCGGCGCCTCCTTGGAGCTGAGCGTCGGCTTCGGCCCGCTCAACGCCGATCCGCAAACGGCGGTGCTCACGCTGGCGACCGACGATCCCGATCTACCCAGCGTCATCATCCCCATCTCGGCCAACGTCTGCCTCGGCGAAGGCGCCTTCGATGCCGACGGTGACGGATACTCGGCCTGCGCGGGGGACTGCGACGACACCAACATCACGGTGCTCCCCGGCGCAACCGAGCTCGAAGACGGCCTCGACAACGACTGCGATGGAACGCTCGACGAAGGCACCGAAGCCTACGACGACGATGGCGATGGGTACAACGAGCAGGAGGGCGATTGCAACGACGGGGACGCCGCCGTGTCGCCCTCCGCCGCCGAGTCCGAGAATGGTATCGACGACGACTGCAACGGCGCGGTCGACGACGGAACCGACGCCTATGACGACGATGGCGACGGCTTCACGGAGCAGGGCGGCGACTGCGACGATGCCGAGAGCAGCACCTCTCCCGGATCACCCGAAACTCCCGACGGCCTGGACAACGATTGTGACGGTTCCACCGATGAAGACACCCGCGCCGGCGACGACGACGGCGATGGCTACGACGAAGCCACGGGGGACTGTGACGACGGCGACGCCTCGGTGAGCCCCGACGGCGTGGAGCTGGCCAACGGCATGGACGACGACTGCGATGGCACGGTGGACGAAGGCACGAGCGCCTGGGATGACGACGGCGACGGGTACACCGAAGACGGCGGCGACTGCGACGACACCACCACCAGCATCGGCCCCCACCGCCTCGAAGTCGTGGGCGACGGCATCGACAACGACTGCGACGGGAGCGCCGAATGATCCCTCTCCTCCTCGCCCTGACCGCGCCGGCGCACGCGCTGGACATCCTGCTGTACCAGGACGCCTCGAAGAGCAAACAGGCCCAGGCCGCGCTCACCAAGCTCGGGTACGCCTACACCACGGCCACGAGCAGCACGTTCACGACGTATGTGACCAGCGGCACCTACGAATTGCTCGTGATCGACATGCCCAGCACCCTCCCCACGGGCTCCTGGGAGTCGGCGATCGCGAGCCATGTGTCGCGAGGCGGGATGGTGGTGATGGGCTACTGGAACTTTGATTCCAGCTCCTCCCTCCAGTCAACCTTCTCCTGTTCCGTCGCCTCGGATCTCTCGTCGCCCGGCGCCATCTACCGCTGGGACACCACCCATCCGATCTTCACTACCCCCTACGCGATCTCTGACATCACCACTCGCGGGGATGTGGGTTGGGCCGACGATGGCGATGAAATGCGGGCGACGGGCACGGCCACCCTCCCCGGCGGCTACGCCTCGGCGGTAAGCACCACCCGCGGCGCGATCTGCGAAGCCAACTCGGGCGCCACGATCTACAACGGGTTGTTGTTCGATGACTACAGCGGCGATCAAGACAGTGACGGTACGAAGGACATCATCGAGCTCATCGCCAACGAGATCTACTATGTCATCTACGGGGGATGCGACGAAGACAGCGACGGCTACGACTCCACGTCAACGTCATGTGGCGGAGACGATTGCGATGACACGGATGCCGGTATCAACCCCGGCGCGGCCGAGATCGCGTACGACGGGATCGATCAGGACTGCGATGGCGCCGACCTCACGGACGTAGACGGGGATGGTCACGACGCGAGCAGCGTCGGAGGCGACGACTGCGACGACACGGATGCGACGATCTTCCCGGGAGCAACAGAGGTTCCCTACGACGGGATCGATCAGGACTGCGATGGCGCCGATCTCATCGACGTGGACGGCGACGGCTACGACGGCACCCGTGGCGGCGGCACGGACTGCGACGACACGGACGCGACGGTGCACCCCGGCGCCTCCGAAGTGGCGGATGGTGTGGACGAAGATTGCGACGGCACCGTCGACGAGACGACCGACCTGCATGACGACGACGGCGACGGCTGGACGGAGGAGGGAGGCGACTGCGACGACGCAGAATCGACGGTTCATCCTTCCGCAACCGAGACCTGCGACGGCGTGGACGAAGACTGTGACGGCACCATCGACGAAGAAACCTCCTGCGGCGACGACGATGGCGACGGCTACACCGAGGATACTGGCGATTGCCACGACGGCGATGCGTCGATCAACCCGGGCGCCACCGAAACGCTCGGCAACGGCATCGACGACGATTGCGATGGCATCGTGGACGACGGCGGCGGCGACGCGGACGGAGACGGGGCTTCCCCCGCCGGCGGCGACTGTGACGATGGCGACGACACGACCTACGCGGGCGCCCCCGAGCTGGCGGACGGCGTAGACAACGACTGCGACGGCACCATCGACGAAGGCACAACCGCCTACGACGACGACGGCGACGGGTATTCCGAGGATGGCGGCGACTGCGACGACACTGACGCGTTCGTGCACCCCGACGCCCCGGAGTTCGAGAACGGCTACGACGACGACTGCGACGAATCGGTGGACGAGGGCGGCGACCGCTACGACGACGATGGCGACGGCGTGACGGAGCGCGGCGGCGATTGTGACGACGCCAACGCCGACATCCACCCGGGCGCCGCTGAAACTGAGAACGGCGTGGATGACGACTGCGACGGCCTCGTCGACGAGGGCACCGATGCGTTCGATGCCGACGCCGACGGCACCTCGCCCGCCGATGGCGACTGCGACGACGCCGAGCCCTGGGTCAACCCCGACGCAACCGAGCGCTGCAACGACGTAGACGACAATTGCGACGGCGCGGTGGACGAGGGCTGCGACGGCGACACCGCGTCAGCCGATCCGAGCAAGGATGGAGCGGGGGATTGTGGATGTGGCGGTGGATCCCCGGTGGCGGGCGCGCTGATCCTGGCCTCGGCCCTCGCGATGGCGCGCCGGCGCCGATAGCCGCTCAAACGCGCACGTAGCTCACCACCCGAGCGCCGCGGCGTTCTCCACGAGCTGCTGCGCCAGCGCCTCCCCTCGCAGCCGCTCCATCGCCGCCACAACCAGGGGAAGCATCGAGGGCTCCGACCGGCCGCTGTGCGGCGAAGGCCGCTGATCGGGCGCGTCCGTCTCCGCGAGCAAGCGCGCGCGCGGAACCCGCATCAGCGCCTCAAGCGGCTTTCGCGCGCCGGGCCACGTGAGCGCTCCCCCAAACGAGAGATGCAGCCCCAACCCCACGTAGATCGGAACCAGCTCGGCGCCGCCCGAGTAGCTGTGGAGCACGCCCCGCACAGGGCTCCAGCGCTTCAGCGTAGCGACGAGCGCGCCGTGCGCGCGGTAGCCGTGCAGCACGACGGGCAGACCGCTCTCTCGTGCCAACGCCAGGTGCCCCTCAAGCACGCGCACCTGCTCGTCCATCGCCACCGGCACGCGGCCATCGAGCCCGCACTCCCCGATCGCCGAAGCGCCAGAGAGATCCCTCGGAATCGAGCGCGACCGGGACAAAGCACAGGGGTGCGTGCCGAGCGCGAACCGCCAGCCAAATTCCCCGCTCAGCGCCCGCAGCCGCCCCCAGCCCTTCTCCTCAACCGCCGGCACCAGAACGCCGCGCACACCCGCCGCCCGGGCACGCGCCATCACCTCGCCACGATCGGCGTCAAACGCGGCGTCATCGAGGTGGGCGTGCGTGTCGAACAGGGGGTGAATCCTACCGCATTGGTTGGCGCTGCGGATACCCCCCTACGGGCAAACCGTATCGCTCCAGTCCGCCTCGTTGTTCGCCTCGTCGCACTCCGAAACTGCCCCGGTCGTATCCACCTTCACGCGAAACCCGTCGGCGCCGAGGTCGGCGATGTCGAGGTCGAACTGGAGGCCCTCGATGGAGGTCCCCGCCGCGATCGCCGGCAACGCCTCCGTCCCCACAAGGCGCTCGCTCCCGCCATCCACCGCGTAGAGCTCCAAAATCGCCCCCGCTTCCACGTCCACAGACCCCGCGTTCCAAACCCAGGCCCCCACCGCCACCGGGCCGTAGTCGCAGTCCGCCACGCACACGTCCGTGATGTCCGGCACGAGATCGGGGGTTCCCGGCTGATCACTCGCCACCCGCGCCCGGTACACGTTGTATTTGTTCCAGTACGGATCCGGGCTCGCAGGCACCGAACCGTCGGGGTTCAGGTTGGTGATCGCGAAGTCGTGGATGCCCCAGGTGCTCCCCGAGGCCGGCCAACCGCCGCCGTCATGCTCCAGCACGGTCACGGCGTGCGCCGCCGGACCGATGACTTTATTGCTTACGAACACGATCTCGGCGTGCCCATCGTGATCGATATCCGCTACTGAGGGGTACTCAAACGCGGTCCCCGACGAGTGTTTGCTGTTCGTGTAGTTCGTCGCCCCCGTGGCGCCGTCGAAGATCTTGAAGGTGCTCTGGTCCGCGAACAGGATCTCCAGGCCCCCCGTGCCATCCACGTCGTACCCAGAACACCCCGCCAAACCAGATGAATCGTCCATCGGAACGGACCACACTTTCGTGCCGTCCAATTCGTACTCCACAAACGTCGCGCTGGCGCCCCAGGCCACCTCGGCGAGCCCGTCCCCATCGAAGTCGCCGGCGCACGGCGGACCGGGCTGTGCCGTTCCGTAGGTGCGCTTGTAGATGTTCGTGCCGTCGTGGTCCCACAACGTCCATTGATTGCCGACAAAGCCGATCTCGGCCTCCGCATCGCCATCGGCCTGGATGATGATCGGCCACATGCCGTAACTGCCGCCCTCGCCGCTGTTCCAAAGCAGGGTGCCATCGCTGTCGTACAATTTGCCGGCGAACGCCAGCTCCTGGTCACCATCGAGGTCCACGTCTCCCACCGCGGCGATGGCATAGGTTGCGCTCCCCGCGGACATCTGGAACTTCTTCTTGCCGGTCGTCCCGTTGTACACGGTGTCATAGGCGATCACCTCCGGCGCGCCATCCTCGTTCAGGTCGGCGACGCTGATGAGCGGAAGATAGCCAAGGTTCGCCGTCGAGTTCCCGGTCCACTTCAGCGCCCCGGTGTTGCTCAGCGCGATGGGGTGCCCGGCGCTGTCGTAGCCCAATACATCCGGCGTACCGTCTGCATCCACGTCCGCCACCGCAACGCCCGACGCAAAGCCGGCTCCGTTGTATACCCACTTCTCCGCGCCTGTCGCCCCATCGAACGCCACGATCCCCGCCTTGGAAAACGAGCTGTCAATCACGTTGGTCAGCACGTCGGGCGTGTCGTCCTGGTCGATGTCGCCGTCCCCGTCGTCATCGTCCAGATTCCCCATCACCGGCGTTGTCGCCGACTGATCGTAGGCGCCGGTCACCGTGTCCACCGTCCACTTCACCTTCACGCTCCACGGGTCGGTCACCGCGCCGCCCGAGGTCGACTCACACACCGGGTCGATGGTCACCGCGCCCGCTTCCCCAAGGTCCAACACCTCGCAGTCCTCGTCGAGGCAGTCCGCGCGTCCGTTGCCGTCGTCGTCGGGGAATCCCTCGTCCACCTTGCCATCGCCGTCGTCGTCCTCGCCGTTGCACACCTCGTCGCTCAGGTCTGCGGTGTCGGTGTCCCCGTTCGGATTGAAGCCAGAGTCTCCCTCGTCAAACCCGGTCTTGTGGTCGGTCGCGTTGAGGCCGCTGTCGATCTCACAGGCGACAACGAGCAGCAGGGGCAACAGCGAAAAACTCACGCGCACGGCGCCATCCGGGGGTGGGGGACCATACCCCGGAAGCCGAGAGATCGTCAGGGCGATCGGCGGATCCCGGTCGCCACTGCTTGGGCGGGGTCGCTGCCGATCGCGGCGCCACCGGAGGACCTTCCAAACCGAGCATCCCCCTCCATAGGTGACTTTGCGGCGAGCATCCCCTCCCCCAAGTGACAGTTCCAGGGCCCAGGGACCGATCCGTCCCCCCGGCCGGGGAAAACATGGCGTTCGTCCGTAGGACGGGCGGCGGCTATACCGGCCGCACGGCTGCCCCGTCACATTTTTGAGGGCATGCTCGGCCCGTTGTCACGCTGGGAGGGGGATGCCCTTCGCGGCCCCCAAACCTGGCTGAAACCGGCTACCCCGTTCATGGTGCCCCCCGGGATGTTCATCCGCGTCCTCAGCCTCCTTCTGGCCGTCGGTCGAGACCAACGAGGCCAACGAGTCCAACGGCGCTTGTGTCGGATTCCCCGACGGAATCGGCGGGATCTACTGGCGCTGTTCGGGGGAGGCGAACGGCTGGTATGGGTACGAGGGGTTACTCTGAGGCGCGGTGGCTCTCGCGCCATCGCGCTTGCCGTTTCCCTTTGGATGCGCATACCGTGCACATGGAGGTGCCAGTGTCGGCAGTCTACAACACGCGAGCCGGCAAGAGGCCCATAAACCTCTCCTTGAACGAGGATCTTGTGGTGATCGGATCATCGCGGCGATCGACATCGTGATTTCTCGGGCGTGGAAGTAGCGCCAACCCCTCCCAAGCGCGTGCCCAGGATACCGCCCCGTGTGACCGCCGCCCCAAGGCTGATCCTGCTCCCCGGCCTCGACGGCACGGGTCGGCTCTTCGACGCTTTCATCCCCGAGCTCGGCGACCACCCCACCCAGATCGTCGCCTACCCCGCCGATCGCGTACTCCGCGTCGATGCCCTCGCCGACCTCGTCCAGGCCGCGCTCCCGGAGTCCGGACCGATCGTGCTCGTGGGCGAGTCCTTCTCCGGCCGCGTCGCGTTGGAGGTCGCGGCACGCGAGCCGTCGCGAACGCTCGGCGTCGTCCTCGTCGCGTCGTTCATCCGAAACCCCACCTTCGTACCGCCCCTGTTCGCGGCCATGCTCCCGGACTTCGCGTTCGCGGTGACTCCGCCGCGATGGCTATTTCGAGCGCTGCTCGCTGGCGAAGACGCACCCGAGGCGCTGGTCGACGAGCTCCAGCGGTCGATTGCCTCGGTGACCCCGCCGGTGCTCGCCGCGCGCGTCCGCGAGGTCCTGAACCACACCGCGACGGCTCGGCCCGAATTCGCCCAACTCCCCGCGCTCTACCTCCGCGGCACCCAGGACCGGCTCGTCGGAAAGGCAGCCGTTGCCGGCGTCGCCGCGATGCTGCCGCAGTTGCAGGTGGTGGAGATCGACGCGCCCCACCTGGTGCTGCAGCGGGGGCCGGTGGAGGCCGCGAGGGTGATCGCCGAGTTCGTTGACGGGATCAGCCGCGGGATCATCGGCGATCTACGCGGTTGACGCCGCCAACTCAGCGCGCCCGCGACCTCCACACGCCTGAACCCACGTGGGGCACCGATGCAGCCATCGGCAGCGACTATTTTTACCGTTCAACCTTGACAGTATTTCGCGTGCGATCCGAGCTCCGTCCCAACCCCACGCCCGACATCCTCTCTGTCTCGTTCCCGCGGGCCGTCCGCGCGTCCTGGGCGCGTCGGCCAGCTCGGCGGCCGATTTGGGCCTCCGTCCTGGCTCCAGCCGCGACTCTATGGGCCAAAAAAGCCCATGTTACGTTATTTTATGCGAAACGCCGAAGCTCAGTCCCTCCACCAACGTCTCCTCGCTCAACGCGTCGCCCACCGGCAGGCTGAATACCAGCTCGCGGTCCTGCTGGCCGAGCTTGCCGACCGTCGGCTGTTTGCGGAGCTCGGGTACGCTTCGGTCGGCGAGTACGGCATGGCGGTGCTCGACCTCTCAAAGCGGACCACGCGCGACCTCGTGCGCATTGGCCGCCGACTGGACGAACTTCCGGCGTTGGCGGAAGCGTTGGCCGCCGGCGCGCTGGATTGGACAAAGGCGCGGGAGATCGTCTCGATCGCGACACCGGAAACGGCCGGAGCCTGGGTGGAGCACGCGCTCGCGGTGTCATCGCGGGTGCTGGAGCGGGATGTCGCGCACACCAAAGTTGGCGACCCGCCTCCCCCGGAGGGCGTACCCCCCGAGCGCGGGCCGGAGCGCGTTCGGGTCGTCCTGGAGATGCAGGCCGCAGACGCCGAAGTGTTGTACCAGGCGATCGCCCTCTGTCGCGCGCAGTCGGACCTCGACCGGGCAGAGATTGACGATGGCGCCTTGGTAGCGATAATCGCGAACAACTACGTCCACGCGGCGGGGGCGCGGGAGGACACGCCGACCGGCGAACGCTATCGCATCGTCATCCACCAGTGTTCGGATTGCGGGATCGCGGAGTCGCCGCTCAACGACGTGTCGGACACCGTCGTCGCCGAGGCGCGCTGCGACGCCGAGGTTGTGGATATGCGACCCGGCGAATCGGAGGGCCACGCCGCGAAGGTCATCGCGCCCGCGGCCCGGCGAAAGCTGCTTCATCGGGCAGGCTGGCGGTGCGAGGCGCCAGGATGTTGCAATCGACTGTGGCTGGATGTCCATCATCTCCAAGCGCGAGCCGACGGCGGAGGCAACAATGCTGGCAATCTTGTGGTGCTTTGCTGTGCACATCATCGAGCCATCCACCTGGGTGGACTCGCCCTTGCTCGCGAGCCCGACGGGGGCGTCGTCGTGACGCACCGGGAGGGGCGGCGGCGAGGTTGCGAGGCCTCGCCCGATAGCGTCCGTCGGACTCCGTGGGATACGACGCTGGGGACGAGGAGGCGCTGATGCTCGACAACGGCACACTTCCCCATGAAGGCGCCAACCGTGAGCGAACCATCATCGTCGTGCCGGGGTTGCTCACCCAAACAGGCCAATGGAAGACGCGGCCGCCCGAATTGCTCGAAGGCAAGGCCGCCAGGGCAGCGGCGAAGGGCTGGTACGATGCCGTCGAGAAGGCGCGCGGGGCGATGGACTGCGACGTGAGGGTGTTCGACTGGCCTCGGCGGTCGTGGTGGCAAGTGTTGAGGGGAGCCGCAGAGTCGGCGAATTCCTATCGGACCGCCGCGCCTTGGCTCGGCCCGGGGACGGCGTTCGCATTCGAGTTCGTCAAGGGCCTAGTTCAGTTCGTCCGAGAGCGCGAGGCGTTTATACTGGATTGCCAAACCGCCGCGGTGGAACTCAGGAAGGCGATCGACAAACTGGACAGAGATGTCGTCGTGATCGGCCACAGCGCGGGAGCCCGCGTAGCATGGCTGGCGAGCCAGGGGCTTGCGAATCCAGCTCGTGCGCTCTATCTGCTGGCACCGGCCGTTGGGCAGAAGGAAGAGGGTTTCGACAGGCGCCCAAGGCTCCGCGACGACGGCGACGCATATGTCGTCTACAGCCACGCGGACTTGGCTTTCCAGGTGGGTTTCAATCGGGACTTCCCACTTGGTGCGAGCGTGGGCGGAGCGGGATTGGACCCGCGCAGGCTGGGGTACGACTGTCTGCGCACAAGCGAGCTACTGCGGGAGGACATCGGGCACACCGAGTATGCGAAACACCTCCAGCTCCTGCTCCGCGGCGATGGGCAACACCGTGTGCAACTCGAATGGAAACGCCTCGAAGCCGAATGGTCCGCCTCGCGCCGCTGACGACTCTTCCTCGCGCGAAGCTCCTCCCACCCGCGGCGTCGTGTAGCCACTCGACAACCCGCCCCCAACCTCCCCTCTTCACTCTTCATCCCCTTCGCGACTTCGCGCCTTTGCGTGACCCTTTCTGAGGGAGCCGCCTGTATGGGCTCGCTCCAACATCAGCCCCACCGCCGCGCCCTCCCCTCTTCACTCTTCATCCCCTTAGCGACTTCGCGACTTTGCGTGAACCTTTCTGCTGGAACCGCCTCCCCACGCTCGCGACCGCCACCAGTCCAACCGTCCACCCGGCCTCCCCTCCCCGAAGCCCGCAGCCGCACCCACCGCCATCGCCGTTCCCGGTGTCCGCCGGGCTCCCCGTGTCCGCGCTGTCCCCCGAGTCGACCGACACATCCTGGCCTGTATCAGATGTGTCAACCAACTCCGATGTATCACCTGTGTCACCCGTATCCCCCGTGTCCACCGGCACCCCCGTGTCCTCCACCGCCTCCGGCCCACAGGCGTCGAGGTCGATTATCACCGTCTTCACGTCGTTGTGCGCCGAAGGGGTGTCGCTGTGGTACGACACGAGCAGCATGTCCTCCTTCCGGTCGAACCAGGCATAGAACGCCCCGATCGGCGCGGCTATGTTGGTGATCTGCATCTGGTCGATCAAGTTCCAGTCCGCGTCGAAGGCGCTCAGGTAGACATTCCCGTTTTGTGTCGACCACGAATCCGCGTCCGTCCGCATCATGTGCGCCACGATGAAGGTGTCCCGCACCTTCTCCATGCGCTGATACCAGTAGGCATGCGAGCCCGCTATCGCGACGTCCACATCCCACTGCTGCACCAGGGAGAGGTCCGGCGCGTACTGCGCCACGTGCATCACCTCCCAATAGGCGTCGGAGTCCCCTACGGCCCACAGGTAGTTGTCGTCCGTGTACATCGCGCTGCCGGCCGCTTCGGGGGGGCCCTCCAACTCCAACGAACCCGTCACCGTAAGGTCCTCGGCCAGGAATTCGAGCTCCATCTCAATCCAGGGTTCGCGCTCGGAGTGCCCCGCCGCCTGCACCCACGAACCGCACACCACGGGCGGATCCATGTCCACGCCGTTGGGGTTCGCCTCCTCCACGATCCCATCGTAGATCGGCTGAAAATTCTCGTCGTACCGGAAGGAGTAGATGGTGTCGTCGGGCGTGCCGACCGTGGCCGAAGCTACGTGTAAATACGTACCATCGGGGCACAAGGAGACTGCGTGATCCAGCAGGTTGGTGCGCGTCGTGAGGTCGCGACGTGTGGAGCGATCAAGTTCCAGGCTGTCCGGCAGCCAGGCATAGTGGAAATTCCCCGCCGCCGCGTGGGTGACGTGCCAGCCGCCCTCAGCCGCAAACACCCGCACCCAGCTTCCCGACACGTCGAGCTCCACCGGATCGCTCATCGTGAGGAAGATTGGGCCCGCGAACGCCGAAGCGACGAAGAACAGCATGTGCGAGAGCCTACACCCTCACAGCGCGCACGGCGCGCTCCAGCCGCTCTAAAAGCTCACCGGTGTGGTGCGCCCCGAACACCAGCGCCGGCCGGAACCGCAGGCTTCGATCGCCCGATCCGCCCAGCTCCACCCCCTCGCGCTGCGCGGCCTTCACGATGCGATCCCGCTGCGCCGGGGTGGCCACGTCGATCGCCGCGTATGTGCCCTGGCCACGGGCCTGATCGAGCACGTCGGGGAAGGCGCGTTGGAGCCCTTCGAGGCCGGCGATCAGCCGGGCACCGACGTCCGCCGTGTACTCAAGCAGCCGGTCGCGCTCGATCACCTCAAGGATAACCTCCGCTTGTGCGCCGCGGATCGGGTCCCCAAGCCAGGTATTGAAGATCCGCAATGGCTCGGCCGGCATGTACGCAGGCCCACAATAGAAGCCACCAAGCTGCATTTTCTTGCTGAAGGTCACGATGTCTGGCGCGCCCGCCGCGCCCCAGGTCTCATGCGCCCACATGCGCCCGGTCGACCCCACCCCCGTTTGCACCTCGTCGGCGATGAGCGCCGCACCGTACCGGGTGCACAGGCGCCGGAGCCCCTGGAAGAACGCCGGGCTCGCATGGCGATCCCCGCCTTCGCCCTGGATCGGCTCCACGATGATGGCCGCGATCACGTCGGGATGGGCGACGAACAACGCCTCGACCTCGGCCAGCGCCTTCGCCTCGGCCTCGGCGTTGGCGGCGGCATGCTCCGCCAAGGGAAACCGGCTCGCCGGGAAACCGACCACCGGCCAATCGAACGCGGGGAAGTCGAGCTTGTGGATGGCTTTCGACCGGGTAGCGGACAGGGAGCCCAGGCTCCGACCGTGGAAGCCGCCGGTGAACGAGATGACCTTCATCGCGTTGGCGCGCGACTGGGCGTTCAGCATGCACGCGGCCAGCTCTTCCGCGCTCGCCGGTGCGCCGCCCCGCTGCCGCGTGGCAAGGGCCACGAACGCAGCTTTCAATGCGTTCTCCACTGCCTCGGCGCCCGTCGTAACCGTGAACACATGGGCCATCCCCGCCGGCGCCACCCGCATCAGGGACTCCGCCACGTTCACCCACTCCGGCGGCACGGCCACGCCCAACGAGGGGCGCCATCCCGCACACCAGTCGAAGCGTCCGCTCCGCCACGCGTGGAGCAGGTCGGGGTGGTTGTAGCCGAGCGGGAGGGCCGCGATGTGGCCGTACACGTCCAAAAGCGTGTTGCCATCCACATCCACGAGGTAGTTCCCCTGGCTTCGCTGTGCATCCTGGTAGAAGTGGATCGTGCGGGCATCCTGGATCACGCCGTGGCGCTCACGGAGTGCGAGGGACTTCGGGCCGGGGATGTCGGTAACGACGTTGGCGCGGGCCGGCTCACCGGCGAGGACGAGGGGTTTCACGGGGGCCTCCAGGGCTTGGCCGAGGGACACGATCGCGGCGCTATCCACCGCGAGATCAGGAACCTCAACCTGGTAATCGGTAGGGTAGAGCGGAAGCACGCTGGCCCGCAGCAGCGGCACGAGGCGATTCGTTTGGTTGCCGCGCCCGGGCAGCTTCAAGAGCGGCACGTCGCGGCCCCACGCCCGCAGCCGCCCGAGAGTGAACGCCGAAGCATACGCAAGGTCGGAAGCGCGGATCGCGCGGGTATGGATGCGCGCCAGGTGGGTGACGATGGAGGCCGCGAGGTCGTATGGCAGCGTCGGCGCCGCCGGGTCGTCGAGGCGACGCACGAGCAACACCATCGGGATGTGTTGCGCGGGGACGCCCAACGCATCGAGGTCGCGAAAGTCCGGTTGGAAGTAGGGCATCGCCTCGGGCAATACTGCCCGAAAGCCAACCTTCGCATAGGCCAATTGGCGCACCACCGTGTCCTCACGGTCCGGCTCCACCGGCTCCATCTCCGCCACGAGCAACGTCGGCGTCCGCGCCGGGTCGAAGCCGTGCTCCCGAAGCGCGCGCTTCACCAGCGTGGCCGGAGCGGTGCGCAGCGCCCCGGCGAGGCCGGCGCGCCGGAACCGGTCCGCCACGAAGCTGTGGCTCAGCAACACCACCGCGCGGCCGGCCTCCACGTCGATCGCGACCACGCCATCGCGCACCGCCGCGAGCGCGCCGTCGGGGTGGCGCCACGTCAGGAGGTGGTAACGGCACTGGATCGCACCATCGGCGATGGGCTCGCGCAACCAGCGCTGCAGCGCCGGCCGTTGCTCGATTTCGTTACGGGGGCCGAAGTAGTCGTCCATCGCCCGATAGGCCTCATCGAACGCGGCGCTGTCGGGATCGAGCACCTCGCGGGCCTCAAACGCGGCAGCGGTGGTGTGGAACCGCGGAATCCCCTCCCCTGGGTGGAGATCGGCCGGATCGACGATGAGCGAACGGGTGGAGGTCATGCCCCGCCCACATATGCCGGCGGCGAATGGTGTACCCTTGCGCCACCCTCCAGGAGACCCGATGCTCGTTCTGTTCCTGTCCACGGCGCTTCTCCCCACGGCCCGCGCCGAAGAAGGCGGAATCGCCGAAGCCCCCGCGCCCACCGCGCCAGCGGACAGCGACAACTTCTTCTTCGTCGGCGGCGGCCTGGCCGTGCGGCCCGGCTTCAGCCAGGACACGTTCACGCTCGGCGGCGAAGCGGAAGCCGATCTGCGCTTTGGCGTCGGCATGGTGAGCGGCCGCTTCGACCTGGACGTCACCGGCACCGTGCTCCCCGACGTCGGCATCGTAGAAGCCGCGCCGGATATTATCCCGATCAACGTGGTTCGCCCCGAGTGGGCGATGCTCGAGGCGGCCGGCGACTCGTGGGCGGCGCGCGGCGGCATCGTGAACGCAGCGTTCGGCCTGGAAGACTGGGATGACTGGGCGCTCTACCTGCCCACCCACGGCCAGTACTTCGCGGCCACGCCGGGCCGAATGGCAGGCTCCGAATTCGGCTGGACCTTCGGCGAGGAGGGCCCCACGGTGACGATCGGTGGCGGGCTCGACATGGATTACGAAGAGCCCATCGTTGAAGCGAGCGTCAACTACGAGTCCGACGGCTGGGCCACGTGGTCCGGCGTGGCTGTGTACCCGGCGATGGACACCTACGAGGCCGTGCTCGGCGCGGAGGTGTACCCCGCCGACTTCATGACCCTCGCGCTCGGCGGCGTCGCCGGGATGGGGCAGGGCTCCACCTTCGCAGACGTGTCGGTGTACGGCGTCTTCTTGCCCGAAGCGATGATCAACCCGACGATCCGGGTGGAGGGCAACTACGATCCGGATGGCTGGACTGGAGCGGCGCCCTGGGCGGTCAGCGCCGGCGGCGCCATCGTACCCACCGACTGGATGAAGTTCCTGATCGAAGCGAAGGTGCTCGGCGCCGAGGGCGATCCCGTCCCGGGCGTGTACGCCTCGCTGTGCGTGTTCCGTCCGGAGCTCGAGGAAGAAGAATAACCATGCGCCCGCTGCTGCTCGCCGGCCGCCTCGTCACAACGGACGCGGCGATACAGCTCTTCGCGCCATGGGACCAGCGCCCGCTCGACGCGGTGGCCCAGGCCGGCTCGCTTGAGATGGAAGCGGCTGCCGCAGCCGCGGCACGCGCGTTCGTCGTCACCCGAAAGATGCCCGCCCACAAGCGTGCCGAGATCCTCCGCAAAATCGCGCTGGGGCTGGGGGATCGGCGCGAGGAGCTCGCCGCCCTGATCCGCGATGAAGGCGGAAAACCCATCCAGTTCGCCCGCGCCGAGGTCGGCCGCGCGGTGGACACGTTCAACCTCAGCGCCGAGGAGTGCAGCCGCATCGAGGGCGAGGTGTTCGGCCTCGACGGGGTGCCGGCCGGCGAAGGGCGCACGGCCATCGTGCGGCGCTTCCCGCGCGGGCCCGTGCTCGCGATCGCCCCGTTCAACTTCCCGCTGAACCTCGTTGCGCACAAGGTGGCGCCCGCCATCGCGGCGGGGTGCCCCGTCGTGGTGAAGCCGGCGGAACAGACCCCCTCGGCCGCGATCGTGCTCGGCGAGATCTGCATCGCCGCCGGCTGGCCGCCGGAGGCGATGAGCGTGCTGCCCTGCGATCGCAGCGTCGCGGGTGCGCTGGTGGACGATCCCCGATTCCCGGTGATCAGCTTCACGGGCAGCGACGTCGTTGGGTGGCAGCTTCGTGCCCGCGCGCCCAACAAGCAGGTGCTGTTGGAGCTGGGCGGCAACGCATCGGCCATCGTGCATCACGACGCCGATCTCGCCACGGCGTTGCCGCGAATCGCGCTCGGCGCCTACGCCCACGCGGGGCAGGTGTGCATCTCGGTCCAGAATGTATTGATACATGTATCGGTCCTGGATGAGGCGCGTGAGATGCTCATCTCCGCTGCAGCCGGCGTTCCACGCGGAGATCCCAGCCGCGCCGACACCGTGTGCGGCCCGATGATCAACCCCGGCCAGGCCACGCGGGTGGAGGCCTGGATCGCCGAAGCCGTGGCTGGCGGAGCGCGGTCATGGGGCGGCGGTCGCGAGGGCAACGTGCTCGTCCCCTCCGTGCTCGAGGGTGCCGCAGACTCGGCGCGCGTGATCCGCGACGAAGCCTTTGGCCCGCTGCTCGTGCTTCAGCCGTACGCCACCATCCCTGAGGCCATCGCCCGTGTCAACGCTGGCCGCTTCGGCCTCCAGTGCGGCGTGTTCACGCGCGATATCAGCGCGTTGTGGGCTTGCTTCTCCGATCTCGAAGTCGGCGGCGTCATCCACGACGACTACCCCACCTTCCGCGTAGACGGCATGCCCTACGGCGGCGTGAAGGACTCTGGCGTAGGCCGCGAGGGGCCGCGGTGGGCGATCCGGGACTTTACCGAGGAGCGGTTGTTGGTGTTGCGGGCGTAGCCCTCACCAAACCACGCCCTCCCGCACGGGCTTGTCGTAGAGCTCGGCCGCCTTCTCGCAAGCGGCGGCGAATTCGTCGTCCCACCGCCCGGGCGGCGTGGCCACCAGCTCCACGTAAAGGTCGCCCTTCTGCTCCTTGCGCGTGACCCCCCGGCCGCGAAGCCGGAGCTTGCCGCCTGGCGCCGTTCGCGGCGGCACCTTCATCGTGACCGGACCGTCGGGGGTCGGCACGTCCACGGTTCCACCTACCGCCAGCTCCCCGAGGGTTACCGGCAGCTTGAGGTGAAGATCCATCCCCTCGCGACGGAAGTGGGGGTGCGGGCGCACCCGGATCTGCACGCGGATCGGCCCCATCGGCGTGGTCACCTTCACGGAGTCGCCGTCGTCGGCTCCCGGTGGGATCCGCACTCGCTGGCCACCGACCTCGATCTCTACGCCGCGGAGCGCCCCCGGCAGGTCGAGCTCGATGTCCGCCGTACGGGTGGGCGGCGCCCGCCGGCCACGCTGCCCGCCGCCCTGACCGAAGCCGCCCCCGAGCAGATCGCTCAGATCCACCCCTTCGAAGCCGCCACCGCCAAATCCGCCGAACCCTCCCCGGCCACCGCCGGGAAAGCCTCCGCCCGGGAAGCCCCCACCGCCGCCACCGCCATACTGGCGATACATCCGCGCCTTCGCCGCGTCGAAGCCCGAGTTCATCGACTCCGGCCCAAACTCGTCATAGAGCTTGCGCTTCTCGGCATCTCCGAGCACGTCGTACGCCGAAGACACTTCTTTGAAGCGCGCCTCCGCCGCTTTGTCCCCGGGGTTCTTGTCCGGATGGAGCTTTCGCGCCAAGGCGCGGAAGGCCTTCTTGATCTCCGCCTGGGATGCCGTTGCCGGCACCCCAAGGGATTCGTAGAGCTTGGTGTGATCAGCCATCCGAGGATCCGACACTACATCTCGTGTTGACTCGTACGCCGATCATGCTGGCGCCGGGCGGCGTTTTCGATGGTGGCGCACACCGCGTCGATGCTCTGATACATGTCATCTGTTTCACCCGCCGCGCGCATCACCTCACCGCCGCTCCGGAGAGTGCACTCGGCACGGTGACGGTGCTTGTCCACGATGATCGTGAGATGGGCGTGAGCTGGCTCCCGAACGTGCTTGGCGACCTTGGTGAAGCGCTTGATGGCCCAGGCCTTCAGGGCCTCGGTGCTCTCGACGTTGCGGAAAGTAAAGTCAAGCTCCACGATTGCCTCCTATCAGAGGTTGCGACGCTTCGACGATGGGAGGATTCCCAGCGCCTCACGGTACTTGGCCACGGTCCTGCGCGCGATGTCGATGTTCTCGCGCTTGAGGAGAGTGACGACTTGATCATCGGAAAGGGGCGCGTTGTGGTCTTCGGCGGCGATGAGCTTCTTGATGCGGCGCTTCACCGCCTCGGCGGCCACTTGCTCGCCGTGCACGGCGTTCACGCCGTTGTTGAAGAAGTACTTCAACTCGTACAAGCCCTGCGGGCACTGCACGTATTTGTTGCTCGTAACCCGTGAAACGGTGGACTCGTGTACGCCCACCTCCTCCGCCACATCCTTGAGCACCATCGGCCGCAGAAAGTCGGGACCGCGCTCGAAGAACCCCTCTTGCCGCCGCAGGATCGACTTCATCACCTTGCCGATCGTATCCTGCCGCCGCCAGATCGACTTCAACAAGAAGTCCGCGCTGGAGAGGCGCTCCTTGATGTAGTCGCGCTCGGCCCGGGTGCTGTCTTTGCCCTGCAGCACGTTCTGGTAGTACTTGGACACGCGGAGCTTCGGCATTCCGTCTTCGTTTTGAACGACCTGCCACTCGTCGCCCACCTTGAACAGGTACACGTCGGGCGAGATGTACTGGGGCTCGCCGCCGGTGTAGTTCCGCCCCGGCCAGGGCTCGAACTGCTTGAGCATGCGGTGGTACTCCACCACATCCTCCTCCGCCATCACCATGGCCTTCGCGATCGCGGCGTAGTTCCGCTTCTCCAGATCCCCAAGGTGGTTCCGGATGATCACGGGGAGGAAGGGATCCTCGGGGAAGTGGAACTTCGCCTGCAGGCACAGGCAATCGATCAGATCCCGCGCGCCGCAGCCCACCGGGTCGAGCCCCTGGACAACGAGCAGCCCATCCTCCGCATCGTCGAGATCGATGCGCTCGTCGGGCGTTTCAGTGTCGTCGTTGTGCTCGTCCACGATGTCCTGCAACGAGCCGGGCAACCACCCTCGATCATCCAGGTTGTTGATGATCAACCGGGCCGCCGCGCGCTCCTTGTCGGTGCAGGTGAGCATCTGGAGCTGCCACTCAAGGTGCTCCGCCAGGGAGTCGGTGGCCGTAAGGTTCGTTTCGATCGGCGGCAGCTCGTCCATCCCGCTGGAGCCGCGCTCGGCGCCAGACCCGCGATCCCCCATGCTCTCGAGGACACGCGACCAGTCCACCTCGTTCGTTTCGCCGTTGTTCTGCTCGGTCGTCTCGTTCACCTCGGCGGTCTGCGCGAGGGTGGCATCCTGGGCGCCCTCCACCGTGATGCTGCCCGGAACCTCCTCCAGCGTAGGGTTCTCCAGGATCTCGTTCTGAATCTGCTCCACGAGCTCAATGTGGTTGAGCTGCAGCAGCTTGAGGGCCTGCTGAAGTTGGGGCGTGATCGCAAGCGTTTGCTGGAGCTTCTGCTGCAGTCGGAGGCTCTGCTTGAAGTCCATGGTCACCCGGTGGGGGAAGCTCGCGAAAACGTACGTGAGAGGCCCGCTAATGAAGCGGCGAGTTCTGAGTGTTGCCCAGATGGTATCAAAGTAGGCACGGATCGTGCAAGGGCAGGACAAAATCTGCGCCGAGGTAACGAGCCCGCGCATGCGGATTCGCGGCCACCTCAGCGGGTGTCCCCGAAGCGTGCACCACCCCCGCATCCACGACCACCGCTCGGTCGCAAGTGCCGAGCGTTTCGCGTACGGCGTGATCGGTGAGGAGCACCCCTACGCCGTCGGCAGCCAAGCCGCGGATCAGCCGTTGGAGGCCAGCAATCGCGATCGGATCGATGCCGGCGAAGGGCTCGTCCAGCAAAAGCACTACCGGCTCGATGGCCAGGAGCCTCGCGATCTCCAGGCGGCGGCGCTCCCCGCCCGAGAGGCGCGTGACCCGTCGCGCCGAGAGGGACTCGATTCCTACACGTTCCAGGATCGTGGCTACATTTCCACGCTTTCCAGACACGTCAAGTGCGAGCGCCACATTATCGTGCACATCGAGATCACGAAAGAGCGTGTCCTCTTGCGGCAAGTACCCCAGGCCGCGGCGCGCGCGAGCATCCAGCGGCAGCGCGCCAACGGGAAGCCCCCCGAGGAGCACGTCACCGGAGTCGGGGACCTCCACGCCTGCGAGCATCCTGAACACCGTACTTTTGCCCGCGCCGTTGGGGCCAAGCAGGCCGAGCACCTCCCCGCCGCGTACCGACAGGGAAACGTCGTCGACGACGACCCTCCCCGCGTAGCTTTTGCGCAGGTGGGTCGCCGCCAGCGGGGCCACTACAGCCGCTGCCACCTCAAGTCCAGCTTCACATCGCAAAGGTCGGTCGTTTGAACCGGGCACTCCGCCTCATCGAAGCTCTCAAGGTGAACGATCGCGGAGCCGGCAAGGGCATTGGAATCGACGATGTTCATGTACATGTCCACCGTGGCGTCCACAAAGCAGCCCGGCGCGTTGATCGGGTCGATCTCCACGGCTGGAGGCGGCTCGCCGTTGAGCGCCTGGAACCACTCGCTCCCCTGCGCACCCTGCTCGAAGATCACCTGCATCTCCCCAAAGGGATCCACGAAGTCGACGGTGTGCGTCCACGGGATGTCGATCACCCCTGGCAGCTCCATCGGCGACTCAAACGGGGTGGCCTCGCCGGTGGGCAGGAAAACGCTCTCCAGGCTGCCGCCAACGCACATGTCCGTTGCGTTCTCGATGGTCACCTCAAAGTCCCCGCCTTGGAAGCCCTCCGGCTCCGTTTCGGTGGTCTCGCAGGCGGCGACGAGGAGGCTCAGGATCGGCAGGCTCCGGCGCATGGACAAAGGCTCCAGCCCCCCCGTATCACCCCGGCGTGCACCGGGTTAGCCCCAATGCCGCTCGGATAGCGCAATAGGGATCGGCCAAATTCCACTTTGGCGTGTTGACAAGACACTGACGCTTCGCGGCTTGTTTTCTCGGAGGCCCTTGCGCATGGATAGGCGATGCGCCTCTCCGAGACCTTGCCCGCGACGCTTGCCGAATGCGGCGAGCACCTGCTCGCGAACGCGCGCGGCCGGATCGATCCCGCCTGGATCGACCTGGCGCTCAGGAACG
>BJHF01000065.1 GCA_014191855.1 Deltaproteobacteria bacterium
CTTCCGATCTGACGGAGATGCGATCGTGCTCCCGAACTCAATCCTGCTCGCGACCCCGATCACCTTGCTCGGCCGGCGGGACGGGGTTTCGCACCCGCACCGGCAGTGGGTTCACTTCCGCGTGGACCATCGGTTCAACCCGGCGAAGGTGGTGGCGGTCGTGCAAGAAGCGCTGCGGGCCTCGGCGTTGGCCGGTGTGGCTGCAGCGCCCCTGCCGGATGTGGTTTGCGTGGAGCTCGGGAAGGACCCCGCCGACAGCATGGCCCTCTACGCGGTGCGGTACTGGCTGAGCGACCTGTCTCGCGACGTCCCGGTGGACTCGGCGGTGCGGGCCCGGGTGCAGGCCGCGCTGCAGCGCGCCGGGATCAGCCTCGCGTTGCCGGCCTACACCGTGTTCAATGCCGCGCATGACGATCTGGAGGGGCAGGCACGCCAGGGGCGGCGGCTTGAGCGGGCGTATCGGGTGCTCCGAAGCGTTGAGCTGTTCCGCAGCCTGTCGGACGAGGAGTGCATGCGGCTCGCGACGGGACTGCGGTATGTACCTTTCGCGGCCGGGGAAGTCATCACCCGACAGGGGGCGGTGGCCCACCACCTGTACCTGTTGGCGGCGGGGGAGGTGGAGGTGCGGCTGGATGCGCAGGGCCACACCCAGACGGTCGCGAGCCTGCAGGCGCCCGACTTCTTCGGCGAGATGGGCTTGCTCACCGGCGCGCCGCGTTCGGCGAGCATCGTCGCGGCCCAGGCGGTCACCTGCTACCAGCTCGATCACGACGCGTTCGAGGGCGTGCTGAAGGCGCGGCCGGATGTTGCGGAGGAGCTCGCCGGGGTAACGGCGGCCCGGCAAACGGCGCTGTCCGCCGTTCGCGAGGGGCTCGATGCGCGGCAGGCCGGGGATGCGCGGCGCCGGGAAACGGCGCGGATCCTGGCGTCGATGAAGGAGTTTTTTGGGTTGGCGGAGTAGGCTACCCCGTGCCCCTTGCCCTCTTCGACCTCGACCGCACCGTTCTCGCGGTGAATTCCGCCCGACTCTGGGTGGATTTCGAGATGAAGGGTGGCTACCTCACCCGATGGCAAGCGGTGCGGGCCGCCGCGTGGATCGGCACGTACCACATCGGTTTTACGCGGCTGGAGTCGCTGCTGGAGGAGGCGATCGCCACGCTCGCCGGGTCGCGAGAGGAGGAGGTTCGTGCGCGTACGGAGGCGTTCTACGCGGAGCGCATCGCCCACACCTACCGGCCCGGGGCGTTCGAGGCGCTGAAGCTGCATCGGGAGGCTGGGGACACGGTGGCGCTGCTCACGTCGTCGTCGAACTACCTGTGCGCGCCAGTACTCCGCGATCTGAGCCTGGAACATGCGCTTTGCAACCGCTTTGAGGTGGCGGAAGGGGTGTTTACCGGGAAGCCGGCGGGGCCGATCTGCTACGCGGCGGGAAAGGTGGCTCACGCCATCGCGTTCGCGGAAAGACATGGGCACACGCTGGCGGAGGCCACGTTCTACACCGACTCCATGAGTGACCTCCCGATGCTGGAGGCGGTGGGGCGCCCGGTGGCTGTGAACCCCGACCCGCGCTTGCGGCGGCTGGCGAAGAAGCGAGGTTGGCCGGTGGTCGACTGGGGAGTCAGCAGCCCAGCCGATAGCGGAACCAGTCCAGCGCCTTGATTGGCGCGAAGATCCACGGCTCCTCGAAGGGGAAGATGCGACACCGGGCGGCGCGGCTGCCCGTCTCGGCCAGGATGCCATTCACCGCCCGGCGTGCTGCTTCGTTCGCCGCCTCCATGCTGGCCAGATCGGTGATCGTCCGCACGTAGTCTGAGGCGAGGAACAGGTTGGGAATCGCGGTCGTGGCCTCGGGGCGATCGCGCCACGAGTCGGGGATGTTCACCAGCAGCGGGGTCTTGTTCGTTGGGGCGTCCGGCAACGGGAATTCGATCGCGGGATCGAGGAATCGGCTGTGCACGTCGGCGTCCACGAGCACGGGCGGCGCCCCCGCTTCGTTGACGTGGGCCTTGATCTCCGACCACACCTCGTCCAGCAGCTCGTCGCGGGTGCAATGGATGGCCTTCTTCCCGTTGAAGCGGCCGGGCTGATTCCAGTCGGAGACATCCACCGAGAGCACGCCCGCCACGACACCATCGCCGTAGTTTGCGAGGTTGGTGGAAGGCCAGAACTGCTTCTCAGAGATCGAGGTGATCGCCCAAGGGGAGTCGATGTGGATCACATGCCCGGCCGCGATGGAAACGTCGCGATTCAGGAAGTACTGGATCCCCGTCATCCACTCCCATCGGAGCGCGCCGAGACGGCCGAGCGCCGGGTCCAAGGCCACTATTCCCGGGCTGGCCGCGGCCACCCGCTCCATCACCTCCACGGGAACCGCGACGACGAACTGATCGGCGGTGACGGTGACATCTGGCCCGGAGGCGCGTCGGATCCGTGCGCTGCTCACCCGGCCCGCAGCCGTCGTGAGGCTTACCAGCTCGTGGTCGAACTGGAAGACGACGCCGAGCGTGCGGAGGTGCTGCATCCAGGGGTCGATCCACATGTCATTGGTCGGCCCGGCCAGAACGCGATCGGGGGTTTGTGCTGGATCGGCGAAGGGGACCAACAACTGCACCAGGATGCTCGCGACCGTGCGCGTGCTGGCTTCCCGCGGCTTCATCGCCGTGAGGCAGCGCGTGAGCCCCGTCGCGATGAGCTTCTGGTAGGCCACCGAGCGCGTTTCGGCGCCGATGTAGTCCCACCACGCGATCTTCTCGTACTCGGCGAGGCGCCTCGCCTCGCAGCTCCCCAGGTACTCCGTCATCTTCAGCCCGAAGTGCAGCACCTCCTCCCGAGGCACACCGAACTGCCCGCCGAAGATGTTGTTGAGCAGGATGAGCCAGTCTGCCGGCGATCGGGGAAAACGACCGTTCAGCTTGATGTCGGTGCGGCCGAACTGGGAGATCAACAGCCGCGCGCACGGGGTGAGGTTCTCGCGCACCGAGCGCCCACCAAACGGGATGCGGGACATGGTATCGGGAATATGCTTGTAGAACGCTGGATAGAAACGAAAGCCATGCTCGCCGGGAAGGTCGGCCCGGCCCCCGACTCCGCTGCCAGGAACGGGGATGCTCCGCGCCTTGCCCCCGGCTTCATCGGCGCGCCCAGACTGGTACACCGTTACCTGGAACCCGCGCTCGGCGAGCTCGTGGGCCGCAGTGAGGCCGGCGACGCCGCCCCCGAGGACGGCCACCGTGGTTGGGGTGGGCAAGGGTTCGCTCCGGGTCGGTTACCCGAGGCTAACCGATGACTCCGGTTGACCCCTACCTGCCGGCCCACGCCGCGTCCCGCTTCGTTCTGGAGCGCCGCGTGGGCCAGGGGGGAATGGGCCAGGTGTGGCTCGCGATGGACCGCGACTGGGGCTCTCGGGTGGCGCTCAAGACCGCCTCGTTCGTAACGCCAGGGTCCGCGGCGGCGATGCGAACGGAATTTCGTGCTTTCGCGGGGATCGTCCACGAGAACGTGGCGCGGTTCTTCGAGCTGGTGGGCGACGAGGCCCGGTGCGCCTACTCCATGGAGTTCATCGACGGCGCCTCGTTTATCGAGTATGTACGCGGAGATCTGCCGCAGGGCGCGCCGCTGGGAGGCGCGGGACTGGTGCGTCTGATGCCCCTTGTCGGCCAGCTCCTCGCGGGGGTGGCCGCGGTGCACGACGCGGGCTTGCTGCATCGCGATCTCAAGCCGGCGAACGTACTCATTGACGGTGCGGGCCGGCTCGTTTTGGTGGACCCAGGGCTCGCCGTCGCGCTCGCCGACGTGGGCACGAGCGCGCCCCGCGCCATGGTGGGCACCGTGGCGTACATGGCCCCCGAGCAGCTCGAAGGCGAGCCCCTCGGACCGGGCACGGACTGGTATGCGGTGGGCGTGATGGTATTCGAGGCGTTGCTCGGGCGTGTTCCGTTCGGCGGCGCGCTCCTCGACGTGGCGGCGAAGAAGCGGCTGGGCGTTTTGCCCCCGCTGGATGGGCTGCCCGACGGGCCGGAAGGCGTGTGGGCGGTGGCGTTGCGCCTGCTGCTGTCGCCCAACCCGGCGGAGCGGCGCCGGGGGGTGGACCAGCTCCGGGAAGTCACGGCGCACCGGATGCCCAGGGCCTTTGAGGCTTCGCCGTACGTCGGACGTGAAGTAGAGCTCGAACGCCTCGATCACCTGTGGGCGAGCGCTTCGGGTTCGCGGTTGATCGTCGTAACCGGGCCGACGGGCTACGGGAAATCGCGACTGTTGGACACTTGGGCGGCCGGAGCGCGCCGCCGCCTCGGGGCGCGGATCGTCGCGGGCCGCTGCGATCCCCGGGAGTCGGTGCCGTTCCTTGGGCTCGACGCGCTGATGCGCCTGGTGTCGCCCCGCCTCGATGCCCCACCGCAGCAGGCGCCGGTTACTCTCGAAGCGCAGCGCCGCGCCTTCGCCAACTTTCGATCGGCGTTTTTCGCCGCGACGGACGGCGCCCCCACCGTCGTGCTGGTGGACGACGTGCAATGGGCCGGCCCCGACACTGCCGTGCTGCTCGCCGAGCTGGCGCGGGCCCCCGTACCCGCGAACGTGCTGTTCGTCGTTTCGGCGCGCTCGCCCGAGGAGGTGGATCCGGCGCTGGCCGAGCTCGCGTTCGATACGCTCAGCCTCGGCCGACTCGCGGCGGAAGCCAGCCTCCAACTTGCCTCGTGGTTCGCTTCTCCCCGGCGCGCAGGGCTCGTGAGCGCGGTTGCCGCGGGAGATCCGCTGCTGCTCACCGAGCTCTCTCGTGCGGGTGAGCTCGGCCTCAGCACCTCGTCACCCGAGGTCGACGGGCTCGTGCGGAACCGTATTCGCGGCCTGCCGCCCACGGAACGTGCGTTGTTCGAGATCATCGCCCTGGCGGGGAGCGCGGTGGGGCCCGCGGTGCTCCGTCGGTGTGACATACCCGACACCCTCGACGCGGTGACGACGCTGCTGCGGGAGCGCCTGGTTCGGCTGGAGTCGGGTCCGGGCGGGGTTACGGTGAGCCCGGCGCACGCGACCTTTGCGGCCGCCGCCGCCGCGGAGCTGCGCCCGGAAGCGCGCGCGTTGCGACATGAAGCGCTCGCCGAGGCGCTCATCGGCGCGGGCGATCCCCGCAGCGAATTCATCGCCATCCACCTGGAGCTTGGCGGGGCGCCGGAGCGGGCGGCCTCCTACGCGCTCACCGCGGCGCGAGAGGCCGGGCGCCGGTTCGCGTATCGCAGCGCGCGCGAGCTGTACGAGCGGGCGTTCCGGCTCGGCCCGCCCGTTACCGGCACTCGGGGCGAGTACGCCGAGATCCTCGCCGCGCTGGGGCTCGGGCAGCTCGCCGCCGACGTGTTTCTGGAGGTTGCCGGAGGAGAGTCGGGCGATCCGCGGCTGGTTGTTCGCGCCGCCGAGCAGCTCTTCCTCTCGGCCCGCGTTCCGTCCGGGATGCGGTTGCTCGCGGCCGTGCTCCGCCGCGTCGGCGTCGTTGCGCCGCGGAGCCGGTTCTTCCAATTGTTGGGGATCGCCGCCGGCCACTTCCGCCTCGCATGGGGCTGGCTCCCGCGCACGCCGGATGACCTTGCCCTGACTGCGCTGTGGGTCGCCGCCGCGGGCGTTGCCCCCTCCGATCCGATCCTGTCGCACTGGTACGGCGCCCGGTACGCGCTGTTGGCGCTCGCCACGAACGACGCCGCCGCGAAGGCCAGATCGGCGTCGCTGGAGGCGATCTTGCTGGCGCGCTTCCGGAGCACGCGCTTCGGCGACCGGGCGCCGGTGCGGCTCGCCGAAGCGTTCCGGCTTGCCGAGCTCAGCGGCGATCCTGGGGAGATCGCCTACGCCTGGGTAGCGGCCGGCGCCGTGCACTGGACGGTGCAGGACGTCGGACCGGCCACGGCCGCCTGTGAGCGCGCGCTCGACCTTTACTCCCGCATCACGTCGCGCTCGGTGCACTGGGAGATCTCGGTGACTCGGCTCTGGTTGCATGGCTCCTACGCCGTGAGCTGCGAGATCGAGAAGATGCTGCGGCTCGCCGACGCGGTTTCGGAGGATGCGAAGGCGCGGAACGACCCCTGGGCGCTCGACGCCGGCTTGTTCGCCCTGGTGTGCCGCGCCCACCTGATCCGCGGGGACGTTGCGGCGGCGGAAGCGGAGGTGCGCGCGCTCGAAGCCCGCGTTTTGGAAGGCGGCGGCTGTGTCGGGGAGGTGCTCATCGACGAGGTGGAGGCGGATCTGGCGCTGCTGCGTGGCGACGTTGGCGAGGCCTGGCGGGCGATGGTGCGCGGCCAACCGCGCCGGGAGCGCCATCAGACGGAGGTGATCCCTGCGTTGGCGGTGGACTATTATGCGAGGCGCGGATCGATCGCGGCGGCTTTGGCGGCGGGGCGCGGGGAGGCGAGCGCCAAGGAGCGGGCAGCCGCCGCGAAGGTCGCCCGGGGGGATCGGGAGCGGCTGCGCCGATGTCCGGCGATCAACGCCGTGCGTACCGCGGAGCTGCTCGATGCCCACGCGCGGCTGCTCGGCGGGGCGCCGCTCGCCGACGTGGCCGCGAGCCTCGACGTGATCGAGCGCGACTCGGCCGCGCTGGGGCAGCACCACTGGGCGTCGGCCGCCCGCGCGCTGCGGCTGGCTGCGCAGGGCGTACGCGACACGTCGTGGTGTGGTGGGTTGTACGTGGATCTTTTCGTGCCGGGGCTCGTGGCGGTTCCCTAGTACGGATCCCCCGTCCGCGTACGATACGCCAGGAACGCCTCGGAATACCGGATCGCGTCCGGCGCGAAGTACACGACGGCGCGGGTGGCGAGCAGGAAGGCAACCCACTCCACCGCGGCGACCAGCGGCGGCGGCGTGTTGGCCGGACAGAGCGTCCGAAGCGGCGGGGGCGTCGTGAACCACGCCACGCTCTCGCCGAGGCCGAAGGGCGGCAACGTTGCGTTCGCCCACAGCGCGTCCGAGATCTTGTGGGCACTTTTGTGCACATGCAGCCCCGGGCGGATGGGGTCGCTCGGCGCGGTGCCGTAGGTGACCTTGGACAAGCGCAGGTTCATCCAGCTTCGTAGCGCGGCGTGATCCGCGGGAAGGATCGATTGGGGGATCCCGAGCGCGCGCGCGATGCGGCGACCATCGGCCCAGGCTTTGTTGCGCTGAACCTGCGTCATCGGCGCCATCTGCTCCATGGCGAAGATCATCGCGTCGAGCACGCAGGCGAGCACCCAGAGGCGCTCCTCGTCCTTGTAGGGCTCGTAGTACTCACCCGCGCGGTTCGGACAGGTATCGGCCGTGATCGTGCCGTACACGGTCTTGTGGCCCGAGACGTAGCGCTTGATGGCCTCCTTCACCTGCGCGCGGGTGCCGTAGATCACCGCGTTGAGGAACTTGCCAGTTTTGTCGAGTCGACCTTGCGGATCCGTCTCGAACTGGCTGTGATCGACGACGCCCTGGCCCACGACGGGGTTGGAGATCTGCTGCACGAGCGCGTGAAATCCACCGAGCGCGAGCAACGGCGTGTACCGGGCGATGCGCCGGATCGGCGCGCCAAAACCAAACAAGCCGAGGTTGGGGCTCAGCCCGGCGTTGGTGCAGAGCAGGTCGACGCGGGCGTCGATCGCATTGTCGGTCAGGTCGGCGGGCGGGGGCAAGGGGATCGCCATGGGGGGTCCGGGTCGGTTGGGCCCCCGAAGGTAGCCGCTCTCAGATCGCCATGCCGTAGATCCCGTACAGCATCATCTTCGGATTGATGGTCTTGAGCTCGACAAGCTGACGTTTCACCTGATCGAAGCGCATGTAGAAGCGGCGCAGCCCGTACGCCTGCATCTTGATGAGCAGCTCCGGATCGTAGCCTTCGGGGTGGTACACGAGCCGATCCGCGTCGGGATTGAACGTGGTGTAGTTCTCCCAGTCGTCGCGGAACAGCGTCTTCTGCCACTGGTCCTCGAAGAGCTTGCTCCCCGGGAAGGGCACCGTGATCGCGAACTTCGCGAAGTCGAGGTCGAGGTCTACGGCGAACTCGATGGTCTCCTTCGTCATCTCAGGCGTTTCCCCCGGCATGCCGATCATGAACAGGCCGACGGTCTGAATGCCCGCTTTCTTGGCGTTGTTCACGCCCCACCGCACCTTCTCGGTGGTGAGGTTCTTGTTCACGTTGCCGAGCAGCATGTCCACGCCGCTCTCGATGCCGATCAGCACGCGGCGGCAGCCCCCGGCGTACATCGTGCGGCACGTCTCTTCGTCGAGGCGGTCGGCGCGGGTCTCGCTGAGCCATACGCACTTCTGATCGAGCTTCCGCCGGACCAATTCGTTGCAGAAGGGCGTGAGATCCTTGAGCACGAGGGGGAAGATCGGGTCGACGAGGCCGATCTGCTTCACGCCGTAGCGGTCCACGAGGAATTCGTACTCGTCCACGAGCTTGATGGGGTCGCGACGGCGGTAGACCTTGCCGCTGTGGAGGAGCGAGCAGTAGTCGCAGCGGTAGGGGCAGCCCCGGGAGCCGGTCATGGTGAGGACGGGCTTGTCCACGTCGGCGAAGGGGAGGAGCCCGTAGCGGTGGTAGGGGAACAGGTCCCAGGCGGGGTAGGCGAGCGAGTCGAGGTCGCGGAGCAGCGCGCGTTCTTTGTTGGTGCGCGGCTCGCCGTCGTCGATCCAGGACAAGCCGTCGATGGCGGAGAGGTCCTTCTGGTTGCCGTCCAGCGCCTCCACCAGCTCGCACACGGTCGCTTCACCGTCGTGGTGGATCACGAAGTCGACCACGCCGCTACGCAGGATGTCCTTGGCAAAAACGTCGGCGTGAACGCCGCCCCACACGATCTTCGTCTTCGGCGAAACGGCCTTGATCATCCGCGACAGGATCTCGCAGGTGGGCGCGCTCGGCGTAAGCACCGTCATGCCCACGAGGTCGGGCTGGAAGCGTGAAACCCGCTCCAACACCCCGTTGGCGGTGAGCTTCTCGGCGAACATGTCGATGAAGCGCGTGTGCCAGCCCTTCGCGACGAGGGCACCTGCGATGTACGCGATGCCCGTGGGAGGCATCGGCTCCAAAAGCTCGGCGAAGCGCCCCAGCTTCTGCATGTTCATCGACGGGTTGATCAGCAGGATGCGCAAGGAGGCCTCTACGGGGTGCGGCAACGTAGCCGCATTCAGGGGGAAGCCTCTATGGGTGGACTGTGCAATCCGATACGGGCACGCCGGTCAGTCTGCGGTGGAGGCTTCGATCTCGGCCGAGACGTTCTGCGAGGAGTCCTGCACGGCGAGCAGAACGGAGCCGACCGCCGTTTCGTCCAGGCCCTCGAAGGCGATGGTGAGCGTGGAGCCGGTGATCAGGCAGACGTTTGCGCCGGTTTCCGTCGAAGCGTCGAGCTCGAAGGAGTCCACATATTCTGGATTGTAAACGTCGACATAGCAGGTACCACCTGCAAAGTCGTCGCCATCATCGGTGAACTCGCCGAGGACCTGCAGCACGGTGCCGATGTTCGGGTAGTCCTCCCACGACACCACCAGAGAGGTGAACACCGGCGCGCCATCGTCGCCACCGCTCGCGGTATCGCCGGTATCGGAGCCCGTATCCGTCGCCGTGTCCCCCCACGAAGGCTGGTCGTACCGACCGCTCGACGAGAAGAAGCCTTCGTCATCCACGCCCGAGCACGCCGCCAGAAAGAGTACCACCATCACGCCTCCGCCGGCGCACGATACCACGAACGCTGCCTGCAGGGCGGGCGATCAGCGGCGGATGGCGCGCTTCCCGGCGTAGCGCGCGGTGTTGTCCAGCTCATGGGCGATGCGGAGGAGCTGGTTGTACTTGGCGGTGCGGTCGGTGCGCGAGAGCGATCCCGTCTTGATCTGGCCGCAGTTCGTCGCAACCGCGAGGTCAGCGATCGTGGTGTCCTCCGTCTCCCCCGACCGGTGCGACATCACCGAGCGGAAGCCCGCCATGTGCGCCATCTCGACGGCGTCCAGCGTTTCCGTGACGGTGCCGATCTGGTTCACCTTGATCAGGATCGCGTTCGCGATCCCTTCGCGGATCCCGCGGCCCAGGCGCTCGGTGTTGGTGACGAAGAGGTCGTCGCCCACGAGCTGCGTCGTGCGGCCGAGCTTCTCGGTGAGCGCCTTCCACGTCGCCCAGTCGTTCTCCGCGCAGCCATCCTCGATGCTGGCGATCGGGTATTTCGCCACGAGCCCGGCGTAGATCTCCACCATCTCCGCGCCGGTGCGGTTCGCTCCGTCGAACGCGTAGACGCCCTGCTTGCAGAACTCGCTCGCGGCGACGTCGAGGGCGAAGAAGATCTGATCCCCGAGGCGGTAGCCAGCTTTCTCGACGGCCAGGCTGAGGAGCTGCAGCGCCTCTTCGTTGCTCCCGAGGTTCGGCGCGAAGCCGCCCTCGTCCCCCACCGCCGTGTTCAGCCCCTTGTCCGAGAGCACCTTTTTCAGGTGGTGGAACACCTCCGTGCCGGCCCGCAGCGCGTCCACGAAGGTGTCGAACCCGGCGGGGACGATCATGAATTCCTGGCAGTCGAGGTTGTTATCGGCGTGCGCGCCGCCGTTGATCACGTTCATCAGGGGCACCGGCAGGGTGTGGGCGTTCGTGCCGCCGATGTAGCGGTAGAGCGGCAGGCCGACGTTGAGCGAGCCGGCCCGAGCGACGGCCATGGACACGCCGAGGATCGCGTTCGCGCCCAACCGCGACTTGTTCGGTGTGCCGTCCAGCTCGATCATGAGCTTGTCGATCATCCGTTGATCGCGAGCGTCCAAGCCGAGGATCTGCGGTGCGATCACCTCGTCCACATGCTTGAGCGCGCGGTCTACGCCCTTGCCCATCCAGCGCTTCTTGTCGCCATCGCGCAGCTCCACCGCCTCGTGTTCGCCGGTGCTGGCGCCGCTCGGTACCGCGGCCCGGCCCACCGTGCCATCGTCGAGCACCACCTCCACCTCCACGGTGGGGTTGCCGCGAGAATCAAGGATCATGCGACCGAAACACTCTTGGATACGCGACATTGGAGCTCCGTGGGGCCCGCCGGCGCTATCCGCGCCGAGGGTGTGTGGCCAGCGTGAATTGGGCTCGTCAGCGCGTGCGTTGTGCGATACCGTGCGCCGCTTCCGACGCCGGGGTTCGAATGCTTCCCGTCCTGCTGATCGCCGCTCTTGCTTCTGCCGCTGAGTACAAGCCTTCGGGCAAGGCTACCGTGTCCGGGGTGTCCGAGCTCACGCTGTACGCGCCGCCCGTTTCTCACGAAGCGGGCTGGTACGTGCAGGCCAAGGTGGGGGAGGAGGCGCTGCTGCTCCGGCTCGGGAGCGGGGGCCGCGGCGAGGATGGCTACGGGGTGCGGCTCACACCCGGGGCGGCCAAGCGCATCGGCGTGAAGGTCACGGGCAAAGAGGGGAAGGAGACGGCGCAGGTGTCGGGCCTCACCCTCGGAACGGTGACGATCGCGACGAAGGCTGGCGTCGGCCCGATCGGTCACCCTTCGGACGTGGACGGGATCATCGACGTCGCCGGGTATCCGGAGCTGGCCTGGGCGATCGAGCCGGCCGCAGGGAAGGTGAAGGTGGGTCCCACCGGATCGGGCAACGTGGCCGAGGCGATCGGCGCCGGTCGGCCCTACACCCAGTCCGCGAAGTTCAAGCAGAAGATCGGCAAGGACAAGGCGACGATCTGGGCGAAGACGTTGACAGGAGAGGCCACCGTTTCCGGCGTCACCCTACCCGCCAGCTACTCGTTGGACGGCAACAGCGCGGTCGCTGCCGAGGTCGATGGCGGCGCGGATTGGTATGAGGTCGCGGGCGTGCCGAACCCCACCTGGCCGCTGCCCGGCGTGGAGGGGCTGCGCATCGGGGAGCGGGAAGTTGAGTGGCGCGAGATCGCGGTCGCTGGTACGCCCGTTTGGGCGCCGGTTCTGCGCGCGGGTGCTGGCCTGAGCTACCGCTTCTCTCTCCCCGCGCAGGTCGGCTTCAACGTGCTCTCCCGCTTCGACGTCGGCATCGATGCGGGTGCGCACACCATCGCTCTTCGCCCGTCGGCGGGCGGTCCTCGTGCTTCCTACGTAGAGATCGCCGAGGCCACGCTGCGCGCCAAGCTCGACAAGCCGCCGGCCGAAGGGGCCGACGCGGATGCGACGCGGACGGCGAGCGCCGCAGCCATCGCCCCCCTGGTGAAGTTCTACAACGGCGTCGGTAAGTACAGCCAGGGCGTCGAAACTGGAAAACGCTGGACGGAACTCGAACCGGAGCGGTGCACCTCGTGGCATGCCTACGGCGCGGCGCTGGTGGGCGAAGGGAAAGTCGCGGCGGCCAAGGAGCCGCTGCGGAAGGCGGCGGAGCTCTATCAGGCGTGGGCCGTTCGGCCGCTCGCGGAGCGCACGGAGCTCGCGGGGTCCGAGGCCAAGCGCAGCAAGGCCCCGGGCTTTGACGGCGTGTGGTCGCAGCCCCACTCGTGCTTCACCGCGTGGTCGGGGCTCGCCGAAGCCCTGGTCGCGAACGGTGAATATGCGGCGGTCGCGGAGATCTATCCGAAGTATGCGGATCTCGACAGCACCCTGCCGCTCGTGGCCGGCAACGCCTTGCTTCTCCAAGGAAACCCGGCGGGCGCCGAGGCCGCGTACCGGCAGGCCCTGCAGCTGAGCTACACCGACAACGGCTTCGCGCGCGGCGGCATGATGCTCGCTACGCGCTCCCGTTCGCTCGACCTTGCGCTCGCGCAATTCGAGGGGGTCGTGGACGAAGAGCAGTGGACGCTCCGGTTCTTCCTCGTGTACGGGGAGCTGTTGCGGCAGAAGGGCGGATCGGCGGCGTCGGAAGCGGGGTTGGCGGCGTTCCTCGGTAAGACCCCGTGGTCGATCCCAGGCTGGCTGGCCCTGGCCAACGAGCAGGTAGCGGCCGGTCACAGCAATGCCGATGCGTTGGCCAAGGCGCAGGCCCTGCTGGCAACCCGGCTCGCGACCACGCCGGATGTCGGGGCGGCGCACGCGTGGAACGCCGAGGCGCTTCGTCTCTCCGGAAAGCTCGCCGAGGCCGCCACGGAGGCGGAGCGGGCGCAGGCTCTCGACCCTTCCAATCCTCTGGGTCTGTTCGTGCTCGCCCGCGTGGCGGAGTCCGCTGGCGACGCTCCTCGCGCCGCAGCCCTCCGGCTGCGCGCTGGCCAGGCCGGGGCGTGGGACCCGTTCTACGCTTCCTTGCTGGCAACCACGCCCGGCTAGGCTATCGTAGTGGGGATGCTGCTCCTGCTCGCTGCCACCTCCTTCGCCGCGCCGAGCTTCGGCGCGATGGCGGGGGTGGGCGTGATCTCGGGCGAGACTGGCGCCGGGCGTGAATATGCGTCCTATTCCCCCGTGCTCGCCGGCACGGTGGACTGGCGTTTTGCGTGGGTCGAAACCTGGTTGGGGCTCAGCGGCACCGGCTTTGTGGCGCCGTACGGAGATGGCTCGGTACCGGCGGCGCTGCTCCAGGGGGAGTTCGGCCTCGGCCTCGGTTCCCGCACCGCGAGCGCCGGCATCTTCTTTGGCGCGGGCCTCTCGGGCGGCGAGGGCGGCTTGTACGGGCGCGTGATGTTCCCTGGCCCGACCTGGGCGTCCCGGCTGGGCGGAGAATTGCGAGCGTTTCACCTTGGGGCTACCGACTCCAGCGGCGCCGCGCTCTTGCTGCGAGCCGAGTTCGGCGGTGGTCGCCGCCCACCGCGCCCGCCTCCGGTTGAGCCTCCTCCTCCGCCGGAGCCCCCGCCTCCGCCGCCGGTAATTCACGACGATCCCTACGGGGCGTGAGCTAGTCCTCGGGCTCCGGCTCCTTCGGGGGCGGCGTGAACGGCGCAGGCTTCACCTCCGGCGCCTTCGGCGGCGGCGGGCGGCGATCCAGCCCCAGCCGCGCAAGCTCCTCGGGGCTGGTCACGACGGGGCGGCGCGACCGCTGCGGTTCCCCCTCGGCGGCCGGCTCCGACTTCGGTAGGCGGATCCGGGTGTTCTCGGCGCCCATGCCGAACAGATCGTCGAGGCCGGCCGAGGGCCCGGGCGGCTTGCGGTTCACCGGCGGCGGTGGGGGCTTCGGCGCCGGCGGCTCCTCGGGCGCTGCTTTAGGCGCTTCGGGAGGCGTGACGGGGCGAGGGGGGGAGGCCATCGAGGGAGCGGGGGTGGTCCGGGGCGGAGGCGGAGCAGCGGGCGGGGGCGCGGGGGCTTCCGGCTCAGGCGTCGGCGCCGAAACCCCAGGCCGCATCGGCAGCTTTGCCACGGCATGCTTCGGCGCATAGGGCCCGAACGGCCCCTGGGTGGGAGTGGGTCGCGGCGGGGGAGTGGGCGGCTTGTTTGGCCGCTCGGGCTCCTTCGGACGCGTTTCTTTGGCGTCGATCTTGCGCACTTCCCCGATTTTCGGCGCCGGCCGCGCGCCCTCTGGCACCTCGCGCCGCTGGGGTGCCTGGGGGAGGTTCGGGAGGCCGCCTGGCGTCTTCGACGGGGCCGCCTTCGGGGCCGGCGGCATGAGGTGGGGCGCCGGCTGCCGGGTTTGGGGCATCCCCACGTCGCCGAGGCCGGTGCCGACCTCCTTCGCAGAAGGGTCCCAGGGATTCGGGACGCCGATCCGCTCGAAGATGGCGGCGGCGCTTGCGAATCGCGGCGCCTCCCATCCGCGGGCGCCCACCCGCTGCGTCAGCCCATACCCGACGACGCGGCGCGGGGGCAGCCGCCCGAGCACCTCCTTGGCGCGGGCATCCGGGGAAACGCCGTCCAGGGGGTGCGCGGCGGTGCTCATCGGGGGGCGAGCCTCCCTACGACCAGCGGGGTGCCCAGGCACTCTGCGGCGAGCGCGGTGAGCTGCGGGAGGGTTACGGACGCTACGCGGTGCAGAAGCGTGCGGTACTGCGCGCCATCGAGCCCGTAACGCTCGGCAAACGCCGCCTCACTGGCGCGTGCGCCCGCGGTTTGAAGCTCCGCCTCCACCGCGCCGAGCACCGCAGCCCGAGCGCGCTCCACCTCGTCGGCGCGGATCTCGCCGGCGGCCACGCGCCCGACCGTCTCCAACAAGCGCCGCTCCGCTTCGTCCAGTCGTGCGGGGTCGCTCGCCATCGAGCACGTGATCAGGCCGCCGACCACCCCTTCCACAGACTCCGCGCTAACCGCGTATGCAAGCCCCTCGGCCTCGCGAAGCTCAAGGAACAACCGGCCGGACTGTCCGCTCAAGAGCTCGATCAGCAGGTCCAACGTGGCGGCGCGCGGGTCCCGAACGCCGAGGCCTGGCCACGCGACCACGAGATGAGCCTGGTCCCGCGCGCTCCGGAGGCTCAGGCGCCTCGGCTCGGTCGGTCGCGTGATCGGCGCCAGGGTTGCCGCCAAGGGTCCAGGTTTCAGCTTGGAGATTGCGTACTCGACGCGACTCTTCACGTATTCGGCGTCCACATCCCCTGTTACCGCAACCACCAGATTTTCCGGGCGCGCCCAGCCCCGATGGAGCGATTGGAGCGCGCTTGCGTTGAGCCGAATCAAGGAGGCCGCCGTTCCGGCGGGGTCCACGCCCCAGGCGTGGCCGGGGCATGCCGCGGCCCACACGGCCGTGTAGAGGCGCTCCCCTGGGTCGTCGTCGCGCGCAGCGAGATCGTCGAGCATCGCGGCGCGGGCCTGCTCGACCTCCTGGGGTGCGAACGTCGGATCGAGCAGGGTGTGCAGCACGAGCTCAAGCCCGGAGCCGAAGGACTCGGCGGGGAATTCGGCGCGAAGCGCCTGGCTCGAGCGCCCTGCGGCGGCTCCCACGGAGCCGCCGAGGCCGGCCGCGGCGCGCCCCAGCGCGTCTGCGGAGAGGCCGCCGCCGCCGCGTGCCACCGTGCGGGTCCACAAGGCTGCGCGCCCGGCGCGCCGCGCCGTCTCAGAGAGCTGGCCGCCAAGGCCAACGATCCGGATCGCCCCGATTGGGCTTTCGTCCGGTTCGAGGAGCAGCGTCGCTCCACTGGCGAGGCGGTGACGGACCATGCCGGTTGGCATTGCCGATCTCGCGGACGGCGCCCAGCTCGGCGCCAGCTTCGCCCGTTTGCTCGTGAGCGCGATGATCGCAGCTTCCTCGGCGCGAAGCACCCCTGCGGCGGCCTCGTTCACCGCCTCGTCGGATACGGCCGCGACGCGCGCGTCGTAGCTCCGCCACGCACCCGGATCCCCGAATAGTTCCTGGTAGAAGCAGGCCTCGTGGGCACGCCCGTCCACGGTTTGGCGACGGAATCGACGCTCAGCGGCGAGGCTCGCCCGCGCCCGCGCGAGGTCGCCCCGGTCGATGCCGTGCGTCGTGATCCCTGCCAGGGTTTCGGTGATCAGGTTCAGGGCGCGATCCTCCGCCCCCGGCGCGACGTGCGCCTCGATTACCAGCAGGCCGGCGCGGGACTCCGCCTCGTAGTCCACGCTCGCGTCGAAGCAGCCGGGCATGGCGCGGAGCGCAGAAACGAGCGGCGCGGCGGAGCAACCCCCGAGGCTGGCCGCCAACAGGTCGAAGGTCGGCGCCGCAACGTCGGTTGCGCAGGGAGCGATGAACGCCACCCGCACCACGTGCGTGTCCAACTTCCGACGGATCCGGTGCAATCCGCCCCGAACCGCCTCCGCTCGCGGCGCGTGATCGCGCCGCGGCGCGGGGGGGCCCCCCGCGAATTCCTGTTCGATACGCGCGCGGATGGCGGCGGCATCGAAGTGCCCCGCCACGCAGATACAAGCGTTCGCCGGCACATAATGGCTGCGATAGAACGCGATGAGCGCGTCGCGGTCGAGCGTGCGAACGGAGCGCGCGGTGCCGATGATCGGGCGGCCGTAGGGATCCCCGGGCCAAACGGTCGCGTAGGTGGCCTCGCCCACCACGAGGCCCACGTCGTCCTCACCGCCGCGAATCTCCTCGATCACCACGCCCCGCTCGCGCTCAAGCTCGGTGGCGTCGAAGGTGGCCCGGCGCATCATCTCGGCGAGCACGCCCACTGCGTCGGCCGTGTGTGCGCTGGTCACCGTGGCGTGAAGCATCGTTTCGTCGAAGCCGGTCCACGCGTTCAGATCGCCGCCCATCGCCTCGATTTTGCCGGCGCACTCGCCGACGGCCAGGTGCTCCGTGCCCTTGAACACCAGATGCTCGATGAAGTGGGCGGCGCCCTCAAAGCCAGCGGGCTCATCGCAGCTTCCGACGTTGATCCACAGGTAGATCGCGGCCACCTGGGGCCCCTCATCGGGGAGCAACACCACGCGCATCCCGTTGTCGAGGGCCCCCTGGATCATCGGTCCGCCCTAACCATAAACGGGGGGCGCTGCGTCCGCCGGATTAGCCCTCCGCCGTGTACGGCGTGTATGTCCATGTTCCCTGGTGCCGCATCCGGTGCCCCTATTGTGCGTTCGCCGTGGATACGCGGCGGGCGCCGGACGACGCAGCATGGCTGGCCCGCACGTTGGAGGACTGGGCGCGGGAGCGTCCCTTTTTTGAGGGGCGCCCGGAGACCTTGAGTTTTGGGGGCGGCACCCCCTCTCGTGCCGATCCCGCGGCGCTGGCGACGGTGGTCCAGGCGGTCGACCCGGCCGGGGAGGTGAGCCTGGAGGCGAACCCCGAGGATGTGACCCCCCAACGCCTGGAAGCGTGGCGTACCATGGGCGTGAATCGTCTCTCGCTAGGGGTGCAGACCTTCCAACCCGCGCTCGCGCCGCGGTATGGGCGCGCCCACTCCGCTCGCGATGCGACCGACGCACTCCTCGCGGTCAGCAAGGCGGGCTTCCGCAGCTTCAGTGTCGATCTGATCTATGGCCACCCGGAGCAGACGGTGGCGATGCTGGTGGAGGACATCGACCACGCGGTCGCGACCGGCGTTGACCACGTCTCTCTGTACAGCCTCACCATCGAGCCCGGCACCCGGTTCGGCGATCGCGGCCAGACCGTCGCCGACGAGGACCATTGGTGTGCGTTGCACGAAGCGGCCGTGCAGCGCTTGGAGGCGTCGAGATTACAAAGGTACGAGGTCAGTAATTTTTCCAGGAAGGGGGCGAGGAGCGTACACAACGAACACTACTGGCGCGCCCGACACTGGGCCGGCCTCGGTCCATCCGCGCACGGGTGGCGGCCCGATCAGGCCCGCGTTGCGAATGCCAGCGATGTATCCGCGTGGTTGGCTGGGGCTCCGCCGGCGGTGGAGGGCGTCACCGGGCGCGCCAGGCTCTGGGAGCTGGTCTGGTCGACGCTGCGCCATGTGGAGGGCGTGGATCGGGCGCGTGTCCGTTTCTTGACAGGCGCGGAGGTGGTGTGCCCCGCCGCAGCCATCGAGGCGGGCCTGCTGGTGGAAGATTCGGCGTCGATCCGCCTCACTCCCGACGGCTTCGCCGTGAGCGACGCAGTCGTCGAAGCGGTGGTCCAGGCCACCGTTCGTGCGGCGTCGTGGATCGTAGGGTCGAGTTGAGGCATACTCCCCGCGCGCGGAGCTAGCGGATGGGTGGTGGACCGGATGAGATCGATATCGACCCCGAGCTGATCGCAGCCGCCACGGCGGCCGTCGAGTCGCGAGTGCGTAAGAAGCGCAAGTTCGCGCCCAGCCGCCGCCAGGAGGAGACTGGCGATCCGGTCACGGTGGATCTCGAACAAGAGGCGGGCTTGTCGGAGGAAGCCGCGAATGTTGCGCTCGCGGATGGTCCCACGGCCGTGACGCCGGTTGCCCCGGTGCGCCTCCCGTCCGTCGCGTCGATTCTGCCCCCCCCCAGGCCGGCTGCGCAGGTCGACGAAGCGGCAGAGGAACAGCGGCTGCTGCTCACGCTTCGCCTCCGGGACACGACCGAGCGCCTGCGCCGCGTTGAGGATGAGCTCGCCCGGATGACGGAGGCGCGCGATGGCCTGGATCGACAATGCCGCGAGCTCCGGGAGGCCGCCCACCGGGCGTCGGCAGATAGCGAGTTGGCGAGGATTCGCGCTCGCAAAGAGCGCGAGGAGCTGGAGCGCACCGCCGAGGAGCGGGTGCTCCGTGGCCTCCTGGACATCGTCGAGAACGTCGAGCGCGGGTTGACGCACGGCAGCCAGGATCCCGCGCGCGTTCAGGCCGGCCTGAACATGATCGCCGAGCAGTTCAAGGCCCTGCTCAAGCGCCTCGGCGTCGAGCGCATCGTCGCCGACCCGGGAACCCTGTTCGACCCTGCGCAACACGAGGCCCTCCTCCACGTTGCCACCAACGACGTGCTGCCGGGGTGTGTGGTGAATGAGGTGGCCGCGGGATTCATGCTTCGTGGCCGGATGATGCGCCCCGCTCGGGTGGTGGTGGCCTCGACCCCCGCCGATTCGTAGTGTTACACTTGCTTCCCCCCCTTTAGGATCGATCATGGGTAAGGTGATTGGGATTGACCTTGGCACGACGAATTCATGCGTTGCCATCATCGAGGGGGGCGAGCCCTTGGTCATCCCGAACGACGAGGGCGCCCGAACCACGCCTTCGGTGGTCGCATTTCCGCGAGAGGGAGATCGTATCGTCGGCGCCATCGCGCGCCGTCAGGCGGTTACCAACGCTACCCGCACCATCCACGCGGCCAAGCGCCTCATCGGCCGTCGCTTTGGGGATGATGAGGTTCGCCGGACGATAGAGATGGTTCCCTACCCGATCTGCGAGGCACCCAACGGGGATGCCTGGATCGACATCGGGGGGGTGGAACACTCGCCGCAGCAGGTGTCGGCGATGGTGCTGGATCGGATGAAGTCGATCGCCGAGGCCTACCTCGGCGAGAAGGTGAGCGAAGCGGTGATCACCGTGCCCGCCTACTTCAACGACGCGCAGCGGGCGGCCACGAAGGATGCCGGCAAGATCGCCGGGTTGGATGTACTCCGGATCATCAACGAGCCCACGGCCGCCGCGCTCGCGTACGGGCTCGGCAAGAAGGGCCACGAGCGGGTGGCGGTCTTCGATCTTGGCGGCGGAACGTTCGATATCTCGGTTCTGGAGATCGATAACGGCGTGTTCGAGGTGCGCTCGACCAACGGCGATACCTTCCTCGGCGGCGAGGATTGGGATGCCCGCATCGTGCAGTACTTGATCGACCTGTTCCGCTCCGAAACGGACGTGGATCTGAGCGGCGATCCAGTCGCGACGCAGCGGATTCGGGAGGCCGCCGAGAAGGCCAAGCACGAGCTGTCGAGCGTGAGTGAAACGGAGATTCACCTTCCATTCCTCGCGGTCACCGCCGATGGGCCGCAGCACTTGATGGCGAGCCTCACCCGCGGCGCGTTGGAGGGGCTGTGCGCGGATCTGTTCGCGCGGCTCGACGGCCCCTGCAAGGCAGCGATGACGGACGCGCGCCTCGGTACGAAGGACCTCGACGCGGTGCTCCTCGTCGGCGGCATGACCCGTATGCCCCGCGTGCAGCAGAAGGTCGTGGAGATCTTCGGCATGGAGCCGGAGCGGGGGATCAACCCCGACGAAGTGGTGGCGGTCGGCGCGGCCATCCAGGCGAGCGTGCTCAAGGGCGAAGTGAAGGACGTGCTGCTGCTCGACGTTACGCCGCTCTCCCTCGGGATCGAGACCGCGGGCGGCATGTTCGAGCCGATCATCAGCCGCAATACGACGATTCCCTGTCGTAAGAGCAAGGTGTTCACCACCGCGATTGACGGCCAGGACATGGTTCGCGTCAACGTGTTCCAGGGCGAACGCGAGATGTCGGCGGACAACCGGGCGTTGGGCGTCGTGGAGATGCGTGGATTGCCCCCCGCACCCCGCGGCGTGCCCGAGATCGAAGTCACCTTCGAGCTCGACAGCAACGGGCTCTTGCACGTTCACGCGAAGGACCGGGGCACCGGCCGCCAGCACAGCGCGCAGATCGTCGGCACGTCCGGTCTCACGGCCGACGACATCGAGCGGATGATCGTGGAAGCCGAAGCGCACCGCGCGAAGGATCGGGAGCGCCGCGCGGTGGCCGAGTCGCGCAACCGGCTCGACGGGCTGATCTACGCCACGCGTCGCAGCCTCGAAGAGTACGCTGCCAGCGTGGCGCAAGCCGATGCCTTGGCGATCCGCGAGGCCGTGCACCAGGCGGAGGCGGTTCTCGATTCCAACAATGGCGACGCGCTCGGGCGCGCCCACGAGCGGCTGTCCGTGGCTGCGCAGCGCCTGTCCGAGAGCATCTACGCCTCGGCCCGTGAAGATACCGCAGCGCTGGGCGGCTCTGCCTACAAGGCTCCCGAGATGCAGATCGACGACGAGCTGGTCGACGACGAGGCGTAGCCGCGGGCGGCGAGGGCCCGGTGGGGTTATTCGCCCGTCCGGAGCAGCGACTTGGCCCGACGAGACTATTACGCCGTGCTCGGCATCCCCCGCACCGCGGGGGCCGACGAGATCAAGAAGGCGTTTCGCGCTTTGGCCCTGCGTTGGCATCCGGACAAGAACCCGGGGGACGCGGAGGCGGAGCGTCGTTTTCGGGAGGTGGCCGAAGCGTGGGATGTGCTGGGCGATCCGGAGCAGCGGGCTCGTTACGACCGCCTTGGGCCGCTGTTCACCCACGACGGGAAGCCGCCCCGTGCCGACGAGCTCAACGAGATCCTGCTCGACGCGCTTGGGGGACTGTTCGGCCGCAAACGCCCGGGAGATCGCGGAGAGGACATCCGCTACACGCTGCAGCTCACGCTAGAAGAAGCCGCGCGAGGGGTGGAACGGCTCGTTTCGATCCAACGCACCATCGCATGCAAGGAGTGTGGCGGGAGTTGCGACGCGGCGGAGGGCCGCACGCCCTGCGCCGAGTGCAAGGGCACCGGCAAGTCGGCAACGCGCCGCTTTCTCCGTACCGATTGCGCGCATTGTGCGGGCAAGGGCTATCGCCCGTCGAAGAAGTGCGGTCGCTGCGGGGGCGAAGGCCGGTTGACCGCGGACGAGCAGCTCAAGGTCAAGGTGCCGGCCGGGGTGGCTACGGGCCAGAAGCTGAAGCTGCGTGCCAAGGGCAACGACGGTCCGGGGGGTGCGGGCGCCTCGGGGCCCCCCGGGGATCTGCTGGTGCTCATCGACGTTGAGGATCACCCGCTGTTTCGGCGGCGCGGCAACGACCTCCTGTGCGAGGTGCCGGTTACCTTCGCGGAGGCGACGCTCGGCGCGGAGGTGGCGGTGCCGACGCTCGATGGGCTCACGAGCATCCGGATTCCGCCGGGCACCGCGTCGGGAAAGGCGTTTCGCCTACCCGGCCGCGGTCTTCCTGCGGCGGAGGGGTCCGGTCGCGGGGACCTGCACGCCCGGCTCGTCGTGGAGATCCCGGCGGCGCTCGAGGCCGACGCGCGGGGCGCCTTGGAAGAATTCGCGCGGCGGGCTGGTTCGGCCGCCCACCCGCGCAAAACCGCGTGGATGTCGGCCCTCCGGGAGCGTCAATCATGATCGGCCTCTGCTTTGCCCTCGGCCTCGCGCTCGCGGCCAGCGGCCCCCCAACGGTGGTGAAGAAGGCGGCGGAAGCGGAGAACGCGCGGGCGTCCGCTGCGCTGCTCGTCGAAGCGCAGGCGGCCGCCACCGTTGATGAGCTGCCGTGGCTCTTGCTGTACGCTTCCGAGTACCAACGGCTCGCCGGCGATACGGGGCCGGCGCGCGATGGGTTCACAAGGGTCGCGGCGGATTTTGCGAGCCACCCGGCTCGTGAACCGGCAAAAGTGGGGCTCGCGGTCATCAACGCCGAGGGCCACGCGAGCGGGAATACGCTCGCCACGCTCGACCTGATCACGGAAGCCGGCGTTCCGGGTACGCTCAACGCGGATCGCTGGCTGCTGGTGGCGCAGTCGCGGGTGGAAACGAGCGAGCCGGCCCGCGCCCGCGAAGCGCTCCGTCGAGCCGAAGCTTCGGCTCGGGGAACGAAAGAATCCCGGCGCGTTCAGGCGGCAGTGGATGCCCTGCGCGCGAAGCTGGGGCCGGTGGCCCCGGCGCCGAAGAACTCCGCCGACAAGCGTCCGAGCGATCTCGCTGCGATCGAGCTGATTCGGGCGAAGATCGCTTCGGGTGCGTTGTCCGAAGTGGGCCCGCTCGCGACGAGCTTCGGAAAGGACTACGCCGATTCGCCGTTCGCTCGTGAGGCCACCTACGCGGCGGACCGGGCGAGTCGGGGCACCCTGATTCATCGCAACCGCATCGCAGTCGTACTCCCGCTAACGGGCGAGTACGCGATCCCGGGCGGGCAGCTTCGCGCCGCGATCGAGCTGAGCGCTCAGGTTGTCGGCGGGCTGGAGGTGGTGGTTCAAGACACCGGCGGCAAAGCGGAGGGCTGCTCGAAAGCGGTGGAGAAGGCGGTCCTGGAGTCGGGAGCGGCGATCGTGTTGGGGCCGCTCACCAAGGACGAGTCGCTGGGCTGCGCCGCTACCGCGCAGGCGCTGCATACACCGATGCTCTCGTTCACGAGCGCGGAGGATGTAGTCGCGATTGGGGATCAGGTGTTTCGCCCCTATCCCACGGTGTCGGAGCAGATCGGGGCGTTGCTCGATGACATGATGGGCGGCCGGGGGTGGAGCCGCTTCGCGATCATCAACCCGAAAACCCCGTTCGGCGAAGGCTCCGCGCGCACGTTCCAGGCGCTCGTAGAGGCGCGCGGCGGCGCGATCGCGGCGCATACGGACTACGACCCCAGCGCGACCGACTTCCGCAGCGTCGGCAAGGTGCTCGGCAAGAAGGACTACAAGGCGCGCGCGAGCGAATACTGGGCCGCGCAAGCGGATGCCAAGCGAAACGGGGGAGATCCCACCAAAGCAACGCTGCGCCCCATCATCGACTACGACGCGGTGTTCGTCCCCGACGGCTATCGTAACGCGGCATTGTTGGCCGCCGCGTTGGCCTTCGAGGAGTTCCCGATCGGCGGATTTCGGCCTCGTCGCGACGATATCCCGTTGGGGCTGGTCGGCCTCAACGCGTGGAACAACCCCGAGTGGCCGCGCCGCGGCGGCGACTACGTGGGAGACTCGATCTTTGTCGACGCGTTCTTCCTCGGCGATCGGCGTGCGGTCGTGGCCGACTTCGTTGAGCGCTGGGAGGGGTTGAAGCAGGGTGACGTGTCGGTGGTGGCGGCGGTCGGCTGGGACACGGTGCGCGTGGCGGCGGCGGCGCTGAAGGCGGAGGGGGCCGACGTGGCCAGCAACCTGCTTCTGGTGGACGTGGTGGACCCCGTGAGCGGCCTTCACGGCTTTACTCCGGAGCGCACCGCCCGCCGCGATTGGACGCTTTTGACCGTGCGAAACGGCGCCGTGGCGCCGCTGTACCTCTCCGACGATGGGCAGTAGGCGCGCCACCGACGAGGATCCCGACGAAGCCTTCGTGATCGCGGCGGCCAGTGGCGTGACCGGTCGATTGCCGGTCGGTCTCGGCATCGGCGACGACGCGGCGATCCTCGAGGGCGGGCAGGTGGTCAGCACCGACACCATGGTGGAAGGGGTACACTGGGATCAACGCCTCGAACCGGGCGATGTCGGCTGGAAGCTCGTAGCGGTGAACGTGTCGGACATCGGCGCGATGGGCGGGCGACCGCGGTGGGCAACGCTCGCGATGGCGCTTCCATCGCCGCTCGACCGCGGGTGGGTCACCGCGTTCTTCGAGGGGTTTGCGGCAGCGTCCCGTCGGTTTGGCCTCCCGCTCGTCGGAGGGGATACCACGCGGTCTCCGGGGCCGCGTGTGCTCACGCTCACGGTGGGAGGTCACGCAGGCGCGCCCGTTCGGCGGGACGGGGCGCGGGCGGGGGACGATGTTTGGGTGACGGGCGAGCTTGGTCGGGCGGCGGAGGCGTTTGGCTCCACGTCGCCTTCGCCTTCGGCGATGGCCTGGTTCCGGAGGCCGGAACCGCCGATCTCCTTCGGCGCCGCGCTGGCGGAGGCGGGCCTCGCACACGCCATGATTGACGTGTCGGATGGGCTTGCGCGGGACCTGGGGCGGCTGTGTCGCGCCTCGGGCGTCGGGGCGTCGGTGGACCCTGCGCTCCTTCCTGGCGGTCGGCCGCTCCCCGACGCCATTGCGTTCGGAGAGGACTATGAACTCTGCTTCGCGGCCACACCCGGGGCCCAAAGCGCGATATGCTCCCTCGCGTCGATGCACGGGATCGTAGTGACACGGGTAGGCGCCTTCACCTCCACGCCAGAGCTGCGGCTCCTCGGCCACTTGGGCTGGCCCCCGCCGCAGTTCGACCACTTCGTTTCGGAGCCCCGCTGAGCATCCCTGTCGCGACCCTTGGCCTCCTGCTCGCCCTCCTGGCCGTGTCTGCGTTCTTCGCCACGAGCGAGGCGGCGTTGTTCTCGCTGCAACGGGTGGACCGGGAGGCGCTGAAAGACGATGCCTCCATCGGTGAGGCGATCCGTCACCTCCTCGCCCAGCCCCGTAGGTTGCTGGCGGCGTTGTTGATGGGGAGCGAGGCGGCGAACATCGCCCTGTCGTCCACCTCGGCCCAGCTCGCCGCCGAGGCGTGGCCAGACTGGCCTGGCGGGCGGTGGGTGAACATCGCCATCGTGGCGCCGATCATCATCCTCTTCGCCGACATCATGCCGAAGACCCTCGGCATCCGCTTCGCGCGGCCCGTTGCCCGCGTCGTGGTCCGGCCGCTTCAGTTCTGGAACGAGCTCGTGAGCCCGGTGCGCTTCGTACTCACGAGCATTGCCGACGGCTTTCTGCGATTACTCGGTGTTCAGCCCCCGAAAGAGAACGAGGGTCTTCAAGAGGTGCAGCTCCGCACGCTCATCGACCAGGGCCTGCAGGTGGGGGTGATCCAGCCCATGGAGCAGGAGATCATCCACCGGGTGTTCGAATTCGGCGATCTCCCGGTTTCGCGCGTGATGACTCCGCGCCCCGACGTATTCTCGCTCTCGATCACGACCCCCTGGCCCGAGCTCATCGCCAAGATCAACGAGTTCCGGTACAGCCGGGTGCCATTGTGGCAAGGGTCGCCCGAGAACATCGTCGGGATCTTGCTGATGAAAGACTTGATCCGCTTCCGCTCCGGGCCGCCGCCGAACGCGCGCCAGCTCCAGAAGGTGCTGCACCCCACGATGTTCGTGCCGCCGAGCAAACGCGCCCAGGATCTACTTCGGGAATTCCGCCACAAGAACATGCATCTTGCGGTGGTGGTGGATGAGCACGGGTCTTCAGTGGGCCTGGTCACCCTGGATGACCTGCTCACGGAGCTGGTGGGCGCGGTGCACGACGAGTCAGACGCGGTGGAGAAAGACTCGGTGGAGCTGAGCCCGGGTTTGTTCACGGTGCAAGCGGGGATGGATGTGGACGACTTCTCGGCGAGGTTCGGCGTCGAACTTCCGGAAGGTGAGTACACGACCCTCGGCGGATTCGTGTTTCACTTGTTGGGGCGCGCGCCGGAAAAGGGGGACGAGGTGGCGTGGGAAGGGCGGGGGTTCAAGGTTTCGGGGCTGGAGGGGCGTCGGATCACGGAAGTGACGGTGAATCTCGGCGCGCCCCCGCCCGAGGTGGTGGAATGAGCGTTTCGGGCGATCTCCTCGCGCTGCTCGCGTGCATCCTCCTGCAGGGGTTCTTCGCGGGCACCGAGATCGCGCTGATGGGCGCCGATCGCCTCGTTTTGCGAGCGAAGGCGGCGGAGGGAGACGCTGCGGCGGCGCGGGTACTTGCGGTGCTGGAACGCCCGGCCCGGCTGGTGAGCACCTGCCTGGCGGGGGTGGCGCTCTCTAGCGTCGCGGCCGCCACCGTGCTCACCGATCTGGTGGTGCGACTGGACTTGCCGAACCCTAGCTTGATCGTTGCGATCTGCTTCCCTCCCATCGCGATCATCTTTGCGGAGCTGATCCCCAAGTCCCTGTTCCACCAACGAGCGACGGTGCTGGCCTCGCGACTCGTGGCGCCGATCGTAGCCATCGCAACCGTGTTGCGCCCGATGCTGTGGGTCACGGAGACCATCACCCGCGCCGTTGCGAGGTTGTTCGGTGTGAAGGATGGGGATGGCCACCACGGCGTGCGTCGGGAGGACATTCAGCTCCTCCTCGACAATTCACCGAGCGGGGACATCCACTCCGAGGAGCGGGAGATGATCCTGCGCGTGTTCAGCTTCAGCGAAAAGTTGGTGCAGGACGCGATGGTGCCGCTGATCGAGGTGGTCTCCGTGCCCGAAACGGCGACAGTGGCCGAGGCGGTGTCCATCGCCGCGGAGAATGGTTTTTCGCGATTGCCTGTCTACCGAAAGCGCGTGGATCGTATGGTTGGCGTGGTGATGCACAGCGATCTGATGTTCGCGACGGATCTCACGCTGCCGGTGGCCAGCGTCATGCACGAGATCGTGTACGTGCCGGAAACCAAGCGAGTCGACGAGCTGTTCATCGAGCTGCGTCGTAAGCGGCAACGGATCGCGGTCGCGGTGGACGAGTATGGCGGCGGGGTGGGCCTCATCTCGATTGAGGACATCCTGGAGGAGCTGGTCGGTGACATCGAAGACGAGTTCGATCAGCGCCGGCCGTTGGTGCGGCGCGCCGGGGAGAACGAGTGGGCAGCCTCGGCCCGGGTGGAAGGCGAGGTGCTCCTCTCCGTGACCGGTTTTGAGATGCCCGAAGGCGACTACGAGACCATCGCCGGGATGATGCTGTCGCGACTTGGGCATGTGCCCGCGGTTGGGGAAAAGGTGCTGGTTGGCGGCTGGACGATCGTGGTTACGAAGGCGAACGAACGCGCGATCCTCGAGGTCACCCTCACCGGGCCCATCGCGGGTAGCGTTCCCGCGGTGCGGTAGTGCGGCCGGCGACGGTGTGGTGTGATCAAGGTGCGTGGTTTGGGCTGGATCGGCGCCGGGTGCTCGCGGTGATGCGCGAGCCCGTGATCGTTGGGGTGCCGGGCGCGCCGCCTTGGGTTCGAGGCGTTGCCAATCGCTTTGGGCGCGCGGTGCCCGTGATTGACTGCGGGGTGCTGGCCGGCGCGGTCGCGGAGCTGGCGTCGTGCGGGCAAACGCTGGTCGTACCGGTGGATGGTGGCGAAATTGCGCTGGTTGCCGCGGGTGTCCTGAGCGAGCGGAGCGTGGCGCTGGGCGGCGAGCACGAGGGCTTCTTCGATCGCCCGGCGGACCGCGATGGGCTGCGGATGATCGATCTGTTGCGCCTCGCCGCTGCGATCGAAGCGGCCCTGGGCGCCTGAGTGGATCGCGCCCGATACCTCGATCTTTTCGTCCGCGAGGCGAACCGTCTCCTGGACGATGTGGATGGCCGCCTCGTGGACGCGACGGTGCTGACGGCGGAGGCCCCTTCGCTCATGCGCGCGCTCCACACGCTCAAGGGCATGGCCGCCACCATGACCGTGCCGGAGATGGTTCTCGTCGCGCACGCGGCCGAGGAGCTGTGCGAGCGCCTGATGGCGGGGTCGATCCCGGCTAGCGAGGAGCTGTTCGCGATCCTTGGGGAGGGCGCGGACCGGCTGCGGCTGCAAGTTCGAGGCCTCGCCGGCAACGAAGAGCCCATCACGGGCGAGGGTTACGACGCGCGGGTGCGCGAGCTGCTCCGCACCGGCGGCACGTTTGCGTTCCGCCTCGTCGTGGGCGGGGAGGAGGAGCCCGCGCCCGCGAGGTTGCAGGCCCCCGATCGCCTGCTGGCCGGGGCGCAGGGGTCGATCGCGGAGGCGTTGTCCGCCACGCGGCGTCTTCGCGGCATGGTAACCGGCGAGGCCCGCCAGGAGGTGGACCGGGTGGACGCGGCCGTACGCGAGCTGCACGAGCAGCTCGTCGTCGCGCGATCCGTGCGATTCAGCTCCATCTTTCCCGCGTTGCGCCGGCATGTTCGTGGTGTCGCGGCTCGTCAGGGGAAGGGCGTGACGCTCAACTTCACCGGCGACGAGGTGGAGGTGGACGACGCCCTGCTCTCTCGGGTCCTCGGGCCCCTCACCGCGCTCCTCGCAAACGCGATCGTTCACGGGATCGAGGACGAGGCGACACGACTCGAGGCGCGTAAATCTCGCGCGGGGAGGCTGGGGGTGCACGCGGAGCGCGTGGGGAACACCCTGGTGCTTCGCGTGGAGGACGACGGCGCGGGTTTTGACATCACGCTATTTGAACCTGGGGTATCGACGGTGCAGGACGCCGACGAGGATGCTGGTCGGGGCGTCGGGCTCGATGCCGTGCGGCACCTGATTGAGGCCCTTGCCGGCTCGCTCGTGGTGGACAGCAGCCTCGGGCGCGGCGTGAGGGTGCGGATCGTCCTCCCGGTGCGCGCCGACCTCGTTTCGCTCCACGTGGTGGAGGTGGGAGGGTGTGTTTTGGGCTTACGAAGCGCCCTGGTGGAAGGAGGCGAGCTGCCGGTCGGGGCCCCGGGGCTCCTGGATCTTGTCTCCGAGGCGCCGCGGTCGCTGCGCCTGATCGACAGTCGCATCGTGGGCATCGACGAGCTCTTGGAGGAGGGGGAGTGGGTCGTTTCTGCACCTCCGTTCCCGCTCAACCGCCTCTCCCACATCCGGGGCACCAGCGTGGCGCCGGACGGGCGCATTCTCCTCGTGGTGGAGCCCTGAACCGCGTGCGGCGCCGGGATACCTGCCCGACATGAAGGCCGTGGTCATGGAGGCGGCGTGGGAGCCGCGCGCCGGGTTCTCGCCTACGGAGGCGCAGGCCGCAGCCCGGAAGGCCTCTGCCAGCCAGGTGTGGCGGCACCCCACCTTCTCCTGGCGGGATGTGCCGGAGCCGACCCCCGGTCGTGACGAGGTGGTCGTTCGCGTGCGGCGGTGCGGCGTGTGCGGGAGCGACACGCACTGCTACGAAACCGACGCGGAAGGCTACGTTTTGTTCTCCGGTCCGACCCGATTGCCGTGTGTGATCGGCCACGAGTACACCGGGGAGGTGGTCGCCGTCGGCGCCGACGTGCAGGTGCTCCGCGTGGGGGATCTGGTGTGCGCCGAGGGGATGATCGGCTGCGGCGTGTGCGAAGCCTGCCGCGTCGGCAAGCCGAACCAGTGTCCGCGCCTGGAGATGGTGGGCTTCTCGAGCCCAGGCGCGTTCGCCGAGTACATCGTGGCGAAGGAGCGGTTCTTGTGGAGCCTGGGTCCGCTCGCTGAGCGGCTTGGAAGCGCGGCAGCCGCGCTGGAGCTGGCGGCGTTGGTCGAGCCGATCGGCTGCGCGTTCAACGGGATGTTCGTCTCCGCGGGCGGGCTCTTACCGGGGAGCTGGGTGGCGGTGTTTGGGTGCGGTCCGATCGGGCTCGGCGCCGTGGCGCTCGCGCGCGCCGCGGGGGCCGCGGGGATCGTCGCCTTCGATGTCGTGCAAGAGCGCACGTCGCTGGCCCTCGCGATGGGCGCCGATCTCGCGTTGGATCCCCGCAACTGTGACCCAGCCGACGTGATTCGCACCCTGAGCTCCGGCTGGGGGGCCGACATGCTGATCGAGGCTGCCGGGGCCGCGCACGCGACGATGCCGGCGATTGAGCGGAGTTTTGCGCCGGGTGGACGCATGGTCTACCTGGGCCGCACGGGCTTGCGCGCGCCGGTGATGCTCGACGTGCTCGTTACCCAGGCCGCCGGAATCGTGGGGGCGCGCGGACATGTGGGCGGCGGGTGCTTCCCGAGAATCCTCCGTCTGATGGAGCGGAACCGTTTGGCGGTTGCGCCGATGATCACGACGCGCTTCCCCTTTTCCGACACGCTCGCGGCCCTTCAGAAGAGCACCGACCGCTCCGATGGCAAGGTGATGGTCACGTTCGACTCGGAATGAGCGCCGCATGTTTGACCGGGGGGTGGGGATCGTGGTACATGCGCCCAAAGATCACGCTGGACGAGTAGACTATGGGTAAGGCGATCGGCATCGACCTCGGCACGACGAACTCGTGTGCCGCAATCGTTGAGAACGGCAAACCTCGGGTAATTACCTATAAAGGTGGCCAGTCTACCATCCCCTCGGTCTTCGCGATCGACGACAAGGGTGAGCGCCTCGTTGGGCACGACGCGAAGAAGCAAGCCCAGCTTAATCCTACGAATACGGTCGCTGCGGCCAAGCGCCTGATCGGGCGCAACTACCACAGCAAGACCATCGAGAAGGTGAAGCAGGTCTTCACCTACGAGCTCGTGGAGGGCGAATCCTCCGAGGTGCTGATCAAGGTTCAGAACCAGATCTTCACGCTCGAGCAGATCAGCTCCGCGATCCTGCGAAAGATTCGTGAGGTTGCGGAGGAGTCCCTCGGCGCCGAGGTGGATCAGGCCGTCATCACTGTGCCGGCGTACTTCAACGATCGGCAGCGTCAGGCCGTGCGCGCCGCGGGGAAGCTCGCCGGGTTGAAGGTGCTGCGGGTGCTCAACGAGCCCACGGCGGCCGCGCTCGCGTACGGGCTCGGCAAAAACCTCAACCAGCGCATCGCCGTGTACGACCTCGGCGGCGGCACGTTCGACATCTCGGTCATCGACATCAAGGAGCGCATCTTCGAGGTCATCGCCACGGGGGGAGACACGTTCCTCGGCGGTGTAGACTTCGACGATCGCATCATGCAGTGGGTGCTGGAAACCTTCCAGAAGAACCATGGGATCGACCTCAGCTATGATCGGGTCGCGATCCAGCGCATCCGGGATGCTGCGGAGGTTGCCAAGATCGAGCTCTCCAGCGTGATGCGCACGCGGCTGAGCATCCCGCACATCGCCAAGAATGAAGCGGGCGTCGGCCTGGACATCGATGTGGAGCTCTCCCGCGAGAAGCTTGAGGAGCTCTGCGGCGATCTCGTTGAACGCACCATCCAAACGGTTGAGCGCATCTTCCGCGAAGCGGGCACCACGCGCGGGCAGATCGACGAGGTGCTGCTCGTCGGCGGGCAGAGCCGCATGCCGATGGTGCAGCGTCGCATCACCGAGTTCATGGGGAAGTCGCCGAGCAAGGGCGTGCATCCCGACGAGGCGGTCGGTATCGGCGCCGCCATCATGGCGAATTCGCTCGCGGCCGTTCAAAGCAACGATGATGTCACGCTGCTCGACGTGTTGCCGATGCCCATCGGCATCAACAAGGTCGATGGGTCGATGCACGTGCTGTTCCAGAAGAACCAGCCGCTGCCCGACTACAAAACGCGTACGCTCACGACGAGCAAGGACAACCAGCGCAGCATCATGCTCCGTATCTATCAGGGCGAAGCCACGCTCTGCGCGGACAACGAGCTGCTGGGCACCTTCGTGTTCAACAACATCCGCGCCGCGCCCAAGGGCAAGGTGCAGATCGAGGTCACCTTCCACATCGACAGTGAAGGCATCCTCAACCTCACCGCGCGTGACAAACAGACCGGCCAAACGGTCGAGAGCATGCTCAAGCTCGGGAAGACGGGGGACGAGAAAGGCAAGAAGGAAGAGCCGGAGGCCCCAGTGGCCCCTCCGCCACCCCCGGTGGCGTTCACGATGCCGCAGTCCACGATGGCTGCCGCGCTGGGCTCCGGGCTGGACGGTGCGCGCACCGAGCCTCCGGAAAGCGAGCCGGCGGCCGGGGCCACGCATGAGGTGCGCCGCCCCGAAACCACCAAGACCGAGACGCGCGGAGAAACAACGAAGACCGAGCGGTCGCCGCCGCCGGCCGATGTCGCGAAGACCGAGTCCGTGAAGGCTCCGGCCGCAACGCCGGTCGCCTCTCCGGCCGCGAAGCCCGAAGAGGGCGGGTCGTTGTGGGCGAAGGTCGGAGCGTGGTTCAAGGGCATCTTCGGCGGTGGATGAGCCGGCGCCGCCGGGCGCCGATCCCGTTCGTGAGGCGTTGGCCCAACGAGTGCTCCGCGAGGGCGTAGTCGTGGTGCTCGTTCGCCCTCTGCAGTCGGGCAACGGCGGCTCCGCGGCGCGCGCCATGACGAACATGGGGCTTCGGCGCCTCGTTATCGTCGCCCCCCCGGCCTTCGACATCGACCGGGCCCGGTGGATGGCGCCGGGCGCGGAGGAGCTGCTCGACCACGCGCGGTTCGTACCGGATGTGGCCGCGGCCGTGTCGGATTGCCGGTATGTTGTTGCGACCACCGCGAGGCGTCGCCACAGCCCATGGCCGGCGTTGGAGCCGGAAATGCTCGCGTCGCGCTGCTTTGAGCCAGACGGTCCGGTCGCGGTGCTGTTCGGGCCCGAGGATCATGGACTGGCGAACGAAGAGATCGCCCACGCGCACGCGCTGGTGCACATCCCCACCGACGCGCACGCGAGCATCAACGTGGCCCAGGCCGTGCTGCTGCTCGGTCAGTCGATCTACGCCGAGGCGCGTCGCCAGGGGTACGTGCCGCGTGCGGAGGGCGCGGGGCGGAGAGGCGGGCCGAAGCGCGGCGCTGCGCCCAGCGCGTCTACGCAGCGTGCGCCCGCCGAGCTCGGGCAGCTCGAGCCCCTGGTGGGCGAGTGGTTATCGGCGTTGGACAAGGCGACCTACCTGCTTGGGCACGAGCCCCTCCTCGTGGCGTCCACGCTCCGCCGGCTCTTGCAACGCGCCGGGCTTGATGCGGGGGAGATCGCGATCCTGCGCGGCCAAATCCGAAAGATGCGCTGGAAGATGAACAACCCCGAATGACGCGCTCGATGAGGCGAACCTTGCTGACCGGCCTGGGCATCCTCGGTTTCATCTGTGCGGCCGCGCTGGCCAGCCCGACCCGCATCACGTTGCACATCCCCGCCGCCGCCGGCGGAACAACGCCTCCGAGCGCCGAGCGAATCGCGCGCATCACGCGCGACATCCACGTGCTCGCCGAGCAGATCGGCGCCCGAAACCAGGATCACCCCGAGGCGCTTGCCCGCGCGGAAGCCTGGGCGATCGCGGAGCTCGAAGCGGCGGGATTGACGGTGCGGGTGCAGGACATCGACGGCGTTGCCCACAACCTGATCGCGGAGCGGGCGCCGCCCGGGGGTCGCGACATCCTGGTAGTTGGCGCCCACCTCGATACCTGTGGGGAAACGCCCGGGGCCGATGACAACGCCTCGGGGGTGGCCGTGCTGCTTGAACTGGCGCGGAATCCGGCGCTCGGCTCGGAGCATGCGCTCCGCTTCGTGATCTACGGGAACGAGGAGCCGCCGTATTTCCAGACCGAGCGGATGGGCAGTCGGGTCCATGCGAATTCGGTCCTCGCTTCGGGTGAACCCGTGGTGGGCGCGTGGGTCCTTGAGTCGGTGGGGGTGTACTCCGACGCGAAGGGCTCCCAGCGCTGGCCGGCGGGGCTGGGCCTGATCATGCCCGGCAAGGCGGACTTCGTGATGATGGTGACCAACCCGAGCTCTTCGGATCTGCTTCAGGAGGGGCTTCGTCGGTTCCGAGCGGCTTCTACGTTGCCGAGCATTGGCGCCAGCGTGCCGGGCGCGATCCAGGGCGTCGACTGGTCGGATCACGCCGAGTACTGGCGCGTCGGCCTGCCCGCGGTGATGGTCACCGACATGCCGCCGTTTCGGAACGTGAACTACCATGAGGTTGGAGATACGCCGGAAAAGCTGGACCCGTCGCGCATCGCCGCGGTGGTCGACGGGATGGAGGGCGTGCTCTGGTAGTCGGGTCCGCGCGGAGCGTGGTACGAGGTTCGGATGAACGTCGCCATGCTCATTCGGGACGCCGCGACGGCGCCAGACTGGGCGGGGCTGCGCATCTCCCTGGCCGCGTTCGGGCTGCCCAGCGCAACGGTAGCGGTGGGGGAGGGGACCGTTTCCATCACGCTCCCGGGCGATCGGTTCGTGGAGATCGTGTACGTTCCAGCGCCCATCCCGGGGGACGAGGTGCAGGGCTGGGCGCGGCGGTTGGTGTTCTGGGGCGGCGGGGATGGGTCGCACGCCAGCCACCTCATCGCGGCGGCTCGGCTCCCGGGCACACCGCTCGAACAAGCCCAGACGTTGACGCGGGTGCTCGCCGCCGCGGCCGACGTGGACTCCGCCGTGTTCGGCCTCTACTGGGGCGCGGGGCCCAGCCTCGTGCAAACGGAAACGCTGCTCGAAACGCTCCGGGACGATCCCAACGACCTCCCGATCCCCGCATGGATTGGCGTTGTTGGGGCGCCGACGCCGGACGACGAGCCGGCCGTGCTCACCTTGGGGATCGGCGCGTTCGGCGCCCCGGAGCTCCTGGTTCGGCTGCCGGAGGGCAACGAAGAGGACGCGACGGACTTCGCGCTGAGCATCGCCGCCTACGTGATCCGAACGGGCGCGAAGCTCCGTGCGGGGGAGACCGTGGGCCTGAGCGACACGCAGCGACTCACGCTCACCGAGGTTCCGCATCCCTTCGGCGACGAACGGCCGGTGTTGTACATCCCCTACCCGTGACCGGGAATTTTCGACTGTCGCGCGCGGGCGCCCGCTACACTTGGGGAACCAACCTTCTTCCCGAGCTGTCGTACCCGCCGTGACGCCCGAAGCCAAGAAGGTCGAAGCGCTGTTGAGTCTCGGTCGGGCAGACGAAGCGGCGTCGCTCGCCGAGAACCTGCCCGATCGCGAGGCCCCCACCCCGGAGTTCTTGCGCCTTCGCGGCCGTGCCTTACGCGCCGCCGGTCGCCTGTTCGACGCGGAGGGCAGCTTCCGCGAAGCCCTCTCCATGTCGCCGGGGGATGCGGGCCTGCTCGCCGACCTCGCGACGACACTCCTGGGCCAGAAACGACATCGTGAAGCGCTGACGTTCGCTCGCGAGGCGATGAGCGTGCGCCCCGAGCTGGCCGCCTACCACGCGCTCGTAGGCGTGCTGGCCGAAGCGCTCGGCCTCGACGAAGAGGCTGAGCGTGAGCTGGGCGCGGCGCGGGCCCTCTCCCCAGGGGACGCAGAATCCCACGTTGTCTATGGCTTTCATGTGCTGCGGCAGGGGCGGGCCGCTGTCGCGGAAGGCGCGTTTCGCGATGCGCTGCGGGTTGATCCCCAGCGCCCGGAGGCGCACCACGGGCTCGCGCGGGCCCTCGCCGAGCGCGGAGAGCTGGCCGAGGCCCGCATCGTCTGGAAGGATGCCTTGTCCCTCGATCCTTCGATGATCGATCTCCGCCTGCAGCGCGCGCTCGACCCGGCGGCGGCCGGCGACTGGCGCTCCGCGCTCGCCTCCATGCCGCATTGGCTGAGCATCGGGCTGGCCCTCGGCGGCATGTCGGCGTCGTTGCTGTTTCCCTGGTTGGCGATTCCCTTTTTCGCCGGGGCCATCGTGGGCCCGGCGATGCGTTTCTGGCTTGATCATCGGAGCCCCCCATGAGCGGAGCAATCCTCGCGCTGCGTGAAGCCCTCGCCGTTTCGCCGGAGAACGTGCCCCTTCGGGTGCATCTCGCCCGCTCCCTCCTCGAGGGTGGCCGCCCCGAAGAAGCGCTCATCGAAGCCCGCGCCGCGGTCGCTCGCGACGCCGATCGTATCGACGCACGCGAGGTGCTCGGCGCCATCGCCGGCGTTCTCGGTGACGACACCGCGCTCGTCGACGCCTGGCACCCCATCCGCACCCACCTCGACGCGGAAGCGGTGCGCAGCCTCGCGCTCGCCGCCGCGCGCGCCGGGCGGCTCGTGGAAGCGCGCGAGGCCTACGGCGTGCTCCACGCCACCGACTCCGGCCTGCACGATCTGGAGCTGGATCGTGCGATTCGTGGGCCGTCGCCCGCGCCCGCTGCGCAGCGTCCACCCGACACCGCCCCGGCGCCGGCAGTCGCGCCCGCGGCACCGACGGTCGCCCCTCGCGCCCCACCCCGCCCGCCCGATGCGACCGCGGAGCCCGTCGGCGCCCGCGCCTCGCGCCCCACAATCACCTTCGCGGATGTTGGCGGCCTCGAAGGCCTGAAAGAGCGCCTGCGCATGGACATCGTGTACCCGCTCCAACGCCCCGACCTGTTTCGGGCGTACGGCAAGCGCGTGGGCGGCGGCGTGCTGCTCTACGGGCCGCCGGGCTGCGGAAAAACGCACCTCGCTCGTGCCGCGGCGGGGGAGTGCGGCGCAAAGTTCTACGTCGTCGAGATCCAGGCGGTGCTCGACATGTGGCTGGGTGAGTCGGAGAAGCGCCTGCACGCCATCTTCGAAGAAGCCCGCGCCAACGCCCCGGCGATCGTGTTCTTCGACGAGATCGAGGCCATCGGCGGCGCGCGCCACCAGCTCAAGCACGGCCCTGGGCGTCGCCTCGTGAACCAGCTCCTAGCCGAGCTCGACGGCGCCGGCGCCAGCAACGAAGCTGTCCTCGTCATCGGCGCGACAAACGCGCCCTGGGACGTAGACCCTGCGCTTCGCCGCCCCGGCCGCTTCGACCGCGTGGTGTTCGTGCCCCCGCCCGATGCGTCGGCTCGCGAGAATGTGCTACGCCTCGCGCTGCGCGAGCGCCCGGTCGAAACGCTGGATCTCGCCTCCATCGCCCGGCGCTGCCTCCGCTTCTCGGGCGCGGACCTCAACCACCTCGTGGAGGTGGCGTGCGAGCGCGCGCTGGGGGAGGCGCTGCGCACCGGCAAGATGCGCCCCATCTCGCAGTCCGACCTGCTCGCTTCTTTGGACAAGGTGAAGCCCACCACTGCGGAGTGGCTGGAGTCCGCGCGGCGGTACGTGAATTACGCGAATCAGGCGGGCCTCTACGACGATGTAGCGGCCTACTTCAAAAGCCTGGAGGCCTGATGGATCGTTCGCTCACCACGACCACGTTTACCCTTGAAGGCTACCGCGTGGTGAAGAACCTCGGCGTCGTACGCGGGATCATCGTCCGGTCGCGCTCGATCTTCGGAACGATCGGGGCCCAGTTCCAGAGCATCGTGGGGGGCGACATCACGCTGATGATGGAGCTTTGCGAGAAGACCCGAAGCGGGGCGTTCGACATGATGTTGGACCACGCCACGGAGCGAGGGGCGAACGCCGTGATCGGCATTCAGTACGACGCAACCGAGCTGATGCCGGGCGTCACCGAGGTGCTCTGTTACGGCACGGCGGTCGTGGTCGAGCCGATCGGGCTCCCGGCCTAGGCCCAATGCCGCTCGGATAGCCGAGTTCGGTAATTTTGAGCCGTATGTTTGCCCGTCGATGTCGATGTCGGCATCGATGTCGGCATCGGTTTCGATACCGACATCGTGGATGATTTCGATGTCGACATC
>BJHF01000066.1 GCA_014191855.1 Deltaproteobacteria bacterium
TGGGACACCGCCTCCGCATTCGCGCGCCCGACATCCCCGTTGATCGCCGCCCCGAAGCGAACGTTTTCGGTGAGTGGGTACGCCATGCCGATGCCGAGGTTGAACGTGCTGCCGAAGTCGTAGGCACCGAGCTGCGTGCTCGGGGCCAGCGTCGTTCCGAGGTTTCCATCCATCACGATCTGCTCGCCAAGCCGGGTTTCCGCGCTGGCGAGCACGCCGGCCGCGAAGCCGCCAGCACCCACGAAGCCCTCTTCCGTGGCGGTGGGTAGCGCGATGAACGGCTTGAAGGCCAGGCCAACCGGGCCATTGTCCATACGGAGCACGGGCAGCAGGCCGCCAATCCGGATGTCGCCGAAGGCACCCCCGTCGTAGTCCGCGCCGGGCGCGGCGATCACCGGATAGAGCGGGATGTCCACATCCAGGCGAACGACGCTGCCGAGGGTGTAGCCGCCGCCGAGGCGGATCGCGAATTGGTCGCTCACGAAGCCCTCAACCCCGTCGGTGCCCATCTGAACCACCGGGTTGTGCGCGTACACGAGGTGCGCGCCCCCGTAGAAGTCTCCCGGCGTGCCAAGCCGGGGAGACTCCACCTGCAGGCCCCCCAAGCCATCGAGCGAGGAGCCCGCGGGATCGTAGGGGTCGGCGTCAACGGCGAAGGCGGCGTGGGCGAGCAGGAGGAGCATGGCGCTTGGGCCTCGGAAAGGGTTCGCGCCGACGTAACCGCCGGAACGCTACAGCGCGGGCGCTTTCTCGGGCTCGGCCTTGCCGCGATCGTCGACCACCGGGGGGTCGGCATCGAGGTCGCCATCAGAGGCTTCCGCGGCTTCGGAGGAGGTCTCCGTCAACAGCGGGAGGCTCCACTCCTCGCCGTACACGATGGGCTCGGGCAGGGCGATGCCTTCGAGGCCCGCGGCGTCCTGCAGCGGCCGCTTGTCGATCATCGCCGCGCCCACGTTCACCCGCTCACGGCCGTCGTCCGTCTTCACCGCAACGCCCGTGATCCGCTGCCAACCCACCGAGATCACCGCCTCGCCGGGCCGGGTGTACTGAGGGGTTGCCACCCGAAATGTGTCGTCAATCGACCACCCTGGCCGCCAATTCCACATCTTCACCACGCCCATTAGCGGGGTCCACTTCTCCTGACCCGTGCGCCCGGCCGCCTTGATCTCCGCGATCAACGTCCACGCTTCGGTGAGCGGCGCCTCGGGGCGCCATCGGCACTTCACCCACACCGACTCGGCGGGGATCACGTTCGGGTTGGTGACATCGCAACCAAGCAGCGAGACGACGCCGCCCCACGTTGCGATCGCCGGTGCGTCGTCCGGGCGCTGGATCGTCTGCACGTACTCCGCCTGCCGCGCCTCATAGCGACCGCGAACGCGGCCGTGCCAGGCGCGAGTTTCGAGCGTCAATGCCTCGCGCTCGGCCTTGCTCAAGGATCGCGACTTCTTCTCGGTCGGATCCTGCGCCAGATCGAAACTCTGGGCGTTGGGATCGCCATAGTGGTCGATGAACTTGCTCTCCCCATCCCGCCTCGCGATGCAGCGGTGGGAGCGCCAGCAGGAATGGAACAGCACCCGACCTTCCGGAACGGGCGCCAGGAGCGAGGCCCCGCGGGTCTTGCCTGCCGTCACGGGGGCGCCCACCACCTCCAGGATGGTCGGCATCACGTCGATCTGCTGGCGATTGCCCTCGATGATCCCGGTTCGCCCTGCCAGCGGCTTCCCCCACATCACGAGCGGGATGTGCAGCCCCTCTTCGTAGATGGTGAGGTCGTGCTGGTAACGCCCGTGCTCGCCGAAGCCCTCGCCGTGATCGCCGAGGAACACGAAGATGGTGTTGTCGGCGAGACCCTGCGCCTCGTAGGCCTTCACGAGCCGCCCCGTGAAGTCGTCGACGTAGCGAACGGCGTTGAGGTACTTCTCCACGCGTCCCGTGATCAGCGGGAAATCGAGCAGTTTCACATGCGTCGGCAGCTTGTAGTCGTGGTGCGAAGCCAGCGTGAGGTACGTCGCAAAAAAGGGACGCTCCGGCTCCTCGGCCGACCACGCGAGCCCCGGCGCGAGCATCGAGCGATCGTCCAGCCCGAAGTAGTTGTTCTTCTCCCAGATGGGCTGCGCAAGGGTGTCGCGATGCCGAAAGGTGTCGAAGCCCATCTGGTGAACCAGGTCAACCCGGTCTTCGAAGTCCTGGCGCGCAGGCTGAAAGAACGCGGTGCGATACCCCTGTTGCCGGAGCAGGTCGGCCAGGCAGCGGCCCGGCAGCCCGCCGGGGGCGCTCTCGCGTGCATCCCCGACGAGGTTCGGCCAGTCGCCACAAAGCGTGGTGATCAACGCCTTGGTCGTGTGGGTAACCGCCGCGTACATGTGACTGGCGTACAAACCCTCTTGCGACAGCCGGAGCAGGTTTGGCGTGGTTTTCAGCTCGGGATCGTACACGCTGGTGCGATTCGCGCCTACGCTCTCCAAGAGCACGATCACGACGTTCACCGGGGTCTTCGGCTTGCCGATCACCAGCGGGGCCATGTCGGCGGGTTCGGGCGGCGTGAAGACATCGTGACGGCGATCCATCGCCTCCCAGAAGAGGGACTCCACGAAGGTTTTCTGGAGGGGCTTCGCCTCTTTTGCGGGCCGAACCCGGCCTTGCGTTTCGTTGTAGACGGCCGGGAACAAGGCAAGGACGCAGAACCGGGAGAACCAGGTCTTCGCGTTCGACTTCGGCGTCCAGAAGACCGGAATCAGGGTGATGGACACGCCGACCGCCACGCCGACGTAGTCCCAGATCACAAGCTCGCTCGATACCACCGGCCATACCCGGGCGAAGTCCTGGAGGCCGAACAACACCGTGTCGAGGTCGGCCCGCCCGCCGGTGATGTCGAAGAAGGCCAGCTCGGCCACCGAGATCGCGAGAACCGGGATGATCAACAGGTGCATCAACACCCGCACTCCACCCCGCCACCATCGGTTCGGTACGCGACCCACGAGCAGGCAAATCGCGAAGAACACCGGCCAGAATTCAAGCTCACCGAGCGCAACCCAGAGCCGATCCCAGCCGTGGGGCTTGGTGGGCAGTCGCGACATCACCCACACGCGCTCGCCCATGAGCACCACGAGCGGGATCAGGGCAGCCAATCCGTAGACCCACGCCTCGCGCACGCTGGGGGTGAACCAGTCGAGGAGGCGAAGGATGCGCAGCCCCCAGGGGCGCAGTCGGTGCAACCGGGACGTCGTGGTGGAGCGCGCGCGCGTAACCGAAAGGATACGGAGGTGGCATGCAACTGTTGGTCGCGAATCCGACCGCGCAGTCCGGGCGGAACGCGGGGCGGATCGACGAGGCGCGGCGCCTGCTCACCACGGCGGGCGTCGATCACGACTTCCTGCCGACCCGCGCGGCGGGCAAAACGGTGGACGATGTGGCCAAGGCCCTCAGCGGCGGAGCCTACACGGCGGTCATCTCGATGGGCGGCGATGGCACGTTTGCCGAGGTTGCCAAGGGGCTTTTGAAGTCGGGTGTCGACGTCCCGATGGCGATGATCCCAACGGGCACGGCGAACGACCAGGGGAAGTCATTCGGGATGGAGAGCGGCGAGTCCGACCTTGCCCGGAACGTGCAGGTGGTGGCGGAGGGTCACACGGCGCCGCTGGACGCCGGGCGGGTGACCGCCTTCGGTTCCCTCGATGACGAGCTGGCCACCGACCACTTCTTCGACAGCGCCGGCTGGGGATTCTCCGCGTTGGTGCTGCGCATGCGGAACGAGGATCGGCGCCTCGTGGGCGGCGTGCCCATCCTTCGGGAGCTGTACCGCGACCAGGCGGTGTACGCCGGTGCGGTCGTACGCGCAATCGCCTTGTCCACCGTACAAGAACAGCCCTTTGAAGCCAGGGTTACCACGCCGGCCGGCTCCGTGTACTTCGAGGGGCTCACCGACCTTATCGTGAAGAACACCCGAATCTACGCCGGCGCCTGGGTGCTGGACACGTCCGCTTCCCCGGAGGACGGGGAAATGGAGCTGATCCCCTTTCGAGGACGAGAAGAGCTGCTCAAGCGCGGCGTTGTGCACCATGAGCAAGTGCCCATCAATGAATCGGACCTCGCCGCGGCCGGCATCCCGCTCTCCACGGTCATCCGGTCGCCCTGGTTCGACATCCAGCTTTACGCCCGCCCGCTCGGGCAAGCGCCGGAAGCGCAGCTCGACGGAGAAGAGTGGGTGCGCGCGGAGCGATACCGCATCTCCGTGCTCCGCCACGCGATCCGCCTCGTCGTGCCGGCGTCGCTCGACGGGAAGTAGCGTGGCCCGGACACTCGCGTGAACACCTGGTTGGAGCTTCATGTTGACGACGAGGTGCTCACGCGCGACCCGGGCGCGTGGCCCGAGGCGGCGGCGCTGCTGGATGGTGTCGCGACCGCCGCGGAGTCCGCGGGCGGGCGGCTGTCGTTCCGCATCCGCACAAAGTTCGCCGCGGCCGACCGATTCGGCTTCCTCCTTTCGCTTCAGCGGCGCGGCCATGAGGTGGGCGCGCATGCCCACGGTCGCGACCTGGCGAGCGCCGTAGCTGCGCTGCGCGCCACCGGAATTCTCCCCACCGTCATGGCCCCCGGGCTGGTTCAAGTCGGCGCGGCCGGCGAAACAAAGCTGCTCGATCTGGCGCGGAGCCTCGGCGCGCTCGGCATCACCGACCGCCTCGAAGCGCGGCGTTGGACCTACCAGGGCTGGCTTCCGCGGCGCCACCCGAACGGGCTCTGGATGCTCGACGTGTCGGTGTCTCCCTTCGACTGGGGTGTGCTTCGGCGGGCCGGCGGCGGCGCGCCGCGGGCCGCGTTCGGGAGCCTCGACTGGGCGGCGCTGGATCGCTGTGCCTCGGTTCAAGCCAGCCAGGCGGTGCCCGCGGGCTGGGCTCCGTTCTTCGGCGCCACCTTCCACGAGCACGACCTGTGCGCGGAGCGGCAGCTCACCCCTGCGGATCCGACATTTGACGGCCTCCGGCGCTGGGTGGAGCGCTGGACACCGCGCCCCTCAGCAGAGGCGGCGGCCGGGCGCACGCTGGATGGGGCCGGCCAGGTTGAACGCACGGCAGCCTGGGCGGGCGGCCGCAATGCGCTGCCCCTCGCGCTGCGCTCGCGAATCTCCCGAGTGCGCGCGCGGAACGAGATTCCGTCCAACGACCTGCCTCCCCACCGCGTCGTCCGCGCCCCCCGCCCCCGCGTTTCGATCGTGGCTGTGCACGCGGGCGATGGCGGGCTCGTCGAGCGGCTCCGGTTCCTCGGCCTCGCGGACAACGCCGGCGCTCCCGACGCGAACCTGTGGCTCTACGCCCGACGCGAAGCGGGTTGGGCGGCGCCGGGAAACCCATCCCACGTGGCCGACGCCCGGCAGGTGCTCGATGCCGCACTCGGCGAGGGACTTCCCGTCGTTTTGCTGAGCTGGAGCGGCGGAGGCGTTTCCGCGGCGCGCGCCCTCATCGACCTGGGTCGCGATGCACCGGCGCTCTCGGCGCGGGTGTGCGCCTGGATCGACGTCGAGGGGCCGTGCGATCGGCACTCACTGCAAAAACCGGGCGCCGAGGCCGAGTGGGCGGCGCTTTCGCCACACGACGACACGGTTTGGCGCGGGCGTGAGCTGGTATCCCTGTTCCCGGCGCTGGCTCGCCTCCCCTCCCCGCCGGCCTACCACCGTTGGCAGGGATCGCCCGACCATGTGCACCAAGGTTGCGTGCTCCACGCGGAGCGGGCGTTGGCAGCGGCACGTTCCGCGGGGCTCCGTACCACGCTCACGCAGGTCGCCGGCCCGCTCCGCGAACATGGCTCGGTGTGGCGCCACGCGTTGAGCGATGTGCTCAACGTCGCGGCTGTGGCCACGTCATCTGCCGGTTCGCTGCCGGTTGTTGAGCCGGGAGGCGCCCGGCGGCCCGCGCCTGCTCGATGAGCACTTCCTGGGGGATGTGCTCGGGGAAGAACTGATACCAACCCTCCCCAAAAACCTTGAAGTCGGGGCGTTTGCGGTTGCTCATCGCCTCCTGGATCGCGAGCAGCCCCGCGTGCTTGGGAAGCGATTCCAGGCCTCGACCCACCACCTGCAGGGCCTCGTCGCGCCGCTTCGCCTCGTTGAGCACGTACGCATACACGCCGTAGAAGAGCGCTTCGCCCGACGGAGATGCGCCGGGCATGAACCGGGTCTTTCCTGGCCGCTCCACGTCCTTCAGCGTCGCCACCGCCGCATCCGTGCTGTTCTCCCGGTGCAGCACACACGCCAGCATGGTGCGGGCACGCCAGTCCCGGGCCTGCTCCAGCTCCGATTTCGACTCGGTGAACTTCTGTTTGCTGCTTGTGACCTGGCGCTGCATCAACAGGGAGCACGCCTCCAGATAGTCGATGGCGCCAAGCTGGGCGTGGATCTGGGGCGCCACGAGCACCTGCCACTTCCCGAGCGGGAGCGCCGTGCGGAAGGTGGCCCGCGCAGCGGCCATGTTGCCGCCTTGAAGCTCCTCCATCGCCTTCTTGGCGATGAGCTCGATCTGCTTGCCGATGCGGCGCGATGTGAAGAACAGCGCGCCGCCGAAGGCGAGCACCGCCGGGATCAGCCCTGCGATCGGGCTAGCCGCGAACGCGCCGATGGCGTAGGCGAGCACCGCGCATCCGCCCGCGATGAGGAGGTTGTACATCCGCGCGCGCTAACCGATCGGGCGCAGGAGCGGTGCCGCCAAGCCGACCTTCAGAAGCCGGTGTCGAAGCCTTCCGAGCCTTGCTCCACCAGGAACACGTCTCCCTTGGCGTTCGTGAGCGCGCCCGCGCTGCCATCCTCGCCGGTAAAACCATCGGTATACGTGTAGGTTCCGGCGAGGCCCGAGCCCTGCCAGGCCAACGTGGCGTCATACTTGAAGTTGTGGGTGGTGCCCATCGAGGTGACAAGCTCGCCGCGCACCGCGAGATCGAAGTTGTTGCAGTTGTCCGGATGCTCCACGAGATCACCCGACCACGTGAAGGACTGCCCGTTCACCAACCCCGGATCTCCCATGCGCTCTTTCGAATCGAACGCCGTGATCTTCAGCTTTCCGGTGCTCGCGGCCCAGGTGAGATCCCAGCGGGACCACCCGTTCGCAAACACGGCGTAACTCACGTCGTCGTACCCCTCCGCCGTGCCCGCATCGCCCGCCGCCGCCTTCCCCGCATCCTCGGGTGCGCCCATGTTCAGGATGTCGTGAAACGCGGCGTAGGAGCCGTTGATCCGCGTGGGATCGTCGCAGTCCGCATCGCAACCGGGGAGCAGCAGCGCCAGAAGGAGCATCATCGGCCTCCCGCGCAGCCTATCACGCGCCGCGCTAACTACCAAGGGTGACTCCCGCGCGTTTCCCCCTGCTCGATCCGGCGCGTTGCGTGCCCTGTGGGCTCTGCGAGGTCGCTTGCGTGGAAACGCGAACCGGCCTGGCCGGGCTGCTCCCCGATGCGCCCATCGTTCTGGAGCAACGCCGGCTTCGGATTCGTGACGTCGCGGGGATACCCTCGTTGGAGGTGTGCGTACACTGCGCCGATCGTCCCTGCGTGGCGGTGTGTCCGCACAACGCCCTTGTCACCTTCCCGAACGGTCGGGTCGAGCTGGTTGAGCCTCGCTGCACCGGTTGCGGGCACTGCATCGCGGCCTGCACCTTTGGCGCGATCCGTAGGGCCACGACGCTCAACATCGCCGTGAAGTGCGATGCGTGCGCGCCGGTGGGCGGCGCCCCCGCATGCGTTCCCGCTTGCCCGACGGGGGCACTTTCGCTCGTTGTGCGATAATGGCCGGGCCATGGCCATCGAGCTCCGCTGCTTCACGTACATCGACATCCTCCAGCCCCAGACCGCGTCGTTTCTGGCCACGGTCAGCCGGGGCTACATGCCGCTGGAGCGGATGGCCGCCGTCTTCTTCGAAGTGGCGCCAGGGATGGATATCAACGTCGTTACCGACATCGCGCTCAAGCGCACGTCGTGCACGCCCGGCATGCAGATCGTCGAGCGCCAGTTCGGCTGCTTGCAACTCCAACACTATGACCAGGGCCAGATCCGTGCGGCGGGGGAGGCGGTGCTGGAAGCGTTGAGCCTCACCGAGAAGGATCGCCTCAAGCCCCGCGTCGTGAGCGCGCAGACCATCACAGGCGTTACCGGCTACCACGCGCAGATCACCAACCGGATGCGCCATGGCAATTTCCTCGACGAGGGCCGCACGATGTACGTGCTGGAGGTTCACCCCGCCGGGTACGCGCTGATCGCCGCGAACGAAGCGGAGAAGGCGGCGAAGGTGGACATCCTGGAGATCCTGTCCTTCGGTGCCTTCGGGCGACTGTACCTCGGAGGTGACGAAGCGGAGATCCAGTGCGCCGCAGAGGCCGCGATCGCGGTGCTGGAGTCGATCGACGGGCGCCCGAACGAGGGGCCGGGCGCGGTGTTTTACTGAGGGCGAAGCGCCCCCTTACTGAACCACGCTCCAGATCTGAGCGGTGAGCGTGCTCCGGTCCGACCGATCGTCCGCTTCCCACGGGTCGAGCATGAAGTCGACCGTCGAGCCGGCGTGCACCTCGAAGGTTTTGCCGAAGTCGACGCCGGCGCTGTCCCAGCCCTCCAGGTACCACGCCCAACTCATCACACCATCCACGAAGATGTAGCCGCCAACGCCGTTGGATTCGCCGTCCACGGACAGCTTGGCAAAGTGGCCGCTCACGTCGATGCTGCCCTCGACGTCGCTCACCCAACGACGCACGGCCCACTGCTCAACGGGCTGCCTGCCCCCCGTGGTCGTCACACCGTTCGGATGCATCGTGCTCGCGTCCATCATCGTCCAGTACACACCGCCGAGCTGGGCATACCACCCCGGATCGGTACCACCCTCCACGTAGCTGGGCATCAGCGCGAAGCTGTTGCTCCCGCCCGGCTCGATGTACCCGTACCACCACCCGTTCTCGCCTTGAACACCCGAGAACTCGGCGACGCTGTCGGCCAGCAGCTCCGGTTCGGGTTCCTGAACGAGCGGCTCCACGCGGAGGCCCAGATCGAACGTGACCGAGGCCGGCTGCTCGTCGGCGTTCACGACCGTGAACTCCTCACGTTCATCCACGGGATCGTCAAACTCCGCGAGGCCGTTGAGCTCGACGTCGGGGGCGCACGCAGTCAGCGCCATGGCGAACAATCGCACGAGCATGATCCCTCCCTTTTTGGATTCGCAGTGCCGCTTCCCGAGCCACTGTGGCCCGTGCTTCTAATGTAGACGGTAGCCTTCCCTCGCTATCGCATTATTTGCGTCTTTTGCAGATTCGAGACATCTCGGCGACGCCGCGCCTTCCGCCCGGCGCGAGTTAGCCCCGCCCCGGCGAAAGCCTGGAGGCTCGCAGTGTTGCTCGCGGCAGCGGGAATCGAGAAGGTGTGGGGGGATCGGTCGATCCTTCGGGGCGCCGATCTGGTGGTGAAGGCGGGCGAGCGCGTCGGGCTGGTTGGGCCCAACGGATGCGGGAAATCCACGTTGTTGTCGATCCTGGCGGGTGTCGAAGCGCCCGACCACGGCACCGTCATGCGCCCGGGGCAGGCTGGATTCCTCGGACAGGAACCAACGTTGCCACCCGGCACGGTGGAGAGTGTGGCCCGGGGCGCGCTGGCGTGGCACGACGCGCTGGTGCACGACTGGGAGAAAGCGGTGATGGAGGGCGACGAAGAGCGCTCCTCCATCCTCCAGGCCCAGCTCGACCACGCAGGCTGGGACGTGAGCCATCAGGTCGCGGCCGTGCTCACCCGCCTGCACGCGCCGCCGCCCGACGCAGATGTCTCCGTGCTCTCCGGTGGCGAACGTCGCCGTGTTGCGCTGGCACGCGCGCTGCTCTCCTCCCCCGACCTGCTCTTTCTGGACGAACCGACCAACCACCTCGACGCTGACACCGTGGCGTGGCTCGAAGGCTTCCTCGCCAGCTTCCCCGGCGGCGTGGTCCTGGTCACCCACGATCGATACCTGCTCGAGAGCGTGGCGACGAAGATCGTCGAGGTCGAGAACGGGCAATTAGTCAGCTACGACGGGAGCTGGGCCGACTACCTGATCGAGCGAGCGGAGCGTGCCGCGCGACTCGGGAAGATGGACGAGGACCGGCTCGCGCTCATCGAGCGAGAAGCCGCGTGGGCATCCAAGAGCCCGGCCGCCCGCACCGGGAAGCAGAAAGCACGGCTTGATCGCCTGGAAGCGCTACAAAAGGTCGACGGCATCAAGCGTCAGGGAACCATGACCTTCGACTTGCGGACGGGCGCGAAGTTCGGCCGCACCTTCCTGGACATGCGCGGCCTGCGCAAGTCGTTTGGCGGGCGCCGGATGGTGTGGGATCTGGACCTCGACATTGGCCCGGGCGAGCGCGTGGGGATCGTGGGTCCAAACGGGATCGGGAAGACGACGCTGCTCGGCATGATCCGCGGGATCGTGGCCCCCGACGCCGGCACGATCAATCGGGCGCCCCGAATGAAGGTGGCGGTGCTCGATCAGGAGCGCACGGGGCTGAAGCTCGACGACACCATCTTCGAGGCGGCCGGTGCCGGCAACGATCAGGTGGTCGTGGGCGATCACCCGGTGCACGTGGCGAGCTTCCTGAAGCGATTCCTGTTCGGCAGGGAGATGCTGGAGCAACGGGTAGCCGGCCTCTCGGGCGGCGAGCGGGCCCGCCTGCTCCTCGCGCGCCTGATGCTGCAGGGCAGCCACCTCCTGTTGCTGGACGAGCCCACGAACGACCTGGACCTGACCACCCTCAGCGTGTTGGAGGAGGCGCTCCTGGGGTTCGACGGCGCCGCGATCGTCGTCACCCACGATCGGGCCTTTCTCGACCGGGTGTGCACGTCCGTGCTGGCGTTCCACGGCAACGGACGCATCGTGAAGTATGCGAGCCGGCAGCAGTGGCTCACGGTGCTCGCCGAAGAGGAGAAGGCGGCAGAGGCGGCGCTCCGTGAAGCGGCGGCGAAGCGGCTCGGGGCGGCGCGCCCGGTCACCGCCAGCGGCGGCGCGCGACTCTCCTGGAAAGAGCAGAAGGAGTTGGCGGGGCTCCCGCTGCGGTTGGAGGCGATGGAGACTGAAAAAAGCGTACTCGAAGCGGGACTGGCGGATCCGTTGACGTGGAAAGCGGGGGACGGAGCCCAGAAAGGACGACAGCTCGCCGAACTGGTGGCGGCGATCGAGGTGGCCTGGGCGCGCTGGGAGGCGCTGGAGGCCCGAAAGTGACGCGGCCGGAGCCGGGGGCGGCCAGATAGGGTGCCGCCATGGTCGTCCTTGGGCTTTTGGCGTGCGCGGCGGATCCCGAAGACTCCGGCCCGGTCGCGACCGACTCCGACCCCCCAACTACGGAAGCTCCGTCGTGGCTGGATCTGCAGGCCGAAACGGCGTGCGGGGCGCCGGTGCCGCTCGCCTACCGAGACATGGCGCTGGAGTGGGGCCTCTCGGGCCTCGACAATCCGGACGGCGACCACCTCAACGGGGGCGGCGCGGCCGTCGCCGACTTCGACTCCGATGGCGACCTCGACGTACTGCTCGCATACGCCGGTTTTCCCCTGTACCTCTACCGGTGGGACGGCGCGGCGTTCGCGCCGGAGTCGTTCACCATGCGCCTGCTTCGCGACACGGGCGGGGTGTTCCCGGTAGACATCGAGGGAGATGGTGACCTCGACGTGGTCGTGGGCGGCGCCACCGCCGGCTACTCGTTCATGCGGAACGACGGTACGAGCCTGACCGAGGAGCCACTCTTCATTCCCGAGGAGGTTCCTCGGGATGGCATGTATGGCGCGGCGATGGCCGACGCGGACGCGGACGGCGACGTGGACGTGTACCTCCCGCTCTACGGCATGAGCGTGCCCGAGCGGGGCGATGTCCTGCTGCGCAACGACGAGGGCGTGCTCGCCGTTGGGGATGCGCTCCCCTACAGCGAAGGCGCGAAGACCTACCAGGCCGTATGGTTCGACGCCGACGCAGACGGCGATCTGGACGCCTATGCCACCAACGACCAGGGGAATCAGTCGGGTGGAAACGCCTTGATGCTCAACGACGGCACCGGCGTGCTGACGCCGACACCAAGCGAGTGCGCGCCGGAAACGAGCGGCATGAGCGTGGACGCCGCCGACGTGAACGGCGACGGTTTCGCCGACCTCTACCTCGGTAATTCCGACTACGGGAACCTCTTCTATGCCGATGGCAACGGGAGCTTCTACGACGTGGCACAGGCCTACGGCGCGCTCAACGCCGTGGCGGAAGCCGATCCCGACATGGTGTGGGGCGTTGCGCTGTTCGACGCCGAGAATGACGGAGACATCGACATCTTCGCCGCCCACGGTGATCTCTACTCCCCTCGTGATCCTCAGTCCGCGCTCGTCGACGCCGCCGACTCCTTGCTGCTCCAGGGGCCCGAAGGCGGCTTCTCAGAGGACGCGCCGACCCTCGGGCTGGACACCGTCGAGTCCAGCCGCGCTGTCGTACCCGCGGACTTCAATGGGGATGGCGTGCTCGATCTGCTGGTGACCGGCATCGTCACCGAGCCGCACCTATGGGTCTCCGAAGGGTGCACCGCAGGAAGCTGGCTCGACGTGCGGCTGGTTGGCACGACGGACAACCGGCACGGGATCGGGGCCAAGGTTGAAATCGAGGCCGGCGGCCGCACGTTCACCTCGTGGGTAACGTCCTCTGCGAGCCTGTTTTCCGGCCGGGAGCCCTGGGTTCATGTGGGGCTGGGCGAGGTGGCGACGGTCGACCGGCTCACGATCACGTGGCCGAGCGGCGACGTGCAGAGCACGGAGTTTCCGTTCGCGCCTCGCCGTCGGATCGTCGTCACCCAGGAGTGATCACTCGGCGAGTCCGGCGCTTTGGAGCACCTCGAGATCGGACTTCTCGAACACCGCGCAATCAAACAGCGCTACCTGGTAGATGGTCTGGCTTTTGATGGTGCGCGGCATGTCCTCGGGGCTGAAGTAGTCGCTGCTCACATCCACGAATTCGTCCCCATGGAACTTTGCCTTGAGCTTGGAGGTCCCCGACTTGGAGTAGTAGAAGTCGGTCACGTTGGCGCGGACGTAACAGAGCTCCTTGGCCCCCCCCCAGAAGAAGTGGTCGAAGCCGTTCGTGATCTCCACCTCGCTCTCGAGGGTGCCGAGAAACGTTTGTGCTTTGAGCTTGTGTTTGCCCTGGGTCAGCGTGATCCCCTTGTGCTCGCCGGCGGCCAGAGCCACCGGCGCTCCCCCGTCGACCACCACGATCATCGCATCCACCGGCGACCAGAGGGTCAGCATTCCGTCCCCCATCATGTAGTTGAAGGCGGCGCCGATCCCGCCGCAGATGGCAAGTGGAACGCCGATTACCAGCACGATGATGAGTCGGATCGGCAGGTTGCGGAGTCGGGACACGCCTCACCTCAGGGAGAAAGCGCGGTCTAGCACCTTGCCCCGAACCTCGCACCCGGCGACGTTGCCGCGGTGAACCTCCCCAGCTCCGTACCCGACGTCGTCGATGTGCTCACCCTCTCGGCGGCCGAGCCGCTACCCGGCGCCACGGCGTTGGCGATCGAAATACCCCACGGGGCAACCGGGGACTGGGAGTACCACGCCGTCGCAAGCCGCCTGCGAAGCGGCCTACCGGCCTCGCTGATCGACTTCTTCCACGTGAACACCGACTCCGGAGCCGCCGAGATCGCGGTGGCGCTCGCGGAGCAGCTCTGCACACGCGGGACAGTCACTCACGTGGTCATCGTGCGCAGTCGCATCCCACGCACGTTCATCGACTGCAACCGCGTGCTCGGAGCGGACGCGGCGACGTATCGGGCGGGCGGCGTAACACCCGGCGTACCGCCCTGGATCGTCGATCCCGAGGATCATGCTTGGCTCCTCGCGCGCTACACCGCCTACCAGGGCGTCGCGAAGCAGGCGCTCGCCGCCGTGTGCAACGCGGGTGGCCGGGCGCTCCTGTTGCACACCTACGCCCCCCGGTCGGTGGATGTGGAGGTGTCGCCGGACATCGTGGCCGACCTCCACGCGGCCTACGCGCCGGAGCAGGTGGAGCGCTGGCCGCTTCGCCCAGAGATCGACCTGATCTTCCGCACCCCCGAAGGCGATCAGGCGCTCCCGGCGCCGACCGTTGCGGCGTTGGCGGCCGCCTTCGCGGGCGTGGGCCTCACGCTGGCGGAGGGGCTCACCTACCCGCTGCATCCGGTGACCACCGGCTTCGCGCACGTCACCGCCTGGCCTGGCCGGGTGGCCTGCGTGGAGGTGCGCCGCGACCTGCTCACGGAGGCGTTCGTTCCCTTTCGACAGGTGCAAGTTGACACCGCGCGAGCGGCGCGCGTCGCGACCGCATTCGCCGAGTGGATCGCTGGCGGCTGGGCTTGACGCCCCTCCCGCCGAGCGCGCAGGCGATCCTCGACCGGGTGTTCGGTCGGGCCCTGGTGCGGGCGGAGGTTTCCATCGCGCGAACGCGGCTGGCGGTCGTGGGGATCGCGCTGACGGAGGAGTTCATCTGGCTCGGCATGCGGCCCGAAGCGCGGAGTCAGCTCCTCGCCTGGGTGCCCGTCCTCGCCCTGGTTGTCGGGGGGATGCTCACCGTCCACAGCTTGCGCCGCCTGCGAACCCAGGCACCGAGGGCGGGCTCGGCGGCGCTGGACGCCGGGTTGATCCTGGGGGTTGCCCTGCCCGCCGCGCTGGCGCCAGACGCCGACTACACCGGCGCCTTCCACCACCCACCGTCGATGTTCTTCCTCGTGGCGATCGCGGCGGCGGGACATCGGATGAGCCGCACGCTGGTTCGCGTTTCCGCCGCGGCCAACGTGGCGTGCATCCTGCTGCTGCTCGCGGTGGACGCGAAGATGGGCTCCCCGGCGGGCCGCCTCGACGAGTGGATCCTGTGGATCATGGCGTTCATCGCCGTTTCGATGATCGCAGACGGCTTCGCGCTGCGGGCGCGCCGGCTGGCCACCTACGCCGCGCAATCCGTGCTCACGGCCGAGCGAACCCGGCAGGCGCTGGGGGTGTACGTTTCAGAGGAAGTAGCTGAAGAAGCGCTCAGTCAACGTGGATTGACGCCCGGGGGCCATCGGCAGGCCGTGGCGGTGCTCTACGCCGATCTTCGCGGCTACACCGCGTACGCCAACCAGCTCCCCCCCGAGCGCCTCGTGGCCGAGCTCAACGCCTACCTCGACGCGCTGGTGCCCGTGATCCGGGAGCACGGCGGCGTCGTCGACAAGTTTGTCGGCGATGCCGTGATGGTGGTGTTCGGCATGCCGCGGACGATGCCGGACGCGGCGTCGCGGGCGCTGCGCGCTGCGGTTGCGATGCAGCGAGCCCTCGCCCGGCACAACGAAGAGCGCGCGACGCTTCAGTGCCCTCCGCTAAAACTATCTATCGGCGTACATTTTGGGGAAGTGGTGCTCGGAAACATCGGCTGCGCGGAGCGCATGCAGTACACGGTGGTGGGGGACGCGGTGAACCTCGCAACCCGGCTGCAGGGGGTCGCCAAAGAGCGGGGCCTCGCCCTGGCGGTGTCCGGCGCCGTCGTGGACATCGCGGGCCGACAAGACGGCGTTCCCGCACCCACCCTGCTGGGCCCGGTGACCATCGCCGGCCGCACGGACGCCACGCTGGTGTATGTTCTCACCGATGCAGACGTGGGGTAGTGCACGGGTTAGCTCGACACGCCAACAGTAATGCTTCGACGCCTACGACAGCGCTACGAATCGACCATCTCCACCTTGGATGTCGGCGCGAAGCCTGCCGCGGCGCTCCGCGCCACCCTCGCGGAGGGCTACGGGCTGGCGGAGCTCCGTCGCGATGCGTTGGCGGGAGTGGTGGTCGGCGTGGTCGCGCTCCCCCTCTCGATGGCGCTCGCCATCGCGAGCGGAGTCGCCCCGCAGTACGGACTATACACGGCGATCATCGCTGGCTTATTGTCCTCCCTCCTGGGCGGTTCGCGCACGCAGGTCAGCGGGCCGACCGCGGCCTTCGTCGTCGTGCTGGCGCCGATCTCGCACCAATATGGGCTCGGCGGTCTCCTGGTGGCCACGATGATGGCAGGCGTGATCCTGATCATCCTCGGCCTGGCGCGGATGGGCCAGCTCATCCAGTGGATCCCCTACCCCGTCACCACCGGCTTCACGGCGGGCATCGCGGTGGTGATCGCCACGCTGCAACTGAAGGACTTCTTTGGACTGACAACCGGCCCGATGCCCGAGCACTTCGCGGAGCGGGTGGGCGTGCTGGTGCAAGCGATACCCTCGGCGAGCATGGCCAGCGCCGGCGTTGGCCTGTTCACCCTGGCCGTGCTCTTCGCGTGGCCGCGCCTCACCAGCAAGCTACCGGCCCCGCTGGTGGCGCTCGCGCTGGCGGCGGTCGTGGTGTCGGTGAGCGGCGCCGACGTTTCCACCATCGGCACGCGCTTCGTGTACGAAGGCGGCCATGGTATCCCAAGCGCCCTCCCGACCCCCTCGTTGCCTTGGCACTTCCCGGGGCCAAACGGCCAGCCACTCGCGCTGAGTCTGCCGCTGATTCGCCAGCTTTTTCCAAGCGCCTTCGCCATCGCCATGCTGGGCGCGATCGAATCGCTCCTCAGCGCGGTGGTGGCCGACGGGATGGCGGGCACGCGTCACGACCCCGACGCGGAGCTGCTCGCCCAGGGCCTCAGCAACGTCGTCGCCCCGTTCTTCGGCGGATTCGCTTCGACGGGTGCCATCGCCCGCACCGCAACGAACATCCGGGCGGGGGGCCGCAGCCCCATCGCCGGCGCGATTCACGCCCTGTTCGTGCTCGCGGCGGTGCTCGTCCTGGCGCCGGCGCTGGCCTACCTCCCGATGCCCGCGCTGGCCGCGCTCCTCTTGCTCGTCGCCTACAACATGGGGGAGATCCGGCACTTTCGCCACATCCTCGCCGTCGCTCCCAAGTCCGACGTCACCGTGCTGCTCACCTGCTTCGGCCTCACCGTGATGTTCGACATGGTCATCGCGGTCACGACGGGCGTGATGTTGGCCGCGCTCTTGTTCATGCGCCGGATGGCGGAGATCAGCGGCGCCCGCGTGATCGAAGACCACCATGGCCGGCTGCGCGAGCCCCTGCCCGCTGGCGTGGTGCTGTACGAGATCGCCGGGCCGCTGTTCTTTGGCGCCGCGCAGAAGGCGATGGCCGCGCTGGCCGACATCGCAACGCACGCGCGCGTCATCATCCTCGATCTGTCGGCGGTGCCCGCGATGGACGCGACGGGCCTCGTCGGCCTCGAATCCGCACTTGATCGGTTCAACGGGACAAACACGTTCGTGATCCTGTGCGGGGTGCAAGCGCAGCCGGCCAAGGTGATCGAACGGTCGGGCCTCGGCGAGGGCCTGAACATCGCGTTCGTGGACACCGTGGAGGCAGGCGTAAAACTGGCCTGCGAGCGGATCCGCGCGACAGAATAGCCGGGCGACGTGCGATCGCCCGTTGCCCTCGTCGTACGCGCACCGCGGCACGTCGCGGCGCCATCAGACCGCCATCAGACAGGGGGCTACCGTGCCTGCTTGGGGAGCCGTATCTTCTGGGGGCAGGAAACAACCTGCAAGGAGATCAAGATGCTCACCACCCTCGCCACAATCCTCTCGTTCAACGCTGCCTATGCCGAAGAGGCGGAGCCCGCCCCCGCCGCGGACTCCACGTTCTCCGAGCGCTACGCCACGCCCAAGAAGACCGGCTACGACGGCGCCCGCCACGGCTTCCGCACCGGCTACGTGTACGCCCACAACGCCGAGAAGTCCGGCCTGCTAAGCTCCCCTCACCTCTTCGCGCTCGGCTACGAAGCGGAGTTCAAGGTGGCCGGGGGGGAGGGCATCGACTTCATCGTCGTCCCGAACATCCTGTTCCTCGGCTTGAACCAGGGCATCGTGCTGCCCTCGGGCAGCGGCATGATCGGGCTCTCGTTCCGCGACACCCTGAAGTTTGGCGTCGGCGCCAACGTGTCGCCGGCCACGGATGGCACCTGGGTGCACATGGTCGCCGCCGTGGAGGTGGTGCCCACCAGCGGCAAGCTGCAGTTGCCCATCGCGGTGAGCTTCATCCCCAGCGAAACCGGTGACTTCCGTGTTGGCCTCACCGTGGGCGTGAATTGGGCTCGGAAGGAGTAGGCTACGCCTCGTCCACCACGCGGTCGCCCGGGTACAGGAAACACTCGACGTTTCCTCGCCCGTCGGCCCGCACGAGGTCATCCCGCACGCCCGCCTCCCGAAGCTGCATCCGGAGGCGGCGCAGCGCCCGATCCCAGCTCATCCGATGGCGGCTTGGGTCGCGACGTCCCCATAGTTCGCCCGCGATCACCTCCCACGCCACCGCCGATTTGATCATCGCCAGCTCCGAGAGGAGCTGACCCGGAAGGCCATCCACCGTGACCGGCGGGCGGCGGGATCGTTGGATATGAACGGAGGTTGTACGAGCCACAATCGTTAGCGGCTCCTGACCGGCTACGGTTGGAGCGGTGGCCGCCTCCCCCAACGCAACCTCCACGGCATCGATCCGAATTCCGGCAACATCCCAGCTCCGACCGGCACGAACGCTCTCAGCTCCGCTCCCCACGTCGATCGACCAGCCCTCGGCGGTGCTCCATACCCGCGCCGGCGCCCCCTCCACGAAGCTCGGAACGAGATCGGGCTGTGGCTCGAGGATCAGGGAGTACACCGAAGCGCAGAGCTCCCGAACTTGCCCCGGAAAGCGCAGCGCGAGGACGCGTTCCGGCAGGTCCACGGCCACAACCTCGATGTCCACCGCGCCCGCGACCCGCACGACGAGCCCCGCCTCAAGGACCACATCGTCTTCCGGCACGCCCTCCACCGAGAGCTCCCCGCGCAGCGCCAGCAGGTGAAGCTCGCGGCCACGCAAAGAAACCAGCCCGGCGGCCTCGGGAACCCGCGGGTCGGGGATGCGGAGAGCGGCCGTTTGAAGCCGGCCGATGAACCCGCCTGGCGCGACCACCACTGGTTCGCTGCCGACGACGCGGAGGGTGACCTGCGGACGCGTTAGCATGGTCGAAACCCTCAAGGAGCCGTAATCCCGCGGACAATCGCCGGCTACCGCCTGCTCGACGACGTTCGCCACGGCGGCACCGCCGATGTGCTCCACGCCGTCGCGCCCGACGGGCAGGAGGCCGCAATCAAGCTGGCTCGCTTCGAGGGCGAGACCGCCAATCGGCTGCGTCGGGAGATCGCGACGTTGCACGCGGTCGCGCGTCGCGACCCCACGGCCGCGAGCTGGACGGTCACCGTGCTCAACCACGGCGAGCACGAAGGCCGCCCCTGGATGGCGCTGCCGTGGTATCCGCACTCGCTCCGCTCGTGGGTGGAGCAGACCGCTCCCCCCTTGCCCCGCCTCGCCACCGCGCTCGTCGCCGCCTCCACGGCGCTGATCCGCTTTCAGGCTTCCGGGGAAAGTGCCGGTCAACCTCGTGTTCACCGCGACGTGAAGCCCGATAACTTCTTGGTTCGCGCCACCGACACTGAGCTCACGGTGGTTCTGGCCGATTTTGGCGGCGCGCGCTCCGAGTCCCTGGCCGCGCCGGATCATCCTTCGGTGCACTACACCCCTCGTTACGGGCCGCCCGAACAAACGCTCCTGCGAACTGCGCTACCCGACCCGGGTGTAGACGCCCACGCGCTCGCCGTCACGATTTACTGGTGCATCACGACGCGCGAGCCGGATGCGAAGGGGCCGATGGTACCCTACACCCGCGCGGGCCGACGCTTGTTGGAGCTTCAATGCGCGACGCACCTGAGCGAGGCCGAGGCCGCCGAGCTCGGCGAGCTCCAGCGCGCCCCCCTGCCGGGGTTGCTCGATCTCGACGACATGACGGCGCTCACCGACGCCGACGCCCAACGGCTCCTCGCGGCGTTCGAGGATGAGCTTCGGCGGGATGGGGCCGACCCCGGCACGGCGCCCGCCCTCGTGGCACCCCTGCTTCACGCCCTGCGGCGCGCGCTCCACCCCGACCCCGAACGCAGGGATGGCGACCTTCGTAAGCTGGTTGCGGCGTGCGAAGGCCTCGCCGCCGCGCTGGGCGCGCCAAGGTACTCAACGGCTGCTGCCGCGCCCACGCACGCGGAGCCCGTGGCTCCCCCGCGCCCGCCGGATGCACAGTTCCGGGCTCCAACCGCGCGCCCCGCCGAGCCCGAAACGCCTGTGGCGCCCGAGCCCACCCCCGATCGCGACCCGATGGCGGTGATCCTGGCGATTTGTATCGGCCTGCTCGCCGTCGTCGTGGTGGTTCGGGTGTGGCTGGGCTGAGCCAGGCTCACTCGCCCGGCAGGAACGTGCCGACGAACGCCAGCGCGAGGATCGGAAAGCCGATGCACATCCCGATGATGTTCGCCACGCCGAACCGGCCGTTCATGTCGGCACCCGGATCGGCCTCGACAAGCTGAGCGTTGATCTCCTTTTGCACAGGCACGACGATGAACCCTGCGGCGAGTCCGACGAGGCCGAACACACCAAGGTCCACGCGCGCCGCCACGCGATCCACGATCAAGACGAGGATGTACCCGGCCGCTAGCACCCCGGCGGGCAGACTGGCACCGCGGCTGCCACCCGCCATCTTCACCTCGTCAAAGAGGCGATTCACGAAGAAGATGCTGAACAAGGCCCGCGCCCAAGGCATGATGTCATCCCCCCGCCAGGCCTTGAGCAGCGCCCACTGCTTGTAGTGCCAGTAGATCAGGTAGAGGTTGAACGTCGCGAGCGACATGAGCACGAGCTTCAGCGGCGTGACCGAGAACCAGGTCGGAGCGGCCCCCGATGGTGCGGGCCGGAAGTCGCCGATCGGCGCGGCATAGGGATTCTGATCGAGGCTCACGGTTGGCTCCGGGGCGGGGGTTCTGCAGGTTTATCGAACCGCCGGCGAACGCGCCTCGCCGCGCGCAATCATCGGCTACACTGCGCGCATGCGACCCCTCCTCCTCTGGCCCGTGGTGCTGCTGGCGACCGCCTGCATCGAAAACAGTCTCTCCACGGGGGACAAGACCGTGAACGGCTTCGACAGCGGCACCGATTGGGTGCCGCCCGACACCGACACGGGCGAAGAGGTCCCCCCTGAAGAAGTGTGCGACGGCGAAGACAACGACGGCGATGGCGACATCGACGAGGGTTTCCCCGATTCGGACAACAACGGTCGGGTGGACTGCCTCGACGAGGAGTGCGAGGCGTTGGAGGCCGGGGATGCGGGGCTGATCACCGTCGTGGAAGAGTGTGTCGGCACCGAGGGCGGCGGCGGCACCGTCGTGACGGACCCCTGGAGCGTACGCACGAAGTGGACCTTCTCCGCGCCTTCCAGCGATGCTTCCGCGAGCAATTCCTACGCCCAGCCCGTCATCGGCAACCTTGACGACGACAACGGCGATGGCGTGATCGACGAGAACGACTCCCCGGAGGTGGTGATCTGCGCGTTCGGCTCGCAGGGGTACATCGTGGCGATCGACGGGGCAACGGGCACCGAGAAGTGGAGCTACCGAGGTACGTCCACGACCGCGGCGGTCTTGATCGCGGACATCGACAGCGACGGCTACCCGGACGTCGTTGGCTACGACAGCGGCGCTCGCCCCATCGCGCTCGAAGGCGATGGCACGCTGAAGTGGAGCGCCAGCCGCTCTCCCACCTCCACCAGCTATCCCCTCGTGAGCGTGGCCGACCTCGACGGCGACGGGAACCCGGAGATCATCGCCGACGATCTCGTGCTCAACGGGGAGGACGGGAGCGTAGAGTTCAGCATCGGGGCGACCGCCTCGAACCCCTACCGGATCGCCGCGGTGGCGGACGTTGATCTCGACGGGGATCAGGAGATCTTCATCGGGGGCAACGCCTACGACAGCGACGGCAGCATCCTCTGGAGCACCGGCGAGGTGGGCACCTATGGCTTCTGGCCCGTCGTGCTGCAGGCCGACGCGGATCCCGAGGCAGAGATCGCGTTTATCGGTCGAAACTACTCCCTGTGGGACGATGACGGCAGCGAGATCACCACCGTTTCCTATGGCACGCAGTCGCAGCCCGGCCCCCCGTGCGTGGGCGACTTCGATGGCGACGGCGAGAGCGAGGTGGCCTGGCCCTCGTACCAAACGCTCGTGATGTACGAGATCGACGGAAGCGCGGTTTGGTCGGTGCCGATCAACGACACGTCCGGCCTTGCCGGCTGCTCCGGTTGGGACGTCGACGGGGACGGGGCGCTGGAGGTGCTCTTCGCAGACCAGGACAGCTTCACCATCTTCGACGGCAAGACCGGCGCCGTGAACTACGCCGACACCCAGCACACCAGCGGCACGGTGTTTGAGTACCCGACCATCGCCGACATGGACGACGACGGGCACGCGGAGATCGCCTTCGTGAGCAACTACGGCGCGCCGTGGGGGGTGCTGAAGGTCATCGAGCACGACGGCGGCGGCTGGCCAGCGGCCGGAAACACGTGGGCAGTCCATGATTTTGCGATCACGAACGTGCTGGCCGACGGTAGCGTTCCCGCATCGCCCGAGCCGTTCTGGACCAAGTACAACGTGTACCGTGCGCGCGTCGCAGCCGACGATCCGGCGACGCCGGACCTGGTGGTCTCGATCACCGACGTGTGCGTCATGAGCTGTGAGTACGGCCCGATCGCGATCGCGGTGCAGGTGGCCAACCAGGGCGGTTCGGACATCGAGGCCGGCGTGAAGCTCTCGGTGTACGCCGAGGATGGCGGCTCACCTCGCTACGTCACCTCCATCACGCTGCCCGCGATCGCGACCGGCGAACGCATCGCCGGCATCGAGATCGAGCTTGAGCCCGGCGATGTGGGCATCTACGGCTTCAGCGTTACCGTCGACGACGAGAATGGCGTCGCCACGCTGAACGAGTGCGACGAGACGAACAACACGGATGCCTACTCCGACATCTACTGCGAGTAGTGGCTCGCGTTTGAGCCCCGTGCGGTCGGTGCTCGCGGGCTGGACCCGCATGAGCTTCATCGCGATCGGCCTCGTGGTTCTGGGCTACGCGGGCGTGGCCTGGCGCTGGCGACACCTCCTCCACCCCGAGCTCGGGATGGACTGGTTGCTTGCGGCGATCTGGGCGTTCATGACGCTGCTGCTCGCCTGGCGAATCGAGCTTCGCCGCGATCTCATTCTGGTGTTCATCGGCCTGTGCGGCGGCGCCGTGATCGAGTGGTGGGGCACCACGACGAACCTGTGGCACTACTTCACGGCGGAGCGTCCACCCGTGTGGATCCTGCCCGCGTGGCCGGTGGCGGCGCTCACGATCCACCGGATGCCCGCGTTGGTCGGAGCCTTCTGGCCGCACGTCGACCGGCTCGGCCGCGGTTACTGGCTCGTGCTCCCCGGGTTCGTCCTGTTGATGACGCGCTTTGGCTGGGCCTCGGCGGCGATCCCCTCAAGCCAGGTGGTGCTCCTGATCATGATCGGCGTCACCGCGCTCGGCGCCCGGCCCGATCGCGACATGGCGATCTTTCTCTCGGGTGCCCTGCTCGGCATCTTCCTCGAATATTGGGGAACGAGCCGCTGGGTGTGGGTCTATTGGACGCGGGAGACCCCTCCCCTCGAAGCGGTGCTCGCCCACGGCTTCGCAGCGGTGGCGTTCGGGCGGGCGGAGCAGGTGGCGGGGTGGCTGCTTCGTCGCGGAAGCCTGTAGCGGCCGGCCCCTACACGAGGGTGCGGGCCAGCCCTACTCGCAGAGGTTCTCCTTCCACTCGTGCTCGTTGTTGTCTTCGATGCACTCCGAAACGGCCGAGTCGCCCGACCCGTCCCCACCGTCCACCTTCGCGGTGATCCGGGCGATCTTCTTGGCGCCCTTCTCGACGCGGTACTCGAACGACGCCAGCGCCCGGCCGGCCGGCACCGTGTCCGTTACCTCCGTTTCACCGAGGGTGGACAGCGTGCCGTCGTCCGCCTCGGCGATCAGCGTCACCACGAAGTCCTGCGTCACATCGTCGTAGCCGCGGTTCGAGACCGACACCCAGGCCACCAGCACGCCGTCGTCGCACTCGTCTCGGCACACATCCTCTACCGTAGCGGCGAGATCGGGCAGGCTATACCCATCGGAGCCTGCGTAGATGTCGCCAGAGCGGAAGTTGTTGTAGCTTTCCAGGTTCCGCGCTGGCTTCTTCGGGATACCGCCGTCGTCGTCCACGTTGGTGATCGAGTAGGCGTGCTGGTTCCACACACGACGCGCCGCCCGCCAGGAACCATCAGCATCTCCGAACACGTAGAAGCCGCTGTGGCCGCCGGTGTTCGCCACGATGATCTCGGCCTGCCCGTCGGCGTCGACGTCCGCGATCGCGGGATACTCCAGCCACGTCGCGTTGCTGTGTTGTTTGCTCTCCAGCTTCACTGCGCCGTCGGGGCCGGCGAACACCCATAGCCGCGTCTCGTCGGCGTACACGGCCTCCGCCACGCCATCTCCCTCGAAGTCGAACACCGAGCTGCCGGTGTTTCCGCTCGATGCGTCCTGCGTGACGGCCTGCCATTTCACCGAACAGTCCTTCTCGAACACCGAGTATCGGCTGCCCGCAGCCGCCGCGAACTCCGCCTCGCCGTCGCCATCGAAGTCCGCCACCGTGGGGGGCCCGCCGTAGTACGCGGAGTCGGCCCCCGGGATCTTCGCGGTGCAGAGCACGGTGCCGTCGTCGTCTTGCAGGCGGATTCGCCCGCCCGTCGTCACCACGATCTCACCCTTGTCGTCGCTGTCGAAATTGCCGACCGCCGGGTACCCGTCATCCTGGCCGTTCTGCCAGATGGCGCTCCCACTTTTCGTGTACAGCGCGTTGCCAACGACCACTTCCTGGTCGCCGTCCCCGTCGATGTCATATGCGAATGAGGTTGTACCCACGTTGTTGCCGTTCACCCCGCCGATCCCGGCCCGGCCCTGGCCCAACGTCGCCCCGGTATTGCTCACGATGGCTGCCCCGCAGATGACCTCGGGGTTGCCGTCGCCGTCCAGGTCCGCGATCGCGGGGTTGTCGCTCGTGCCGTACATCGAGCCGCCCAGGCTCGCGCTCGTCCACATCTTCTTCCCCGTGTGGTCGTACGCCACCAGGGTCTTGCTGTTCGTCGGGATGACGATGTCGGTCCACCCATCGTTATCGAGATCCCCCAGCGCTACGCCGCCCTGCCCCTGCACGCCGCTGTTCTGGATGTTGAGCAGCTCCGTACCCGAGCCATCGCCGCTCACCACCCGCACCACGTCGCCGCTGCCGTAGGTCACGACCACCACGTCCGGCACGTCGTTCTCGTCGGCATCTCCATCCCCATCGTCGTCGCTCATCGAGCCTACGGCCGGCATCATCATGATCTGGGTGGAGCCTCCCGCCACCGCGAACGTGTCCTTCTTCCACTCCAATACCGGCGTGAAGCTGCCGACCGGGAGCGACTCCACCAGGCACTCGTCGGTCTGGCTCACCGCATAGCCCTCGATGTCCCGAGGCTCACACACCGTCGGATCCTTGTCCTCCGGGTATCCGTCGTCACTGCCATCCGTGTCGGTGCCCCAGTCGGAGTCCCCCTCGCCATCGCCATTTCCGCCCGACTTCCCGCTCAAGTTGTAGTCAGAGCACGCGCTCAGCACGAGGAGCACGGGGCAGAGCAAGCGCATGGGTGATCCGGGAGGTGGCGACCATAGCCGCAGCGCACCCGATTGACTACTGCGGACCGCGCTCCCAGGCGGGCTTCCCGCCTTTTCGTGGATCGCTCGCCGCGTCAAAGCCGCCCGCCGTTCGCACCACGACCTGCACCGCCGAAAACGGCTTCTCGATCACCCGAACGTCGTGACCGTGGGCGCGCAGGTCGTCGGCGCCCCCAAACGCCGTTTCCACGAGCGCCGCGTTCGGCATCCATTGGTGATGCCAGCGCGGCGCCGCTACGGCCGCCTCCGCCGTCATGCCCTTTACAAGCACGTTTTGGAGTACCTGCCAGGTGGCGGTGATGATGAAGGGCCCGCCGCTGCCTCCCACCGCGAGCTCCGGGCGCCCGTCGGCCCCGATCACCACCGTCGGCGTCATCGAGGAAAGCGGCCGCTTACCTGCCTGAACGACGTTGCTCTCGCCCTGCACAAGGCCAAACGCGTTGGGTTGGCCGCGGCGCGTGGCGAAGTCGTCCATCTCGTTGTTCAGCACGATGCCGGAGCGCGTGGCGACAACGTGGCTCCCGAACGAGGTGTTCACGGTGGTCGTGAGCGCAACCGCCCACCCCTCCGCGTCCATCACGCTGATGTGGAGCGTGCCATGGTCGTCCGGAACGGCGATGGGGTTGGCGTAGTGCTCAGGGAGGAAGGTCGTTTCCGCGCAATCCTTCCGCATCGACTCGATGCGGGCCGGCGCGAGGAGCGCCGGAACATCCACGCGGGCAAAGGCGGGATCACCCCCATACGCGGAGCGGTCCGCCATGGCGTGCTTGGCCGCCTCCACCTCGCAGTGGATCGTCGTTCCCCCGCTTACGGCACCGAGAAGCTGGAGCAGCGCGATGCCCCCTGAGGAGGGCGGCGGCATGGTGAGCACGGTTCGTTCGCCGAACGAGGCTCGCAGCGGTGCGCGCGTTTGTACAGTGTAGGCGGCGAGGTCGGCCATCGACAAAGTGCCGTTTGTGCGCTGCGCCGCGTCCACAAAATCCTGCGCCACCCAGCCCGATCGGAACGCCTCACCGTCGGTTGCCGCCCAGGCGCGCAGGGCCTCCGCGAGCCCGGGGCGGCGGTTGTCGGCCTGGAACAAGATGTTCATGTCCGGCGCCGCGTCGAGGGAGGCGCGGAGATGTTCCCCCATCGGAAAGCCACCGTCCGCCAGTCGAATCGCCGGACCCGCAATGGTGGCCAGACTCGCCCGGCCAAAACGCCGATGCAGCTCTGCGAGCCCGATCCCCTCCGTCGGCACGGCCACCGCGCTCCCGCCAGTCGTCGACGAAGCGCCACCTTCAAACTGCGTCATGGACGCGCCGGCTGGGGCCACCTCCCGAAAGTCCAACACGATCGCTTCGCCGTGGGGCGGCGCCAGGAGCGCGAAGCCGCCGCCGCCGAGGCCGCTCCCCGCCGGCTGCACAACACCGCTCGCCAACGCGGCCGCGATCGCCGCATCCACCGCGTTGCCGCCTGCATGCAACACTTCCGCGCCGGCCTGGCTGGCCAGCTCGTGATCCGCTGCCACCGCCCCCGCCACCGGCACGGTGCCGTCGAAGCGGACTGGGTTGGGATCGGCGTTGTCGGCCTTGTGAGGGGCGCATGCGGCGGCGAGGAGCAGGAAGCCGAGCATCAAACACCCTTCTGGTGTACAACATCGCCGTGCAAGACGCGGCGCCGTCACGACGGGAACCTCGGGATGGAGTCGCCGGCACCTCGGCGCAGGGAGGCAGACACCCAGATCTGCGCCGGGTCCTGCCGCCGCAGTCCGTCGGCGCGCTCGCGTCGAAGACTCCGCTCGGCGCCGCCGGCCCGCGGCGTCACCCGCCCGTTCAGCGCCCTGGACAACGGCCAGCGGACGTCCGGAATCGGCAGGCAGATCCCGAAAATCCCACGGAGGCTTGCTGCAACGGCTGCGTCGTGCGCGCCACGGCGCTGGGTGTCGGCGGCCGGCTCCCTGGGATTCACACCGTGTACCGGAACCACAAGAAGGCCAGCACGAGCAGCGCTTGCGCCACCCACAGCGGGAGCCCCACGCTCATCTTGCACTTCGCCAGGAGCAGCATGGGGAGTCCGCTTCCGACCGAAAACCCGAGGCGCATCGCGTCGGGCGCCCAGGTGCCCCGGAGCTGGGTTGCGTGGTCCATCACGTCCCGAGCGACCAACGCGAGGCCTGGCTCATAACCAAGGGATCCCGCGATCAACGCCATCATCCCAGTCCAGATCGTCGCGTGGCCGGGAAGCTGAGGCGGCAGCCCTTCGAGGCCCGCCGCCGCGAAGTCGGGGACACCGGCGAGGGCCAGGATCCACGCCAAGAGCGCCAGCCACAAACACACACTCGCGACGTACGCCGCCTCCGGGAGATTGGGCTTCACCACCTCCGGGCGGAGCGCGCCGCCGCCAACGAAGCCGACCGCCGCCAACAGCAGGCCGAGCCCCACGATCTCCGCGCTGCCGTGCCCAAGCGCGAGCACGCTCGCCCCGGACCATGGCGAGAGCAACGAAGCGCCGCTCGCCGCGACAACCAACCTGGCCCGACGCGAAGGGTCGGCTTCAGCGAGCGCAAGGCCGGCGGCGATCGCCATGTCCCCGATGAGCGCCGTGCCGACGACGACGCCGAGCCACGAGCGGATCCGCACCATTCCCGAGGCCCCGACGGCGCAGAACAGCCCGAGCAACGCCGCGCGACCCCAGGGTACGTCGTGAATGAGCGTATCCAGCAAGAAGCCAGGGTGGATGACCCGAATCGAGAAGGCGTAGCCGATCAGCACCGCGAGGAGCAAGGGCATCCACACGCCGGCCGTGCGCGTTCGCGCCAGGATCAAGCCCAGGCCCGCGAGCCCGCCGAGCTTCACGGCGTTCTCGACCACGGGGTACCAGGTCATCGGTCGCTGCGATCCACGACCGGGTTCGTCATCGAGCCAACCCCTTCGACCGTGACCGTGACGCGATCCCCGGCCTCCAACGGGCCAACGCCGGACGGCGTGCCCGTCAGGATCAAGTCCCCAGGTTCAAGCGTCATCACGTTGGACATGAAGGCGATGAGCTCCGCGACCGGGAACACCATGTCCGTCGTGTTGCCCATCTGGCGGACCTTCCGGTTTACGTCGCATCCCAGAGCCAACCGCTCGGGAACCAGACCCGTGACCACGTGCGGGCCCACCGGGAGGAAGCTGTCGAAGCCCTTGGCGCGGGCAAAGAGGCCATCCTCCTTCTGGAAGTCGCGAGCGGTAACGTCGTTGCACACGGTGTACCCGTACACATAGTCGAGCGCGTCTTCTTTGCAGACGCGCGAGCACCGCTTCCCGATCACGACGCCCAACTCAACCTCGTGATCGACGCGGGTGGTTTCCGGGGGGATCTCAATGGGCTGACCCGGCCCGATGATCGCGCTCGGGGGCTTCAGGAACAACCTTGGCTTGTCCGGCGTCGCCTTCCCCATCTCGGCGGCGTGCGCGCGGTAGTTGCTGCCGACGCAAACCACCTTCGAGGGCTGCACCGGTGCGAGGAGCCGGCCGTTTCCTACCACCGCGCCCACATCGCGACCGCCGGCCCAAGGCGCGGCCGTGAGCAGGTGGAAGCCGTGACCTTCCGCCCGCGCGTAATACTCGACTCCGTTCACTTCGATGCGGACGATTCGGATCATACGAGGCGCGCCTCCAGCTCAGTGAGACACTCTACAGGATCGGCGGTGAACATCAGCAGCCCCCGCCACACCCATTTTTGCCACAGGAAGTCGTCGATCGGGCCCTGGGCGACCGCGAGATGGCACCGGGGAAGCTCGCCTCCGTAGGCGTCGGAGAGCTCCGCGAACAGGCGTTCGAACTCCTCTTCATCCGGGCGAAAGCCGACGAACAGCACCACCTGCTGGCGAATGAGCAGCCGGAGCTGCTTCTTGAGGTCGGCGCCGAGCGGGCGGGACGCGAAATCGGGCCCGCTCACGATCACGCTCTCCGGCAGGGAGAATTCCCCACGAAGGTGGTACAGAATGCACCGACCCTTCTCGGTTTTCGGCAGTGGGCTCTGGCGCCCCAGCCGATCCACGGGCACGCCCGCGGAGGCGGCGGCGCGCTCGATCAGATCGTCGTAGTTGGTTGTGAACACCAGCGGAAAGCGCCGGACCAGCGCTTGGTGCGCCGCCGTGGGAGCGACTTCCGCGCCGAGGTGCCGTTGCAGCAGCGCCAGGAGCGCCGCTCGGCCGTTCGCCTTCTCGAACGCGGCACCCGCCTCCTCCACCGAGGGGATCAGGCCCTTCTTTCCCACGACGTTCGCCGGCTTCTTCCAACCAAGCTCTTTCGCGAGCGCTTTCTGCTCGGGATAGAGCCCATCGGCCAGCTCAGCCGCCTCCAACGAGGCGCGGTTGCCGAGGAACAGGACACAACGGTCCTGCTTCACGGCCTCGATCACCTCGACGGGGAGGTTCACGCGACCCCCACCTGAACTTTCACGGCGGCGATATGGTTGCGGTCGCGAACCACGGCCCCCATCTGGCCGACCGTGAGCGCCGCGAGCCGCGAGCCCAGCTCTCCGCACTTCGCTGGGGGCAAGCCGCGCAGCCAGCCGTAGAGGAAGCCGCCCGCGTAGGTGTCTCCCGCGCCCGTCGTGTCCGCCACCTTCGCCGGGTAGACGGCGATGTTGTACCGTTCGCCACCCTGAAGCACCACGGAACCCTGGCTGCCCAACTTCACGATCACCGTATCGGTCCACCCGGCCAGCTCTTCAATCGCCGCTTCGATCGGCTTCCCCGTCACGATCTCTGCTTCTTCCCGGTTGAGGAACGCGATGTTCACGTGGTCCTTGATCAGCGCCTCCACGTCCGCCCGGATGGTGCGCGCCACGAAGGGATCCGCCACATCGAAGCTGATCGGCACGTTGTTCGCCTCCGCGATCGCGATCGCCGAGAACGCCGTTTCACGCATCGCGCCGCCGAGGAACTTGTAGCCGGTGGTGTGGAAGAGCCGCGCCGAGGGAATGTGATCCCCGAGCCCGCCCAGCTTCCCGAGGTGGATCGCCGCGCCGAGGTCGGTGAGCATGGTCCGCTCCCCATCCTTCGCGCTGATCAGCGACAAGCACTTGCCCGTCGGGAGGTTGAGATCGATGTGCAGCGCGTGCCGGCCACACGCTTCCTCCAGGGAGCGGGCGTAGCGCGAGCCGAATTCATCGGCGCCCACCTGCCCGCCGTAGATCACCTCGGCGCCGCAAAGGCCCATCGTGGCCACCGTGTTGGCGCAGCTCCCGCCGCTGTGGAACTCGATACCGAGCGCGCGCACCTTCAGAAAAACCTCCAGCCAACGCGCATGGTCAACCGGGTGCATCTGACCGCGCGTGAGCCCAAGATCGACGAGCAACGCATCGTCCTCCAGCTTCACGAGCGCATCCATGATCGCATTTCCAAGGCCGACTGCGTCGTACGCCACGAGAGCTCCGTAGGGGCGCCGTGGCTAACACGGAAGTCGCCGAACCGGGGCCCGTGCTACGCTCGCGCCGTGCGGTCCCGCCTCCTGCGCCTGCTCCCGGGCATCGTCGTAAGCCTGGGGTTCACCCTCTGGTTCCTCACCCGTGCGCACTGGAGCGAGCTCTCCGCGGCGTTGGTCGGGGTGAGGCTCGAATGGGTGCTGTTGAGCGTCGTGGTGCTCTTCACCGAATTCCTCATCCGCGCCGCACGCTGGAAGCTGCTGCTTTGGCGCATCAGCCCGGGGGCCCGCTTCCCTCGCCTGTTCGTGGCGACGACGATCGGCATGGCGCTCAACGTCGTGTTGCCGTTCCGCGCGGGGGACTTCGCGCGGCCCTGGCTCGGCTCCCGGGAAACGGCTACGCCGATGCTGCCCCTGGTCACGGTCGCGGTGATCGAGCGGGTGTTCGACATCCTCGGCTTGCTCAGCGTGTTTCTACTCATGCTGGCGGTGCTGCCCACCGAGGCCGAGGCGCACGGCGAGCTGGTGCAGAACTTGAAGCTGTACGGAAGCATCTTCGGCGCGATCGGCGTGGCCGGGCTGAGCACGTTCCTGCTACTCGCCGCGCAGGAGGACCGGGCGCGCGCCCTGTACATGCGGCTCGTCGGCCTCGCTCCTGGCCCGGTGCGGGCGAAGTTCATCACGTTGTTCGATGGTTTTGTGGGGGGGCTCTCCAGCGTTCGCTCCGGGGAGGTGTTGGTGAAGGCCGGCCTGCTCTCGATGCTGCACTGGTTCAACGGCTCCCTGAGCATCTACGCGTTGATGCGGGCGTTCGACCTGCAGCTTCCCTTCGCCGCCGCATGCTTCACGACCGTCGCGATCGCGCTCACCGTGGCTCTCCCGCAGGCGCCTGGCTTCTTCGGCGTCTTTCACGTCGCCATCGAGAAAACCTTGATCCTGTGGGGTCAAGACCCCGGTCCCGCGCAGGCGTTCGCCATCGTGTTCTGGGGCGTCTCGTTTCTGCCCGTCACCTCCGTCGGGGCGTTCTTCTGGTGGAAGGAGGGGCTCTCGGCCTCCCTGATGCGCCGGGAGATGGAGAGTCACCGCCCGCCGGACGGCAAGGACTGAGGCGACGCTCCGACGCAACCCGGCATACACTGGCTGATGCTCTGGTTCCTGGCCGCCTGCTGTCTGCCCTTCTCCTTCCCGGTAGACACCGGATTGGACTCGGCCCCGATCTGTTTTGATCGCGACGGGGACGGCGTGGAGACGTGCCTCGGCGAGCGCGGTGACTGCAACGACTTCTCGGCGAACACCGTCGCCACCTACGAGGGGGAGGAAGAGTGCAACGGGGTGGACGACGACTGCGACCTCCAGGTGGACGAGGAGGTGGGCTGGCATCCGGATGCCGATGGAGACGGGCACGGCGACGAGAGCGTGGTTCGCTGCGAGAAGCAGGCGGGCGACGTGCACAACGGCGACGACTGCAACGACGCCAGCGCGGCCGCCTACGAAGGAAAAACCGAGGTTTGCGACGGCCTCGACAACGATTGCGACGGTTACGCGGATGAGTACCTCATCTGGTACCCCGATCAGGATGGCGACGGCTTCGGCGCGGACGCCGCCCCCTCCTGTGATCCCAGCGGTACCCAAACGCCCGGCGATTGCGACGACCTCGACGATGGGGTGTACCCCGACGCGAGCGAGCGCTGCAACGGCGCCGACGACGACTGCAACGGCGAGATCGACGAGGAGACGACGCTCTGGACCGACGCCGACCTGGACGGCTGGGGCGTGGACCCGTCGGGACAGGTGGAGGCTTGTGCCGCAGGGTATTCACCCAAGGAGGGCGACTGCGACGACACGGAGCCCCTCGCCTACCCCGGCGCTCTGGAGACGTGCGAGGACACGGCCGATCTCAATTGCGATGGCTCCGTGGGCTCCGACGATCTGGATCGCGACGGCTCGCCGGCTTGCGAAGACTGCGACGACAGCGTGTGGTTCATCTATCCGGGAGCGACGGAGACCTGCGACGACGGGATTGACGAGGATTGTGATGGGGAGATTGATGAGGGGTGCTAACGTCGCCGCTCAAATCCCCAAGCTCGGCACCCAAACCACCCGCCCCAGGCGCTCCTCCGACTGGAGCCGCCACACTTCGTCGCCTTCGGGGCGGAGCTCGATCACCCTCGACGTAATGGGCTCTGGGCGGTGGTTGCCGTTGTCGAAGATGAGGACGCGAAGCGCGCCCTCGTCGTCCTGCCAAGCGTCGCTCATGTGAGCGTGCTGGAACAGCGCTTCGGGCGCGGTCGGTGTCAGGGTGGCCTCTCGGCCGCCAAGTTGCCACACGCGGCGGCCGGAGTCGTCGATCATCAACAGCGCGTCGAGCGAGCGGGTCATCACCAGGAAGCCATCATCCGTCGGCGTTCGAACCACCGAGTTGGCGTGGGTCCACTCCACGGCGCCGGTAATGAACTCGCCGAGCTCCTGGTGCTCGCAGAGAATCTCGGGCTCGGCCGGAAAATCATCGAGGAACGAGAATCCCGTTCGGTGCTGACTGGCGTCGGTCGCGCCCTCGACGCCGGTCACGAGGGCATCGGCCACCACCGGGTATGGGATGTCGGGGATGGTCCCCGCTTCCGCGCGCTCGTAGGCGAGCCAGGTGAGCGTGCCATCGCCATTCTCGTGGAAGTCGTGGTTGGCGCCGGGGGCGATCGTGTCGACCGACGATTCGCCGTCAAGCGCAACGCGGTTGATGTAGTCGTCCCCCTCGCCGCTTTCGCCCTCCAGGATCAGCGCGCTGCGGAGGTCCCGGCTGAGCTTGCCTCGGACGACACGATGCCCGGTTGGCTGCGGCGCCATCCACCACACCACTTCCCCCTGGCCATCGAGGATGAACTCGATCGCTTCGCTCGCCGAGGCCGCCCCGGCGTAGCGGTTCACGAGCGAGTAGCCGCCGGCCGCCAGCTCGCTGCGCGCCTCGTCGACGAATTCAATTTGTGGGAAGCCGAGAACGTCGGGTGCTGCGGGCATGGTCACCGTCGCCGCCTCGCTCATGATCGCCTCAGCGCCTTCCGACTCCAGCTCAACGCGCACGGAGTAGTCGCGGCCAACCGGCAAGAGCGCGATCGGGAGCCCCGCGCGCCCCGCTTCCACCTCCTGCGCCGTCAACACCCGCCACTCGGTCTCGTCGTCTGCAGCGTCCGCGGCGCCATCCGCCACCCAAAGGGTCGCCCTCCCCGCTGGCCCGTCCCACTCGGCTCGAAACGCCGATGGAACCCAGTCGCTGGGCCGGATCGTGATGTTGACCGCCGGCTCGCAGCCCGCGAGAGCAAGCAACGCGAGCCCGACCCCGGGCACCCTCACCGCGGCACGTTCCATCAGTTCACCAGCTCCCCCTCCAGCTTCAGGGTGATCCCCTCGAAGCGGGCGCGCCGGAACCACGCGCCCAGGCCGCCAGGCTTCGGCGCACCGTCTACCGCGCGCTGGACATCCTCCTCCGCGCCGTCAAGTGGCTGCCCCGCGGCGTCCAGCGGGCGGGAACAGGACCACCACCGCCCATCGGGCCACTCGATGAACGCCACGGCAAACTGGCCGATCACCTTGTTGTGCTGCCGGCGCACCATCACGCCCAACGCAGCCATCGCTTCCGCCTGGGGCTGCGAGGCGAACGCAGAGAACGCGTGGTGGAGATCCACACCCGGCACGAGGAGCGGCGGGACATCCACGATCTGCACCGCCTCGGGGAAGAACGTGAACAGCGCGGGCCGCGGCACCCCGGCCTCGAGCTTCTCCGACAGCATCGACCACAGGTGTTCGCCCAGCGCATCATCGGCGCGGGGGAAGGTGGGATCGCGAGGAACGTGCGTGAGGCGGACCTTGAATTTCGCCATCGTTCAGTCGCACCGCATGTTGCCGTCGCGGTTCTTGCAGCCGATCCCCACCATCGCGCGGCGAACCTTCTGGCCTCCGGTGGTGCTCATCACGAAGTTCCCCTCGAACGACCCTGACTCCTGCGGAGCGAAGCGCACCTTCACGTGCAGGTGTTGGTTGCCGCGGAGCAAATCGGGAAGCTCCGGCATGCCCACGATCTGGAACGCCCCCGTGTCCCCCTCCACCCACACGTCGTCCACTTCCCCGGGATCCTCCTCGTCGGCCGAGGTCATTCCGAAAACCGCCATCGCCGCCTGCTCCTCCGGCAAGAGCTCTCCGAAGTTCGTAGCCGCGGCCGGGCTCAACTCCACGCGACCGAGGGGCAGATCGTTCGCGGGCGCGAGCCCGAACGAGCCACAACCAGCGGCGGAAAGGAGCAGCGGCAGGAGCATCCCGCGAAGGGTCTAATCCGGCAACCCGCAGGATACAGGGGCGCGTGGTCGCCGATCCAGCCCTCTTCCGCGCTCCCCCCGCGACCGAGATCGCCGCAGCGCTGGCCGCTCGGCTCCGCCGGCGCCTCGCCCACACCTCCGACACGGCGCTCACCGATCTGCTCGCGGACACGGTGTTCACCGAGCGGAAGCGGCTCGGTCACGACGGCGGAAACCCCGCCTACAGCGCGGCGGTTGACGATGCGGCGAGGGCCCTGCACCTCGGCGAGCGCCCGGCCATGGAGCGCGCGGCGGTGGCGTTGGTGGAGCAGTACGCGCTGGAGATCCACAATCCTTTCTCGGTGCGCACCTACCGCTTCGCAACTCGGTTGATGCCCGGGCTCCTCACGCGTTTGTTGAGCGCTACTCGCGCGCGAGATCTCGTGAGCACCCAGGCCGACGTTGCGAGCCGGGTGCGTCTGCACGGGCCGATCGATCGGCTGCGGGAGCTTGCCGAAACCTCCACGTTGATCCTGGCTCCCACGCACGTCTCCAACCTCGACTCGCCGCTGCTCGGCTACTGCCTCTACGCGGCCGGGCTGCCCCCCTTCGCGTACGGCGCGGGCCTCAACCTCTTCGAGAACCCGGTGATGGCGTTCTTCATGGAGCGGCTGGGTGCCTACACCGTGGATCGGCGCAAGCGAAATCGGCTCTACAAAGAAACCCTCAAGGATTACAGCGTGGAGATCCTCGGGCGGGGGCACCACTCCTTGTTCTTCCCCGGCGGCACCCGTAGCCGGGCGGGGCGGCTGGAGAGCAAGCTGAAGAAGGGACTGCTCGGCACGGGGCTGGATGCCTGGCAGGAGTCCATCGCAGCGGGTCGGGAGCGCGACGTGTTCATCGTTCCATGTACGCTCTCGATTGGGCTGGTGCTCGAAGCAGAATCGCTGATCGCAGACGCGCTCGCGGAGGAGGGCAAGCAGCGCTACATCATCATGGACGACGAATTCAGCGAGCCCCGCACCATCGCGACGTTCGTAAAGAAGCTGCTCGCGCTCGACGCCGCGGTGCACGTCAGCTTCGGTGAGCCGATGGACGTGATGGGCAATCCGATCGACGCCGAGAAGCGCAGCCTCGATCCTCACGGTCAGCCGGTTGACCGGCGGGGGTACGTGTGCGACCGAACCGGCGCCGTCGTGTTCGACGAGCAGCGCGATCACCTCTACACGCAGCGCGTCGCGGACCGGCTCGCGGAGGCCTACCAGCGTGATTTTGTTGTTCAATCCACGCATCTTGCGGCGTGGGCCGCCTGGCGCACCCTGCGGGACACGCGCGGCGGCACCGACACCTGGAAGCTGGTGCGGCTCTCGCCGGATGAGGCGCAGGTGCCGCGAGCGGCCGTCCTCAAGCACCTCGCCGAAGGGCTCCTCGCGTTGGGGTCGCGTCAGCGTGCGCTCCCCTCCACCGCTGAGGGCGTGCTCGACGAGGCCATCGCGCGCTTCGCCTCCTTCCACCGCCGCCGGGCGATCGAGGCGATTGGCGGCCAGCTTCGCCTCGCCCCGGAGCTGGTGTTGTACTACCAGAACCGCCTGGTCGGTTGGCCGGAGCTGAAGTGAACGTCCCACGCTGGAAACGCTGTCCGTCTTCCCCCCTCCGCCGCTTCGCGGCACCTCCCCCCGCCCGGCGGCGGGGGGAGGACCAAGCGTCGGCGGCGCCGTGAGCGTCACGGCCACGGCGGGCACTCGCATCGAGATCGTCGGCAGCGGCGAGATGGCCGAGGCGCTCGCGACGCTGGTGAACGCGGCCGGGGCCTCGGTCGTGGCGGGGGACGCGGATCTCGAGCTGTGGGTCACGCCGGTTTCGGAGCTTCGAGCGCTGGTTCGGGCGCGGCGGCCTGGTCCCTCGGCGCGCGTGGTGGTCGCGACGCGGGGCTTGGAGACCGGAACCGGGTTTCGACCGAGCCAGATCGTGCTCGCGGAGTCGGCGGCGCTCCGGATCGGGGCGATCGGCGGGCCATTGCTGCCCGGCGAGCTGCGGCGGCGGAGCCCCTGCGCGGCGGTCGTCGCCTCGCCCTACCGGGAGGTGACCACGCTCGCCGCTGGCGCGCTGCGGTCGCCGCTTTGCCGCATCTACGCCACCTCTGACCTCGTGGGGGTGGAGCTGGCCGCCGCGCTGGTCGATGTGTTCGCGGTGGCGCTGGGCGCGGCCCGGGGGCTTGGCCTGGGGAGCGGGGCGGAGGCGCTGCTGGTCGCGCGGGCGGCCGTGGAGGGTGCGCGGCTCGCCGGCCGGATCGGGGGCGATCCACGAACGTTTTCGGGGCTGGCCGGCGTGGGCGACCTCGTGGCGTGCGCCGCGAGCCCGGATCACCCGGGGCACCGCAAAGGGCTCGCGTTGGCACGCGGCGAAGCGGCGGCGGAAGTGGCCGCGATGTGCGATGCGCTGCTCAGCCACGCGCCGAGCCTG
>BJHF01000067.1 GCA_014191855.1 Deltaproteobacteria bacterium
GGCGCTCCGTCGGGACCGCGCGCTCCTCGGCATCCACCAGCGCCCGCCGGCTGAGCACCACATCCCGGCCGCGCAAGTCGTGGATGAGAAACGGCATCGAAGTTCCGATATGGGCCGCATCCGCCACTTCGTTCGCGCCGGTGTGGGAGGCCGGGCAGAACGCCTTGATCCCATCCGCAAGGGTGACCTGCCACCCGGAGTCGGCCACGGCGACGACCTTGCCTTCTACCGGCATCTTCGCGGTCTGGGCCTCGACGAACATCTCCCGGGCTGCGCTGCCCGAAGGCGCCCGCGTGAGCCGCAGCTCGCCGTCGGTGGAGGCGACAAACGCATCGACGCTGTCGCCAAGCTGAACATCCCCGAACTCGAGGCGATCGAGCGCCGCATCCGCCTTGCCGCCCACGTCGAGGAACACCGTTTGGTCCCCAATGCTCGTGACGCGGCCCCGAATGCGCTGCCCCGCGCGGAAGCCGCCGCGAGTCGAGCTGCTGGGAAACGCATCCATCATGGCGTGAACCTCATCCGGATCCATGTCCCCGATGGCGCGGAGCCCGTCGAAATCGGTAGGATCGCGGGGGGCCGGCGCGGCGGGCGGCGGCGGAGGCGCCGTTCTGCGGGCGGGCGGCGGCATGACCGCGGCGACGGGCGGGGACTCAACGGCGACAGGCGCCTCAACGCGCTCGCGGGGTCCGCCGCGGCGGCGGGGTTGGCGAGGATCGGTGGGTTCGGACATGGCGGCTCCCGCTGGGGGCGCGCTGCTATCCCGTTCTCACCATCAGTGGGGCACGGCAACCGAGCCCCTTGCGCATTGCCGCCTGAAGCTGTACCCTTGCAGCTTCTCAGTCGGAGCGTCGATCATGCTGGTAGTCGCACAACACGAAGGCGATGTCCTCACCATCGGCGACGACATTCGCATCCTCGTCACCCGGGTTCGAGGCGGAACGGTGAAGATGAGCATCGACGCGCCGGCCCACGTGGCGATCGTCCGTGTTCCGGCCACGGAGCTCGTGGCGCGCCCTGAGCCCATCGTCGAGGTTCTCCCAGCTTATGTTACCACCCGAGGGAGCCGCCCCGGCTCGCGCTGAGCGCGTGCCCCCGGCCGCCGGCGAGGATGTGCTCGCCACTTGGGATTATCCGCTCCCGAACCACCTGATCGCGCGAACCCCGCCCACCGAACGCGACGGCGGGCGGCTGCTGGTGGTGGACCGCACGCTGGCCGACCGAACGGTCGCAGACCTCCCCTCCCTCCTCCAGCCCGACGACCTGCTCGTGCTCAACGATGTGCGGGTGCGGCGTGCCCGCCTCCGCGCAGAGCGGGCGACCGGTGGCGCAGTGGAAGTGTTGGTTCTTCGCGCCGATGGCGACGTCGGCGAGGCCCTGCTCCGACCCGCCCGAAAGCTGCGTGAGGGCGAGGTGCTCCGCGCGGGGTCGGGCCAGATCACGGTGATCGAGCGGCTCGACGAAGGCCGCGCCCGGGTGGCCTTCAGCCCTTCGCTCCGCTCGATCGAGGCCGAGGTCGGCGAAATGCCCCTCCCGCCCTACCTCAACCGCGCCGCCACCTCCGCGGACGACGCGCGCTACCAAACGGTGTTCCACCGGCCGGGTACGCTCGAAGCGGCTGCAGCTCCGACCGCAGGCCTGCACCTGTCCAGCCGATTGTTGGCGGAGATCGAGGCTCGTGGCGTAGATCGAGCGCACGTCACCCTCGAGGTGGGCCTGGGGACGTTCCGCCCGCTCACCCCGGAACAGCTCGCGAGCGGCCAGCTCCACCCCGAGCGCTACGACGTGCCCGAGGCCACATGGTCCGCGTTGGAGCTTGCCCAACGCCAGGGCCGCCGCGTGGTGGCGGTCGGTACGACGGTGGTTCGTACGCTGGAGTCTGCGACGGGACCGGGCCCCGGAGAAACGCGGATCCTGCTCCAGGAGGGGTGGCGCCCACGACGCGTGGGCGCGCTGTTCACGAACTTCCACCTCCCTCGAAGCTCGCTGCTGCTCTTGGTAGCGGGGTTCGCCGGTCGGGAGCGCACGCTCGCCGCCTACCGCCACGCGGTTGCCGGTGAGTACCGGTTCTTCAGCTACGGCGACGCTTGTTTCTTCCCGGCGCCGGGGTAGTTCGCCAGGACACCCGAGGCCCGGCTCCACGATCCCAAAATGATCAGGCGGCCTGGCGAACTGACCGCCGCCTTCCTGGTGCGCCGCGCGCTCCAGGCCCTCGTGGGGGTGCTCAAGTTGGCTGGCGCCCGCGGCGCCTGCCAACTTGGGCCGCGGGGACTGGAGCGAAGGAAGGCGGCGGGCGATGGGGGTTCGGGGGGCGCGGAGCCCCCCGTTTCTTGATAGTCGCCGGGCCGCATGGCGGTCGCCGACTACACCCTCCTCGCCCAGGCCGGCCGCGCTCGTCGTGGACGCCTCGTTCTCCCTCACGGCGAGGTGCAAACGCCGGCGTTCATGCCGGTTGGCACGCAGGGCACCGTGAAGGCGCTCACGCCGGTGGATCTCCAAACGGCGAACGTGCAGATGGTGCTGGCCAACACCTACCACCTGTGGGTGCGGCCGGGACACGAACGAATTCGCGCCCTTGGGGGCCTTCACCGGATGATGGACTGGCACGGCCCCATCCTCACGGACTCCGGCGGGTTCCAGGTGTTCTCACTCAAGGAATTCCGCAAGATCACCGAGGAAGGTGTCCGTTTTCGTTCGACAATCGACGGCCAGTGGCGTCACCTGACCCCGGAGGTGGCGGTGGAGGTTCAGGAGGCGTTCGGAGTGGACGTCGCGATGGCCTTCGACGAGTGCATCGAGTGGCCGGCCGAACGCGATCACGTGGCGCGCTCCACCGAACGAACCACCCGCTGGCTGAAGCGATGCATGGCGGCCCGGCGTGCACCCGAGTCCACGGCCCTCTTCGGCATCGTACAAGGCGGGATGCACCCCGACCTCCGCGCGGCGCACGCGGCGGAGCTCGCGGCGCTCGACCTCGACGGGTACGCCGTGGGGGGGTTGTCGGTCGGCGAACCGCGTGAAGACCTCTTCGCCATGGCCGAGCTGGGCGCGAGCCACCTCCCCGCGAACAAGATCCGCTACCTCATGGGCGTCGGCTACCCGCTCGACCTCGTGGATGGCGTGCTCGCGGGGATCGACCTGTTTGATTGCGTGATCCCGACCCGCAGCGCGCGGTTCGGCGTCGCGTTCACCAGCCGCGGGCGCGTGACCATCAAACACGCCCGCCACCGTGACGATCCGGGACCGCTCGACCCGGATTGCCCGTGTTATGCGTGCGCCCGTTTTGGCCGGGCCTACCTCCGGCACCTCTACACCGCGAACGAGATCCTCGCCCCCCGCCTGCTCACCCTCCACAACGTCACGTTCTACCAGTCGCTCATGGCGCGCATCCGCGCGGCGATCGACGAGGGCCCGGAAGCCCTGGCGCGCCTGCGCACGGTCGCGACGATGTGGATGAAAGCGGAAGACGGGGTCGCGGATCCGGAGTCCACCGAATGAATCCCTCGACCCTCCTCCTGGCCGCCGACCCCTCGCCGTTTGGCGGGATGATCTTCCCGATCGTGGCGGTGGCCGGCGTCTTCTACTTCTTCGTGTACCGCCCGAACCAGAAGGATGAGGCCGCCCGCAAGGAGCTGATCGCCGGCCTGCAACGGGGTGACAAGGTGGTCACCAGCTCCGGAATTCACGGGAAGATGCACGAAGCAAAGGGGGAAACCATCGTGATGGAGGTTTCCCCCGGCTGCTTCCTCACCGTGGACCGTGAAGCCGTGAAGGCGAAGATCGTCGAGCCGCCGGCAGAGCCGGCCAAGAAGGACTGATGGAAGCTGGACTGATCGCTCGCGTCGGCATCACCGCCGCTTCGCTGCTCCTCGGGTTGTGGATGCTCACGCCAACCTTCCTCCCCGGCCCACAGCACGCGGAGCTCACGCGCGTTTGTGAGCTCGCCGAGCTCAAGGATCCGCCGGAGGATGCCGCGCCTCCCCAAACCTTCACGAAGTTCCTCCCCTGCAAGTTCCTGGTGAAAGGCCTCGATCTTCAAGGCGGCGTCGATCTCACACTGTATGTGGACGTGGACGAGGCTGTCCGGTCCACCGTGCAGCGCGAGATCCCGACGCTCAAGCGGATCGCCGCCGACAAGGGCGTCGCGCTCGACGACGTGCGCCGCGACCGTCGGGAGCCCGAGCTGCTGATCGCCCCGGGCGCCGGGGTGACGCTCGCGCAGGTGAAGGAGCTCGTGAGCGGTCGCCTCGACCGCTACACCTACACCAACACCGTCGACGAAGCGGGGAAGTCGTGGTTGGTGTTTCGGATGACCGACGCGCGCACCGATGAGATCCGCAAGCAAGCGGTGGAACAAGCACGCGAAGTCATCGAGAGCCGCATCAACGGCACCGGCGTGAAGGAGCCTTCGATCACCCGAAAGGGCGAAACCGGCATCAATGTGCAGCTCCCCGGCGAGAGCGACATGGAGCAAGCCAAGGCCGCCATCGGCACCACGGCGCAGCTCGGCTTCCTGTTGGTGGACGAGGAGTTCGACCAGACCCAGGCAGATGCGGCCCTCCCCGCCGCGAAGCTCGCCCTTGGCGACACCGACTACCTCGATGATCGGCTGCTCTCCGAGTGGCTGCAGGACAACGGCGTGCTCCACGTGGGGCAGCGGCTCTACTGGTTCTACGACAAAGACAAGAAGCCTGCGGCCCGCACCGGCTCGGTCGTGCTCAAGGACGAGGTGTTGCTCACGGGAGACGACGTGAGCACGGCGCGCACGGAGCAGGACCACCAGACGGGCAACTACTACGTCGCCTTGGACTTCAAGCCTCACGGCAGCGCCATCTTCTCCGAGGTTACCGGGAACAACATCGGCAAGCGCATCGCCATCGTGCTCGATGACCACGTGAGCTCCGCCCCGACCGTGCAATCGAAGATCAACGGCGTCGCAAGCATCACCGTCGGCGGCAACACTCAGGAAGCCACCTTCAACGAGGCGAGCAACCTCTCGCTCGTCCTGCGAACTGGCGCGCTCCCGGCGCCGGTCACGGTCGGCGAGGTGCGAACGATCGGCCCACAGCTAGGCGACAAGGCGATCAAGCAGGGCACGCTCGCCTCCGCGATCGGCTGCGTGCTCGTGTTCCTGTTCGCGGGCATCTACTACCGGGTGAGCGGGCTTTTGGCCGACCTCTCCCTCGCGCTGAACGGGCTTCTGGTGCTCGCGTTGCTCGTCGGTTTCGGTGCTACCCTCACGCTCCCGGGGATCTGCGGGATCGCGCTCACCATCGGCATGGCGGTAGACGCGAACATCATCATTTTCGAGCGTATCCGCGAGGAGCTCCGAGGCGGCAAGTCGGCACGCACCGCGATCGAAACCGGGTTTGATCGCGCCTCGGTTGCGGTCATCGACTCCAACCTGTGCACGGGGCTCGCCGGCGTCGTGCTCTACAGCTACGGCACGGGGCCGCTCAAAGGCTTCGGCGTCACGCTTCTCATCGGCATCATCACCACCCTGTTCACCGGCGTGTTCGTTTCGCGAACCCTGATGGAGTGGGCCTTCGGCAGCCGCAATACGGCGAACGTGAGCATCTGATGTTCGAAATCATCCCGAAGAGCTACTTCTACGACTTCGTCGCCCGGCGCTTTTTCTGGGCCGTCATCTCGTTCATCGCCAGCGCGGTTGGGATCATCCTGTTCGTGTTCCCGGGCCCGCATTGGAGCATCGACTTCTCCGGCGGCACGGAGATCGACATGCACTTCGCGAACCAGACGGAGATCGCCGACGTTCGGCGGGTGCTAGGGGGCCTGGGCATCGCCGAGGATGCGGTGCAGCAGGTCGGCGAAGCGGGCACCTCGGAATTCGCCGTACGCCTGCAGGGAGACACAGCCGCGAAACCAGAGGATCTGGAAGCGGTCAAGACAGCGCTCACGGGCGCGCACGGCGCCGACTGGATCAGCGAATTTCGGGTGGAGAACGAGGTGGGCGCGAGGATCGCGGTCACCTACACCGGCCCCACGGTGCCACTGCCCGACCTTGAGCGCGAGCTCGCGGGTGTGAAGGGGGTCACGGTGCAGTCGTCACCGGAAGAAAACACGGTGTACGTACGACTCCCCGGCGTTTCCGAGAGCATCAAAGCGGCCCTCACGGCCGGCTTGCCGGACCACGCGCTCACCATCGACCGGGCCGATTCGGTCGGGCCGAAGGTCGGAAGCAGCCTGCGCACCGCGGGGCTCACCGCCCTCATCGCCTCCACGGTGCTGCATCTCATCTACATCGCCATCCGCTTCGAGCTCACCTTCGCTCCCGGCGCGATCATCTGCCTCCTGCACGACGTTTGCATCACGGTCGGAATCCTCGTGGCGCTTCGCCAGGAATTCGGCCTCTCCACGGTGAGCGCGCTGCTCACGCTCAGCGGCTACTCGCTCAACGACACGATCGTGGTGTACGATCGGATCCGCGAGAACATGGAACGATATAAGCGCAAGAACTTCGGCGACTTGATCAACGACTCGATCAACCAAACCCTGTCGCGTACGGTGATGACGGCCGGCGCCACGTCGTTGGCGATGATCCCGTTCTTGTTCATCGGCGGCCCCGTGCTCGCGCAATTCGCGCTGGTGATGCTCGTGGGCATCGGCGTCGGCACCTACTCGTCGATCTATGTGGCCGCGCCGCTCACCATGATCCTGCATGAGCATGAGCCACAGATTCGCAAATTGTTGGGGTTGGGAGCTGGCACCAAGCCGTCGGAGGCCAAGACCCCATGACTCGAAGCGAGCTGGTCGACGCGCTTGCCCATCGCCACAGCGTTTCGCGCGTGGTGGCCGAGCATGTCGTCGAGGCCTTCTTCACCGGGATCAGCGCGGCGCTGCGCGAAGGTGCGAGGGTGGAGGTTCGAGGATTCGGAACCTTCGCCGCGCGTAACTATGAGGGGTATACCGGTCGCAACCCTCGTACCGGCGAGTCCATCGTGGTACATCCCAAGGTTTTGCCGGTGTTCAAGGTGGGCAAAGAGCTCCGGGTGCGCGTCGAGGAGGGCGGCAGGTGATCAGCCTTGCGCTGTGGTTGGCCGCCGCGAACGCGGGGGACATCTACCTCAACGGCGTGCGCGCAGATGTGCTCCCCGTGATGTCCATGGAGAACGTGACGGTGCGGTTCGACGCCTCCGGAAATATCTGGATCGACGCGCCGATGTACCGAGTGAGCGTGGTGCCCTCCGGCGCGCAGGCGCCAACGACGGCACTGCCCGTCGCGGCCGCGCCGCCGGCGGCCTATACGCCGACACCCGCGCCGACCTACACCACTTCGCCAGGATACACGCCCGTTCCAGCCACTACCCCGGCGTACACCCCCTCGTACGCACCGACGTACTCGCCGGCACCAACGCCAGCCCCGCGCGCCACCCCTGCGCCAACCCTCGGCGGGCTCGCCCCCGGCGGCTGGTGGCTCGTAACCGAGGACAACGACAGCTCTGGCCAGGACATCGAGGTGCTCGTAAACGGGCAGAGCGTTCGCCATGTTCGCTCCGGTGAACCTCAGATGATCGTGGACCTCGGCGACTGGCTGCACCACGGAACCAACACCGTTACGCTCCGCGCGGCGCCCGGCACCTACGGAGGCGGCGCGCTGTTGATCTACGTCGGCAAAGGCAACGAAGCCGGCGGCACCGTGCGAATGGACACGCCCGAGGTTCGCTACACCCGCCGCGCCGTGGATCTCGGCTCTGGCGGCGAGAAATCCTACACCGTCGCCATCCCCTGAGGCTGGCGCAGCCCCCCTCCCCCGCGGTTCCCTCCCTCCCCCCCTTGGAGCATCCCCTGTCCCCTCCTACGGTACACGGCCCCGGCAAGCGCACCTACATCCTTGACACCAACGTGCTCCTCCACGATCCCGGGGCGCTCTTCGTGTTCGACGAACACGATCTGGTGCTGCCGATCACGGTGATCGAGGAGCTCGACAAGTTCAAGCGCGAGCTGAACGAACGTGGCCGCGCCGCGCGCACCGTTTCCCGGCAGCTCGACGCGTTTCGCGAGCAGGGGAACCTCCGGACGGGCGTAGCGCTCCCAGGCCGCGGCACGCTGCGCGTGGAGTGCGGGGAAGTCGGAGATCACGGCGAGTTGTTCGCTGGTGCACTGGACAACGCGGACAACACCATCCTCCGCATCGCGATGCGGGTGTGGAACAGCGTGCAGCCCGGCACCCAGGTGGTGTTCGTAAGTCGCGACACCAACATGCGCATCAAGGCCGAGGTGCTCGGCCTGCACGCCGAGGACTTCGAGCACGCCCACGTTGAGTTGGACGAGGCGTACACCGGGGTGGTCGAGCGCGACGTGGATGCCGAATTGATCGGCGAGATCTACAACCGTGGCTGGGTAGCGGAGCCGGAGGGCAGCCACGTATCCCCCAACCAATTCGTGATCCTCAAGAACGCCAGCAACCCCTCGCAAACGGCGATGGCTCGCTACGACCAACGCCAGCGCAGGCTCACGCTCGTTGGGCGCCACAAAGAGGGCGTGTGGGGCATCTTCGCGCGCAATCGCGAGCAGCTCTTCGCGCTCGACCTGCTGCTCGACGACTCGGTGGCGCTCGTCACGCTGGACGGCATGGCCGGTACCGGCAAGACGCTGCTGGCGATCGCGTGCGGGTTGCAGCGGGTGGCCGACGAGAAGCGCTACCGGCGCCTGGTGGTGGCGCGCCCCGTGTTCCCGCTCGGCAAGGACATCGGCTTCCTCCCCGGCTCGCTCGAAGAGAAGCTGAACCCGTGGATGAAGCCTATCTTCGACTCGCTGGAGCTGCTGTGCGGCGGCGAGGACACGGCGGGCACCGGGCATGAGCGTGGCAGCGGCAACGCGAAGGGCACCAAGCCCCACGCGCCCAACTACCAGGCGTTGCTCGACCAGAAGATCGTGGAGATTGAGCCGCTGACCTACATCCGCGGGCGCTCGCTCCCCAACCAGTTCCTGGTGATCGACGAAGCCCAGAACCTCACCCCGCACGAGGTGAAGACGGTGATCACCCGAGCGGGGGAAGGCACGAAGGTCATCCTCACCGGCGACCGCTACCAGATCGACAACCCTTACGTAGACGCCACGAGCAACGGACTCTCCTACGTGGTGGAGCGCTTCCGCACGTCGCCCATGGCCGGGCACGTCACGCTGCGCAAGGGCGAACGCAGCGCGTTGGCCGAAGCGGCGGCAGCTCTGCTATAAGGGGCCATGCCCGCGCAAACCCTGACCAAACAGGCGACCTCCACGACGACAGCCACGGCGTCGACGACGGGGGCCACAAAAACCACCTCTACGGCGACAGGGTCGGGCGCGGGGATCACCGCCAACAACGCGGCGGCGCACCAGGATACCTTGGGAAACGCCGGCGTGGCCCAGAGCGTGGGGGTGGCGGCCGGCGGGGCGGCGGGCGTGGCGGGGCCATCGTGGAGCAAAGACGAGATCATCGGTATCCAGACCGAGCTGCAACGCGCGGGGTTGTACGCCAAAAAGATTGATGGCCAGCTCGGCAGCGGCACGCGCGCCGGCTTGACCGCCGCGTTCGGTGGTGAACACTGGTCCGGCCTCGGCGCGGCGGAGGCGCTCGTGCAGCTCAAAGCCCTGGCCCCGGGACTATCGGCGGGCTCAACGAGCTGGTCGACCGACCAGAAGAAGGCGGTCCAGCGGGAATTGGCGCGGCTGGGCTTGTATACCTCCACCATCGACGGCGATCTGGGCAAGGGCTCCAAAGCCGCGCTGGTCGAGGCGTTCGGGAGCGACGAGTGGGCCCGCCTTTCGGCCGAGGAGGCCCTGAAGCGGCTGATGAGCGCGACGCCTTCGGCCGCGGCAGGCGGCATCCGCTACGGCGAGATGTTCAAGGACGGCCTCCTGGACATGACGTTGGGCCTTGGTTTTGACGAGGGGGACTGGCACCTCAGCGCCGCCCCGAAGATCCTTGAAGCGCTCAAGGTGCGGGGATTCAAGGAAGATGCCGGCGGCGCCGCCGAGCTCTACAAAAAGGCGGGTCGAAAGCTGGGCGACTCCACGTTCGGCAAGTACTTCGTGAAGCGCGGTGCCATCAATTGGAAGCCGCCCGCCGGCGCTGCGCGCCCCGTGGATGTGGTGCTTCGCTTCGTCACCAACGGCGCAAGCGGCAAGTCGAAGACCGATGGAGAGGGGGGGCGGGCGGCCAACGCCTACCTGGAAGGGATGCAGTCCTCCGACGTGAGCTACTACGCCGGCCACGGGCGCTACGGCTCCGGCCCCGACTTCGACCGGAACATGCGCTTCCAGACGCTCAATGCGAAGGGCGATGTGGAGAAGGAGTACGACGACTACAGCGTTTTGGAGAAGGATCTGGCTGCGGAAGGTGCGGCGACCAAGCGGTCAGCTTGGGCCGTGTACCAGGCTCGGAGCAAGGCCGGAACCGTGAAGATGCTGGGGGTCAACGAGGGCAACCTCATGATGAACCCCACCAATGCCCACTCCGGCGAGTTCGGAGGCAACGCGATGTACGAGTCGCTCAAGACCGCCGGAAAGAAGCCAGTCACCGGCAAAGACGGGGCGCTCGGCCAAACGGACAAACCCTACCGGCTCATGGTCTTCGATGGCTGCCGCACCCAGGACTACAAGAAAAGCGTTCGTGGCACCCCGAATACCTCCGTGAAGGACGCTTCCGTGATCGACACCACGCGCGTGACGTACTGGGGCGACGAAGCCGAGACGATCGGCGCGTTCATCGACGGTGTTTTGGCGACCGAATCCTCGAAGGGGCTGACCGGGAAGATGGACGCGAAGCAGCAGGTGGACACCTCCTCCGCGTTCGAATTCAGCTGATCGGTGATGCTCCCCCTTGTTTCCCTGGTGTTCGCGATGGACTTCGATACCGCCGTAGCGGAGCTGAGAACGCCCGCAACCTGGTGCGCCGGCGCGGCGGCCCTGGCGGCCATGCGCGACGAGCGCGCGCTCGCCGCGTTGCTGGATGCCTACGCCCGACCGATCGAGGCCTCGAAGGTATGCTTGCTCGAAGCGGTGGAGCAGCTCGCTCGCGGTGGCGCGGTCGAAGCGCTGCTCAGCAACGGGGACGTAGCCCGGGCCCTGCGCGCAATGTCGTTGTGCGCGGACGACCGATGGATTCCGTTGCTGGAAGCTGAGGTCGGATTGACCCGCGCCACCGAGGCCGCGCTGGATGTGATGCGGCTCCAGCGTCGCACCGAGGCGTGGGAAGCAGCGTGCGTGCGGCTGCTGAACCACCCGGCGCCGGATGTGCGCGTGGCCGTGGCCGCCTTGCTCGCGCACCGGAGCGCCACGCGGGAAGCGGTGTCCGCGCGATTGCAGATCGAGACCGACATCGCGGTGATCGCTGCGTTGAATGCGGCATTAGCCCCAGCTTAGCGAATTCTCGAGGCCTACTCCCCGTACCCCGCGAACGCTTCCGCGTACGCCCAGTCGCCAACGTCCGTGAACCCGTTGCAGCTACCGGACGCCCACTCGGTTTCTTCGGCGCACGGATGATCCCGATTGATTGACCAGAAGCCGAGCATGCCGACACCGTGGAGCTCCGCAAACTCGCGCGTCTGCTCCGCGTCCGCCACGTAGAAGCGCTCGGACTGGACGTCGTTCTGGCCGATCATCGGCGTTGAGCCGAGGTGAGCCCATCGGTCGGACTCGGCTCCCGGAAACGCATAGGCCAACTGCGCATTGAGGGCGGCCAAGGCGGCGATCCCGTAGTCGCCCATGTGGCCCTCCGGATCGGGAGCCACACCGTCGCCATAGTCCATGGTCATGACGTTCACGCCGTCGAGGATCACGCCCGCTTCCACCGCGTCTTGAACCACGGCAAGCCCGTCAGCCGTAAGGCCTGTGGGGAGGACGGGGAGGGTGTACCAAACGTGGAGGGGGCGGCCAGCGCTCGCAGCCCACGCCTGGAGAGCAACGATGGCTTCGCTGCGACGCCTCACGGAGTCCACGTCAGAAACCCAGCTTCCCTCGATGTCAAAGTCGATCCGCGTGAGGTCCAGGGTCTCGATGACCCGCCGGTATTCGGCGACCACGTCCTCCACGCTGCCGCAGGCGGCCTCCAGCGGCGTGTTGGCGGCCCCCCCAAACGACACCATCACGTCACCCCCTGCCGCGCGAAGCGTCGCCACCTGATCGTACAGGAAGTACTCACTCCCGGCGTCCCAAGCGCTCGGTCCCGTGTCCACATCGTAGTAGGTGCCCCAGGTGGCGTTGCACGCTGTGGCCGAGGCGGCCACGACGAACGCCAACGTGAAGTGGTCAACCGCCGTTTCGGCCGCCACATCGCCGACCTTCACCGTGGGGTAGGCCGTCGCGTCGACGTACGGGGCCGCGAAGTGAGCGGGCCAGCCGTCGTCGGCCGGGAGTCCGGAATCGCCGCCGGTATCGGCCGAATCGGCGGTGTCGGCGGTGTCGGCGGTGTCGGCGCCGGTATCGGCCGAATCACCCGTGTCGGCACCGGTTTCGCCGATGTCACAGGCTGCGAGGAGAGCGAGCATCCCAGCGAGGTAACCAACGGCGTGACAAAGCGGGACGTGGTCCCCAAAACCCAGTCACCCCCCTGGCATCGTACTGGGCAGACCCGGAGCCCGCGTATGTCCCTCTCCCGCCGCTGCTTCAACCTCTCGTTCCTTGCCGCGGCGGCCTGTCGCTCCGTGGATGCGATCGCTGCGGGTCCCGAGCCGACCCCCGGCCTGGACCTGCCCTCTGATCCCGAAGTCGTCGTGCCCGTCGTGAAGCCCGACGCCGAATGGAAGCTCCTTTTGGACGCCGACACCTACCACGTGGTCCGCGAGAAGGGAACGGAGCGGGCGTTCACTGGGCGTTACTGGAACAACCACGCGAAGGGAACCTACGTGTGCAGCGGCTGCAACCTCCACCTCTTCGACGATCCCGACAAGTTTGAGTCCGGCACCGGCTGGCCCAGCTTCACCCGCCCTACGAAGCCGGACCGAGTGGCCGTGAATCGCGACGTGACCTACGGCATGGTGCGGGAGGAGGTTGTGTGTGCGCGCTGCGGCGGGCACCTCGGCCACGTGTTCGACGACGGACCAGCCCCAACCGGGCAGCGCTACTGCATGAACTCAGCTTCGTTGGTGTTCAAACCCGGACCACCGCCGCGGTGACCCGACATTGACAGGGCGGCAGCGCCGGTGCGATACCGGCGGCGACATGCACACCTCCCTCGTCCTGCTGTTGACCCTCCCCGCGTGCACCGCCCCCTGGGGGCCGACCGCCGAAGCGAAGTCGTTCCGCGGCACGCCGCTCCCTGTTGACGCTGAGGCGTGCTTCGCGGAGGTGACCCGCGTGCTCGCGGCGGACGACATGAGCGGACGAGGCCTCGCAACGCCAGGAAACGCCAAGGCCGCCGCAGCGATCGGCGACTGGATGGATGGGCTCGCCATCGGCACCCCGAAGTCGGGCCGCATGCAGCCATTCACGGCGCGGATCGGGGTGAGCCTGGGCGCCGAAAACTCGCTGGCCGGCGCCACGCTGGGCGTCGATTGGACCCCGCTCGGCTTCTCCAAATCCTCCGCCTTCGCCGGGGATCTCGTGTTCGTCGGCTACGGCATTCGGGCGCCGGATCTGGGCTACGACGACTACGCGGCGATCGACGTAAAGGGCAAGGTGGTGCTCGCCCTGCGGTACGAACCCGGGGAGGACGACGAGAAGTCGCCATTCGACGGCAAGCGGGCGAGCCGGTACAGCGACCTCCGAACGAAGGCGATCTGGGCCCGCGAAGCGGGCGCCGCCGCGCTCGTCCTGGTGAGCCCGTCCAAAGCGGCCGACGAGCCGGACAAGCTGCCGCCGCTCAAAACCATGGGCCCGCTCTCCGACGCCGGCATCCCGGTCATCCAAGTGACCCGCGCGCTGGCGAACAACTGGCTCGCCGAGATTGAGTCGAACGTGTCCCAGGTTCAATCGACCATCGACTCGACGTACACGCCCGCGTCCGCCCGCCTCACGCCCGCGATCGCGTCCGGCAAGGTGGACCTGCGGGATGTCACCGCCACGACCCAGAACGTCGTCGGCGTGATCCCGGGAAAGGGTGCGTTGGCCAAGGAGATCGTGGTGCTCGGGGCGCACTACGACCACCTCGGGATGGGCGGCGCAGGCAGCTTCCGCCCGGATGTGGAGGCCGTGCACAACGGCGCGGACGACAACGCCTCTGGCGTGGCCGGGGTGCTGTGCGCGAGCCGCGCGTTGGTGTCGGCGTCGGCGGACAAGAAGAACACCGCCGACCGGCGGACAATCGTCACCGTAGCGTTCTCCGCCGAAGAGATCGGGCTCGGGGGGAGCGCATGGTACGTGCAAAACCCGGTCGTCGGCGCCATCGGCGATGTAGCGGCCATGCTGAACCTGGACATGGTCGGGCATCTGCGCGAAAACAAGCTCACCGTTCTGGGCACGGACTCCGCTGCGGGCTGGGCGGAGCTGGTCAAGGCCGCGCAAATGGCAGTACCAACGCTGGTGATCAACGCCGGCGGGGATGGGTATGGCCCCAGCGATCACTCAAGCTTCTACGGCGCCGGGATCCCCGTCGCGCACCTGTTCACGGGCGCCCACGAGCAGTACCACACGCCCGAAGACGACGTGGCGCTACTCAACAACGCTGGCGGCGCGCAGGTAATCGCGATGACCGCCGCGCTTACCCAAGGCGCTGCCCTCGGCCCCAGGCTCGTCTACGCTCGCGCAACCGCCAGCGCGCCGACGACGGGAGACAGCCGCGGCTACGGCGCCTACTTCGGATCCGTGCCCGACTACACCGCGATGGAGGCCGCGACGGGCGGCGTGAAGCTCTCCGACGTACGGGCAGGGAGCCCCGCCGAGAAGGCGGGGTTGAAGAAGGGAGACGTGATCGTGGGCATGGCGGGCGTGGGGGTGGCGAACCTCTACGACATGACCTTCGTGCTCCGCGAACACAAGCCCGGCGAGACGATCGACGTCATCGTGCGTCGCGACGGCGCGGAGCTGCGCCTGCGGGCAACGCTCGCCCAGCGAAACGGCGACTCCGCCCCCGCGCCGATCCCCGAAACGCCGCACGGCAGCTTCACCGCGGGTGCCGTGCCGGCAACGAACATGCGAGAGTGGACGCCCAGCGCCGGCAAACCCACGCCCGAGCTGCTCCGCGCGGACGAACCTCACCTTGCCGACCTCCGCAGGCTCACCTTCGGCGGCGAAAACGCCGAGGCGTACTGGGGTCCCGATGGCAAGTCCTTCAGCTTCCAGCGCACTCCGCCCGGAGGCGGCTGCGACGCTCAGTATGTTTACGATCTCAACACGGGGGCCGTCACGTTGGCCTCCTCCGGAAAGGGGCGAACCACCTGCGGTTACCTCGACTACCCGAAGGGTGGCTCCATGATCTACGCCACAACCGAGGCCAAGTCGGCCGCCTGCCCGGCGAAGCCCGACCACAGCCAGGGCTACGTGTGGGCGCTTTACGACGAGTACGACATCGTGAGAGACGATCTGCACGGCACCGTGAAGCCGATCCTCGCTTCACCCGGGTATGACGCGGAGGCGACCGAGTGCTTCAAGGATGGCCGTATCCTGTTCACGAGCACCCGAAATGGCGACATCGACCTGTTCATTGCCGAGAACGATGGTTCCAACATCACGCAGCTAACCAACACCCCCGGCTACGACGGGGGCGCGTTCTTCACCCCGGACTGCAAGCGCATCGTGTGGCGCGCGTCGCGGCCCACCGGGGACGCGCTTGCCGACTACCAGAAGCTCCTCGGGGAAGGCCTGGTTCGCCCCACGGAGCTCGAGATCTTCGTGATGGATGCGAATGGGAAGCACCCCAAGCAGATCACCCACAACGGCGTCGCAAGCTTTGCGCCCTACCCCACGCCCGACGGCAAGGGCGTGCTCTACTCCAGCAATGTGGGCGACAACCCCCGGGAGTTCGACATCTGGTTCAGCTCCTGGGATGGCAAGCCAACCCGGATCACCACCAGCGCCGGCTTCGACGGGTTCCCGATGTTCTCCCCCGACGGCAAGTGGCTGTTGTTCGCGAGCAACCGTGCGAACGCCGAAGGCCAGCACGACACCGATCTGTACATTGCTCGGTGGGTTCGCTGACGGAGCGCGACAAAGGCACGCGCCATCCCGCGATGGCTGTGCTACACCGCGCTCGTGCTGCTCTTCTTCACCATCGCCTGCCAAAGCGACTCCGATATCGCCCGTGTTCACGAGCCCCCCGACGTGTCGATCACCGCGCCCACGTTGGCCCAGGTGCTCCGGGTTGGCGAGGGGCCTTACGTCGCCACGGCCGTCGTCGCGGACAGCTTCACTCCCGCCGACCTGCTCCAGGTCACCTGGACGCTGGACGGGACCGCCGCAGAAGGCGAAGCGGACGGGCAAGGCGCCGTGGCCTACACCATGCCGCTTTCGTACGCCGACATCGGGCCCCACACGCTCACCCTGCGCGCGGTCGACGAGGACGGAGAGGATGCCACCGCGTCCGTGGAATTCTCCCTACTTGGTCCTCGCGAAGCCCCCGTCGTCACGATCACGTCTCCGCTCGATGGCGCGGCCTTCTCGCCGGCGGACAGCATCACGTTCCAGGGAAACGCGACGGACACGGTCACCGCGGCCGCCGAGCTGATCCTGGCGTGGGACGTGGATGGAGCCCCGCTTGACGGCGCCGTTACCGCGGAGGGCATCTCGGTGGTGGTCGCAACGCTGCCCGCCGGCCTACACACCATCACGCTGAGCGCCACCGATACCGACGCGGAAACGGGAAGCGACAGCATCTCCCTGAACGTCACGGACGTTCCGATCGAAGCCGAGCCAGGAGATTTGGTGTTCTCGGAGCTGATGATCGACCCCCAGGTGGTAGACGACACCATCGGCGAGTGGGTGGAGCTCTTCAACACCAGCGGCTCCTCCATCGACATCGGGGGCTACACCTTCCGCGACGACGACGTCGATGCCTACGAGCTCCAAGGCAGCATCGTGGTGCCGGCGAACGACTACGTGGTGCTCTGCGCGAACGTGGATGCCGCGACGAACGGAGGCGTACCTTGCGACGCCGAATTCGTCCGCGATTCCACTGGCAACGGCATGGCCCTCGCCAACGGCCCCGACGAAGTGGTGCTCGCCCGGCCCGATGGCACCGAGATCGACTGGCTACACTACGACGAGACGTGGTACAGCCTCGCCGTGGCAATCGGCGTGGATCCCAAGTACCAGGACGCCGGGAACAACGACGACAAGATGCACTGGTGCGTGCAAACGACCATCGTAAGCACGGGCGGCGAGCCCGGAACTCCCGGCCAGGTCAACGACGGCTGCGAATAGGGTGATCGTGCTGGGCCACGTGCTCCCGGATCGCGGCGTTCACGGCCGGGGCGGCGTGAAACGTCAGCCCGTGGCCGGCGTCGGGAACCGAGACGAGCCTTGACCCCGGAATGCCGCGGTGCAGCCGCTCGGAGTGGAACGGTCGCACCAGCAGGTCCCCCTCCGGCTTGATCACGAGCGTTGGCGGCGCGATCTGGGTCAGGCGCCGACGGGTGTCGTGCCGGATCACGGCCAGGAGCTGCATCAGTGCTGTGCGCGAGGGCGGGCGTTGTCCAACTTGGAGCTGCATCCGCGCCCGCAGATCCTCCGGGTTCACCGTCGCGAGGAACGAGGCCGGATACAGCAGGCGGGTAAGGTGCGCAACGCGGCCGGCAGCTGGGCCAAAGGCGGCGCGCACCCAGTGGTAGAGGCCGGAAAGCGTCGGGAGGATCCCGAGCGGCCCGCCCGGGTGGGTGGCGATGAGCGTCAACGACCGCACGCGCTCCGGCGCCGCGAGCGCCAGCTCCTGCGAGACCATGCCCCCGAGGCTCACGCCGACGACGTGAAACTCGGTCCAGCCCAACGCGTCCGCCACCCGGATGGCGTCCGCCGCGAGGTCGGGCATGCGAAACAAGGAGGGCGGAGGCTCGCTCTGTCCAATGCCCCGATGGTCGAACCACGCCAGCGTATGGTCGGCCCCGAGCGCCTCGACCTGCGGCAACCACACGGCGCCACGCATCCCGAAGCCCATGACCATGAGGAGCCGCGGTCGCGCCTCCCCTCCATTCGACTCAAACGCGATGCGCGGTTCCGTGGTTGTGTGCTGCATGGGCCGCCGAACGTAGCCCAGAGGAGGATAGTGCACCGGCCATGAACCTCGACGTACTCCTTCAGCGGCAGGGCTTTGGCACCCGGCGGGGCTGCCGCGTGCTCGTTCACCAAGGCCGCGTGGCGGTGCGCGGCGAGGTGATCGACGATCCAGATACCCAGGTTGAAGAGGAGGGAACCGAGTTTTCGGTGGATGGCGAGGCCTGGATCGCACGCGGCCGCGTGGTGCTGATGATGCACAAGCCGGTGGACTACGAAGTCTCCCGCAAGCCTCAGCATCACCCCTCCGTGCACTCGCTCCTGCCGGAGCCGCTCAACGCGCGGGGCGTGCAGGCCGCCGGCCGCCTCGACACCGATACCACCGGCCTCCTGCTGTTCTCCGACGACGGCACGCTCATCCATGCGCTCACCTCGCCGAAGCACGAGGTTCACAAGACCTACGACGTAACGCTGGTCCACCCGTGCACGCCCGAGCTGATCCATGCGCTGAAAAGCGGCGTTCAACTTCATGACGAGCCGGGACCACTCTCCGCAGTATCCGCCGCTGCGACCGGTCCCGACACCCTGCACATCGTGCTGCGCGAAGGGAAGTACCACCAGGTGAAGCGGATGATCGGCGCTGCCGGCAACCGCGTTTTGGCCCTGCACCGGCCGGCGGTCGGCAGCCTCAGCCTCCCGGCCGACCTGATGCCGGGCGAGTGGCGCTACCTGACGAACGAGGAACTGAACCGCGTGTGGGGCGCGGCGCCGCGCGCAAGAGCCTAGAGGCCGGAGACCGGAGGCCGGAGGGCAGCCGACTTTCGGATCCGGCAGACGAAGAAGCCCTCGAACCAGGGCGACGGCGCCAACCGGAGCGCGCCCGCGAGCTGCGGAGGCAGCTTCCGCCCCTCCCAGCTCAGCACGGCCGGCCTGCGATTCGGAATGGGCAGGTCGATCGGCACCACCTCAGCGTCGGCCTGGTGCTTCACGAGGTGGGCCACCGGCTCCTCGTCTTCCTCCGGCGCGAACGTACACGTGGAGTACACCAGCACCCCCCCGGGCTTGAGCAGTCGGAACGCCGCGTTCACCATGCTTCGCTGCATGTGGTGGTACTTGGTTACGCGCGCCATCGACCAGAAGCGCAGCGCGTTCGGGTGGCTCAGATCGATCATCCCCTCCCCCCCGCACTGCGCGTCGAGGAGGATGCGGTCGAAGGGGCCGTCGATGAACTTGTCGATGTACTGGCCCGGGTGGGCCGTGAGCGACGAGGCATGTACGCCGAGCAGCGTCGTCACCTCGATGAGCTTGTCGAGGCGCAAGGCGTCGTTCAGCCAGAGCTCGGCGTGGTTGCCGGTGAGCGCCGCGACGTGAGCGGACTTCCCCCCGGGAGCGGCGCACACGTCAAGGATGCGCTCGCCCGGCTGGGGATCGAGGACGATGGGCGGGATGAAGCTCGAGGCGTTCTGGATGAACACCCGCCCTTCGCGAAACAACGGCGAGGCGACGAGGCGCGCTTTGTCCCCGTCGAGGTGGAACCCACCCGGGCACCACGGAATCGCCTCAAGGCCGAGGTCCAAGGCGCGCAGCTCCTCGAGGGTGGCCTCGGGATCGGCGGCGCGAAGGGTGTTGATCCGCACGCTCGGGCGCCGAGGCACGGACAACGCACCCTCCACGTCCCCGGGCGAGAGCGACAGCGCCGCCGCGGTGCGTCGAATGAACAGCTCACGGGCCGGGTCGCGACCACCCCGCGACGAAGGAGGGCGCGCCATTTCCTACCAGTCGCCGTTCGCGCCGCCGTACGCGCCGATGTCGGCGCGGGAGCCATCGGCGTCAAGCTCATCCTCATCACCGGCATCGATACACGGCGAGCCGGACGCGAGCGCGAAGTCGTCATTGCTCGGGTCGGCGTCGTCGTGGTAGTCGACAAACGAGCAGGCCACTCCGAGGTTCCCGGATTGCCCGGTGGGGTCGGTTACCCCAACGTAGTCCGCGTTGTCGTTGTCGAACGCGTTGTAGGATGCGTACAGCGTTGCGCCGGTGCCGGAGATGCCGTAGGCGTTGCCGTCGAAGATGGAGTTGGAGATGGTGAGCGTGGAGCTGCGGGCGATCACGCCGTAGTCGTGACTCACGACGTCCACGTGGTCGAGGGTGAGCTTGGAGTCGTAGACCGCGAGGCCGCCCGGGGAGATTGTGCCGGCGTTCGCGTTCACGATGCTCGCGGTCATCGCCACTTCGCTCCCGGCATCCGCGTACAACGCCGCCCAGGAATACGCCGAATTCGCCGCGATCAGCAGGTTCACACCCGAGATCTCACCGGTCGTAACGTAGGCGCCGCCTCCATAGTATGCGTAGTTCCCCGTGATCCGCACGTTGTCCAGGGCGATCGAGGCGCCCTGCACGTACAGCCCGCCGCCGTAGCTGGTCGTGACATAGTGGCTCGACCCGACCACGCTCTCGGCGTACACCGGCAGGTCGTTCTCAGTGATGCTCACGTCGCGGAGCGTGATGGAGCTGGACGCACCGACCGAAACGCCGCCGCCGAAGTACTTCGAGTAGTAGTAGGTGCTCGCGCCAACTACCAGCGTACTGTCGATTTTTCGCCCCCCGCCGCCGGTGATCGTTACGCCCTGCAGCACAGATGCCGCGGTGCTGCCGGAGGCCACCGTGACCACCGGGGTGGTGCCGGAGCCGGTGAACACCGTGTCCTCCGGGCCCTCTTCCGAGCGCACCCAGGTGTCGTACGCGGGCCACTGGAGGTCTTCGACATAGTTGCCGGCGCCGAGCAGAATGCAGCTTGAACCGGAGTTCAGTCCCGATTGAACCTTGTGGAAGGGATCGTCGACCGTGCCGGTGCCGGCGCCGGCCCCATGAACCACCCAAACCGGGGTCGACGGGTCACTGTCGTCGCAATCCCAGTCGTTGGCCACGACGTCGTCCAGCTCCGGGTAGGTGCAGGCATAGTCGAGGGTGGCCGCATCTCCAGCGCCGTCCCCGTCCGCGTCCAGCCAGTAGGGGATGTCCAGCGGGAGGCCCTCGTCGGCCTCCCCGTTGCAGTCGTTGTCGACGCCGTCGCACACCTCGTCCGCGCCAGGCCAAACCTCCGCGCTCGAGTCATCGCAGTCGGCTTGTCCGGACGCGTACCCATCGGGTCGAACGCAGGCGAGCACCTCGCCGCCGGTGGCGCCGTAGCCGTCCGCATCCGCGTCCGGATGCCAGGCCACATCGGGCATTTCGTCGATCTCTCCGTCGCAATCGTTGTCGACCTCGTCGCAACCATCCGCCGCGTCCGGATGCACGGCGGCATCTGCGTCGTCGCAGTCGGCGCCTTCGGGGTACCCATCCTCGTCGCGATCCGGCGGGGTCGAAGCCGTGTCATCCCCCGAGTCCTTCGGAGTTTCATCCACGGGGACATCGGGGCAACCCACAAGCAGGGCTGCGGCGGCGAAGATGAGCATGCGCCCCCTCTATTCCTCGAACCGGTATCCCGTCCCGTGAACGGTGAGGATGTGCCGCGGATCGGCCGGAGTGTCCTCGATCTTCTTGCGGAGCTTCAGGATCTGGTTGTCGACCGTGCGGGTGGCCATCGTCGGCGAGTACCCCCAAACGTGCTGGAGCAGATCCTCGCGCGAAACATCTTTCCCCTTGTGGGCGATGAGGTACTGCAAGACGCCGGCTTCGTGGGTCGTCATGCGATGCTCAACCCCCGCCCTGACCAGAATGCGGCGGCGAAGATCCACCTCATTCGTACCGAATCGGTAGTTCTCGGGCGCACGTGGCGCCTCGGGGCGAGCACGGAGCCGGGCCCTGACCCGCGCAATGAGCTCGCGCAGGGAGAACGGCTTGCTCACGTAGTCGTCGGCGCCCAGCTCCAAGCCAAGCACCCGATCCAGCTCGGCCGATTTGGCGGTGAGCAGGATGATCGGCACCTCGGAATGTTCGCCCTTCACCTTCCGGAGGACAGAGAGCCCATCCATGCCCGGGAGCATCACATCCAGGATGATGCAGTCCGGAAGGTCGTCTTCGATGGCCTCCAGCGCCTTCTCCCCCGTGTCGCAGTGCGTCACCGAGAAGCGCTCGTGCTCCAGCGCCGACACCAGCCCCATGGCGAGGGTCTCGTCGTCTTCCACCACCAGAATGCTCGCCCCAGATGGCTCCATCACGACCTCCTTCGAATCCGCAGCGTGAATCGGGATCCGCCGGCAACACCCTCGGCGCACTCGACTTTTCCATCGTGTAGCCGCGCCGTGTCAGCGACGAACGCCAACCCTAACCCATGCCCCCCGGCCTTGCCCCGGCCCTCCCCCTCGACTCGACGGAAGCGTTCAAAAATCGACTTCCTCAGGCCAGCAGGGACACCAATTCCGTCATCCTCCACCTCGAACACCGCCCACCGCCCTTGCGCCCGCGCCCTCAAGGTCACCGTGCCCCCCCTCTCGGCTTTTCGGTATTTCAACGCGTTGTCTAGCAGATTGCCCAGCGCGTCGTGGAGCAGCACCGGCATCACGATGAGCTCCCCGAGGGGCTCAATCTCCACGATGAAACGACCACCAACGGCCTCGAAGCGCGGCCGCCAACTCGCGACGAGCTCGTGTAGCAACGCATCGACATTTGTGCGCACCCGCACGTCGTCCTCGGGTCGCGTTGCGGCCTTGATCACCTCGTTCACTCGGGCGGTGAGGCGCTCCGCCTCCTGCACGATGCGACTCGCGAACAGCGCACGTTGGGCCTCGTCCCGGTAGGCGCCGATCTCCAGCGTTTCGGCCATCACCCGGATCCCTGCCAGCGGCGTCTTGAGCTCATGGGACACCCGCGCGACGAAGTCTCGCTGGCGTTGAAGCAGGACTTCTTGCTGACGGTCGGCGCGCATCAGGGCGAGAAGCGCCACCATCCCGATCGCGATCGCCATCGCGAAGGGCGCGAGTCGCAGCGCGAAGGCAGAGCGTGTCTGCTCGGCGGTCGGCACCGCGGAGCGAGAAAATCCAGCTCGAAGGTGGTGAAGGAGGTGCGGGAACGCCACATCCACCTCCATGGGCTCCGTCGTTCCCGCGAGCACGCGACCACTGCTGTCCCGGATCGAAAGGTACTGAAAATACCTGGACTTTGAGTGGTCAAGGATGTCCCGTGCGAGCTCAGTCTGGTCTACCTGCACGGCGCCCGAGAGCTCGCCCATCCCGAGCCTCGAGACGAAGATCACCCACGGCGGATCGTCCACCGGATCGACGATCACTCGCGGAAACTCCCCGAGGGAGGGGGTGCCGGGGGCTCCGATCGGGTAACCGTCCAGCTCTTTCCATGCGTCCAACCTACGATGGGCGCGGGCCAGCCGCTCCTCGGCGTCCACCGGCAGCTCGCGCTCGGGACCGTGGTACTCCGCGAGGTCTTGCGGGATCGGGTACTCGGTAAGGTCGAGGGTCCGCTCCAGATCTGGACCATCCAATGCAGCAATTTGCCGGGCAACGTCCACCACCCACTCTTGCGCCAGCGCCGGCCTCCCGCGCGCGTTCATCGCGCGGGCCCGCTGGAGCTGCACGCCGGCCAAAAGCCGGAGGTCGGCACCGCGCCTGCGAGCTTCGGTGAGAGGGGCGCCGGTGAGCAGGGGGATGCCGCCGATGAGCACGTCCGCCTGGCTGGCGAGCCCGGCGTTGATCAGCAGCTCCGCCGCTTCGGAGGTGGCGAACAATGCGAGGAGAGGATCCTGGGTAGGAAAACAACCAGCATAGGAGGCAGCCAACCGTTCGGGGTCGGGCACCGCGCCCGGCTCGCCGGGGAGGCCCCGCATACACGGCTGTGCCCGCAAGCTGCCGAAATCCGCTTCGATCGCAGGCGCGGGGAAGATCATCTCATCTTGATCCCAGAGGTAGATCGCGTCGATCAGCGGATCCTTGCGTGCGCGCACCTCCAGAGCTGCGAGATCCTCCGTCTGCGCCATCTCGCTGAAAACCGGGCGCACCCGCTCGGCCACGATCCGCCCTTCCGCGTCTTCCACGAGCTGCGCGAGCTGATCCTCGAGGTCCTGGTGGCGCTGGGTGTTGTAGCGCGAAGCGAACGAGAGCGCCTCGTTCACCGCAACCGCGGTGATCAGCGCCAAAACGGTCATGATTCCGAGGTAAACCCCTGGGCGTGCGTATCGGCGTGCGCGCTCCCGCGAGCTCATTGAACGCATGAACCTTTCCGCGTCGCGATGGCGGTCGAGACCTCGATCCACGAATGGGTGTCGTCGCCAGACGATCCCTCACCCATCGCAACCGCGGCGTCTGTCGGGCAACGCCGGGCGAGGTGCCCCATCGCGAGGCACCACGGGGCGCCCGTTACCGTGAGCACCCCGCGCCTGCTCCAGGTGGCGCGCGCGTCCCCACACTCCGTGCCCGCCGCCGCATAGAACTGGGCCAGCACGCGGCGCCGCCCCGCCGATTCGGTCGGGATCGTCGCGAGCCGAAGATCGGCATAGTGAAGGTAAGCTTCGATATTTGAGGCATAACCGGCCGCCGCCATGCACTCCTCCACGAGCTCAGGGCCGTTGACAGGCGCGAAGGGGAGCCATGGCTCGGCGGCCGCGCAGCGGGCCTCCGCGGCGGCCGCAATCGCGTCGCCTTCGGGGTTCTTGAGCTCCTTGAAGCGGCTGATGAGGGCCGACCGCGCGCGAAGCTCCTGCCACGCGGCCTCCACCCGCATCCAGTTCGTCGCATCGCCCGCCGGGAGCGCCTTCCAGAACGTCTCCATGGCCGCCAACGCGAGGTGGCAATCGGTGGTGGATACGCCTTTGGCCTCCCGCCGGCGGCAGGCTCCCGCGTAAAGCGTGCCGCGTGCAAGCTGGGCTTCCGGCTGATCCCGGCAGATCGGCTCGTTCACTGCGGCGCTCGCCGCATCGAAGTCGGCCGACGACCATTCCTGATCGGTGTGCCAGCGCTGATCCCACACCATCGCGAGCGCGCGCACAGCGCAGGTTCGCGGAGTCGAATGTAGCGCCCACAGATCGCCAGACTCCCGCGCAAGCCGCCCCCGTTCGCCAGCGCTGTTCTTGTCGGGGTCGGTCTTGTGAACTTTCATCTGATCCAGCAGCCGCTCTGCGTCTTCGTCGGCCTGGTTCTTGATGGCCAAGGTGACGGCGTAGGCGCCGCCGCACAGGGCGAGCATGCCGACCACCCCTGCCACGGCAGCCGCCTTCCCGAGGCTGAGAAGTGCTCCCAGACAACCTGAGGTCTGCGGGGATCGGGCCACTGTTGTCGCTGCGCGGCGCGCCGCTGGAGCGTCGGCCGGCGATCGCGGCTCGGGATCTGGAACCCGTTCGGTTGTACCGCCCACCAGCCGCTCGGTTTCGAAGCCGGTGCCGAGGCCCACTCGCTCGGTCGCGGTTCCGCTGGGCCGGGGGGCCTCTGGGTACACCCGGTCCGTCGCAACCGGATTCCCCGCGTAGTCGACAAGCTCGCCGCCGCCGCCGAGCAGGTAGGCCCTCAAGGAAGCGGCGGTGGGCCGGCTGGAAGGCTCCGGCGCACGGCAGGCCGCCAGGGCTCCCCGCCATTCGGGTGGCAGGCGATCCCCCCAAAGCTTGCGAAGCACCTCAGAGAGCGCCCAGATGTCGCTACCGAGCCACGTCTCGCGCCGCTCGCCCTGCTCGGGGGCGCACCAGTCTACGGTCCGGTCGCGGCTCGGCGCGCCAACGCCGGGGTGCTGCACTTCGCGAAGCGTGTCCAGATCGATGAGGCTCACGCCGCCGTCGGGCCGCAAAACCAGATTCGACAGCTTCAGGTCACCATACGCCACGTTGCGCCCGTGCATGTGCACGAGAATGTCGAGGATCGACGCCGACGCCTGCTGCAGCGCGGCCACGGAGAGCGGGCGTTCAAGCTGATGGAGCGGCTCGCCTTCGATCCACGTCGTCGTGACAAAGACATGCTTCTCCGCGGTAATCCCCGCGTCCAGCGCTCGCGGCCACATCGGGGGCGAGCCCGCGTCGGCAAGCAGCCTCGCGGCGATCTGGTAGCCTTCAAGCGTCATGGCCACATCGTCGCCGAGCGCCGCGTAGCTCCCGCGCCCCCTCGTGACCGCGCCCTGCACGGCCGAGTGATAGTGCAGCTCAACACGGGAACCGCGCAGCACGCGGGTAACGCAGCGCGCCCCCTCGCGAACCACGAGCACCACGACGCGCTCAGAGGACTCTCGCAGCGTCCGCTCGACCACCTGCCCAGGAATCGATACTTTCACCGACTTTTCTTCGGTTTCGCCGCCTCAGGAGGAGGCGTCGGCAGGTATCCGGTCTCCTGAAGGCCGCGGACCGCATCCATCACGAGCGGTCCGGCCGCCGTCGCGCCAAAACCGCCGTGCGGCACGACGGCCGCGACCACAAAACGCTTGCCAAGCCGGGCGCACTCCGGCATGGCCTCTTCCTCCGCGAGGGCGACAAACCAGGAATGGGGCCGGGTTTCTTTGCCGGGACGAATCCCCCAGGGCGCCTCGTCGCGGGTGCCGGGCGCGTCGGCCGTTCCGGTCTTGCCGTACACCCGCACGCCCCGCGGCGTGGTGAGCTTCGCGCCGGTGCCGGACTTCATCACCGACCGCATTCCCGCCAAAAGGGGCTCCAACGAAGCCCCGGGCGGCAGCAGCTCCGTGGCTTCGCAGGCCACGCCCTTCTCCATCGTGCTCGAACAGCGCAGGTAATTCCCACCGTTCCCGATGGCCGCGACGACGCGCGCCGCCTGCATCACGCTCCAGCTTCCCGCGCCTTGGCCAAAGCCGGTCTGAGCCAAGCGGCGACTTCCTGCCTCTCCAAGCCCGGTATACGTTCCATCCTTCTCCGCCAACAACCCGGCGTTTCCGAACTCGACGCCGTCTGTCCGCAGCCGACGGAACGGCTCGGGGCCGAGCTTCAGCGCTAGCTGGCTGAAATAGACGTTGCTCGACTTGGAGATCGCCGCGATGAGATCCAGGGTTCCGTGCGCCCCACCATCGCCGTGATCATGGATCGGGCGGCTCCACCCTGGCAATTCGAAGCTGGGGCGGCCATCGTGGACCTGATCGCAGACGAACTGGGGGTTGGCGGAAGTCGCGCAGGCGTCGGACGAGAGCTCCGCGCTGACGATCCCTTCCCGAACGGCGACGAGGCTCGTCAGCATCTTGAACACCGAGCCCGCCTGGTACACGCCCTGGGCGCTCGTCTTGTCGGCCCATGCCCCGTAGATCCCCATGAACTTCGCTTCGTCGGCCTCGCGTAGCGGCCGCCACGCCGTGCCGCCCGGGTCGAAGTCGGGCCACTGCGCGCGCGCGAGCACCTCGCCAGTTGTGCCGTCCATCACCACGACTGCAGCGGCGCCGACGCTTGACTTCGACGCTGCCGTGCGCGCTGATTTCGCGATGAGCGCCTGCAGCTTCGCGTCGACCGTCAGCGTGACCGAGCGGCTCACGACATCCTCGGACAACGCCCGGATCGCCTCGGTGCGAGGCTCCACCGCCATGCGCGCGATCGGCAGGAGCGGGCTCAGGTCGGGGTCGGCGAGGACAACCCGGGTAACCGGACCGGAGAGTCCCCTCGCCTCGGCCCGCGCCTGGGCCCGAAGCCGCTGGGCTTCGTCGGTAAACACGCCGCCCTCCGTCGCGAACACGATCTGCCGGCCCGTTGCGGTGTCGGCCAACCAAACCGTTGGACCGACCTCCCGATCCGGCCACCCTCGCAGGCGAGGATCGAGCTGGCGCTCAAGCTGCCAGCGCGCGCGACCAAGGCGCACATCCGCGGTGCCCAGCACCGTCCCGAGACTGTCGCCCAGCGGGTTCACGCGGGCTCCAGGCGTGGGCGAGGCCGCGAGCACATTCCCGCTCCGATCCAGAATCGAGCCGCGCTTTACCTGGGCCGCGAGCAGGCGCAGACGGGGGTCGTGGCGCACGAGCGGCGTGCCGTCGGCGAGCGTGGTCACCACCCCGCGCAAAGTGATCGTGTCGCGACCGATCACCGCCCGGTAGCCGGTGGCCCACCCCATCAGGATGCCGATGACCACGAGGCCGATCCGCACGTGGTGCACGCCCATTCGCAGCTCGCGCAGCTCCTCGGTGTCCGAGCGATACAGCCCATCCTCCCCGAGGCGCACGAGGAGCGCGACCACGCCGATCAGCGCGACCGTGCCCGTTTTTCCGAACGAGAGGAACGGAACGACAACGCCGGTGAGCGGGAACAACCCGAGTGTGCCGCCGAGGATGACGAGCGCCTGCCCGGCGAGCAACAAGCCCAGCGCGGTGGCCATCATCACCCGCTCCGGCGTGCGGTTGAAGGCGGCCACCCGCAGACCGTCCGCCACGGACGCAGCCAGGAGCCCCAGGTAGAGCACCCCGCCCGCGTTGCCGAGCACCTCAACGAGGTGGGCGTAGATGAGGTCGGTGTGCCCCGCCGGCAACGCGCCAGGAACTCCCGCCCCCACCCCGCTGCCGAACACTCCGCCTGCGGCCATCGCCCAGTGGGCCATCGCGAGCTGGTCTCCGTTCGGACGGCCGTTCAGCCAGGGATCGCGCCACATGTCCACGCGCAACGCGAGCGTGTTCGAAGGCGCAAGGTCCGGGTTCGACCAGAAGACTGCGAGGAGGGCTGCGGTAACCGCTACAGCCAGGAACACCCAGGCCGGGGAACGGGTGACGACGTAGAAACAGCCGAGGAACACGAACGCAAGGATGAGCGTGGGGCCAAAGTCGTGCACGGCGAACAGGGCCAACCAGGCGCCGACCAGGATCGCGGTGGCGACGAGGAGCAGACGCGGCCGGGGGAGGCGAAGCCACGGCGGACCAACGCGGTGCCAGCGCAGCTTGGTTGCGCGAGCCCCGAGCGTCGCACCGACGGAAAGCGCAACGGCTAACTTCACAATTTCGATGGGCTGGAAGCCCCAGAGGTTGATGGTCTGGCCCGACGAGCCCGGCGCCGTGCCGAACACGCCGAGCATCGCGACCAACAGCACCGCCGCGCCGATCAATGGCCAACGCGCCCGGGAGAGAAGCCCGCCGATGTCGCCCGGGATCAGCATGATCGCCGCGCCGACGAGGCCCGCGTACAACACCCCTGCAGCGAACGGCGGACCAGGCCAGTTGGCGGCGAAGGGCGAACCGTAGCCGACCTGCAAGGCGAACCCGAGCCCCAACGCCGCATACGCCGCGGGCAGCGAGAAGGGCGTGAAGATGTGTGCGCCCTTTCGGCCGAAAAGCGTGAACGACCGGGCCAGCGCGAGCAGCACCCCGCCGCCGGCGAACTGCCAACAGGCCGTCGTGAGCGCTGCGTGCAGCGGCGCCGCATCGCCCGGCTCTCCGCGGAGCGCCGCTGCGGCGAGACTGCCATCGAGCGCGTGCCCTGCGTAGAGCGGCGCAAAGATGGCGACGAGCACCAGCAGGATCGGCTCGATCAGCGCGAGGATCACGGGGCGCCCTCGACGGGAACCCGCGGCGCATCGATCAAGCCCACATCGCTTCGCGACACCAACCCCTCCCCTTCGATGACCAGCGCGCCCGGCTCAGACACCCGAACGTGCTCCAACAGCACCCGGGACCCAGGCGCGGCGACGATTCGGACACGGCCGGACTCTACGCGAAGATCACGCAGCAGCACCTCCCCGCCCGCGGCCACCTCGAGCACCAGCTCGCGCTCCAACGCGATCACGACGCGCTCAAGCTGCACGGCGCCCTCGGGCGCCACCGCGAGGGTCCAGTCCCCACCCGAGATTCGCTCGCCAGAAACTCGGAATGTCGCGCGTCCTGAAATCGCCGTTCGCGAGGCTGCGGGCACGCTCAGCCCAGCCGTGGCCCCAAGCTCCGTGACCCCGCTCACGATCTCCGGGAGTGCCTCGGGACGCAAGCCGCCTTGCAGCCACATCCAGCCGCCGACCGCAAGCGCAGCAAATATCGACAGGACCAGCCAGATCGGCCGCGAAACGCCGCCGACCCCGGCGCCGCGCCGATACCGCCCCACCCGCACGACCACCACCGTCACGTTGTCCGGCCCGCCGGCGGCCAGGGCCATCCCGACGAGCCGGGTGGCGATGGCATCGGCCGACTTGGCCTCGCCCCTCAGCTTGATGAACTCCCGGGCCAGCTCCTCGGCCCCCACGACGTCGTGGAGGCCATCGCTGCACAGCACGATCAAGTCCCCCCGCGCCACCTTCGCGCGGCTCGTCTCCACCCACTCGCCCCGCAAGTCCCGCCGGCCAAGATCCCGGGCTACCTGAGCCTTTTTCCCAGGAGATGCCTCCGCCACATGGTCGTGTGTGAGCTGGCGAACCCCCCCGGCGTGGACAAGGTAGGCGCGGGAGTCCCCCACATGCGCCACCGACACGCTGCCGCCGCGATCGTCGAAGCGCAGCGCGGTGCCCACGGCGCCCATGCCTTCTTTCGTCGGGTCGCTGTCCGCCTCCGCCAGAATCCGCTCCCGCGCGGTGTGAAACGCCTGACTCAGGACCGTTTCCCCCGCCAGATCCGCGAGATCCGGCACCTCGGCGATCGCCGCCACCGCGATCGCCGCCGCCACTTCGCCCGCCTCCTCGCCGCCCATCCCATCCACCACCGCGAACAGGCCGGCGGCGGGCCGACACACCAGCGCGTCTTCGTTCGTGGTGCGCTGCTTCCCCGGATGGGTGCGCGCAGCGCCGTCAAGCGCCATGCGGAAGGCTCATCGGCACACCGTGCCGCGCCAGGCGCCGGCACCCAGCACCAGTTCGGCGGGCAACGGAACCGTCACCCCCTCCCCCTCGCCCAGCGCCCGACCGCTCACCTCCACCGGATTCGCCCCGGAGATCCGTAAGAATTCGGCTTCGTTCCCCACCACCTTGAGATGCACGTGCGCGCGGTTCACGCGAGGCCCCGCACCCGGGAGGGCTACGTGGTCGGCGCCCGAATCCGGCGAAGCGCGCCCGAGGGTCACCCGCCGTCCCTCCGGGATCGCTACGGCCCCTGCCGCCGCACGCACGCGCAATCCGGTGTCCCGATCGGTGTGATCCGCAGCGGGCGCCGCCGCTTTCTTGGGTTTGTCCGCCCGCATGGTGATCTCGCCCGGCGCTTCGACGGTTGCGGCGACATCCTTCTGGTGGCGCACCCGGATCACCCCCGAGCCCACTGCGATCTCTTCCGCCTCGTCGACCAGCAGCCGCACCACGAACGCATCGGGCATCCGGGCGTCGCGCCGCACCATCTCTTCGTGCAGCAGCGCCAGCAGATCTCCCCGCAACGAATCTTCAACGTGGCGCAGCCGGTCGTGATCCGCGCGCGACAGAAAACAGGCGTAGTCATTCCACAACCAGGGGCGCCCCTGCACGTCGGCGAACTCGCACGCGTCCATCACCGCGCAGATCGCCTGGCCGAGCGCATGCCCATCCACCGTGACCGGCGCCGGGGCCTTCACGAAGATGCTCTCCAGCGCCCCCCCAAGACCGGCGCGCTTCCGGCGCTTCGCCTTCGAAAAATCGATGAGGAAGGTGTCTGGCGTATCGCCCGCACGGATCATGAAGGCTCCAGTCGCAGCGCGACGCGCGCCTCTTTGCCGTCGTGAAACTCGATGTGGTCGCCGATCGCGACCGGGACGCGCCCCATCGCCGTCATCGCCGGCCGGCGTGGGCTCCCCTCGCGCGGGATCACCACGACGTACTCCCCCTGATCCTTCGCCTCCAGCTCGAACCCCGTGCCCGTGCGGCGCAAGACGGCCGCCGCCCGCGACAACCATCCGGCCGACTCTGAAAGCACGATGTCGTTCTGCAGCCGGTTGTCGGCGTGCCACCGGCCCCTCCCGAGGCGCCACTCGCGGCGGCCGGGCCCCACCGGGTATCGATCGCCGTCCTTGTCCCCACCCACGACCACGAGGACCGCGAACACCGGAGAGGGATCCTCGATCACCTCCACACCGTCGCTCTCGCCGAACTCCACCTCCCACCGGCGCGACGGCAACTCGGACGGGGCTATCCGTTCATTGAGCAACTTCGCAGTGATCTCCTGCTCCGTTGCCGGGTCGGCTGCCCAGCGCCGCAGCGTCTCCAAAGAGCCTTCGCTCGCCCGCACCTTCACGATCACGCCGGGCGGAAACACCCACTCGCCCTTGCTCCCCCGCCGCCGGAGCGCCAGGATGCCGCTCGCAGTGAGCGACACCAGATCGGCGCGCCCGAGCTCGCCGTCGTTGTCCGCCATGAAGGACCGCTTCAACTCGTCCAACCAACGCATGAAGCCCACTAACTAGAAACCGGGGGCTCCGCGCCCCCGCTTGCGTCAGGTCGGGTCGACGCTCACCTGGTTGCGACCCGCACGTTTGGCCGCGAACAGCGCCACATCGGCCCGCGCCATCCACTTCCGCGCCGGCTCGCGAGCGCGCCACTGGGCCACCCCGGCGCTCACAGTCACCTTGAGGCCCGGCGCGGTTCGTGACCAGTCGTGCCCTTGAACCTCCCGGCGCACGCGCTCGCCGACCTCCACCGCAGCGTTATGATCGGCGTTCGCCAAGAACATCACGATCTCCTCTCCCCCGTAGCGAACACACGCGTCGTTGTCGCGGACGCCGTACAGCATCAGGCGTGAACAGCCCACCAGCACGTCGTCGCCGATGTGGTGCCCGAAGCGGTCGTTCACCTGCTTGAAGTGGTCGATGTCGAAGAAGATGCACGAGAGCGGCCATCCGCTGCGCTGGCACTTGTCCAACAACGGCGGCAGCTCCTCATCGAGCCAGGCCCGCGTGAGCAGCCCGGTGAGCGGATCGAGATTTTGTTGCTTGAGCCGCGCAACGACGTTCTCGATGTGCTCGATCTCCTCGAGCGACAACATGTCGAGCCGCAGCGAAACCCCACCGACTTCGAGGTGATCCCCCGGCAGCAGGAACGCACGGTCGATGGGCTTGCCGTTCACGGATGTGCCGTTCGTGCTCCCAAGATCCTGGATCGCGATGGTCTGGTCGTCGTTCACCGTCACCCGCGCGTGGCGCCGTGAGACCAGCGCATCCGTAAGGATCATCCCCGCGCCTTCGTCGCGACCGAGGATCACGCTCTCGGAGCCGTTCAGGGTGACGTACGAGAGCATGTCGCGCCCGGCCACCACGCGCAACGTGGGAACCTCCACGCGTGTTTTCGCGCTTCTCGGCACGATTCGCATGCGCCGGGTGATCTCACCGTCGTTGTCGGCCAGCGTCGCGACATCGCTGGTCTTCGCCGGGACGCGCCGAACGACGGGCTCCTCCGGATGCGTGACCAGCTCTTCGGCGTCATCGGCGGGTGGTTTGGGTCCGGGCGGGAACGGCATCGACGGGCGGGCCTCAGTTACGCGGAAGAGCTGCCGCGAGCCAGCCGTCGCGCACGGTTGATCGGAGGCTGTCTGTATGCTCACGCGCGACGATCTTCAAGTCTGGCGCCGGCGGCTGCCCGAGCACAATCTCGCGCTCCATTACGCGCCCGTCCCGCCCAACGAGGAGCCGAACGCTGCGTCCGGGCTTGAGATTCGCCAGCCGGTCGGGCAGCCCCGCGGCGTCGAGGCGCTCCGCGTCAATCGCAAGCAATTCGTCGGCAGGCGACAACGCCGACGCAGCCGGGCCATCCTCACGAACCGAGGTGACCGACAGCCCCGAGAGCTCCACCCCCAGCCATCCTCCCTTTCGGGACGGCGAGGCCACGAGGTCGAGCCCCGCGTGATCGAGGGCCCGCTCCACATCCACCTCGTCCGTTCCGCGCACGCAGGCCGCGTACCACCTCGAGAAGCTGCCGTCTTCGTCCCCCACGAACCCCCGCGCGATCTGCTCGATGGCGCCGGGCGGGAAGCCGCGGCCATGTCGGCCCCAGCCTTCCCAGAGCGCGCGGAGCAGGTCATCGAGGCTCCGGGTGCCACCGGTGCGGTGCCGGAGCTCAAGATCCATGCACCAGAGCACCACGGCGCCCTTGAGGTAGTAGCTGATGGTGCTGTTCACCGCATCCTCGTTGGGGCGGTACAGCTTGATCCAGGCGTCGAACGAGCTGTCTTCGAGGGACTGATGGCGGCGCCCGGGCTGCCCGCGGAGGCGGAACACGAGGTCGGCCAGCCGCTCAAGGTGCCGCGCGCGCGAGACAACGCCGGCGAGGAACGCAACCCGCTCCTCGTAGTACACGGTGCCCCCCTCAAGCCACCACAGCTCCCGGGTGTACGCCTCGTTCGCGTAGTCGAACGTCGGGCCGAGCTCCGCGGGGTGGATGCGCTTCACGTTCCAAGCGTGAAAGTGTTCGTGAGCCGCCAGCGTGAGGAACTCCTCGTACCCCTTGGGATCGGCAAACCCGAGGCGCGGCCTGAGGAGGACCGAGCAGTCCTTGTGCTCGAGGCCGCCGTGCCCGGAGCGTTGGTGCAGACTCACGAACTGGTAGTGCGAGTACGGCAACGTATCGCCGAAGAGCGCGGCCGCCGCGACCACGATGCTTCGGAGATCCTGGCTCATACGCGAGAGGTCGCCGTTATGGCGCGGCTCAATCCAGTGTTGGTGGGTCACCCCGAGCGCCTCGAAGTGCCCCTCCTCGAACGCCCCGATCGACACCGGCGAGTCCATCAGAGTGTCCAGATCCGGCGCAGAGAAGGTGGCGACGGTGCCGCCCGAGTTTGCCCCGACCACCGCGCGCGATGGCCCAAGCGGGCATACCGCCGTGTGGCCCGCCGGAACATCCACCGCCAGGGTGCTCGCCCCCTGCCCCGCCACGTAGACCAGGAGGTTGCTGGGCAGGAAGAACGCGAGCTCCTCATCCAGGAACGCGGTGCGAACCGTCTTGTCGCGGCCGTATACGTCGTACTCAAGCGTGCACGGCCCCCGTAGCGCCCAACGGTTCCGCGACACCCGCCGCACTTCGACCGGCGAGCCGGCCTCGTGCGCATGGATATCCCTCACGAACCGGGCGAACTCCCGCATCAAATAGCTGCCGGGCGCCCAGGAGGGGAAGTCTACCCACTCCGCCCCAGCGGGTACTCGCACGGAAACGTGGAACCGGTGCCCGGGGCGATCGGCGAGCTGCACACGATAGGCGACGAACATGCGGCCCGCTCTATCCCGTACCCGACGGGCGCCCCCTCACAACCCGGCGCGCCGCGGAGCCTACTCCTCAGCCGCCGTGTCGTCCTGGGTTGCATCCGGCTCATGGGCATCGGCCAGCGGCTCGTAGGTGATGTTCACGACCGCGAGGGGATCCGGCACGAAGCTCGTGAACGTGACGCTGTTGCGGATGCCGTCGTACGTCCACTCGCTGCTTTTGAACTTGTCTTCTTCGCCGTCGGTGGTCACAGTGACCTTGATGGTCTCCTCCACCGGCACTTCAGTAAGGAAGAACTCCCGCTTCAGGCCGGCCGCCTGCATGCCGAGCTCCTCAAGCACGCTGCTGTAGTCGGGCTCGCAGATCGAAAACTTGATCCCCCCGACCGCGTCTGTGACCTCAAGGTAGCCAGCCCCTTTCTCCGCCGTGGCGCAGCCGTTGGGCGAGGGCCCCACGATCGAGCTGAACCAGGTCATCTCGTCCTCTTCTTTCAGCGACTGCATCCAACTGCTGAACTCCGCCACGCTCACGTCTCGCGACCAGTCGCGCTCATCGCTGATGACCACGATGCTGAGCAGGGCCTCTTCGCGGTAGAAGCCGGCGTTGGTGGAGTTCGCGAGGCCGACCAGCGCCTTGTATGCCGCATCCTTCCCGCGCTCGTCTGAGCTGCCCATCGTGCCGAGGTTCGCGCGCTCCTTGAAGCTCGCAATCGCATCGGCGGCGGAGAGGGTGTTGTCGATGTAGCGGCTTCCCCCCTCAGAGATCAGGCTCCCGGTCTGCTGCCGGTTATCCATGTCGGTGCTCACGACGCCCACATGGTAGTCCATACCGGAGTCGGTGAAGTACCTCATGAAGTCGTCGAAGTTGTCGCGGAGCGCCTTCTGCTCCTCGCTCATCGACCCGGAGTTGTCCACGACGAACAACACGTCCACCGAGGGCACGGTCACCTGCGTGATGTGATCCTCCTTTTCCGCCACCTCAAGATCCGGTGGGTTGTACGTGGTCTCCACCGAGGCGGGACCCTGGAGGTTGTACTCCTGACAGCCGAGAAGAGCGAGGGCGACGATCACGGGGGCCTCCGGGCGCCCCGAATGTAGCACGAGAACGTGCTCCTCGCAGCGTCGAAGCGCCGTCCGCGGGGGGAAAAATGAAACTGCCCCCGGAGTCGGAGGACTCAACGGGGGCAGTAAGGGAAGGCCGGCGACTACCTACTCTCCCACAGCCTTGCAGCTGCAGTACCATCGGCGCAAGAGAGCTTAACTTCCGTGT
>BJHF01000068.1 GCA_014191855.1 Deltaproteobacteria bacterium
TTGGTTGCTAATCTTCGACCGGCGCGCGGGGATGAGCTGGGAGGGGCGCTTGACGGTCGAAGACGTTGACGTGGGCGGGAAGTGGGTGCGCGTGCGAGGGATGTAGCGGGGGCCCGTCGCTCCCTACGGCGCGCAAGCGGTAAACACGACATCGGCCCCTTCACCTTCGCTCGTCTGCCACCAGCCACCGATGCTCGGGTCCCATGCTACGGCTTCGACCTGATCCTGGTAGGTAGCCGTCAATTCGGTGCGGTCGGCGTCGAGCAGGCTGGCGAGACCGTTCTCGTCGAGATCATAGCGCCAGGCGTGGCCGTAGGTTCGCAGGAGCAGCGTGCGCTCGTCCGGCCAGAGGTCGGCGGCGGTGACCCGGCTCGCGCGAGCGTCGTCGCCGGCGGTGGACGCGGCCAGGGTCGCGACGGCGCGGAAGCGGCCGCCATCTTCGCGGATGATCTCGGTCACGCCGTCGTCGCGCTTCGAAAATAGGGTGGCCGCGCCGGACGCGTCGATAACCATGGCCTCGACGTTGTGGTGCCCGTCGCCGTAGCGGACGGCGATCGTGTCCACGTCGGCGGTGCCGTTGCGCACTTCCGGCTCAGGGAGCATGTACAACGCCGTGTTGTCGCGAACGAGGTCGTTGTCGCCGACGTCGGCGATCCAGAGGCAGTCGCCGGCGCCGCAGGGGGCGAGGGCGAGATCCTCCCAGTCCACGTTCGCGACGGGGAGGCGGATGGTGGCGAGCAGGGCGCCGTCGATGTCGAGGGCGTAAAGCTCGGCCGCGTTCCCACTGTCTTCGAGGGCCCAGAGCACGCCGGGGTGGGCGCGGGATGCGACGAGGCCGCTCACTTCGTCGAGGCCGGGCGGGAGGTGGCCGACGACGGCCGGAGCTTCAAAGTTGGGGCAGGCGCCGGGTTCGGGGGTGGGTTCGGGCTCGGCGCTGTCCGTAAGGTCTTCGTCGTCCGCGTCGCCGTCTTCGTCGTCACCGTCGGCATCGGCCCCCGCTGAATCGGCGGTTGGTTCATCGACATTCCCCGCAGCGTCGCCGACGTCGCCTTCCGCCTCGTGACCGGTCACGACCATCGTGAGCGTGCTGTCTACGTTGCAGGCGAGGAGGAGCGCGAACATGGCGACCAGCGGGGTGTGATCGAGATCGGCTCGGTCAGGGGCGGGGATGAGGGCTCCGGCGTGGCTGCCGCCGACCATCCCCCCGAAAAGGTGACTCGGTCGCGACCATCCCCCCAGGGATGTGAATCGACCGGCCCCTGGTCGCCCCTCACCACTCCATCAGCACCCGCGTCCGCCACCCACCCAGCTCAAAACCGCGGCTTCGCAGGGCATCTTCGAGCACGGGCATATGCGCCGCCCCCCACGGAACGCTCACGAAATCGACCTCTTGCAGCGCGGAGTCGATCTCGCCGATGAGGTGCTCGTTGCGCCTGTCGAATATATCTGCCAGCAACGCGGCAGTACCCTCAGGGGTGGCCATCGCTTGAAGGGCCGACAGGTTCGCCGCGATGTCCCCTTTCCCCGAATACAGGTCCCCGATGGTGCCGAGCGCGGCCACCGTACCGGGGGAGAAGTCGGACGTCGTGAGGTCCGCGTTGCGCTTGCCGACGCGTACCCCCTTGGGGTTCAGCGGATGCTGCGCCGACAACCCGAGCTTCCCTGCGAGGGTGCGGTAATCGAGGCGCCCAACGAGCAGCTCGGCCGGGTCGCTCACGCCTTCCTCAAGCACAAGGCTCCCGGCGACCTCCAGGTCGCGGCCGAGCTCGCGGTAGAACGAGCGGTCGCCGAGGTGAACCATCCCTACGAGGCGGACCGTCTGCCCATCCCGAACCCAGTCGTGTTGCGCTACTTCAACGCCGCGAAGCGTGAGCCGAAGGAAGCCGGCCGAGGCGATGTCGATGCCGACCACCACCTCTGCGGCCAACGCCACCACGAGGGCGAGGGGCAGCGCCAGACCGACGCATAGAATCGATGTGGCGGAGCGGCGCCACGCGAAGGCAGGTTCGCCGGACGTAGGCAGCAGCCAGCCGCCGCCCAGCCGGCGAATCGCCCGCAGCGCGGCCCCGGCCACGACAAGCTGGAGTAGCGTGGCCGGAGCAGAGGCCAAGGGCGTGAGATCGACGCCGAACACCAGCAAGGTCGGGATGGGCGCGAGGATGGTCACCACGAGCGGGAACAGGGCGGGGATCGCCAGGATCCGAAATGGCAGCGCCGGCGAAGCAGCCGCGAGCAGCAGCATCGGCCCGGAGGCGGCGAGCACGATTAAGGCAACGACGGACTGCACCCCGCCCAGCATCTCGACTCCCGCGAGGGTCAGCCCGGTGTTCGCGACCGATAGGACGGTGTCCATCACGAACGCGATCAGGTAGGCGTTCGCAAACAGGGTCAGCAGCCGGGCCATTTGAGCAGGATACTCCCCACCGATGCTATCTCCGTTCGCCGACGACGTGTGGGTCCTCGCCCGGCGCGTCCGGTTCTTCGGCGTGGAGACCGGTACGCGCATGACCGTTGTGCGCCTCACCGGCGGTGGTTTGTTCGTGCACTCCCCGGTGGCGTTGGACGAGGAGACCCGTCGGGTCGTGGACGCGCTCGGCGAGGTGCGCGCCGTCGTCGCCCCCAGCATCTTCCACCACCTGTACGTGGGCGAGTGGATCGCCGCCTACCCACGCGCGATCTTCGCCGGGTGTCCCGGCCTGGATCGTAAGCGGCCGGATCTCGCGTTCAGTGCGGTGCTCGGCGACGAGCCCCACGAGGCCTGGCGCGACGACCTCGATCAGGTGTCGTTCTCCGCCCGGCGTGAGAACGAAGTGGACTTCTACCACCACAAAAGCCGCACCCTCCTCGTCGCCGATGCGCTGCTCAACCTCGCGCAGCACGACGATCCCGTCACTCGCTTCGTCGCCCGGCTGATGGGCAACCGCGGGCCGGGATTGGGCTGGATGGAGCCGCTGATGGTCCGCGACCGGGCGGTGGCCCGTCGTCAGGTGGACCGGATGTTGGCGTGGGACATCGACAAGGTCGTGCTTGCACACGGCACGCTCGTGGAGGGGGAAGGTCGCGAAGTCCTGCGCGCCGCGTACGCGTGGCTCTGAGGCCGCGCTACAATCCCCCCAGTGCTCCCGTTCCTCCTCGCCGCCTGCGCCCCTCCAGTCCCTGCAGAAGACTCGGGGATCGACGACGACGAATCCTCCGCTGGCCCCGTCTGCCCTGCCGAGCACCCCTTCGCCGGCTCAGTCACGGTGAGCGGCCCGAACGCGCCCGCCTCCGCCGCCCGGCTCCTCGCCGACTTCGACGGCATCACTGGCTCCATCTTCCTCGACAACTGGCCCGAGGAGGATCTCTCCGCGCTGCAGGGGATTCGCTGCATCGACGGCCGCCTCGACATCCATAGCAGCGTGGAGCTCCGCTCGTTGCGCGGCCTCGACCACCTCACGCAGGTCACGACGATCCAGCTCTCGAACCTGCCCGAGCTCACGACGCTCGACGGGCTGGGTGACGTCGTCGAGATGGAAGCGCTCCTGGTCTACGACTACGACGGGCACTCCGGACTGGAGAGCTTCGACGGGCTGGATCGCCTGCGAAAGCTGCAGTACCTCGACGTTAGCGGCCCCCGCGGGCTGGCCCAGATTGACGCGCTCTACCGGATCACCGCGCTGGAGACGCTGTGGCTGTACGATCTTCCAGGATTGTCGGACTTGTCTGGGCTGGGGGCCCTGGAGTCGGTCGAGGACGACGTGGAGATCCTCCGAAACGACTCGTTGCGCTCCCTGGCGGGATTCGACGCGCTGGAGCGTGTAGGCGACAACGTCCGGGTGTTGGACAACCCCTCGCTCCCCCAAGCCGACGCCGAGGCGTGGGCGGCCGCGATCAATGAGGTGGGCGGCGACGTGAGCGTGCAGGGAAACGGCCCATGATCACCGCGCTTCTCCTCGGCTGCGTCGATCCCGGCGGCCTGGCGGACAGCGGCTCGAACCAGGCCGAGTGGGGCGAAACCTCCCCCCTCGAGGGCTGCGACGCCGAGCGGGTGTTCTGGGGCAGCCTGACGTTGAACGGCGACGACCTCGACGCGCAGCTATCGGCGTTAACCGAAGAGTTCGACGCGATCAGCGGCCTGCTGTTCTTGACGCAGTCCACCGCGACCAACTTCGACGGCGCTCGTGGCCTCCGGTGCGTCGGGGGTGGCCTCTACATCAGCTACAACCCCGATTTGACGAGCCTGTCGGGGCTGGACGACGTGGAATTCGTCGGTGGGTCCGTGGACATCACCGGGAACCCGCGGCTCCCCGACCTGGCGGGCCTCGGCGCGTTGCGTACGATCGGTAGCTCGCTCCACATCAAGGGCAACGGTGGCATGCTTTCCACCCGCGGCATGGACAGCCTGAGCCACGTCGAATCCGTCGAGCTGACCGAGATCCCGAACCTCGTCGCCGTCGAGGGGTTCTCCTCGCTGGAGACCGTCGCAACCCTGACGATCAACGGAATGCCGTTGCTCACCGATCTTTCGGGTTTCGCCAGCTTGCGCGAGGTCGATTCGTTCTCCGTTACAAACGATATCTCGCTTACGTCGCTCTCCGGGCTCTCGGGTCTTGAATCGGTCGGTTCCTTGAGCCTGAGCACGCTGCCAGCGCTGGGGGAGCTCGGCCCGCACCCGAATCTGACCACGCTCACGACGCTTCAGATCGTGGACGTGGGCCTGCCCAACCTCGTGGGGCTCGAAAGCCTGAATGCGCTGGCGTCGCTGAGCCTGCAATCGCTCCCCGAGCTGGTGTCGCTCGACGGCTTGTCGGGGCTCCGTTCGTTGGGGTATTTCTCGGGGTGGCGCCTGCCCCAACTGAGTTCTCTCAGCGGCATCGCGGCCGCGAACGGCTTGGCGTATGTCACCCTCGGGTATGCCGACGAGCTGACTTCGCTCGAGGGAATGCCGGCGGTAAACCCCGAAGAAGACTTCACTTTTCGCCTTTTGAGCTGCCCAAAAGTCGGCGACCTCTCCGCGCTCACCGGCGTGCGCCGCTTCGACAGCCTCTACCTGCACGATCTCGCCGGTCTCACCTCGCTGCACGGCTTGGAGTCCGCGGAAACGGCCGGCGACGTCACGATTACAACGAACCCGCTGTTGGCCTCCTTGGATGGAATGGGCCCGCTCACCTCCGTGGGGATGGAGGAGCCCAACGCCGACAGTAACGTCGAGATCGAAGACAACCCGCTGCTCACGAGCGTTGCGGGCTGGAGCGCGCTGCGTGAGATCGGGGGTTCGCTGAGCGTAACGGGCAACACTTCGCTTGCCGCGGTCGAAGCCGAAGCCTGGGCGGCAGGGATTTCGGTGGGAGCGAACACCACCGTGAAGGAGAACGGAGAGTAGGTGCACAGACGTCACTGAGACCCTGCTACTCCACAACCCACCACTGCTTCACGGGGTGCACCTCGTACCAGCCGTGATCCCCGTCCCACCGCATCGTCCCAAGCACGCGGATGTGTTGGCCGACATCGGGGTCGAGCACGGCGCCCTGGGGGCGATCCGGATTCTTGTGAGCGGGGCCGATCTCGGTGGTCGCGCCGAACAGGTAGATGTGGGCGTCCATCATCGGGTACGGGATGGGCTCGTCGACGCGGAGCTGGAGATGCGTGTCGCCGTCGCTCGCGCCGATGTTGAGCTGCACGTCGCCGTCGACGCACACCTCCCGTCCCTCCGTGAAGCGCCCGCCGGCCACGTCGCGAGTGCTCCATGCGCGTGGGCAGGCGGTATCCGGGTCGTTGACCGTTGGGACGCATAACGACGCGCCCTGCTTATGTGCTGCGTCGAATCTCCACGTATATTCGCCTGAATCGGGTACGACGAAAGACGTGTCACACGTCTGACCGAGCGGACAGTCGGCGTCGGAGTAGCAGGAACCATCCACGTCGCGCCACAGGGCCCCCCACCCCAGCTCCTTCGCTGCAGCGCAGGTGGTCGTCGCGCGGTCGCACACGAGGGTGTCGGCGCAGTCGTCGTCGCTAGCGCAGGTTTCCCCGGCCGCGCCGGGCGTAGCTCCGGTCACGACGGTTACCGTCGCGTCCTCGACCACGGGAACCGGGTGATCGTTCCACGTGCTCCAGCGAAAGGTGCCGCTGACCTCGATCTCGTCGTCGATACGGGGCCGGGCGTCGGTGTCCGACAACGCGACGCCGAGTCCCCACCCGAGGAGGATCGTGGCGTCTTCGGTCACCAGGTCGGCGTTGACGTCGGCGTACGCCACGCCCTCGGGCGCCACGCTCCGAAACAAGAGCCAACGCCCGTCTTTTCTCGTCCACGCCTCCTCGCCGTCGCCCTCCTCACCCTCGCCCGTGTCGCCGGCGGACCACGTGTCGTAGGTGAGCGTGTGGACGAAGCCGCGCGCCTCCACGGCGTCGCCGTCCTTCGCGGTGGCGGCGATGGACTCCGGCGTGATCGGGGCTGCGCTGTCCTCCAAGGGTTCGTCGCACGCGCTGAGGAGCAGGAGCCAGAAGGGGAGTGGACGCATGCGCCGGAGTCTACCGGATAGAGCTTCGGCATGCACATCCGGCCCGTCCATGCTGACGACTTCGACGCCATTGCGGCGCTGACCAACGTGTACATCTTGCAAACGACGATCCACTTCGGTGCCGAGCCGGTGAGCGGGGCGGAGCTGGGCGCGGAGTGGGAAAAAAGCCGGGAACGTCACCCGTTCGTCGTCGCGCACATCGACGGACAGCTCGCCGGGTTCGCCAAGACCACGACCTTCCGCACCCGCGCGGCCTACGCCCGCACCGCCGAGGTCGGGGTGTACGTGCATCCCGATTTTCACCGTCGCGGGGTCGCCCGCGGCCTCTACGGCGCCCTGCTTGAGGTGTGTCGCGACGGGCGATTTGAGGTGCTGGTGGCCGGGATCGCCCTCCCAAACGCCGCTTCCGTCGCGCTACATGAGGCGTTCGGCTTTTTCCCCGTCGGCGTGTTTCACCGAATCGGCTTCAAATTCGGGAGCTACCACGACGTCGGGTTCTGGGAGCTGCGGTTGGCTTAGGGGGGTGGCGGTGCCGGCTCCACGGGGCCCTGGGTGCCGGGTGCGGGCGGCGCGGCAGGTGCGGCGGGTGCGGGGGTTCCAGCGGTGTCGTTTGCGGGAGCGGGGTTCGGCGGCTCAGGTGGCGAGGCCGGCGACGAGGAACCGGCCAACTTGTACTGGTAGCGGAGGTCGAAGCAAACCGGAGTCGGCTCATCCTTGCTCTTCACCGGGTAGAACTTGGACTTCCAAGACGCCGCCGTCGCCGACTCAACGAACACCTCGGGGCACGACCGCGGCGTCACGTTCGTGAGCTTCCCTTTGGCATCGACGCACAGCTGCATCGTGCAGGTTCCCTCGATGCCCGCCGCCTTCGCCGCCTTTGGGTATTTCGGCATGCCGCGAACCTTCATCTGGACCTCGCTCCAATGGACGAGTTTTGGGTCGGGCGGGACGGTCGGCATGGGTTCGGTGGCCCACGCCGTTTGGGCGAGCAAAAGATAGATGGCGATGCTCATGCGCCGGCGTATCCGGCGCCGCGCCCGTGTGGCGGGCGCCGCGCCACCACTGCCCGGTTTTCCAGGCGATTCTCACCCTTTTGCGCCACCTTCAGGTACTCTTGCGCCGCGAGGTGCCCATGGCGGGAAAAGATCGTCAGACCGCGTCTTCCTCCGGCAGCGGGCAGGCGCCCGATGTGGATTCAACGGCACAGGCCAACCTGCAACCGCGCGGCAACGCGGCGATGCAGGAACAGCTCCGGGCGCAGGGTGCCGGCGTTGAAGGGGACGATTCGGAGGGGCAGGTAATCACGCTCCAGGAGATCACCATCTTCGGGGACGCGACGGGCGCCGATGATCTTGACGCGGGCGTGGCTGCGGACGGCAGCGACATCGCCAGCGGGGGCGGGAGCCAGGACGCTGGCGCGGTCGCAGGCGTGGACGCCCCGACGAGCAGGGATTCCGACGACGGCCCCGCTGAGGTTCAAGCGGAGCCAGAGCAGCAGGTCGACGACGCCGAGGTCAAGGCGGTGATCCAGGGTTGTTACGACCGCTCGTCGTTCAAGACCGAGCCGGCGCGCACCGAGGACGCATGGGCGGAGTCGCTGAAGCTGCGCCGCAAGGCTCCGCAGGACGTGAACTATGCGGCGGCGGAGCACTACTTGTACGCGAAGTTCCAGGGGAAAAAGAACGGGGTTGTCGGCGCCGCTGCGGTGGGCGTGGGCGCCATGGGGTACGACGCGGTCAAGGCGGTGCTCTTCGGCGTTGGCGCCGAAGGAATCCTGCCCGATACCGACGGCGCGCCTTCGCGGCCCACGCTTGGCTCCACGGAGTGGGGGCTCAAGGGCGCCGCGGACGGGTTGGGGGACGAGTAGGCCAGTTCGCTCAGTACTGAACTTCCGCCGGCATGTTCGCCTGCACCACCGCATCCCACTGCGCGAGCACCTTGGTGCGGATGGCGAAGGACAGGGGGATGGTGATCAACGCGCCGAAGTAGCAGAGGATGATCCCCAAGGCACCCACGAGCCCGGCCAGCATCATGCCCAGCCAGGCCATGACGAAGGCGCCGGGGGAGCGCTTGATCGCGCCGATCGTCGCGCCAGGCGAGAACAGCGGGAACGTTTCCCCGTTGTAGATACGGCGGTTCATGTCGATGGCCATGATGCCGACGAACAGCGAGGCCACGAACAGGAAGCCGTAGCCCATCACGACGCCCATGAGCGCCACGATGCCGACGAGCGCGTTGGGCTCGTCGGATCCGGAGGCCGCCTGGGCACCTCCGGCGAGCAGCGCGGGGCCGAAGGAGCAGCCGAAGAACACCGTCATGATCACGATCACCATCGGAAACATGTTCCCGATGTTCTTGAGCCAGTCGAAGAACCCGACGCCGATGTCTTCGCCGAGGCTCGCGTCCGGCATGCCTTTGTTGCCGGCCTTCGCGTGGTCGTAGCAGCGGTGCTGGTAGCCGAGGAGCTGGAAGGGCCCCGCGATGGGGATCAGCACACAGAGGCCGACGATCGCGGACTTCTTCATCCACGAGGGCTCCTCCGAGAAGATGGAGAAGGCTTCGCCGATGTTTACGCTGGGCGTCTCTGCGCTCATGGGAGGTTCCGGGGGGGGCACCCGGTAACGTGTTCGCGGCGCGGTCGCCTAACTTGTGCCCGCCCGCTTCACGTCGGTTGCGACGATCCACTCCGGCCCGGACCCATCGTCCCAGCGCACCTCGTAGCGGGCGCCGTCGAAGTTCACGACGCTGCCGCCCCAGTATCCCCCGCCGCGCCAGCGCGCGTCGACCTTGGTGCCAACGGGGAAGGGGCTGGCGGCGCCGTAACCAGCTTGGGGCATGCCGTAGCCGGGCTGGGGAACTGGCGGTGGATAGCTCGGTTGGGCCGCGTACCCCGGCTGCGGCGGGTAGCCCGGCTGGCCCGCGTACCCCGGCTGCGGCGGGTAGCCGGGCGTCGGCTGACCGTAGGCTGTGCCTGGGACTGGCGGCGGGTAGCCCGGCTGCGGCGGGTAGCCGGGCGGCTGCCCATAGGCGGGCGCAGCGTTGGGAACGGGCGGCGGATAGCCGGGCTGCGGAGCATACCCGGGTTGGGGTGGGTAGCCGGGCTGCGGGGGGTAGCCGGGGGGCGCCGCGAATCCGGCCGGCGCGTAGCCTGCCGCCGGCGCGTAGCCCGGCGTCGCAGCGGGCGGATATCCAGGTTGTTGGCCGTATCCAGCGGGCGTGCCGAGCACGAGCAACGACGCGATCGCCGCGTAGCCCCCGCCGTGGTTGTTCAGGAGCGTGATCCGGATCGCAACCGCAGGAAACGCCGCCTGGAGCGGCACGTGCGTGAGCTGCCCCATCGGCAGCGCGGCGGCGCCTACGCGCATGAAGCTCTGCGGCGCGTTCGCCGGGGCCACCTCGATCATCACGTCCCGCGGCGCGCTCGTTTCGTAGCCCGAAACGCGGGTGTCGAAGCCGATCGCCTCCACCATCGCCGCCGCCTGGAGCTGCAGCCCGATCGTGACCGGCCACTGGGCGCCGGAAGGGGTGCACCAGTAGGTGCCCGCCGCCGTGTCGAACATCTTCTCCGTCGCGTAGCCAGAACCCCACTCGGCCGGCCGAGCCACAACGTTCACCGGGAGCACCATCGTCATGCAGACCTCCGCGACGGGCTGCGCCGCCCCCGATGGTTATCGCGGCCCGCCCCTTCGTCGCTACCGCGCACCGGTCCGATCCCGAACCCGGCACCCCGGGGACTTGCGCACACCCCCGCTCCGCGGCACACTCGGGCATGCTCTTGCTCCTGGCCCTTGTTGCGCCCGCTGCCGCCCACGGATCAGGGCAAACCGGCAACTCTACCAGCGGCTGCAGTTGCCACGGGGCGCTCCCCTCGTCGTCCGTTTCCGCCTCGTTCTCGGCCAGCGCGTCAACGGTCGAGCCGGGCGACGTCGTGAACGTGAGCTTCATCGTGGGGAGTACGTCGGCCGCGCGTGCGTACGGCGGGCTCGATGTTTCAGCGACGGGCGGCACGTTTACCGCTGGGAGCAACACCCAGGTGCGATCGTCCGAGGTCACCCACCTCTCGGCCACGGCGATGACCGCCAGCTCCATCACGTTCGACATGACGTGGACCGCGCCCACGACCGAAGGCACCTACAGCCTGCGCGGGGTGGGCCAGTCGAACAACAACAACGGCTCCGACTCGGGAGATGCGTGGGTAAAGGCGAGTAACCTCAGCATCATCGTGGACGATGGCTGCGAGGACGTAGACGCGGACGGCTATGAAGTGTGCGACGACGGATCGGGGACCGATTGCGACGACGCGGACGCGGCGGTGAACCCGGGGGAGGACGAGCTCTGCAACGACGTCGACGACGACTGCGACGACGAAATCGACGAATCGAGCGCGATCGACGCCGAGACCTGGTACCTGGACGACGACGGGGACGGGTATGGTTCGCCCTCGACCTTCACCGTGAGCTGCGACGTTCCTTCGGGCTATGTCGCCGACGACACCGACTGCGACGACGCGGAGGCGAGCGTGAACCCCGCGGCGGTTGAGCGCTGCGACACGGTTGACAACGACTGCGACGGCGCGACTGACCCGGCCACCAGCGCCGACGCGGTCACGTGGTATCGCGACGCGGATGGGGATGGTTACGCGGGTTCGACAACGATCCTGGCCTGCACGATCCCCAGTGGCTACCTCCCCACGTCGACCGATTGCGACGACGCCCTGCCTGGCGTGAACCCCGCGGCAAGCGAAACTTGCGACGGCGCAGACCAGGATTGCGACGGCGCGACGGACGAAGACGCGACCGATGCGCGCACCTTCTACCTGGACTCCGACGCCGATGGGTATGGCGAGTCGGGGGCTACGGTAGACGACTGCGCGGCGCCGGCCGGGTACGCCGCGCTCCCCGGCGATTGCGACGACCGCGACGCCGCCTACCACCCCGGCGCGACCGAAACCTGCACCGATGCCGAAGACTTCAATTGCGACGGGTCGGTGACGATGGAGGACCTCGACGGCGACGGGTTCGTGGCGTGCATGGAGTGCAACGACGGCAACGCGGCCGTGAACCCCGCTGCGGCGGAGCTGTGCAACGGGGTGGACGACGATTGCGACGGCGCGGTGGACCCGGATACCGCCGCGGATGCGTCGGACTGGTATGCAGACGTGGACAGCGATGGATTCGGCGATCCCGCCGTCGCGACGCAGAGCTGCCTCAGCCTCGCCGGATATGTAGCGGACTCGACGGACTGCGATGACGCGGATGCCACCGCATTCCCTGGCGCCCCGGAGACTTGCGACGGTGCGGACGATGACTGCAACGGAGCGGCCGACGACGCCGCGGTCGACGCGAACGTGTACTTTGCCGATGCCGACGCAGATGCCTTTGGCGACGCCGCGACGTCCATCTCGGATTGCAGCGCACCGAGCGGCTACGTCAGCGATTCGAGCGATTGCGATGATGCCGACGCGGCGGTGTCGCCCTCGGGCGGCGAGGTCTGCGACGGCGTGGACAACGACTGCGATGGCACCACCGACGAACCCGACGCCTCAGACGCAACGTTCTGGTACGCGGACGCAGATGGCGACGGCTACGGAGACGCGACCGTCGCCACCATCGCGTGCTCGGCCCCCGCGGACTACGTCGCCGACGCGCTCGACTGCGACGATGGGGCCGCCGCCGTGAACCCCGCCGCGGCGGAGGTGTGGTACGACGGCGTGGACGACGACTGCGATGGAAACGACGCAGACGCCGACCTCGATGGCTGGTTGTACCCTGCGGATTGCAACGACGCCGACGCGACGGTGAACCCCGACGCGATGGAAACGCCCTACGACGGCCTCGACGCCGACTGCTCCGGCGGCTCCGACTTCGACGCCGATGGCGACGGCTTCGACTCTGAAGCCTTCGGCGGCAGCGACTGCGACGACGCCGATGCCTCGACGTACGCCGGCGCGCCCGACCTCGGGGACGGCGTCGAGCACGACTGCGACGTTCGCAACGACCACGACCGCGATGACGACGGATACGACGACGCGGCGTTCGGCGGGGACGACTGCGACGACGCGAACTCGGCGATCAACCCTGCTGCTACCGATACGTGGTACGACGGCATCGACGCCGACTGCGATGGCAGCGACGACTACGATCAGGATCACGACGGCGTGCGCGTTGACGAGGATTGCGACGATACCGATCGGGAGATCGCCCTCGACTGCGACTCGGGGGATCCCGCCGACTCGGGAGACTCTGGCGACACCGGGGACTCCGGCGACTCCGGCGGCGACCCGGACGCCGACGCCGATCCAAGTGGCGATTCCGCCGCGGCGACACCCGACGCCGAATGCGGGGGGTGCGCGGCCGACCCCTCTGCGGGTACATTGCCGGCGCTGCTGTTGGCGGCCGCCGCTCTGCGTCGCCGCCGCCCTTCGCCCGAGGCGCCATGCTGATCGTCTTCGCCTGCTTTTCCGCCGCGTTCGCCAGCCCGGGGGGCAAGTCCGGAGTCGCCGCGGCGGGGTGCACGTGCCACGGTGGGGACTCCGAGGAGACCACGGTCACGCTCACGGCCGACAAGGTGGCCGTTGCGATCGGCGAGGTGGTGAACCTGACGTTGATCGTGGAGCATGCCTCCGCCAAGGTGGCGGGGCTCGACATCGCGGCCAAGGGTCTGGACGACGATACGTACGGCGGAGACCTCGCCAAGGGCAGCAATACGCGAGTTTCAAGTCACGAGATCACCCACAGCGAGCCGGGGGAGATGGCGGGAGGCTCGTTCACCTACGACTTCACCTGGTCGTCGGAAGCCGGGGGCGCGTTCAAGCTGTACGGCGCTGGCCTGGCTGGCAACGGCGACGACGAAAAAACCGGCGATCGGTGGGCCTTCGCCGATAGTGTGACCATCGATGTGGCCGACGCGGACACCGACGTGGACGCGGATACGGATACCGATACCGACACGCCGCTCGACTCCGCCGATACCGGCGGTGAACCTGTCGATCCCTGCGGCTGCGCCACCGGGGAGGCCGGACTGCGCCTGGTGCCGTTGGCGGCCGGGGTGGCGGCGCTACGCCGCAAACGGGCGTCGACTCGTTAGACTGAGCCGTGCTCGCCCAGCTCGTCGTGGACCCCCACCCTGCAACGCGCGCCGCCGAGGCGGTCGCGTCGCGGCTTCGGGCGTCCCAAGCTGGCGTTCAGCTCGGCCTTTCGGGGGGCCCGGCAATGGTGCCGTTCCTGGAGGCGCTCGCTGCCAAGCGGGCGCCCTGGTCGCGCATCGGCGTCTGGCAGGTCGACGAGGCGGTTGTGCCCGAGTCGCACCCGGCGCGCACCTGGGCGCAGCTCTGGGGGCTGCTGGCGGTCCCCGCCACCTTCACCGGGATTCCGGTCGAACCGGCCACGGATGCGTTGGGCGCCAGCGCCGCACAACGCTACGCGCTCACGCTCGCCGCGCCGCCCTGTCGAGCCGTGCTCGATCTCATCGTTTTGTCGCTCGGCCCCGACGGATCGGTCGCCGCCTTGTTTCCCGGGGATGCCGCGCTTCGCGAGCGTTGCGATGTGGTCGCGGTCGCGCCCCGAGCGGGGCTGGCCCGCGTCACACTCACGCTGCCCACCCTCGCCCGCGCACGGGCCATCGTTTTGATCGCGGCCGGTGCCGATCGCCGCGCCGCGCTCGGGCAGCTTCTCGCTGGCGATCCGGCCATCCCCGCTGGGCGGCTCCGCCATCCGGACTTCACGGTGTTCGCGGATGCGGCGGCGGTGGGAACCTAAGGATCCCACTCCAATTCGATGTGGTACGGCTCTTCGCCGGAGCCCAGGTACGCCAGGGCAAGGAGGTAATACTCGCCTGGCGGGAGAGGCGGCGGCGTCTGGCACACTTCCGGTTTGGCGTCGGTTCGACAAGAGGTTTCGCCAAACGTCGTGAACCAGTCGTTGTAGATACCGTCCCCGTCGGGGTCGCCAAAGATCCCAAAATCCAAGTCAACCTCAGCGCGCTCCCAAGTGGCGTGCATTCGCACATCGAGCTCGCCCCGGTCGGCCTGCACCCAGAAGCGGTAGGCATCCGCGTCGTTGCCGTCCCAGCCTTCGCTCCCGTTGAGGCTCAAGCTCCCGTCGACCGTGTCCGTGCTGCCGCTCGACGGCGACTTGTCCAGATCCTGGGCGGACACGGCACCCTCCGTAAATGTGATCGCCTCCGTAAGGGTCGCCGACGTTTGGTCCGGCAGTTGCTCTTGGAAAGCCATCCCGTTCCCGAGATCGGAATCCCCCCCGCCCAACTTCCCCTCCACCTCCGCATTGGAAACGAGCGTACACGCCGCAAAAAGGGGGAGCAGAAGGAGGGTCACCGCCCGCACGTAACCCTACTTCGCGGCCGACGCCCCGGCGCGCAGGCCCGACCACCACGCGGCGGTAACCGAGCCGTTGAAGCCGTAGCCGATACCCGTTGTACCCAGGAACCCGCACGCTTCTCCGGCGGCGAGCAGACCTGGAATCACGACGCCCGCTCCATCCACGACCTCGCCATCGTCATTGGTCGCGAGGCCGCCGAAACTTTTCGAGCGCCCGAGCACGAGCGGAAGCGCGCGGTAGGGCGGGGCGAGCAGCGGCGTGAACGTGGGCGTCGGCTTGCCGAATTCGGTGTCGGTGCCGGTGGCGGCATCCGCATTGTAGAGGTCCAAGGCGGCCTGAATCGCCGCGCCGTCTACGCCGAGGTCGGCGCCGAGGGCCACGCCGTCGTCGCCGGCCGCGACGTCGTGCGTCGTCTCGTATTCCAACGCGGTGACGTTCAGGCCGTCGGGATCGTCCTGGTAATTGAACCCCCGCCCCTGCAGGCCGAGCACGCTCCACGTGACATCGTCAAAGATCGCGTAGTACGGTCCTTCTGTGAGGTAGCGGGTGCCCATCGACACCGAGCCGAACTCCCGCTCGTCGGCCACGCGGTGCCCGGCCGAGTCCACCACCATGGCGCTGTCGAGGCCGACCAGAACCATGACTTCCGGCTGGCCAATCTTCGCGTCCTCCACGCCGTGCGCGTAGAGGCCGAGGTGGTCCATGTTCTGCGTGGTCGCGCCTGCGGCTTCCGCCATCGTGAGGCCGTTGCCGTCCATTCCCGGGAACGACTCGTACCACGACGGGTAATCCGCGAGCTCCGGGATCGCGGCGAGCACGATCGCGTCGTTTCGCGTGAAGCCGCCCGTCGCGACGACAACGCGGCCGGCGTGGATCCACCCCGCGCTCCCGGCCGCGTCCGTCACCCAGGCGCCGGCCACCGCCGTTCCGTCCAAAACCAGCGCCGTAGCCGTCGTTTCGAGGAGGAGCTGGTCGGCCAGCTCGCGCGTGAGCTGATCTACCGGCGGCAATCCCGCATCCGGGCTCGGCTGGTGCTCGCGCGGCACCGTTCCCGAATCGGTCGCGACGTTGGACGACAGCTTGAATCCGGCGCCGAGGCTCACCAGCCACTCCAGAACGCTGGCGGATTCCTCGACAAAGCGCTGGACGACGGGGCTGGCGGCATCCCCACCCGTAAAATCGTTCCACTCCGAGAGCGCAAGCTCTGTACTGTCGGCCACGCCCGCATCCATCTGCCACTGCGTCCCCGCCGCCCAGTAGTTCCCGGCGTTCACCGTGGCTCCTCCCGCCGTCGCGGCGCGGTCGATCACCAGCACGGACCTGCCCTCGTTCTTCGCGGCCCAGCCGGCCCCGAGCCCGCCGGCGCCGGAGCCAATCACCAGCACGTCTACCTCGGCCAGCGGGGCCTCATCCGGCAGGGTGGAGATCGCCGAGTCGGCCGTGTCGCCAGAATCGCCCGAGTCAACCCCCGTTTCATCGCCACCGGACTCGGCTGCGGAATCGAGAGGAGCCACACACGCGGAGGTCAGGTACAGGAGGGTCAGCACGGGCGGAGAATAGCCACGATCCGGGCGATGCGCCGCGCCCATTCTCAAGGTCAGGCCCCTTCGCCGCGCATCGCGCTTCCGCCGGAAAATGGGCCGTGTTCCATGTATTCTGCGACCGTCGCGCGAACGGCCTCCGCTTCCCGTCCACAGAATTCCGTCACCGCGCCGTGCAGGCGGGGATCCGCGATCCGATGCGCGCTGTAGGTGAGCCTGGGCAAGAAGCCGCGTTGCAGCTTGTGTTCGCCCTGGGCGCCTGCTTCAACTCGCTTCACGCCGTTCTGCAGCGCCCACTCCACCAGCGCGTGGTAACAAACCTCAAAGTGCAGGCCGCGCACCTCCTCGTCCGCGCCCCAGTAGCGACCATAGAGCGAGGTTCCCCGGGTGAAGTTCAGCGCCCCCGCGATGGGCACGCCCCCGCGCCTCGCCAGGACTACGAGCGTGTCGGGCAACGCGGGCAGCTCCTCGGTCCACCACCGCTCGGGCAAGTACCCCTCCTGGCCGTGCTGGTGCTGGGTGGAGCGGTAAAAACGGTGCATGGCCGCCCAGTCTCCCGTGGAAAGATCCTCTCCCCGATGCACGCGCACCTCCACGCCCGCTTCCCGAACCTGCCGCCGCTCCCGCAAAAGCTCCTTGCGTCGCCGCGACGTGAGCCGGCCCACGAAGCCATCGAAGTCTCCGAAGCCTTCGTCCTCCCAGTGGAATTGGAAGCCTAGCCGGGTGGTGTAGCCGAGCGCGGCGAGCGCGGTTGCCTCGGCTTGCGAGCAGAACAACACGTGATGCGACGACGCACCGGCCTGCAGCCGCACCTGCTCCACGCCGGCCACCAGCGCCGGCAGGTGGTCCGGATCTCCGAGCACTCGCCCCGCCGCGGCTGGCGTGAATGGCACGGCGGAGGTGAGTTTTGGATAGTATCGGATCCCCGCGCGATGGGCGGCGTTGGCCCAGCCGTGGTCGAAGATGTACTCGCCCCAGGAGTCGGTGCGAAGGAAGGTGGGGAGGGCCGCCACCACCTTGCCTGCTCGCTCCACCACGACGTGGCCTGGCGCCCATCCGGCCGCCGTTCCAACCGCCCCGCTCCGCTCCACTGAGGCCAGAAAGGCGCTTCGGAGGAAGGGATCGGCGGCCGGAACCAGGGCGTCCCACTCGGCGGCCTGCACCCTGGTAACGCGATCGATCACCCGAACCGTCAGGCGCTCCGTCAACCGTCCCGCCGGGCCCAGTCGTAGGGGATTACGCCGTGGGCCGGGAGGCGCTCCTCGTCTGGCTTCTGGTGGTTGTACACGGCGGTTGCGAGGTTCAGGATCATGGCCTCCCGCTCGCTCACGCACGTCCACCCGTGCCACAGCCCGGCTGGCACCACGACCCGGCGCAGCTTGTGCTCGCCGAACCAGATCTCGTCGGTCACCCCCGCCGTGGGCGATCCCGGGCGATTGTCATGGATCACCAGCTTGATCATGCCCTTCAGCACGCAAAAGTGGTCGTCCTGCGCCTGGTGGCGGTGCCAGGCCTTCACGACGCCTGGGTAGGTGGTCGTGATGTAGGCCTGACCGAAGCCCCCGAATTCCGGGTCGTCGCTGCGGAGCACCTCAAACAGCCGCCCGCGATCGTCGGGATGAACGACGAGATCGCGTACGTAAACGCCGGGGAGCCTGGGCATGCTCATTCGATGTAGCCCAACGCCCGGAGGCGCTCCTCGTCTTCTTTGTCGAGTGTCTGCGGCTTCACCTTTGTAGTCGAGGTCGAGCGGCGCCACGCTGCGAACCGCTTGGCGAGCGCCTTGGCCGGCGCGCGGTCCTTGCCGGTGAGTTCGATCAGCTCGGCGGGGTCGGCATGTACGTCAAACGCCTGTAACAACGAGCCATACGGGTCGGTGAGCACCTTGAGCCCCCCGGGCGCGTGTAGCGCATAGCGGAGGTTCTCGGCGCGCCCCACCACAGAGCTTACCCATTCGCGGGCCGGCGCGGGTTTCCCTTCCAGCATCGGGCGCAGGCTGATCCCCGCGAAGCCGGGCAATTGCCCTGCGCCGCCGTAGTCCAGCAGCGTGGGCAGCACGTCTACGTGCGAGGTGAGCGCGTCGGTTCGCTGGCCTCCCGCCACGAGGCCCGGGCCCCACACGACGAAGGGCACGTGGAGGTCGTGGTCGTAGAGGCTCCCGTGGCAGAAGTACCGGCCGTGATCGGTCATCGACTCGCCGTGATCGGCGGTGACGACCAGCAGCGTGTCGTCCTGGTTGGAGGCGCGCAGGTAGGCGACGAGGCGCCCGAGCTCGGCGTCCGTGAACGCGATGTCCCCGTCATACGCCGCGACGTAATGCCGGCGTTCGTTCTGGTTGGCGTCGAAGATGTACTTGGGCACGGTCGGCGCTCCCTCCGCGGCCTCTCCGCGCTCTACCCGCATCGGATCGGCGGACCACAGAGCGTCGTCATCGAAGAGGGTTCGGAAGCGGAGGGGCGGGCGGTAGGGCCCGTGGGGATCGAAGTAGTGCACCCAGGCGAACACGTTGTCGGCGGCGTGCGCGGTCAAGAACGGGAGCAGCTCGTCGTTGAGCACGTTGGCGGGCGTGTCGTTCGGGTGGTTGCGGTAGTAGTGGAAGCCGCGGTTGAGCCCGTAGCGATTGCTCAGCACATACTGCACGTTGAACGCCGCGGTAACGTAGCCGGCCTGCGACATCAGATCGGCGGCGGTGGGGAAACTCTTCCCGATGGAGGGGATGTTGTCCACGAACCCGAGCGTGACGGGGAGCTGGCCGGTGATCAGCGATGCGAGCGAGGGATGGGTGTACGGGGCGGGCACATAGTGTTGGTCGAAGCTCACACCCTCGGCGATCAAGGCGTCGAGGTTGGGGGTGGTGTTGCGCGGGTAGCCGTAGGCAGTGACGTGGTCCCGACGGAATGCCTCGATGGAAACGAGGATCACCCGTCGGATTGGCAGCTTCGGCTCTCGGCTCTCGGCGCTCAGCGCTTCCAGGGTGAACGGCGCGAGGCTGAGCTGCCCCGCCGCTTCCGCGCGTTGCATCTGCACTTCCACGCACAACCAGGCCTGGTTGCCGCTCGGCGGCACCGTTGAGAGGATATCCAGGTTTTCCCAGGGGAACGCGCCGATGTCCATGCGCCGGCGCGCGGTGTGCAGCTCGCCTTTGGGGCCTGCGATGTGCAGGTGCACCGCGGTGACATCCTCCAGGGCCGCGGCGCCCTTTACGCGGGAGTGAAGGCGCAGCGTTGCGCCCTCCGGCACCGCCACGGGAGCCGAGCACAAGCTGGCCTTGGTGCCGGCGGTCCAGCTGAGCGCCGCCGTGCTCGCCTCTTTACCAGGAACAACGCGGAGGTTCCCAGACTGTGCGGCGACTGTCCAACCGTCGGGCACGCCATCGGCCGGCGCAGCGTCGACGGTGAGGCCGGCGTTGCCCAGGGGGATGGGCAGCGTAGAAACGCGGAGCGGGGACTGCGCGAGGGCGGCGGCGGCGAACAGGAACAGCACGCTTGCGAGGTAACGCGGGGGCTCGGCGGCGTGGGGAGGGGCGAGGGCGAAGACTGGTGTACCCGCGGTGAGTACAGTGCTTCTGGGGCCTTCGCGGCGAGGATTCCGCGATGCCGCCGGGGCAAGCTTGCCGATGGTGTTTGCGGGGAGCGGCATTCGCGGGCATAGGCGCGCATGCGCTCAACCCACCTCCTTTCGCCTTTGCCGCTTACCCTCGCTGTGCTGGTGGCGTGCGCGCCGCCCGCCGCCGACTCCGCCCCGGAGTCGACCGGTACAATTGTTGCCGCGCCGCTGGGCGCTGCGTTCAGAGCCGAGGGCGCCGCTTTCGCCTCGACGAGCGATTCCTGGACGTTTGGAGCCAACCTTGACGAGCAGGGCGCCCAGCTCGCCGGACCGGCGGGGCGCGTGCGCGTGTCGTTCGCGGGCTGGGGTCGCGGCGAGATCGAGCCGGCCGGCGAGGCCGCGCCGTCGCAGGTCTGCGGCACCGTGGACGAGACGGGCCAAACGGCCTGCCGCGTGGAGTACGCCCGCGCTTCGGCGACGGAGTGGTGGGTGAACGCGCCGGCTGGGCTGGAGCAGGGGTGGGATCTGCTCCAGCGGCCTTCCGGAAGCGGAGACATCGTGCTGGCGCTCGAGGTGGAGGGGGCGAACGCCGTTTCGCGCGGCGACTCCGTTGAGTTGGTCACATCGAGCGGCGTGTGGATGATCGAAGGGCTGCACGCCTCCGACGCGGAGGGCCGGCCACTCGCGGCGTTTTTCGAGGTTGACTCTCCGGGAAGCGGCGGGCGGATTCGCATCGTCGTGGACGATACCGACGCGGTGTGGCCAATCCGGGTCGACCCCGTGATGACCACCGCCGTGACCACCTGGACGGGCGCCACCAGCTCCACCGACGCCCTTGGCACCGCGGTGACGACCGGTGATTTCAACAAAGACGGGAAGGCGGACATCGCGATTGGCGTCCCCGGCTACAACGGTGCGGCGGGCGCGGTGTACGTGTACGTGGGCACCTCCACGGCGCCTTCCACTACTCCGAGCGTCACCCTCACGGTGCCGTCGGGGGCCGGAAAGTTCGGATACTCCCTGGATTCGGGGGACGTGAACGGGGACACCTACCTCGACCTCATCGTCGGTGCCCCTTACTCCACCACCACGACTACCAACGACGGGGCGGTGTGGGTATACCACGGATCTTCCTCTGGTTTGTCCAGCACGATGTCTACCAAGCTCACGGGCTCGGCGACCGCCAGCGCCTATTTTGGCAACGCCGTGGCGTGCGGCGACGTGAACGGGGATGGCTACAGCGACGTGGTGATCGGCGAGTACGGCTACAGCTCGTCCACGGGGCGCGCGTGGATCTATGCGGGTTCTAGCTCCGGGGTAAGCACCACGGTCCGGACGCTGACCGGCTTGACCAGCGGCGACCAATACGGCTGGTCCGTGAGCGCCGGAAAAAGCGCGACCACGGATGTGTACTCCGAGATGGCGGTGGGGGCGCCCGCGCGCTCCACCAACAAAGGCCGAGTGTCGCTCTACACCGGCGCATCCACGTTCTTCACCACCACCCCGACCAAGGTGGACTATGACGGGGGTAACAACAACTATCGATACGGCTACTCCGTATCGGTAGAAGGCAGCTACAACGGCGATGCCTACGCGGACATGGTCGTTGGCGCGGTTACGGCGACCTCGGCCGCGAACCCGAAAGGACGTGTGTATTATTATCAGTCGACCGGCGGGGCTTCGGGAGCGATCCCCACGGGGAACACCGCCAACTTCGATGGGCCGAGCGCCAATGGCTACTTCGGCGGCGCCCTCGCCGCGATCGGAGACACCGACGATGACGGGTATTCAGAGCTGCTGGTCGGCGCGCCCACCGTCACCACGGACGCTGGATATACGGCGTTGTACGATGGTAGCTCAAGCGGACTCGCCTCCACAACCGTGTCCACGACGTTCACGGGCAGCAGCGGCAACAAGCTGGGCACCGCGGTTGGTGGTGGCGATGTGAACGGCGATGGGAACGCCGATATCCTCCTGGCTTCGCCTGGGTATGGCAGCGGCGCTGGCCGCGTTGTTCTGGAGCTTGGCGGCGTGGACGCCGACGGCGATGGCTACGTTAGCAATGGCTCGGGCTACCTCGAGGATTGCGCCGACAGCAACAGCGCGATCAATCCCGCGGCCACCGAGATCTGCGACGCGGCGAACACCGACGAAGACTGTGATGGGCTGGCCGACAACCTGGATTCTTCGGCCGCGGCCAGCGGGAGGAGCACCTGGTATCTGGACGCGGACGGGGATGGGTATGGGGCCGCCGCCACGAGCGTTGCCGCGTGCGATCAACCCAGCGGCTACGTGGCGAACGCGACGGACTGCGACGACAGCTCGGCCGCGGCCAATCCGGGCGCCGTCGAGATTTGCGACGCGGCAAACGCGGACGAAGACTGTGATGGACTGGCGGACGACCTGGACGGATCGGCGAGCGCGTCTGGAAAAACGACGTATTACGTGGATTCGGACGGGGACTCCTACGGCGGTTCCAGCTCGGGCGCGTATTGCGACATGCCCGCCGGTTCTGTCGCGACGGCGACCGATTGCGACGACGCAGACGCTGCGATTCACCCGGGTGCGACGGAGCTTTGTGACGCGTCGAACACCGACGAAGACTGCGATGGCCTCGCGGACGACCTCGACGGATCGGTCTCATCCACCGGAAAAACGACGTGGTACGAGGATGCCGACGGGGACACCTACGGGGGTTCCTCGTCTGGTAGCTTCTGCGACCAGCCCTCCGGCTCGGTCGCGACCTCGACCGATTGCGACGATTCCGACGCCGCGATTCATCCGGGTGCGACGGAGGTGTGCGACGCGTCGAACACCGACGAGGATTGTGACGGGCTCGCCGACGACCTGGACGCCTCCGCCGCGGCATCCGGCAAAAGCACGTACTACGCCGACGCCGACGCCGATACCTACGGCAGCTCCACCTCGGGCGCCTACTGCGACCGACCGAGCGGCTACGTTACCACCGCCACCGATTGCGACGACACCGACGGCGCCGTTCACCCCGGCGCCACCGAGATTTGCGACGCCGCCAACACCGACGAGGATTGTGACGGCGCGGCGGACGACGACGATGCTTCGGCCGCCGCATCGGGAAAGACCACGTACTACGTTGATGCCGACGCCGATACCTACGGAAGCGACACCTCGGGCGCCTACTGCGACGCGCCCTCGGGCTACGTCGCGACCTCCACGGATTGCGACGACGCGGACGCCGCCGTTCACCCGGGTGCGACGGAGATCTGCGACGCCGGGAACACGGACGAGGACTGTGACGGCCTGGCCGACGACCTCGACGCCTCCGCTTCCGCATCGGGAAAGACGACCTGGTACGCCGATGCCGACGCCGACACCTATGGTGGCGATACCTCGGGTGCCTATTGCGACCGGCCGAGCGGCTACGTCGCCGCGTCTACCGATTGCGACGACACCGACGCGGCGATTCACCCCGGCGCCACCGAGGTTTGCGACTCGGGCAACACGGACGAGGACTGTGACGGCGTGGCGGATGACCTCGACGCTTCGGTGTCCGCCTCCGGAACGTCGACCTGGTACGCCGACGTGGACGCGGACAGCTACGGAAGCTCGACCGCGGTTACCGTGTGCGACGCCCCCTCGGGCTACGTCGCCACGTCCACGGATTGCGACGACACCGATGCCGCCGTTCACCCGGGGGCGACAGAGGTTTGCGACGCGGGGAACACCGACGAAGACTGCGATGGCGCGGCGGACGATGCGGATGCAAGCGTGGCTGCCTCTGGGAAGTCCACGTACTACGCCGATGCCGACGCTGACACCTACGGTAGCTCCACGTCGGGCGCCTATTGCGACCGGCCCACGGGGTACGTTGCGAACTCAACCGACTGCGACGACGCCGACGCCGCGATTCATCCCGGCGCCACGGAGATTTGCGACGCCGGCAACACCGATGAGGATTGTGATGGCGCGGCGGACGACGCGGACGCCTCGGCCGCCGCATCCGGAAAGACCAGCTACTACGCTGATGAAGATGGGGACAGCTACGGAAGCGGTATGGCTGCGTTGTATTGCGATCAGCCGGCCGGCTCCGTCGCGACCGCTACCGACTGCGACGACACCGACGCGGCGGTAAACCCGGGCGCCACCGAGATTTGCGACGCCGGGAACACCGACGAAGACTGCGACGGCCTCGCTGATGATCTGGACACTTCGGTTTCCGCAGCCGGAAAGACCAGCTACTACGCGGATAGTGACGCGGATACCTACGGTAGCTCCACGTCGGGCGCGTACTGCGACCGCCCCGCTGGGTACGTCGTCGGGTCCACCGACTGCGACGACAGCGATCCGGCTGTAAACCCGGGCGCCACCGAGGTTTGCGACGCGGGCAACACCGACGAGGACTGCAACGGCCTCGCCGACGACCTCGACTCCGGCGCGGCCGCTGCCGGAAAGAGCACGTACTATGTGGATGCGGACGCGGATACCTACGGAAGCGCCGGCGGGGGCGCCTACTGCGACGCGCCCTCGGGGTACGTTGCGACGTCCACAGACTGCGACGACAGCGACGCCGCCGTGAACCCCGGCGCCACCGAGATTTGCGACGCAGGCAACACCGACGAGGACTGCGACGGCCTGGCCGACGACCTCGATGCTTCTACGGCGGCCGCCGGAAAATCAACCTGGTATGCCGACAGTGACGCCGACACCTACGGCGGCTCCACGTCGGCCGCTTACTGCGATCTCCCGTCTGGCTACGTCGCAACTTCGACGGACTGCGACGACGCCGACGCCGCGATCTACCCGGGCGCCACCGAGGTTTGCGACGGCGCCGACAACGACTGCGATGGCCTCGCGGACGACGGCGTGACGAGCACGTTCTACGCCGATTCCGACAGCGACGGGTTCGGCGATCTCTCGACCTCCACGGCGGCTTGTTCGGCGCCCGCGGGGTTCGTGGCAGACGCGACGGACTGCGACGACGGCGACGCGGACGTGAGCCCGGGGGCGACGGAGCGCTGCGATGCCGCGGATACGGACGAGGATTGTGACGGACGCGCAGACGACGACGACACCGCCCCCGTTGGCGTTGTGACCTACTACGTGGACATGGACGGCGACACCTACGGCGCCGGCGCGGCGAGCGAAGCGTGCGATCCGCCGGCCGATACGGTAGCCGACACCTCGGATTGCGACGACGCCGACGGTGCGGTTCACCCCGGGGCCCTCGACATCGTGGGCGACGCGATCGACAACGACTGCGATGGCAGCGAGACCTGCTACGCCGACGCCGATGAGGACGGCTACCGCCCGGATTCGGGCGCAACGGTGGCCTCGGTGGACGACGATTGCGCGGACGCCGGCGAGGCGCTCCGCACCGAGCCCGCGGGCGATTGCGACGATGCGGACAGCGCGGTCAACCCCGCCGCGACCGACGTGGCGGGAGACGGCGTGGACGCCGATTGTGACGGGGGCGAGAGCTGTTACGTCGACGCGGACGGGGACTCCGCGCGCACCGCCTTCGTCGTCACCTCCGCGGACGCCGACTGCATGGACGTGGGCGAGGCGCTCGGATCGGCCGACCTCGACTGCGACGACAGCGATGCGGACGCCTACCCGGGCGCAGCCGAGGTCGTCGGCTCCGGCGTGGACGAGGACTGCGATGGCGAGGAGGTGTGCTACCTCGACGCAGACGACGACGGATACCGCCCCGACTCCACGTCCACCGTCGCTTCGGTTGACTCCGACTGCGCCGACGCGGGGGAGGCGTTGGACTCCGACCTCACGGGCGACTGCGACGACGGCGACGATGCGTTCCATCCCGGCGCGGATGAGTCCGACTGCACGGACCCAGCAGACTACAACTGCGATGGTTCAACCGGCTATGCCGACGCCGACGCGGACGGCTGGGGCGCGTGTGAGGAGTGCGACGACACCGACGCGACGGTGAATCCGGACGGGGTGGAGGCGGTGGGCGACGGCGTGGACAGCGACTGCGACGGGCTGGAGGTCTGCTACGAAGACGCCGATGGCGATGCCTGGCGGACGGACACCACCGTGTCCGGCGGCTCGGTGGCGTGCAACGAGGTGGGGGAGGCGAGCGCGGCGATCCCCGACGGCGATTGCGACGACGCGGACGCGAGCATCAACCCCGATGCCATCGAGGTTGTTGGTGACGAGATCGACGCTGACTGCGACGACGCGGAGCTCTGCTACGTGGATGCCGACGCGGACCTCTGGCGCACCGAGGCGAGCGTCACCTCCAGCGATTTGAGCTGCATCGACGCCGGTGAAGCGACGGCCGATCAGGGCCTGGACTGCGACGACACGGACGCGACGATCAACCCGGCCGGCGCCGAAACCGCGGGCGACGGGATCGATGCCGACTGCGACGGCGGCGACCTGTGCTTCGCCGACGTCGACGGCGATGGGTACCGCAGCACCACGACCGTAGTGTCGAGCGGCCTCTCGTGCACCGGCCCCGGTGAAGCCACGGCCGCGGTGGCGCTCGACTGCGACGACGGCGATGCAGGTGCCTACCCGGGCGCGCTGGAGATCGTCGGCGACGCGGTCGACTCGGATTGTGATGGATCGGAGGTCTGTTACGCGGATCTCGACGACGACGCCTACCGGCCCGACGATGGCAGCACGGTGGCCTCCGCGGACAGCGACTGTGACGACGCGGGCGAGGCGCTCCTGAGCGCGCTGGCGGGCGACTGCGACGACGCGGACACGGCCTACAACCCCGGCGCGGCCGAAGGCGACTGCGCCGATCCGAACGACTACAATTGCGATGGGTCGACGGGCTTTGAGGACGTGGACGGCGACGGTTGGGCGGCCTGCCTGGAGTGCAACGACGCGGATTCCGGGGTGAACCCGGATGCGGTTGAAGTCGCGGGTGACCTCGTGGACGGTAACTGTGACGGCGCCGAGGATTGCTATGTGGACGCGGACGACGACTCCTGGCGTCCGGACGACTCAACGTTCGCCAGCGGCAACGTGGCTTGTGATGCTTCGGGCGAGGCCACCGCGGCGGATCCGGGCGTCGATTGCGACGACGCAGATGCGACGATCAACCCCGCCGCCACCGAGGTGACGGGAGACGAAGTCGACTCTGACTGCGACGGCGCGGAAGTGTGCTTCGTAGACGGGGATGGCGACGGTTACCGGGCCGACGGCGGCGCCGAGATCGCGAGCGCCGACCTGGTGTGCAGCGATGCCGGCGAGGCCGGCGCGTTGGCCGCGGAGGGCGACTGCGACGACGCGAGCGCCACGCGCTTCCCCGGCGCTCCCGAGACCGATTGCGCAGACCCCGTGGACTACAATTGTGATGGTTCGTCGGGATATGCCGACGCGGACGCCGATGGTTACGCGGCGTGCGAGGAGTGCGCCGACGGAGACGCGGCGGTAAACCCCGACGCCGAGGAAGTGTGCAACGGGGTGGACGACGATTGTGACGGCGTGATCGACGGACCCACCGCGAGCGGAACGAGCACCTGGTACGCCGACAGCGACGGCGACGGGTACACCGACTCCGCCGTTTCAACCATCGATTGTTCGCCACCCGCCGGCTACGCCGCCGAGAGCGCCGTGCCGGACTGTGACGATGGCGATGCGACGGTGAACCCGGCTGGCACTGACATTCCCGACGACGGCGTCGATCAGGACTGCGATGGCGCCGACGCCGTAGGCGACACGGGCGGAGACACGGGCGAGGACACGGGGGGGGACACCGGCGGCGACACGGGCGAAGACACGGGCCCGGTGGATAGCGGCGATACCGACAACGGCACGCCTCCGGGTGGCGGCGACGACACCGGTGAGACGAAGGGCGACGCCTGCGGGTGCGCCTCGACCTCGACCCCGGCCGGCGGTGCCGCGTTGTTGCTCGGTTTGGCGGCGCTGGCCAGGGGCCGACGCCGGCGTTGAACGCGCGGGGCGGGGCCGGCGCGGTTCAGCGCGGGACCTCAGCAGGCGCACCCGATCCAGTCCACTTCCGAGTCAAGCACCCGGGTCCAGGTGCCGCCGGTGCCGCTGGTGATGCCCTCGTCGGAGATGAACTCAATCACGCCGTCCCCGTCGAGGTCGGTCGCCGCGCCGAAGGCCGGGAGCGGTGCGGGGTGGACGCCGTCACTGCGCAACGTCCACTTGTCGCCCGGCCCGAGCTCCCACAGCGCCCATCCCGCCTCGTTGAAGCTGCAGGAAGCGCTGGCCGAGAGGTACACCCAGTCACGTCCGGCGGCGCGCACGGTCGCGATGGAGATGCCGACGCCTTCGTCCCAGCGCGGGTACTCCTTCGCCTCGTCAAGCTTCGCCCACTCGGCCTGGATCGGCGCCCACAACGGCAGCTTTCGGAACTCGGCGGTCGCGCGGTCGGTCAGGGCGCGTTCCCGCGCCGACTCCCCCGCGTCGACACTCACCGGCGACGTCGTAACGACCGCGGGGGCGCCTTCCGGCCGCGACCAGGCCCCGTCGGGCACACGGGCATTTGGGCCGTTGAAGGCAGCGCAGTCGCCGCTCAGTTCCACCGAGCCCAGCACGTGGCGCCGGTTCGTCATCTGCAGGATCTCGCTCACCCGGGTGTGACCCGGCGAGTCGGTGGGCTCAAATCCCTCCATGGTGTCGATGACGGCCGCGAGGTGAACCTCCTTGACGGTCGCGATACACACACCGCTCGATTCATGAATTCCATAGGTTTGCAGTATGAACCGTTGGCCCACCCGAGCCGATTGCTCGACCGTGAGCCCCTCGCCGGGCGCGTATTGCGCCACGAAGTGGTGTTCATCGCTCGATGGCAGGAGCGTCGGCGTGGAATTCGGAGCAGTGGAGGCTGGAATCGAGCCGAATACGATCCATGCGCCGCCGGTGAGCCACACGGGGAAGAACGAAGGGATCATCCCGGGAGCGTAGCCTGTCGTCGGGGCATCGCGGCCACGGCCACGCCCACGAGCGTGATCAGGCCGCCGAGGCCGTCCAGAATTCCCGGCTTCTCCCCAAGCGCAACCGCCGCCACGGCCGTCGCGCCCACCGGCTCCAGCAGGATCACCGCGGCCACCACGGCCGCGGGGAGCCGCCCCACGGCGTAGTTGAAGCCGAGGTGGCCCAGGAGCTGCGGGCCGAGCGCCAGGCCCACGATGGCGAGCCAACTTTGGTCCGCGAAGCCGGTGAGCGGCGAGCCGGTGAGGAGCGCGAGCACGCCCAGCCAGGCCGCGGTCGCGCCGCACGAGAGCGGACCGTAGTGCGCGATCGGCACCCGCGCGCGTACCCCCCGCCCGATGGTGAAGTAGGCGGCGCCGAGCACCCCTCCAAGCGCCGCGAGCGCGTCGCCCCAGGCGCCTCCGGTCCCCGATGCGTTCCCGCCGGCCACCATGGTGCCCACTCCGGTGAGCGCGATGGTGATCCCCACCCAGAACCTGGGCTTCGGGGGTGCCTTGAAGAACCACCACTCGAAGCCCGCGGCCCAAACCGGGGTGAGGCACACGAGCAGCGTGCTCCGCATCACGGTGGTTTCGCGGAGCGAGAGGAACCACGTCCAGAAGTGCAGGGCGAGGAACAGGCCGCCGAGAATCGTGAGCCAGGCGTCGCGGCGGGCGACGGGGCGCGCGCCGGGAAGCAGGATCAACGTGGCGATCGCAACACGCCAGAAGGCGATGGTGAGCGGTGCGGCGTCGGGGGCGAACCGCACGAGCGTGCCCGCGGTGCTCACCGCGAGGATGCCCACGGCGAGCACGACGCCGACGCGGCGAGCCGAAGGGGGCGCCGGATGCGGGCGGTTCGTGGTCACGCGGGAACGTCCAGGCCCAGGAGCTTGCCCATGCGCCCAAACCACTGCCGGGGCGCGTGTTCCCGTTCAACGCGGGCGCGGGCGCGCCGGCCGAGCGCCGCCGCGAACTCGGGCCGTTCCAGCGCCGCACGAACAGCGGTCACGAGCGCCCGCGCGTTCCCGGGCGGCACCAGCCACCCGTCGACGCCGTCCTCAATGAGCTCTGGCACGCCACCCACCGCCGTGGCCACCACCGGGCGCGCCAACAATTGGGCTTCCAGCACCGCATACGGCTGGTTCTCCGGCCACCGCGAAGGCACGATGACGACGCCCGCCTCGGCGAGCGCCGCGTGCACTTCCGCGCGCGATCGCGAGCCGTGGAGCGTGACGTTGGGCGCCGGGGCCAACATGGCCCGGCAGGCGCCATCCCCGAACACGTCAATCCGCCGCTCTGGCAGAGCCAGGGCGAGCGCCGCCACCTCCGCGATGCCCTTCTCCTCGGCCAACCTCCCGGCGAACACGACGTTCTGCCCCAGCTCCCCGGGCACCGCCCGCACCTCCACGAAGTTCGGCACGTGGTGGATTTGATCTCGCGGAAAACCATCCTGAACCAGCCCTTCGGCGAGGTAGGCGGACGGTGAAACCCACGCGTCGGGGGCGAGGCGCGCCCGCAGGGCGCGGTGTACGGCCTTCTCGAGCGCCACGCCCGCGCTCGCGACGAGGTCGCCGTCCTTGCAGCGGTGCGTGATCGCCTGCCCATAGCGGCCCCCGACGCAGCGGAAGCAGGCTTCTCCATTCACAAAGCGGAGCCCGTTCGGGCACACGAGCTCGTGGTCGTGGAGCGTCCATGCCGTGCGGATGTCGTGGCGCCGAAGCACCGCGAAGATCGCCGGCGTGAGGTGTCGGTGAACGTGGTGAACATGGGCGGCGTCGGGGCGATGTTCGCGGCAGAGCGCGTCCAGCGCGCCGGCGGCCTCGCGGTTCCAGATGGCGTGGGCCAGGGCGCGGGCACGGGCGCCGAGCGTGCCGGGGAAGCGCGGGGACCGCCACGAGGGGAACCGTGCGGACCATGGAGACGACACATTCTCCGGGTGTCGCATCGCGAACGGGATCACGTCGACGCCTCTTGACGTCCAGCCCGCCCATTCGTCGAAGAGCAAGGTAGTGTCCCCCCCTCGGGGGTGGAGGAAGCTGTTGACGAGGAGGAGCTTCATGCTGAGCCGTGGGGCGGAGCCGAGGGCGCCGGCGCGTCGTCGGCCAGCGACAGCCCAAGCGTGACCGCAAGCAGGGCCCAGTGGGTCTGCGAGAAGGTCTCGGTTGAGAGCAGCAAGTTCGTGTGGAGGGCCACGAAGCTTGGCCAGCGCCCGTCACCCGGCGTGTGGCGCTCGCGCAGCCGCCGCGCCATCGCGAGCACGAATGCGCCGTACCCGAACAGTCCAATCAGGCCGTACTCGCTCGCCACTTTCTGAACCACCCCGTGCGCGTCCACGCCGTTCACCCGGTAGTCGGGAAAGGTCGCGACCTCCACCCGCAGGCCGGCACCCGGACCCGAACCCACGAGCGGGCTCTCCACGAACAGACGCCAGCTCCGCTTATCCAGGCTGTGTCGCGACCGAAGCGCGTCGAGCTGGGTGAGCGATCCGGTGACGATGGGGCCATAGGTCGCAGCGAGCACGCCCACCAGGATGAGGCCTGGAACGAGCGTTTTTCGCTCCGACAGCGCCCGACCGCCCCACGTGACGAAGAACGCGGCGCCGACCGCGACGGTGATCCACGCCGTGCGCGACACGCTCAGCACGATCGCGAGTACCGCGAACGCAACGACGCCAACCACGAGGCGGCGTGTGGCCCCGAGGCGGCCGGGCGGCGGCGACTCGGGCGTCCATGCCCAGAGCAGCGGCAGCGCTGGGGCCATCGCGACGGCGAGGGTCTTGTGGTTGTTCGTGATGCCCTCGATCGCCTGGAACCACAGCGCATCGCCGGCGACGATTCGCCCGAGGCTGGTCGTCCACGAGATCGCGGCGCACGCAGCCACGGCGACCAGCAGCCCGGTGTGGATCGTGGTTGATGCCCGCCAACGCGCCGCCAACGCCGTGAACCCGAGCCCGTACGCCACGCCGAAGAACAGCGGCTTGCGGACCAGCTCATGGAGCGCCGCGCCCCGATCGTCGCAAGCGAGGGCACCTGCGAGCCCGGCCCCCAACAGCGCCGCGTAGCCCGGAGCACCGGGAGGAAGCTGGCGTTCCTTGAGCCAGACCAGCGCCAGCGGGGCGAGCGCCAGGGCGAACAGATCGGCGAGCGGCGCATTGAAGTTCCACGGGCCCAGGGGCAGGGCCACGCCGAGATCGATGTACGGCCACGCGAGCAGCAGGAGCACGGCGACGTACTTCACGTCGCGACTCGACGCGCCCGCACGGCGCCGACACCAAGGAGCGCCACAAAGGGCACCGCCGCCAACCAGAGCTGTGGGTCGAACAACGAGGTTGAGCCAAGTGAAACGAGCGAAACTGCCCCAACGATGGAGAACAGGAGCACCGCTGCGCCGTCCGCCGCGAGGGGAGGGGGGCGCTCCCCGGGGGCCCGGAGCAGGACCCAGCTCACGACGCTCACCAGCACCGTCGTGGCGCTGGTCGCCGACGCGAGGCCGACGAGCCCGAGGCGGGGGGCGAGCCATACGTCGAGCAGGGCGTTCGTCGTGAGCGAGAGCACGCCGAGCGCGAGCACGAGGCGGAAGCGCCCGTCCACGATGTGCGCTTTCACGAGCAGCGCCCCGACCAACGAGGCGAAGATGCCGGGCACGAACGCCCCGAGCGCGTCCGCGCAGGCCTCCACGCCCGATTCGGGGAAGGCACCGTGGAGAAACAAGGTTCGCACGATGGGATCGCGGGCCACCACCATGCCAGCCAGCGCGGGCGGCGCCAAAAGGAACACCCACCGCAGCGCCTGCGCGACGCCGCTCCGCTGCGCGCTCCGATCTCCCCGCGCCCGCGCCGCCGACCAGGTGTTGAACGCAACCACGAGGAGCGAGGCTTCAAGCAGGGTTTGTGGGATGACCCGCGCGCGGTCGGCGTACTCCAGCAGGGTTACGCTGCCCTCGCCAAGCCCGGCGGCGAAGCCCTTGTCCACCACGAGGTTGAGCGCCACCATCGCCTCGCCCGCCAGCACCGGCCCGATCGCGGCCGCGGCCAGGGACAATTCTGCAGGCCACTGTGGGCGCACCGGTCGGACGCCGCTGCGCGTTAGCACGAAGCTGAGCCACGCCAATTCTGCGGCGGCCCCTGCACACATCCCGATCGGCAAGGCGTTTGGACCGAGGGAGAACAGCGCTCCGACCGTGCTCAACATCGCGGCTGCCCGCGCGATCGGGGAGAGCGCGGCAAGTCGGAACGCACCCATCACCTCGCACGCGGCCCTCACGACGGCGATCGCGGCCACGCCCGCCACGAACGGCAGCAGCATCCAGGTGTGCCGGATCGCGATCGCCTGCGTTGTTACATCGAAGTTCGCGAGGTGGGGGAGCACCGTCGGCAGCAGGATCGCGAAGCTGACGCCGATGCTCAGGGAGAGCAACGCGCCCGCCGCCGCTGCGCCGCTCACGACCACGGGCAGGCGGCTCGGATCGTCGAGGCGGAGCTTCGCCAGCGGCGGCACGGCCACGGTTCCCATCGCGTTTGAGGCCAGGACGAGCAGGAAACTCGGAACGGACAACGCGAAGAAGAACGCGTCGGTCGCGGGCTGTACGCCGAACCAGCTCGCGATGACGATGGGCACCACGAAGCCCGCTCCCCGCGCGATCAGCGCCAGGGGAACGAGCCAGAGCGCGGTGCGGCCAACCGACATGCGGGGGCGGACTATCGCGGTGGCGCGGGGGGCGAAGCGAGGGCGTGTCGCCCAGCGCCGAGCTCATCGGGGCGATGCTGCGGCCATGTCCCGTGGTCAGGTCGGCTTCGGAACGCATCGCGCGGGTTTACGACGGCAAACACCGAACAGGGCGACGACCGCCGCCACGACCCCCTCCCCGCCGCCGTTGTTCGACGCACACCCGCACGCCACCTCCTCCACCACCGCCACGCAGGCCTCCTCTGACTCCAGCCACGCGCCGGCGTAGCCGCGTCGATGGGCGATAACGCAGAGCTCCTCCGGGGCGCTCCCTTCCCGGACGCTTCCCGCGACCAGCACGTTGGCGCTCCCGTTGGTGATCGCCGCCGCGAGCGTGCGTCCCTCGCGCTGCAGCGTCGTCACATTGGCATCGACGTCCTCGGCCGCGAGGACGAGGCTGGAAACCGTGAGGACGCCATCCGTCCAGGACGCCTCGAGCTCGCTGATCTCGGGGTTGGCGCTGGCATCGCCCACATGATCGGTCCACGTGTGAAATCCGACTTGCGATGATTCGGCGCCACTGCTTTCGGCCAGGGCGTCGATCACGTACGCGGTCTTCGGCAGGAGTTCAGCCTCGGGGAACAGCTCGATCAGGGGACCGTCCTCCTCGATGTCATGCGTCAGGTCGACAGCGGCCTCGTCTTCCCCTTCAGCGCGCAGCGTGACATGCCAACGCGCCTCGAAACAGCCGTCTCCGCCGACGACCAGCGCCGGGACCACGTTGACGGGCATGTCGTCGTTTCCAGACGCGGGCATCGCCCGCACCACGTTGCACGTGGGCGCCGCGCGGGGCTCCGTATCCGCGAAGGCGTAGAGAAACGCAAGCAGCGGCACAATCGGCATTCTCCAACCCCGTATGCCCGACCCGCGATGCTGGCCAAGGGTATCGTGGGCCTCGAGTTCCCCGTCGAAACCGATCTCGATGCTCACAAAGTTGAACGCGGAGTTCGGTTGCTGTATGAAACCGAACTCGATGCTGATGGCTGTGAACATCGACTTCGGTTGCGTGATGAAACCGAAGTCGGGCTTCATGAGGATGAACATTGACTTCGGTTGCTATATTTAGTCATTATGTCGCGACACGATCAGCGTGAATCGCCTCGATATCGCGTCGTGTCGCCGCGATATCGCGCCACGACCACGACCCGCGCCCCGCCGGTATCGCGAGCGCCTCCCCGACCGCGTCGCGGTGCGTCGCGACCGCGCCTGACGTCGGGACCGGGAATCACGCACCGCCCAGGCTCACCCCCCGCAAACAGTCCCGGTCGCGCCGCTCGCGGTCGTGTAGGGGATGCACCCGTCGCACGTCGCCGCGCCATCGAAGCTGAGCATTGCCGCGTCCGCTGGACCGGTCAGGACCGCCTCCCCCGAGCCGGGCTCGGCGCTGCAGCCGTCCGCATAGGCACCCTCGCTCGTGATCGTGAGGTTGAACGTCGTCGCACCGAGATCGACATCGCCCACGCCGATCACGCTCCACGGATCGGAGCCGCTCACCATCCCCGCGAAGCCGACCATCGTGTGTTGGGCGAATACGACGTGGTAATCCTCCCCCATGACCGAGCCGGTGATGGAGAGCGGCGAGTCCAGGAGGTCGAGCCTGTCGCTCCCCGTGCCGGTCTGGGTGCCGCTCAGCAGCACCGTCCCCGCGTCCCCTTGGTACCAGCCGAAGGTGGACCACGTCGCCGAATACGCTGCCCCAAACCACGGCCAATCGGTAGAGATGCCCTCGAATTCGACGATTCCCGTGAACTCGTAGCCATTGGAGTCCGTGCAGTCGCCAACCATCGTCCACTGGCCGTCGCCGCGATCGGTCAAGGCGGGGCAGGGCCGGTCCTCGCCCGCCACACGGCTGGCGAGCCACTTGACCATCTGTGGCGGCAGCAAGACCATCGGCCACACCGCGCCCACCACGTCGGGATCGGCGAACAGGTCTGGACTCGCGCCGTCCACTGCGGCGGTGTCCCCCGTCTCAACCACGCTCGCGTCTTCGTAGCGACACCCGACGAGGAGGAAAAACAGCATGGTCGCCCCACGCTACACGCCGTCGTGGGGGCCGGCTACGCCCCGGAGGGCACCGGGCTGCGACGCGACGTTTCTTTGACTCGTTGACGGGCGGGGTTCGGCAACGCCCGTCCGCGCCGTAGGCCCGCAGCCCGTACCCCGTAGCCCGTACCCCGGGCCAAAGGCCCGTTAGCCCGTAGCCCTCTCCCCCCCTAATTCCGAAGCTCCACCCGCACCGGCACCCCCCCGCCCGGCC
>BJHF01000069.1 GCA_014191855.1 Deltaproteobacteria bacterium
AGCCGACGCTGGCCCCAACGCTCCTCCCCAGCCGTCGGGTACGCCAAACGGTAGTGATGAAGGATATGCCTCACGGAGGCCGCCGACCACCACGGCGACGGCGACGGTCCCACGCCATCGCCCCCCCAAGGGTGAGTGTTGGACGATGTGATCGATGATGAGCCTAAAGCCTAAAGCCTACCAGAGCCCGTTCGTGATCGTCAGCGCGTACTCCTGGCACGAGTACGCCGTCGTCGTGCGAAACACGTGGATGTAGTAGTCGCCGGAGAGGTCGTCGCACACGTTGCCGGTGGCGGCGCCACACGCACGCGTTTCCGACGGGATCGAGTGGCTGCCGTCGCCGACGTCCTCTGCGTAGTCCTCGTACTCGGTGTACCCCGCGGCGGCGCTCGCGCTGCACTCCACCGCGCTCGCCTCGCAGCCGCCCTCGTACACTTCGAACGCGTACTCGCTCGTGCCCGCCGACATCACCACGTGCATCCGGTAATAGTTGATGCCCGAGGTCGCGGCGTCGGTGGTGCTGACGTAGAACCAGTCGTCGTCGCTCGCGTCGAGGATGTTGCCGGTGATGCTGAGCGTGGTCGTGCCCGCATCGTCGAGCACGGACCAGTCTACGATGGGATCGCTGCAGCTATCCCCGTAGGACGTAGCGTCTTCGTACTCGTCGACCGGATCGCACGTCTCGGTGGTTACGACGTTCGACACGCTGCTCACGTTGCCGTGTGCGTCGGTCGAGGTGGCGTAGAACGAGTAGCTGAGGCCGGAGGTGAGCGCCTCCGTGAAGCTGAACGTGCCCGCGGCCGAGGCGGTTGTGGTGTCGGTGGAAAGGCCGGCGGAGGAGGAAATATAGAGGGTGATCGTGCTGAGCGGCTCGCCGGTGCCGAGGATCGTGACCACCGTGTCGTCCCGATAGGGGGCGGGTGACGTGAGCACCGGCGCGTCGGGAGACGTGTAGTCGCTCACGAGGGACGAGTCGGTTCCGGCCGAGCTCGTGGCCGATCCATCGGACGCGGTGACGCTGCACAGCCAGGTTTCCCCTTCGCTGGTGTACGAGGAGGCGACGGTGGTGCCCCCGAGCCCAGTTGGAACGCCGTCTACCGCCCACGCGTAGGTGTAGGTGATGGCGTCGCCATCGGCGTCCGTGCTCGCCGTGGACACCGCGCAGGTGAGCGTATCGTCGTCTTCCGGGTACACCGGCGTGAGGTCCACACCCGGCGTTGTTGGCGGGCTGTTGGCGATCGTCACCGTGCTGGACGTGATGGAGGTTCCCTCCTCGTAGCCATCCCAAGCCAGGATTTCGACGAACACGCCGTCGCCCTTCACGAAATAGCTTCCGGACAAGCTGGCGTTCGTCGCCCCGGCCACCGCGGAGCCGTTCACGGACCACTGGTAGTGGTAGCCGGCAACGTCGCCATCCGCGTCGGCGTAGCCCGAGGGCACGGCGACGAGCGTGTCGGCGGTGTAGGCGGTCGTGGGCGTGATGTTCGCCGAAGAGATGGTCGGCAGAGCGTTTTCGATGAGCACGCTCGCGCTCGTCGAGGTGCCGTCGCCATAGCCGTCGTTCGGCGTGACATCGACGGTCCACACCTCGCCGCGGGAGGTGAAGGCCTCGGGCAGCGGGTTGGAGGTTTCCCCCGAGTCAATCCCATCCTTGTACCAGCGATAGCTGTAGGTGAGCGTGTCGCCGTCCTGGTCGTAGCTCGCGGCGTCGAACACGACGGCGAGGTTGTCGGTCGTGTCCGCGGGGTCGGGGTCGATGTGAACCGTCGGCGCTTCCGGACGGGTGTTCACGTAGTCGTCCACGATCACCGAATCGGTGCCGATCGCGCTCGTCGCCGCGCCGTCGGAGGCGGTTACCGTACACTCCCATGTTTCGCCATTTTCGGTGTAGGAGGCGGATACTGCGTCGCCCACCACGCCGCTCGGAGCACCATCCACGGTCCAGGAGTAGGTGTAGCTCAACGCGTCGCCATCGGCGTCGGTGCTCGTGGCGCTGCAGAGCAGGTCGTCTTCGCGCTCGGGGCTGGACGGGGTGACGGTGACGGTCGGAGCCGTTGGGGTGCTGTTGGTGATCGTGCGAATACTGCTGACGACGGGCGTGCCGTACTCCCGCCCGTCGTACGGAGTTACGGTGACGATGATCTGGTCGCCCCTGACAAAGTTGGAACCGTCGAGGGTTACGGCGGTTTCTCCGCCCAGGATCGCGCCGTTCCGCGTCCACTCGTAGAGGTAGTCGGCGGGGTCGCCATCCGCGTCCGACCAACCCGTCGGCACCGCGGTGAGCGTGTCGTCGGTGTACGCGGTTGCGGGGGTGATGGACACGGACGCCAGCGTGGGGGCGCTGTTGCCGATGCTCACCGTATCGCTGCCCGAAGGACCTTCGGCCGTTCCATCGTCAGGGGTTACGTACACGGTCCAGAGATCACCCCGGTCGGTGGCCGAAGCCGGGAGTGGGTTCGTCGTTACGCCGCTGTCGATTCCGTTCTGATACCAGCGGTAGCTGTAGCTGATCGTGTCCCCGTCCGCGTCGTAACTGTCAACATCCACGACGGCGAACAGCGTGTCGTCTGACGTCGCGGGGTCGGGCTCGATGTGGACCACCGGGGCATCCGGCGGAGCATTGACGTACAACGTGGCGTTATCGACGGCGGTCAGCCCGTCGGAGTCGGTCACGGTGACCGTGATCGCGTGTGCGCCGTGGGACAGCATGTCGTAGCTGAACTCGGCGAACCCGTCGCTCGCGGCGCCCTGACTCGAGAAGATCCCGTCGAGATCCGACTCCCAGACCACATCGAGATCCTCGGGAGCGTCCTCGGCGTCCCCCACCTCGGCCTGGAACGCAACGATCTCGTCAATGTTGACCGTGTCGCCCGAGGCGGGCGTGATGAGATCCACCGTCGGTTTGCTGCCGACCAGCACCTCGATCGTGGCGGTGTCGTACCCGGTGCGGCCTGTGGAGTCGGTGACGGTGAGCGTGAGCTGGTGCTCGCCCGCGCTCAGGTAGGCGGTTCCGCTGGTGCCGCCGTCCGAAGCTGGGGAAGTGGAGAACGGGAGAAGCCCATCCAACGACGATGTCCACACGACGGTGAGCGCCTCTGCGGCATCTTCGCCGTCGGCCACGCGCCCCTCAAACAGCGTGAGGCGGTTGGCGAAGTACTCGCCGCCCTCCACCGGAGTGACGATCTCCGCCGTTGGTGCCTCGTTTTTCTGGACCTCGATCTCTACGACCGAGCTGGACGACTCCCCGTCCGGGTTGATCGCCGAGAGGGTGATGGTCGTCGTGCCACGCTCAAAAACCGTGGTACATTCAGTGTATCCGCTGAGCTCCACCACCGCGCCATCGCACACCTTGTTGCCGCCTACGCTCCAGGTGACATCCACCGCCGTAAGCGAGCTGGAGAACTTCTTGTCGGTGATCGTGCCCGTCATCAAGATGGGCACCGCTTCGTCCACCTTGGCGCCGCTCGCCGGCGAATCGATCGAGACGACCGGCGGCTCGTGAAAGCTCTTGAGTGTGCTGTCCCCCGGACAACCCGCCAGTACAGCCGCCATCCCGAAGCACAGGAAACTGAAGCGCATGGGTCACCTGCTGCGCGACGAATAACCTAAAACGGCTACGTTGCGGGCGCGCGGAGCGCTTCGATGCACAGGTTCTGGATGTTGAGTTCCATCCTCGCAGCATGCCCCGCCGCGAAGGACTCGGGTGCCCCGGCGGACAGCGGGCCGGCCGATCTGGACGGCGACGGCTTCGACGTGACCACGGATTGCGACGACGCGGACCCGGCGGTTTTCCCGGGGGCCGTCGAAGTGCCGCGAGATGGCGTGGACAACGACTGCGATCCGGCGACGTGCTCGGGCGCAAGCTTCGAGCCTTCAACCTCCGCTTGGGCGCTGCCTGCGGTATACGGGGCGGAGGCGTCGTTGCCCTTCGATCAGGCAGCCAGCTTCGCCTCGTGCACCGACAACACGCCCGCCCACACCCTGGCGGATGTAAGCGGCGACGACCGGCTCGACCTCGTGGTGACCTTCGTTTGCGGCGACGAAGCGACGGGGGACACGCGTTGGCTCGTGCACGGCGGCGGGGAGGCGGGCTTCACCGAAGCGGCAACGGACTGGACGCTCCCGAACGAGTACGGCGAGGAGGGCGCCGCTCCGTTCGCGAACGCCGTGGCCGCCGAAGTGTGCGGCGACGGCATCCCGGCCCACACATTCACCGACGTGACGGGCGACGGGTTGCCCGATCTGGTGATCACCCAGGTTTGTGATGACGAAACGGTCGGGCGGGATCACTGGTTGGTGCACGCCGGCTCCAGCGCCGGCTTCGAGGATTCACCGGCCGCGTGGACGCTGCCCGGCGGCTACGGCGAAGACGGGTACACGCCCTTCGTCGCGACCGCCGGCAGCGCGTCGTGCCTGAAGGGAATCCCGACCTATGGCCTCGCGGATCTGACTGGCGACGGCGCGACCGATCTCATCGTGAGCACGAGCTGCTCGGACGACGCAGTGGGTGAGACGCACTGGGTGGTCTACCCTGGCAACGGCAGCGGGTTTGGCGCGGCGACGAGCTGGGCGCTCCCCGCTGGGCTCGCCGAGGAGGGAGAGGCACCGCTCCCGGCGCTGAGCGGCCTGACGTCTTGCGGCGAAGCGATCGTCGGGCATGACACGAGGGACCTCGACGGCGACGGTCGCCTCGACCTCGTGGTGACCGAAACGTGCGATGACGACCCGACGGTCGGGGACACTCGTTGGCTCGTCTATCCCGGCGGGGCTTCAGGATTCGCAGCCGCATCCACCGATTATCTCCTGCCCACGGCGTACGGCGCGGCGAGCACCACGCCGTTCTCCAACACGAGTGATCTGGCCTCCGTCAGCGACGACACGCCCGGCCATGAGCTCGTGGACTTGGACGGCGACGCGCGCCTGGATCTGGTGATCACCGAGGTTCCGAGCGATCCGAACGTTGGCACCGGGTTGTGGGCGGTCCACTTCGGCGGCAGCACCGGGTTCGCGGAGGCAAGCTGGCCGTGGACGCTCCCGGCCATTGCGGGGACCACGCCTCTCGGCGCGCCGCACACCAGCGCGGACTGCGCGGTAGGACACCCCGCGTGGACGCTGTTGGACCTCGATGGCGATGCGCTGCTGGACCTCATCGTGACCGAGTCGTGCGCGGACGCGACGGTGGGCGATGCGGCCTGGGAGCGGTACGAGTCGGCGTGCGCCGAGTGAGAGGGGTAGCTACAGCAACTGCCTGGCTTTGACATCGAGATACCGGCTCAGCAACGCCGGCGTTACCTCCGACGGCAACGCGTCGAGCACGTGCATTCCGCGAGACCGGGCGTCGTCCAAAACCCGGCGGCGCCACTCCAGAAATTCCGCCGCCGCGCCGCGGCGCCAGGCCGTCTCTGGGTTGGCGTCCGGCGCGGCGTTCGCGAGCGCTTCCACGCCGGGATCACGCAGGCACACCCACAACACGAGGTGTCGCGACACCGTGGGCAGCAGCCGCTTGAGCAGGTCCACGGTGCCCTCATCCGCGACCGAGGTGAAGAGCACAAGCAAGGACCGGGCCCGGATGTGGGTGCGCACTGCCGCAAACGCCTCGCGGAAGTCGGGCTCTTCGAGGGTGGGGAACAGGTTGCACGCGGAGCGCAGCAGCGCCTGGCGCGCCCGCGGGCCGGCCGTGGGCTTCAACAACGCCCGCACGCGGTCGTCAAACGCGATGAGGCCAACCCGGTCCTTCTGGCGCAAAGCGACGTGGCCGGTCAGCAACAGCGCGTCGAGCGCGCAGTCCACGGCGCTCCGCCCTTCCCACGAAGCGGTCATGCAACGCCCGAGATCGAGCAGGAATACGATGTTCTGGTTCGTGGCGTGGCGGAGCTGGCGCACGACCGGCTGACGTGCGCGCGCGGTGGCCTTCCAGTCCACCAGGCGGAACTCATCGCCGCGAGCCCACGGACGCAGCCGCTCAAACTCCGCGAGCGTGCCGGCGCGGGGAAGCACACGGAGCAGCATGGATTGCCGCCCGGCGCGCGCCAGCAGATCGTACTGGGTGAGCGCCTTTACGTCGGGCCAGACCTGCACGACGTCGGCCGCGGGCACGTCGATCTGCCGGTGCCACAGCCCGAGCGTGGAAGCGATGCGGACGTGGTGATCGCCGAGCGTTCGTCGACCCCGCTCGCGCGCCTTCGCCCGGTACTCGATTCGCGTGCGGGCCCCGAGCCGAACGGCCTGCGGCAGCCCCTCCGACTCGGCCCCTTCGAACAGCGTTTGGTGCACCGACGCCCGGAGGATCCGCCCGGAGGCATTATGCACTTCGAGCGTCACCTTCTCCACCCGATTCACCGACCAGGTGGGGCGAACCCGCCGCGTGATCTGGAGCGCCGCGCGCCGCACCGAGAGCGCATCAAGCGCGGCCAGCGCGATCAATCCCACGTCCACCCCGAGCGCCGTGGCCCGCAGCGGCTCGACGACGGCGCCCAGCACGGCCAGCGCCAACGGCAGGCACGCGAGGAGCACGAAGCGAGGCGTGGGAACGAACGAAGTCACCGTTTCTGGCTCGAAGGCGTCGGCGTTTCGCGGATCAGCTCGGCCGTCACCTCTTCGGCGGTGGCCCCGTCAATCTCGGCTTCCGGGTGCAGGAGGAGCCGGTGGCGCAGCACCGCTGAAGCGAGCTCCTTCACGTCGTCGGGGATCACGAAGTCCCGGCCTTCCGCCGCCGCGACCACCTGTGCGCCGGACAAGAGCGCAACCGAGGCCCGCGGGGAGGCGCCAAGGTACACGGAGCGATGCGCCCGCGTGCGCCCGACCAGCTCCGCGATGTACTCCACGACGGGTTTTTCCACTCGCACCTGGCGGATGCTGTCTTGCCAGCGCACGAGCGACGCCGAGTCGATGACGGGGGGCAGGTCCGCGTCGTCAAGTGCGGCCGGGTCGAAGCCGCGAAGGTGCGCTTCGAGGATCGCGATCTCGACGGCCTTGGGCGGCGAGGGCAACAATACCTTGAACATGAACCGGTCGAGCTGCGCCTCGGGCAGCGGCCAAGTGCCCTCCGACTCGACGGGGTTCTGGGTGGCGAGGGTGAAGAACGGGCGGGCAAGGCGCCGCGTGGTGCCATCGATGGTGACCTGACGATCCGCCATCGCTTCGAGCAGCGCGGCCTGCGTGCGGGCGGGCGCGCGGTTGATCTCGTCGGCGAGGAGCACCTCGGTGAACACCGGACCGGCCACGAATTCGAAGCGATGATCGGCCTGATTGAAGATGTTGCCGCCGGTCACATCGGCGGGCATCAGGTCGGGCGTGAACTGGATGCGGCGGAAGCGGCAGCCGAGTGTTCGGGAGAGCGTACGGGCGAGCAGGGTTTTCCCGAGCCCTGGCGCGCCCTCCAACAGCACGTGCCCCCCCGCGAACAGCGCCACCAGCACCTGGCGCACCGCCTCTGGCTGGCCGTGTACCACCCGGCGAACCCCGGCGTCTACCGCTCCGAAGAGCGCTGCGAATTCGGCGATGTGGTGTGTGATTGCAGGCGTAGGACCAGGTTCCATAGGGTCTCCGTGAGCCAGGGCTCATCATCGGTAGAAGGGCCGTTCGGGTCGGCAGCCGCCGCGTGCGCACGGTCGAGCAGGTTCTGAAGAAAATGGGCGTCTTCGCCGAGGCGCGCGGCGATCGCGGTGGCGAGGGCCGCGTCGTCGGTGGCGGTGATCCGCCGGAGCTGGGCGAGCGCGCGCTGGGAAACGGCGGCGAAGCCGACATGGCTGGAGCGGGAAACCCGGTAGAAGCGGGCGACGGCGTGCAGATGCGCGGTGAAGTCGCGAGGGGTGGCCTCCACGAGGCCGAGGCGGCCGGCGAACCGGCGCCCCCGGGACCACGACCACAAACCCCAGAGCAGGAGGATTTGCACCACGGCCACGCCGAAGCCCGCCTGGATCACCTGATCCTGGGCGGTGGGAGCGCTGATTGCTGGCGATACGATCACCACCGAACTACCCTCGGGCAACGCCAGGATTCCGAGCAACGTATCAACATTTTCGTTGTGCAGCAGCGAGGCATCGTCGAGCAGGTGGTCGTCCGCCACGACGACGAACACGCCGACGTCGTCGAAGAGGAGCTCCACGGCCACCGGCTCCCCGGCCGCATCGCGCAGGAGCGCGGAGCCTTCCCCTTCAAGCTGGCGGGCGCCCTTCGGGAGGTGCAGCTCGGGCCACAGATCGCGCCTCGACATGCCGGGCTCGCCGCGCAGCGGGACGTGCGCGGCGCCGCCATCCCGCACCCCGACACCCTCCAACATCGCTGCCGCCGCCCTGCCGAATACAAAGACCGTGTCACCGGCACGCGCCGCCTCGATGGCCTGGTCCATCTCCTCCTGCGTCGTCCACGCATCCGGCTCCCACACCAGGGCGCCGCCGGTGGGCTGAAGTGTGGTCCCCGAAGTGACCACGAGGCCGTGACTAGTCAGCAGCGGTGCGAGTAGCTCCCGATCGGAGGGTTCAGCGCGTGCAATTGACGAGCAGAGCGCAATGAGGACCACCGCGCTGCCCGCCACGATTCGGGCCGCGGCGGTGAGCGCCCGGTCCACGGTCTCCCGGTCCACCCTCCCTCCGGCATACCGAACGCGCTCGATGGCCGTGACGAGCACCCGTAGTCCCGCCTGGGTACCGGGCTCGCTTCCAAAGCCGCGCACCAGCTCCCGGTCCGTGCGACCAGGGTCGGGGGCCAGCGCGCCGCGGGCCTCCAGCGCGGCCACGACCGCGCCGCGCGCCAGGAGCAGCGCCTCGGCAATCCGCCCCGCCTCGGCGGCCCTTCGGGCTGCCAACAGCCAGTCGCCTCCCTCCGGCGCGGCCCCGATCTGCGGTGGTAGTTGCCCGCTTTCGGCGATCGCCGTCGCCACGGCATCGTCTCCCGCATCCTCCCCGCGCCGCCGCAAGAGCCCGAGGATCACCATCACCAACGCCAGTCCGAGGAGGCCCCAGCCCAGCCCCTGGCCGACCGCCGCCGGAAGCTCGGCAGCGGCAGGGATCGCGGCTGGGCGCTCCACCTTGACGGGAGGCTCCTCCGGCTTTCGGTCGGTCGCCTCGTTGCACCCGCCGCTCGGCCGCTCCGCTCGCGCGTTGAGCTCGGCGCACGCGCGCTTCAGGCCCGGGCAGGCCGGCGGCACGTGCTCACACCAACCGGCATCGGCCGCCGAGAGGCGCAGCTCCGCATCCTCGGCGCACCAGTCCGGCAGGAGCTCCTGCGGTTCACCCGCGCCCCCCGCGAACGCCGCAGCCACGAGGAGGACCGAGCTCACGGGCTACGGCTCGCCTGAGTGGTGGCCCAGAGCAGAAACCAGGCGTCGATTCCCTCCCGACGAGTGCGTACGTTCAGATAAAAACAGAACCGGATGGCCGATAACATCGGCTGTGCGACCAGCGAGCCGAGGATGAAGAACGGCGACGCATCCCCGCTCCACACGCTCCCGAAGGGCTCCCCGAGCCCCAGCACATCCGTCACCAGGAGGTTGCCCATCGACGTGATCGACACGATGGACCACGCCTCCAGCGCCACCTGCCAAAAACGAGCCGCCGCCACCTCCTCCGTGCCTGCGCCGGCCAGCGCGCTCACACGCTCCGCGGCTCCAGACTCCGGGCGCTCGATCGCCGTGACCTCGGGGATGAACAACATCCGCCCCCAGACATACACCAAGAGCGGAGGGATGAGGGCCGCAAAAAGCAGGCCGATCCCGTAGTACAGCGTGGTGGGCACCGTCGCCCACCACCCACTGAACGTGCGCCGGAGGGAGCCCGGTTGGGGGCGACCCGCAGCACGGTCGCTCACGACGAGGAGCGTGGGGAGCTGGGCGAGGCGCCCCACGAACACCCCAACGAGAACGCCGAGCCATGGATCAATCCACCAGGCGGCCGCGGCCGAGGCAGCCGCCAGCGCCCAAGCCGGGAGCACGCCCAAGAGGACCCGCCGAGCGTCACGGCGCAGCAGCACCGCCGCAAGATCGAGCAGCTCCGTGGAGCCTCGACGCCGCATCACCAGCCCGGTTTCTCCGATCATCGGCGACGAACCCCCGACAACCACAAGACGACCAGCCCCACCTGAACCAACCCAAAGACCGCCTTGACGACATCGGGGAGCATCCAGCCCGACCAGAAGCCCTCGATCATCGCGGCGACCAGCAGCATCGTGGCTGCACCGCCGGCCAGTCGCAGCACGTCGGGACCCGCGAGGCGCAGCGAAGCGGCGCGGGTGCGATCGCCGGGCGCAACCAGCGCGGCCCCCAGTCGTAAGCCGGAGGCGCCCGCGATCAGGATCGCCGTGAGCTCCCACGCGGTATGTCCGCTGGTGAACCGGAGCAGGTTGCCAAGCGCGCCCACGCTCGCGAGGTACCCGGTCGTGGATCCGATCGCGATGCCGTTGCTCACGAGCACCCACGCCGTGCCCAGGCCACCGAGCACCCCCGCGCCGGCGGCCCGCAGCGCGATCCCCACGTTGTTGAGCACGTAGAACCCGGCCATCGTCGCGTTCTGGTCGGCGCTCCGCGAGTCGGGGTGGAGATACCAGTCCTCCAGATCCCCCCGCACCCCCGGCGGGAGCAGGCGGGCCGCAACGTCAGGGTCGAAAGCGGCGCCCAGCGCGCACAGCACGAAGGGCACCCAGAACAGGGCCGAAGCGATGCCGAACCAACCTAGGTTACGATGGAGCGCGGCTGGGAACTCCTCGAAGAGGAAGCGGCGCACGGGCTCGACGGAGAGGTGAACGGAGGCCGGCCGCGAGCGATGGATCAGCAGCTCCGCCTCCCAGATCACCTCCTCCGCGGCGCGAGCGCGACTCGGCGATACGTCGCGCAGTCGCCCCAACTCGGCCACGACCGCGCGAAGGTGCCAGACGATCTCCGAGGATCGAGCCGCGTCGACGCCGCGCCACGTGTGCGCGTCGAGGAGCCGCCGCAGGGCCGCCGTTTCGTCGCGCCCCGCGCCGGCGGCCCGCTCCAGCTCGGGCTGCACCGCGCGCGCCGCGCCGAGGAGCCGTTGCAGCACCCGAACGGGACGCCCCGCCGACACCCGATACCGCGCAGCAAACGCGTCGACCACGCGGCCCGCCACCCACTCGCTCCACACGAGGCCAAACCGCGTGGAGGCGGAGGCCCACTCCTCCAAGGCGCGGCGATCTCCGGCCGTAATCCGCCGGTGTCGCGGCAGAACCGGCACCTCCCGCTCGCTGAGCGCGGGCTCGATCGCGACAGGTGCGGGGGGCTCCTCCACGCGCTCCTCCCGCACCACGATCGTGCCCGCCACGATGTCTCCGAGGCGGCGAAAACGGGCGTCGGCGAACGCAGAAGCCGCGCCGACGAAGTACAGCCCCGGGAGGGCATCCGCCACCCGCACGAGGTTTCGAAGCATCACTTCACGAGGTCCAACCGGCGTTCCGTCCAGCCGCATCACGCGCAGGTGCATCACGCGCTTGCCAGGGCTGCGGCCGTCGTCGAGCCATTCCCAGAACACGTACCAGGCCCAGTCCATCACGAAGAGGAGGATCAACCACGCGCCAGTGCCGATCCCCTCGCCCCCGATGCCGAGAACGAAGCTGCCCAACACGCCGAGGACGACGACTCGGATCGCAGCGTCGATCCCCCAGGCCAGCCCGCGAGCCGCGGGACCCGCCAGCGACACGCGAAGCTCCACGTGCTCGGGAGTCTCGAGCGCGACGCGATTATCGAGCGGGTCATCGGCGCGAGACGTCATGGGGAGGACGCCAAACAGCCTAGCTTGGATCCATCCAGCGTGTACACCGCCGCGCCGTCGCCTTCGGCCTGCGGCTCGCCGATCATGGGCGTCAACAGGCGCCGCAGACGCGGCCACATCGACTTGTTGAACGTTGCCCCCCCGCGCCCAGCGGCGGCGCCCTCCATACGGCTGAGGTCCACGACGACGTAGCGGAAGCCAAGGGCCACGAGGGCTTCGCGCTCCGCCGGATTGAAGCTTGGATCCTGGGTAACCTTGAGCTCTCCGTAGGCGAGGAGGCGATCCAGGAATCCGTTCTCCGCGCGAAGTTGCAGCGCCCCGGCGCTCCCAAAGGCGGGTTTCTTCACCAACATCCCGCTCAAAAGCGGGTGATGGTGCACCGTTTGAAACCAGAGGTTGTGCTGGTCCGCGAGGAAGGGCAGGTCCACCACCGCGCCCGGGGGCGCATCGGCGAGGCACCGGAGCGGCGCGGGCTCCCGAGCATCCCAGGTGGGGGCGGGCAGATCCCCGGTTCTCACGAGCTCGATCATCACCGCGGCCAGAAAGACCCACGAGAGGCCCCGCACCCGGGCGAGCAGCGGGATCACCATCACGAGGCCCAGGTACAACCCGAAGATCGCACGACCGGGCCACCACCATCGCCGGAGCAGGTCCACGTGGCTCGCCGCCCACACCCAGGGGCGGTTCACCACGAAGCCCGAGCCCACCACGATCGCGGGCCCGGTGGCCGCGATCGCCGCCACCAACGCCACACACAGCGCGCCGGCCACGAGCTCCCAGCGCCGCGCCCGCGCCGCGAGCACGAGGCCCACCAGGGCCGCGCCCGCGGTGGCGAAGCCGAGCGAGGGCTCGGCGCCCACGAAGCGAAGCCCCTCGTCGTCGATCAATGAGCCGGCCACGCCGAGGAACGGCGCGAGGACGTGCAGCCCGGCGCTGTCGCCTTCCATGGTCGTCATGGCCAGCGGCGCGATCGGTCCGGCTCCATTGAGCGCCAACAGGCCGGGGACGGCGCCAGACGCCAGCGCGTCTCGCATGAGGATCACGCCCGGCGCCACGACAATCCCGGCCACCATCGCCGATACAGCGAGGTAGAGCGCGCGTCGGTTCCGCGACCGATCCGTCACGATCCTTACGAGCCCGAGGACCGCGGCCAGCAGGCCCACCACCAGCCCTCCGTACCAGTACAACCAGCCCGAGGCCGCGACCGCGAGGCCCGTGAGCACCGCCTCCACCAGCGTGGTGGCCCCCCACACCCCTGCGAGGGCGAGCGCGGGCAACGCCAACCAGGCCTGCGTGGGGCGACCGCCCGCCAGCTCATTGAGCACATAGGGGTTGAGCGAGAGGGCGATCCCCGCCGGCCAACCCGGGAGCCCCGTCGCGATGCGCCCCAGTCGCGCGCCCGCCGCGAAGTTGGTCGCGACGACGACGGCGATCCAGGCGTTGTAGCCCGCGGTATTTCCGAGGATCGCCCGCAGCGGAAGCGCGAGCATCGCATCGAGCAGGTTGCCGCCCGTGTGCGTGAACACATCTTTTCCGGTCGGGTAGAACAGCAGATCGGTGTGGAAGAAGGAGGCCCGGCCGGCCACGAGCTCGCCGGCGTACCAGAACCACCATTGGGTGCCGAAGCCATCGACGTACCGCTCCCCGAGCGCGCGCTCGGTCGGCGCGAGCAGCACGGGCGCCAGCACGACGAGCACGGCGAGCCCGCCAAGGACTTGCGCGATCCGCCGTTCGCGGAGCTTCAAATCGCCCCCACGGCGAAGTGGACCCGCCACGTTGCCTCGTCTCGATAGTCCAATGGGGAAGGATTGAAGCCGAGATCGAGCTGGAGGGGACCGATCGGCGTGGTGCGTCGGATGCCCACGCCCAGGCCGCCACGCACCAGAGGGTCATCGCCGAGCCGCTCGGAGTCCGTTTCCACCGTGGGGCTCAACCACCACACATTGCCGATATCGGTGAACACCGCGAGCTGCCAGGAGCTGAGGCTGGCCAGACCGAGGCGCGGAAAAGGGACGTCGATCTCGACGGTTCCGATGGCCATGGCGTCACCGCCGGTCGTGACCCACCGGCCCGGGGCGCCGCGCTGGCTGTGATCCACGACGGGACGGAGGGCGTCGGGCCAATCCACGCTCTCTGCGCTGCTGTTGTTGGCCGGTCCCACCTGATCCACGTCGAAGCCCCGGAAGGAGCCGCCCCCGCCCGCGCGGAACCGATCCTCGATCGGGATGTTCACGTCGGCATTGGGCACGATCACCGTGCCACCGCGGGCCCGTAGGATCAAACCGAGGCCGGCGACCGGCACAAGTTGCGTCCAGCTCCCCTCGGAGCGCACGAACGCGATGTCGCTCAACAGATCATCGTTCACCCGCAGCGCGAGGCTCCCGATGCCGCCGCGACTGGGGTTCACCACGTCGTCCCGGAGATCCAGCACGAAGCTGGCGTCGATGCCGCTCGCCCACCGCCCCTCGCTCGGCAGGATGGGCTGCGCCTCGCCGTCTCCAGCGACGCCCAGCTCCGACGCCCAGGCGTCGTTGGCCACGAGCACGCCCGAGTCCACGTCGAGCAACCGACGATACTGCGCGCGGTAACCCAGCTCCGCTGTGGCTTCCGGCGAGATCTTGAGCCGAACGCCTGCGCCCCCGCCCGAGCGTTGGATCCGGTACGAGCGCTCCTGCTGCTCCTCGTTGAACAGCACGTCTACGGACACGCGCTCCCCGGTGGTGGGCAGGTCGGGTGCTTCATACCGAAGCGCCGCCTTCCACTCGGGAGCCACCCAGTCCAGGTCCCACCCATCGGCGATCCACCCGACGCCGGCTTGGCCGTACAGGGTGAGCCGGTGCGCCAACCCCCACAAATTGCGGTGCCCTGCCCGCGCGAACACGGCCGCGCCATTGTCGGTCGCGATGCCCCCGCCTACCTCAAAAGAGAGGTTCTTCTTCTCCGTCACGGTCACGATGACGTCCTTGACCCGGTCCTCGTCGCCGACCGCCTCAACGCTCACACGCGAGAACACCCCCAGGTCGTACAACGAACGCCGGATCTCGGCGAGGCCCGCGGGGGAGACCGGGTCGCCCGGATGCACATCGATCGGGCGCTCGATCGTGTCGCGACGCGTCCGGCTATGGCCGCGCACCAGGACGGAGCGAACCAGCACGAGCGGACCCGGCACCACGTCGATGCGCACGGACGCGTCGGTTCCGGCCGTATCCAGCGTGGTGGTGACGTGGGCATCCGCGTGCAAGAAGCCCTGTTGTTGGTGGCGCTCGACGATCCTTCGCGCGCGCTCCGCCACCGAGTTCGGGTTCAGCGATTTCCCCACAAGGTCGGCGAACAACGCCGTGCCCGGCACCCCGGGAACCCCGCCAGCCACCTCGACCGAGCGCAGCGTCGCCCGCGGGCCCGCGTGCACCTCATAGGCCACCTCCACCTGCCGCGTCGGGCCGTCACTCGCCGCGAGCGGCGCGAACGCCGAACGACTCACGGACACGCCAAGATAGCCCTGAGACCGATAGAATTCCTCGATCGCATCCGCGGCGCGATCCGCGGACTCCGGTGTGACGGTCTGCCGTCGCAAAAGGTCGGAGGAGAGCACCTCTGCCGAGGACTCCGCTGTGGCCTGACACAGGAAGCGCTCGGCGCGCGCGCGCAACGCGGCGGCGCGCGGTTTTTCGCCGAAGCGGCCGCGACGGGCGTCTACACAGCCATAGAAACCGCCACGGGTGGAGGCCCCGATCGCGTTGGGGTCCACGGTGTCGCCCGTGGAGGTGGCGGTGCGAAGGACGTACCGGGGGCCGCGGCTCCCCCCGAGTGTGAGCTTCACAGCCTCCTCCGACTCCGCGACCCACACCTCGATCTTCGCATCCAACCACCCATCTTGAGCCGCAGCATCGTTGAGCGTTGCGCTCGCCTCCGCGGCAAAGTCGCGACCGAGCCGCGCGCCCTCGTCGAGCCCCATCTCCGCAACCAGCTCCTCCTCCCCCGGAAGCCGAGAGCGCTCGGTGTGGTCGGCCAGCTCGATCGTCCACTGGCGGCGCGCTTCGATGAGCACAGACACGCGATCACCCCCCTCCGGCAACGGCGCAACCTTCAGGTTCACCCGCGCTTCTGGCCACCAGCTCCGACGCCACCAGAGCACCTTTGGCGCCCAGGCATGCAGCCGGCGCGTGAGCGCATCCTGCGCGGCGCGGAGGCTCACGTCGGTCCATGGTTTGCCCACCGCGACGCCCGCCCGCGCCAAAACGCCCCGCACTTCCGCCTCCGAGAGGGCCTCATTCGGGCGTACCTTCACCTCAGCCACGCGCTGCGGCTCCCCCTCGTTCACGCTCACCGACAGCTCAACGTCCCCATCCTCATCGAACGCCCGCGCCACCGTGACCGCTGCCGACGGCCAGCCGCGCGATCGGTAAGACGCGGCGATTGCCGCCTCAAAGCGACCCGGATCGTCGTGCGCCCACGCGTCCCCTTCCGCGAGGCCCACGAGGCCGAACAGCTCGCGCGGAGCGAACGCCCGCACGCCGTCGAGCGTGAGCTTCACAACCTTGGGCGTGGGGAATACACGGTACTCAACCCGTACCCCGACCCCATCCTCGCCGTCGGGCAGCACGACGGGCCATGGATCGACCCACACCTCGACCTGCGAAAACTGCCCAGCGCGATAGAGCGTCGCGACGTCCTGGCGAACGTCGAGCGGGTGAAACAGGCCGTCCTGCCGAATTCGGAGCAGCGCGTCGAGGCTCTCGTCGCCGAGACCCCCGCGCGGGGCGGACACCGTGACGAACGCAACGAGCTTGCCGGAAGAGGCGAGCAAGCCGTCGGCCCACGCCTCCGGTGAGTCTCCATCGGCAGCCAGCGCCAGCCCAACGAGCAGAGCGAGGGTCAGTCCAGCTCCCAGCGGTACTTGAGCTCGGTGCCGGCGGCCGATCCGAGATCCAACGATCTGCCTTCCTCCTGACTCGTTACGTACACCGAGGCGAAGAAGCTCTTGGTTACGCGGCGTTCGAGCGCCAGGTAGAGGTCGTAGTCCGCCAGATCGAGCTCCCCCGCGGCGGTGAACCCGAAGAAGTCCTTCTCCGCGACCACGCGCCAGTTGCTGTCCAACGTCGGAGTACCGCGCGAGTTGATACCGCTCACGAGGTTCCACCGGTCCACGATCTGTGCCGGGTTTGAGGCCACCTGCGCAGCGACCAGATCGGTAGCCTGGGCCGCGAGGGCCACCGCGGCCGTCGCCCCGTACTGCTCGAACTCCTCACGCGTCATGCCGAAGAGCAGCAACGTATTGATGTCGGCCTGGCTTAGGAAGGGATCGCTGCTCGTCGTCGTCGTCCAGTCCGAAAACGGGCCGGTTACGCCGTAGTAGACGTGGTAGCTCTGCTCGCGCCCGCTGAGGTCGGTCTCGAGTTGAATGTCGAGATCGGGGTCGAAGCTGTAGGGATCTACGTAGCGAATCTCGCCCCGGGCGATCTCGAACTCGCGATCCTGCAGGTACACCCGCCCCCCGGCACCAACGTCGATATGCCCTTCCATCCCGGGGCGCGCGGTGTCCCCCACGATCCGCAGGTCGGCCGAAGCCAGCCCGTCCGCCAGGTTGTTGCGCAGCCGGATCGTCTCATCGGCATGCACCTCCAGGTCCATGCTGAAGTAGTCCTCCCGCGAGGCCGAGGCTGCGTCCGTAAGCCGGCTCGACTGTAGCGCGACGATCTTGCCCTCCCAGTCGATGCGGTCGCGAAACTGCATGTCGAGGATGTCGATCCGCCCGCTCATGAACAAGTCGCCGACGGGGCCATCAAAGCGCAGGTCTGCGTCGCCCACCATCGACGGCAGGTATTCCAGGTACTGAACACGGGCGTCGTCGAGCTTCGCGCTCAGGTCGAAGCGCGAAGGCCACCAGCTCTCGCCGGTCGTAATCGTCCCCCCGCCCGTGAGCCGGCCGCCCCCCACCTCGCCATCCACCCCGCTGATCACGTAGCGGCCGCCGTCCGCCTCGACACGAAAATCAAGGTTTGTAAACGTGTTTGGGAAATACTCCGTCCGCAATGTCGTATCCTTCGCCAAAAGGGAGATCTTCACCCCCTTCGGCCCCACCCCGGTGCCCGCCTCCACGTCCAGGGTTGCCGTGCCTTCCGCGAGCGGCACACCCGGAGCGAACATCCGGATCAGGTCCATGTCCACGGTCCCGCCGCCGCGGAACGCCGCCCTCCCATCGGACGTCGTCCAGCCTTCGAGGCCGAGCTTGGTGCGTCCCCCGTCGCCCAGCGACAGGCCAGGCACCTGCACGGAGCGCCCGTGGACGGCCACGACCCAATCCTCGTCGTTTTGCAGGGTATGGCCGTTCCAAACGACCTTTACGTCTGGGAAACGGGCCTCGATGTCCACGGGCGTGGGATCGTCGCCAAAGTGCCCAGCGAGCTCCACTTCCCCCGTGAGCGTGGCATCGATGGGGGTTCCGTCGGCGCCGTCGGGGTAGAGCACGGACACCGGAAACCGCTCGAACGATGCGTGAAGATCATACGGTTGATCCCCATGGAGCTGCAAGCGGCCCTCCGCCCCTCCGGCGCCCCCGAGGAGCGTGGCCCGCCACGCCAACTGTCCCCCGGTTTCGGTGGAGAACCGCAACACCGAGTCTTCCACGTTGCGCCCACGCACCTGCGCCCGCTGCACCACGATCCTCCCTCGGGGCTCCCAGTCAAAGAGGGTGCCCCCCACGCGCACGTCGCCCACCAGCTCGCCGCTGGCCGGGATCGCCATCGACTGAAGGTGGTCGAGCGTCTCCAGTCGCAGTCCATCGGTCAAGATCTCCGTGTTCATCACGAACTCGTGCCCGATGGTGCCGCGCGCCAGCACGGCCTCATCCCGGCGTCGGAGGCTCAGATCGTCGAGGGTCAGCACGCCATCGTCCATCCAAGCCGTCGCGACGCCAGCCTCAAAGCGTTCGCCATACACGTCGATGTCGTCCAGCTCGGCGTGGACCTCCCCGCTCAGCCGCTTCGGGTTGCCATGAAGCACCGCGTTGGCCGACACCCGCCCGTCAAGCTCCCCGAGGTCCACGAAGATGCCGCTCAGATCCTTGATGCGCCCCTCGGGGACCACGATCTGTGTGTCCATCCATAAGCCATCGTCGCCGAACACGAGGGAGTAGTTGCCCAGGTAGTGGGTCGCGCCAAGGTCGCCCTGAAGCTGGGAGAAGTCGAGGCGCGTCAGATCGCTGTCGAGGTGAGCCTGGAGGTGATCTGCGATGGGATAGTCAAGGACCACCGCATCCACGACGTCGAGCGTGGCGGAGGCCAGCAAGTGATCGAAGGGGCCCGCCAGCGTTCCGGTGATGCGACCGCGCCCCCCCAGACCGGCGCCTCCGAGCGGCTGGAGCCACGTGAGGTCGAGGTCCTGGAGGTCGGTGCGCAGCCGGAGCGGTCCCTGGGCCTCAAAACCGATGTCGGCCCACGCGGATCCGTGCCCCGGGCCGAATCGAAGGTCCGCCGCATCGAGGATGATGTGGGTCGCGTCCACAACGAGCGTCCCCTGCAACCGCCCGCGTGGAACATCGAGCATCACGTCGGCGCGACCGTCGTACACGCCGTCCCGAACGATCAGATCGATGCCGTTGATCTCGAAGGGTCCGGCCAGCACGAACGGAGAGAGGTTGCCGACGGCGTGGGTCTCCACGTCGGCCTCGAAGTCCACCCAGGGGGCCGCGAAACCGCCCGTTTGACGCAAAACGCGGCCGAGGTGAAGCCCCTCCCCCACCACATCCACCTTCACGTCCTTGCTGTTCGTGTCCACCTCCGCGGTGATGTCCACGACGCCCTCCCCCCACGGCACCCGCAGGTGTTCGGCTCGGAGGGTGTGCCCTGAAAAACTGAGGGGGCCAACCAGATCGCCCACGACCAGCGCGACCGGGTCGTTGTGGCTGTCCACTCGCCACCACACCACGTTCGAGGTGGCGACTCGGGCATCCACGAAGGGCGAAACTGTTGCTCCGGACAGGTGAACGTCAAGGTCTAGCACCCCGTCCACGAACCTCCGCGCGTCCGTGGCGCTGGTGGTGAACCCCGGGAGGGCCACGCGCACCGCGAGGTCGCCAGCGATCTCCCCCTTGGGCGCCACGCGCACGCCCCCATCTACGGCAAGATGGTCGAAGCGCACATCGATCGCCGGCGCATCGACATGGTCCGGCGCGAGCTCCACGTGTTTGAAGCGGGTGGGGCCGGCGGTTTCGTGGATCGCGCCCGCTTCCACCTCCAGGCGCGAGAACGCGATGTCCGACCGCCCGCCCGCCTCCGGAGCCACCTCGAGATCGTCCAGCTCCACGCGCAGCGCATCGCCCTCCACCAGCAGGTGACCATCCGTGATCACCAGCTCCATCCACGGGAAGCGCTCGGCGGTCGGGGCACCTTCCGGACGCTTGGCGGCGTCGCGAAACTCCCGAAGTCCATCGGCATCGAGGTGTACGCGCACATCCGGCGCGTTTACGGTGAGCCGCACCAGCCCGGCTCGCCACTCCTTCACGCCCAGCCTCGCGTGGATGCTTCGAACCCCGACGATCCGGGCGCCGTTGGCGCGACTGGCGACTACCACCCCCTCCAGGCCGATCTCCAGCGGGAAGTAGGAGATCGTCACCCCGCCCACCGTCACCTCCTCGCCGAGCGCGGCCTCCGCGAGGGTCTGAACGGTGGTCCCCGCGATCCGGGCCACCAGGCTCGTCTTCAACAGGATCGCCGCGACGAAAATCAGCCCAAGCAGCCCGATCCACCATCGGGAACGCCGCCTCGGGCGAGCTGACTTCGGTCGGGTATCGCGCACGCGGTTTGCCCATATGGGACACCGCGATTACATGCACGTGCAGCGCGGGCGTAGCTCAGTTGGTAGAGCGCGAGCTTCCCAAGCTCGTTGTCGACGGTTCGATTCCGTTCGCCCGCTCCACCTTGTGGAAAAGCCCGAAGGCCGACGCGGATCGCTCCTCGTCGGCCTTCTACTTTTTTCGCCCCGGGCAGGATAAGCGCCGTGACCATGAAGCACAACGAGTGGGTGGCTGGCCCACCCCCGAAAGACCCAGACGTACGCGAAGAAGGCGCCACGGCCACGAAGCCGAAGACCGAGCGGCCGCGGATGTTCAAGGTCATCCTCCACAATGACGACTACACCACCATGGAATTCGTGGTGGAGGTGCTGATGAGCGTGTTTCGCAAGACCAAGATCGAAGCCAACCGGATCATGCTCTCGGTGCACAGCTCGGGCAAAGGTGTAGCCGGGATCTACAACCGCGAGATCGCGGAAGCGAAAGCGGGGCAGGCCCTCGACCTCGCCAAGGGCCGTGGCTATCCGCTACTCGTGACGACGGAGCCTGAGTGACCCTCTCCCGCGAGCTGACCATTGCCCTCTCCTTGGCCCTCGACGAAGCCCGGGAGCGAAGGCACGAATTCATCACCCTTGAGCACGTTTTGTACGCGTTGCTCACCGATCCCACTTCGGCAGACACGCTGGCGGCGTGCGGCGCGGACCTCAAGAAGCTGGAGTCGGAGCTCGACACGTTCTTCGGCTCGCTCGAGTCCACGCCCGATGACGACCCCGACGACGCTGAGCCCACGCAGACCGAAGCCTTCCGCCGGGTGTTGAACCGCGCAGCCCTTCACGTCCAGTCCAGCGGAAAAACGGAGATTCGCGGGCCGAATGTGCTGGTGGCGCTGTTTTCGGAGGAGGACAGCAACGCGGTTCATCTGCTCAAGGCCCAGGGCGTCGAGAAGCTCGACGTCACCAAGTTCATCGCTCACGGCACGCGCAAGGTGCCGGAAGGCAAGAAGACGGCCGGCGCCGGCGGCGATGGCGAGTCGGCGCCCGTGAAGGATCCGCTCGGTTCGTTCTGCGTGAACCTCAACGCGAAGGCCCAGGCGGGGAAGATCGACCCGCTCATCGGTCGCACCGCCGAGCTTGAGCGCACCATCCAGGTGCTGGCCCGGCGGCGCAAGAACAACCCGTTGTTCCTGGGCGATGCAGGCGTCGGGAAGACTGCCATCGTCGAGGGACTGGCGCGCGCAATCGTGGAGGGCAAGGTGCCCGACATGCTCAAGCCGTGCATCGTGTATGCCCTCGACATGGGCGCGCTCGTGGCGGGCACCCGGTACCGCGGCGATTTCGAGGAGCGGATGAAGGCGGTGATCGACTCACTCGTGGCGATGCCTGAGGCGATCCTCTTCATCGATGAGATCCACACCGTCATTGGGGCGGGGGCCGTGAGCGGCGGCGCGATGGACGCCTCGAACATCCTCAAGCCGGCGCTCTCCTCCGGCGATCTGCGCTGCATCGGCAGCACCACGCATCAGGAATACCGGCAGGCGTTCGGGAAGGATCGCGCCTTCGCGCGGCGCTTCCAAACGATCGAGGTCGGCGAGCCCAGCGTGGAGGAGACGATCCTGATCCTCACCGGCCTCGCGGCCCAGTACGAGAAGCACCACGGCATCACCTACACGGCGGAGGCCCTGGACGCCGCCGCGCGACTCTCGGCCCGCTATGTCAACGAGCGCTTCTTGCCGGACAAGGCGATCGACGTCATCGATGAATCCGGAGCCGCAAAGCGCCTCTCCGAGCCAGGCGGCGTGGTGTCGGTGGCGGATGTGGAAGCGGTCATCGCGCGGATCGCCCGCATTCCGCCGCGCTCGGTGAGCGTCGAGGAGCAGTCGAACCTCAAGAGCCTGTCCAACGACCTAAAGGAGCGGATCTTCGGACAGGATCCGGCGATCGACGCGATCGCCTCGGTCATCAAGCTCAGCCGGGCTGGCCTCGGCACGCCCAACCGCCCGATCGGCTGCTTCCTGTTCTCCGGGCCCACCGGCGTTGGAAAAACCGAACTGGCGAAGCAGCTCGCCGAGGTGATGGGCGTGCACTTCCTGCGCTTCGACATGTCGGAGTACAGCGAGTCCCATACGGTCTCCCGGCTGATCGGCGCGCCCCCCGGCTACGTGGGGTTCGACCAGGAAGGGCTGTTGACCGGATCGGTGAGCCGCAACCCTCACTCGGTCATCGTGCTCGACGAGATCGAAAAGGCCCACCCGCAGATCTTCAACATCCTGTTGCAGGTGATGGACAATGCTTCGCTCACCGACAACAATGGCAAGAAAGCCGACTTCCGCAACGTCGTGCTCATCCTGACCACCAACGCCGGGGCCCGCGAAGCGGCCATCTCGAACATGGGCTTCGCGGCGCCGGGGGCGGAACACAAAGTGTCGGAGGCGCTCGGGAAACTCTTCCCGCCCGAGTTCCGCAATCGGCTGGATGGAAGTGTCGTATTCTCGAGCCTCAGCCGGCCGGTCATCCTGCAGGTGGTGGACAAGTTCGTCCGGCAGCTCGCGGCCCAACTCCAGGCGCGCGATGTCACGCTCGAGGTGAGCCCCGCCCTGCGCGAGTGGCTCGGAAACGAGGGATACAAGCCGCAGTTTGGCGCGAGAGAGATGGCGCGGGTGATCCAGGAGCACCTCAAGAAGCCGCTGGCGGACGAGCTGTTGTTCGGCCGCTTGATGAAGGGGGGGGCGGTGCGCGCCGACTTCGTAGAAGGCGCCGTTCGCTTCGAGTACCCCGCACCCATCGGGAGTTGACGGGCGGCCGCCCTCATCCTACGTTCCCCGCGCCGTAAGGAGTTGGCCCATGCCGCAGCCGTTCGTTGTGCCCGAAGGGGTGGTGTTCCTCATCGAAGAGGATGGTGTCACCATCGAAAACCTGGGGGACGTGGTGCTGCACACCGACTTCGGTGGGCGGATGCTCAAGCGGATCGTGAGCACGGAGGGGAACATCGAGCTCCATTCGGGCGCGCGGGCCGGCAGCCTTGAGGCGGCCGGTGATGTGCGGGTGGATGGGGACCTGCAGGCCGAAGCCGTTTCAAGCGGCGGCGCCCTCCGCGTCGGCGGGAGCGCTCGGGTCGCCCAAGTGCGCGCCGCGGCGGTCGACGTGGGCGGGAACTTCGGTGGTGGAAACCACCAGATTGGCGGCAACGTTACGGTTGCGCGCGATCTCGAGGCGTCCAGCTTGCATGCCGGCGGGAACGTCGTGGTCGGCAGCGCGGCCGCGGTGGGCAACCTCCACACCGGCGGCAACCTGGAGATCGGGGGGAACGCCGAGCTGGCCACGCTCCACATCAGCGGGAGCGCGAGCTTCGGCGGCAACGTGAACGCAGGAACCATCCGGGCGGACGTCGTGGAGATCGGCGGCGGAAACGTGACCGCGCGCGGCATCCAGGGCACAACCCGCGTGACCGTGGGCGCCGCCAAGCTGACGGTCGATGCGATCCTCGCCCCCGAGGTGAACCTCGATGCGCGCACTAGCGGCCGCGTCACCGTCGTGGAGTCGAACAACGAGCCGGGCGCCAGCGCGATCAAGGGCGGGTTCCGCCTCGTGGACTACGCCGAGATGTTCGGAAGCGCCGACTCGTTTCTGGCGGAGCGCGGGCTCAGCGCCCTGGGCGCCGCCCCGGCCTCAGCAACCCCTGTGGCGCCAAGGCACCAACCCGCGGAAGAAACGATGGATCCGGCCTCCATCGAGGCGGCCGAGGCGGCAGAGCGCACCCACGAACCGGGGGCGGCCGCGGCCGCCGAGCCTGCTTGGGAGCCGGCGGTCGCGCCACCGCCGGAACCGGTCTGGGAACCTGCCGTTTCCGCGCCCCCCGAAGCCGCGTGGGAGCCCGCGGTGAGCGCGCCAGAGCCAGCCTGGGAGCCGGCCGTCAGCGCGCCGGAGCCCCAAGCGGAGCCGGAACCCGCGCAGCAGCCGGCGTGGGAGCCCATCGTCGTGGCCGCTCCGGAGGCCGCCCCGGAGCCCGCGCCAGAGCCGAGGGTGGAGCCCGTCGTGATCGCCATTGCGGCACCGGAGCCGGTGGTTGAGCCGATGGCGGCGGCCGATCCGCTCTCGGCGGCCGTGGAGCATCCGATGCACCAGCAGCTCGCGTCCACGGTGCAGCGGATCGCCGATTGTTACGCCGATACCGAGCTTCCCCCGGCGGTGGATCGCCTCCGCACGCTGGTCGACTCTCGGGCGTACCCCGAAGTGCGAGCCGAGATCACCAACATCTGGTCGGAGCTTTTGAAGTACCACCAGAAGAAGGGCATCCGCATCCACCACCAGGTCACCACCACGTTCAACTCCGTGAACTCGCTGGTCAAGAAGATGTGACCGCGTCCGGCGTCCATTCCGCGTGTTAGGATGCGCCCACTTCGGAGACCGGAGCATGTGGCTTCTGCCAGTTTCCTTGCTGACCGGTTGCAACAGCTACGAGCTGTTTCGCGTCACCGGTTTTGAGCAGGCGACGTTCAACAACAACGCCGACATCTTGTTCATCGTCGACAGCTCGGGGTCGATGAAGGAGGAGTCGAGCGCGCTGGCCCTCAACTTCGAAGTGTTCCTCGGCCAGCTCACGAGCACCGAGGGGAGCGATGTCCCGCGCGCCACCCTCAACGACGCGGTGAACAACTACGTGCGCGAGAGCACGGAGAACGGTTCGATCATCGACTACCAGTTGGCGATCACGACGACGAGCGCGAACTACTCGGTGGGGCCCACCAGCGGGGTGGATGAAGGCGAAGCCGGCACGCTCACCGGCGCCGCCCCGATCGTCAAGCGCGGCGATCCCGACGTCGCCGGCTCCTTCCGCAAGAACCTCGCCTGCAACACGGTATACTGGAAGGACTCCGATCTGTTGAGCGATCCGGGCTACCTCCCAGCCGACGATGGGAGCTGCCCACTGCCGGAGGGGGATGAGATCCCCAGGGAATACCTCGAGTGCCTCTGCCCAGATGGGTGGGTGGAAGACGAAGGCGCCGGCACCGAAGAAGGGCTGGAGGCCGCGCTGGACACGTTGTGCCGCGGCTCCGCCGCCCCGCCCGACCTCTGCTGGGACGACGACGAGGACGACCAGACCGACCCCGGTTACCCGATCTACCCCGAGGATGAAGGCTCGATCGAGGGCTTCATCCGCCCCGAGGCGAACACGCTCGTCGTGATCATCAGCGACGAAGGCGATGGCAGCCGCCGCGTGCCGTCGTCCGACGAAGACCCGACGCCCTACCTCGACATCTTCTCCGAGTTCCCCAACAACGTTCGGTTCGCGGTCATCGGGCCCGCCTACCACAACAACGACGGAAGCTGCCTGGATGGCGCGCAGACCTGGGGCGTTGAGCGCTACCAGACCGCAGCCGGCAGCACCAACGGCACCTACATCGATCTGAAGGACCAGGAGAACGGCTGTTCCCCGACGGACTGGGGCGAGAACCTCACGAAGCTCGGTGAGCTGCTCAACAACCAGCTCACCTCGTTCCCGCTCCAGGGTGTTCCCGACGTTGCGACCATTCGCGTGTACACGGACGGCATCGAGATCGGCGAATCCGTGCTGGACAGCGGAACGGTCGAAGCCGGTACCGCCGTGTGGCTCACGGGCTGGACGTACGACGCCTCGGAGAACGCCGTGTCGTTCCATGGCGCCGCCATCCCCGAGTACAACTCCGACGTGCGCATCTACTACCGCCCTCTCGGCGGTGTCCCCCGCGAACTCCCCATCTAGGCCGAGGCACTCCTCCCCATGCTGCTCCTGACCGCTTCACTGGCGCTCGCGGGCGACGTCACCAAGGACGTTGCCAAGGACACCCTCGACATCGGCGTGCTCAAGAACTCCGAGGTGAAGGTCGTCCAGAAGATGCTCTACCGGAAATCCGGGGCGCTGGAATTGGGCGCCGCGCTCGGCGTCATGCCGTTCGACGCCTACACCATCACTCCACAGCTCAGCTTGTCGGCCACGAAGCACTTCTCCGACGTGATCGGCGCGGAAGTGCAGCTCGGCGGCGGGTACGGGCTGGAGTCGGCCACGTACGCCGATCTGGCGGGACCCACGTACGGCGTGGCGGTGGAGTCCTACCGATACCTCGCGAGCGCCGAGGCCGATATCCAGTACACCCTGGCCTATGCCAAAATGAACCTTGGCGGAAAGAAAGTGGTGCACTACGACGCCTACCTGCTCGGTGGCGTGGGGGCGGCCGTGGAGCAGTCGATGCTGCCCTCGGCGGACATCACCATCGCGCCCACCATTCCCGTCGGCGTTGGCCTGCGGCTCTTCGCATCCAAGACCAGCCTGGTTCGCGTAGAGCTTAGGGATAACCTGATGATCTACCACCGTGCGCAGTCCGACACCTGGGGCTTCAAGCAGGACGCGGTGGTGTCGATCGGACTCAGCCTCCTCAGCGGGGCCGACAAGTGAAACGCACGCCCATCCTCCTCTGTCTCGCGCTCTGCGCCTCGACGGCGTGGGCGGGTGGCAAGGCCAAGGCGCCGCCGAAAGAAGCGGAGAAGCCCTCGGCGGCCGAGCCTGCGGAGCTGACCAAGAAAGAGACGAAGGTCCGTGAGAAGGCCTTCGCCGCGTACGACACGGAGCTGGCGGCGGGCAGCAAGACCCGGGCGGCCGATGCGCTGGTGCTCATCGTCGAAGAAGCCGACCTCGCCGAATTCCACGGCGAGGCCTACGCCAAGCTCGGGGACATCCTCAAGGAGCTCTCGCTGCCGTATGCGGCGTTGTGCGCGTACGAGAAGGCGTTTGAAACCGCGAGCGACACGAACGTGGACGAGGTGAGCCTCCGCGTTCCGGCGGCGATCGAGATCGCGGGCAAGGTGGGGGATCTCGCCATCCTCCAGAAGCCCTTCGCCGGGAACCTCGGCTTGGCCCGCACGGAAGATGTACGCGGGCAAATGGCCTACCTCGCCGCCAAGGAGAACGTACGCGCAGGCCAATGGGGCACCTCTTCCGCCATTCTGAAGATGGTGAAAGAAGGCGATCCGCTCTGGGCAGACGCCAAGGTGCTCGACGGGATCGTGCTCAACCAGCAGGATCGCCACGAAGAAGCCCTAAAAGCCTTCGAGGCGGCCGGCCGCGCCAGCCGCGGCAAGGATGCCCGCTGGATGGACAGCCTCCAGCTCGACACGGCGCGCACCTGGTACGGGGCCGGAAACTACCCCCGCGCGATCGAGGCCTACTCCCGCGTTCCCCGCGAGAGCGCCTTCTGGCCCGACGCCCAATTCGAGCGCGGCTGGGCCCACTTCCGGATCGACGACTTCAACGGCGCGCTCGCCCAGCTCCTGCCTTTCGACTCCGCGTTCTTCGCCAAGTGGTACTTCCCGGAAGCGGACCTGCTGCGCATCTACAGCATGTTCTTGCTCTGCAAGTTCCCCGAGTCCGAGACCCAGATCGAGCACTTCAAGGACAAGTACAAACCGGTGCATGACAAGCTCGCGGCATGGGCTGGTCACGACGAAGCGGAGACCTTCGAAGCGGCCCGAAAATACATGGAGACTGGAAAAACAACGGAGCTGCCGGAGATGATCTGGCGCCCCTGGGGCGGCGAAGAGCGCTTTTCACAGTCCGTGAAGGCGGTGCAGTCGGCGGAAGATGAGCTCAAGCGTATGAAGAAGGTGGCCGCGAACCCCTTCTCCGATGCCGCGAAGGCGTGGCTCACCCAGCGCCACGACGACGTGGTGAAGGCCGAGGGCGGGCGCGTGAAAGAGCGCTTCGCCGGCCAGGAGGAGCAGCTTGGCGAAATGCTGGCGAACAGCGAGATCTTCGTGCTCGATATCCTCCGTATGAAGCAGCAGATGTTCGAGCAGGCGGCGATCACAGGTAAGGAATTGGAAGCAGCCCGCAACGTGAAGCGCACCGAGCGCATCCGCAAGGGCTACCAGGAGTGGCCGTTCGAGGGCGAGTTCTGGGCCGACGAGCTCGGCTACTACAAGGTGGATGTGGTACCGGAGTGCCCGGCGAGCATGCGGCAGAGCGTGAAATAGGGGGCGAGGCGGGAGGCCCGAGACAGGAGGCCCAGCTGGCCAACCGGTCGGGCTTAGCGCCCCGGGCCTGCCAGCTCGAGGTCGGTGTAGGCGACGCGGATGGTGGACGACTCCCGCGCGGCGGACGTTGGCACCCTCAGCCGCAATCCCATCTCCTGCCCCGTCATCACCGCCACGCCGGACGCGTGGACGTGTTTGATCGTCTTACCGGCCGCCAACCTTGCCGCGACGAATTCGCGGTGGGCGTCGCGACGTGCAGTCGCCCGTTCGCGCCCCACCCGGACACCGAGCTCAACGGAGGCCGCCAGCGTTCCGGCGAGCAGCGCGTCCCGCTCGACGCCAACGCTGTTACGACCCGACGCCACCGCCGCGCTCAGCGTAGTGCCCGTGCCGACGAAGGGATCCAGCACCGTGTCGCCCTGGAGGCTGTACATCTGGATCAGGCGGTACGGGAGCTCAACCGGAAACGCCGCGCTGCGGCTCCGCTCGGCGCGGTCGAGCCCCTGGCGCTCCCCCGGCAGCCCCTCCCACAAGTCGGAGAACCAGCGATTGCGCTCCTCCCAGAAGAAGGCGCTCTCCCGGCGACGCTCGGCGTCGGCCGCGGAGAACGGCCGTGACGCGCCCTTCCGATACAGCCCCACGTATTCGTGTTCGTACGTCACGTATGCGCCCGCGGGGAGCATGCCGGATCCCATGAACTTGTTGGGGGCGTTGGTCGGTTTTCGCCAGAGGATGTCGGGCATCGGGGTCATCCCGAGCTTGATCATCGCCATCGTGATGCGGGCATGGTTTGGATAGAGCGCGAAGCCGCCTCCGATGGAGCGCGTAGCGTCGCCGACGTTCACGGCGATCCAGCCCCCGGGGATCAACGCACGGACACACTCCGCCCAAGCTTCGTCGAGCTGCAGGTGCATCCGTTCATACGCATCGAAGCCTCGCCCCGCTGCAAGCAGCGGCGCGATCTCGGGATCTACCGCGCAGAAACCCTCGTCCCACATGGAGATCATCGGGTAGGGCGGCGAGGTGACCACGAGCTGCACGCTTGCATCGGCCACTGGCAGCGAACGCGCTTCGCCCGCGACCAACCGGTGTAGCGTCTCCATCGCCGGCCCCTATCCGATGGGCTAAGGCGGGTGCATGAGCATCGCCCTCTTCGTCGGTATCGGGTCGCTCGTCGCCGTGATCGGCATCAGCATCTGGCTGATCCAGCTCGCCCCGGACGCATGAATGACCTTCGCTTCGTTGTTCGACGCCGCTTCGTTTCATGAGGGGCCCGCCGCCGTGTTCACGCCGGATCCACGGGGGAACCTGCGGATCGACCCCGAACGCACCCGCGAGCTCTGGCTGCTGAACCCCAACGCCCAGGGCCGGGAAGCCGCCGTGTATGTGCTCACGGACCAGGCCACCGGCGTGAAGATGGTGCTGGCGACGAATTTCCCGAAGCTGCTCGATTCCCTCCCCCGCGCCGACGTCCGGCGAGTTTCCGACTACGCTTCAGCGCGCGCGGAGGCCATGCAGCAGTGGGCCGAAGCCGCCACCAAGGGAGCCCCGCGAGGCGCCGCGCACGAGGCGTGATACATATCGGACACCCGTGGCGCAGGCATCGGGAAGCGCAACGCCCTTGGCCAGTTCTGCAGTGATCGCCGCCGATAATGTGCATCCCGTGCCATGTGTGTTTTGAGATGAAACCCGGCGGTGTCGATACATCGTCGATGTATCACCGACGAGCAGTACATCCTCCACCCATGCCCCCGTGCCGTGCCCGCCTTTGAGGAGCACCGGCGCCGCGAGTCGGCCCAGGACCCCCGCTTCCGGCAGGTTCGGCGTGACCAGCGCCGCGAGCGGCACCAGCCGCCTGCACAGGGCATCGAAGGCGCGAGCCTCCAGGAGCGGCGAGCCGTCTTTCGCCAAAAGTACCGGATCGATCACCAGTGGCGGCCGCACCGCGAGCGACTCCAAAACGTCGCACACCGCATCCACGATCGCGGCAGAGCCCAACATCCCGGTCTTCACGGCGTCGACCGGAAAATCATCGAAGACCGCGCGCAGTTGCTCACGTACCAGCGCAGGATCGGTGAGCCCGATGGCGCGAACGCCCCGCGTATTCTGGGCCGTCACGGCGGTGACCACCGACATGCCGTATACGCCCCGGGTGAGAAAGACCTTGAGGTCCGCCTGCAAGCCCGCGCCCCCACCGCAATCGGAGCCGGCGATGGTCAAGGCGGTGCGTACTCGCATCCGGCCGGGATAACCCGCGCGCCGTGACCCTCCCTGAACCGCCCCCCGCCGACGCCCCTCCGTCGGAGCGCCTCCCCGGCTGCGGCCTCGCCGCCTACGTCGGGATCCTGTTGACCATCGGCAGCGCCGGCGTCGTCGGCCTCAGCTTCTCCTGGTACTCCGTCGTGGCCGGTGGCGATCAGCTCTCCCCCACGCGCAGCAGCTACGGCGGCGTTGTGGACCCCGCCGTGCTGGCGCCGCTCCGCGCGACGGGCCTCCTCGGCCAAACCGAGATCCCCGACGTGTTCCACGCCGAGCGCCTGGACGGGGAAGCCGCGTGCGCCATCGTCGGCGACCGGCTGATGCGGGTCTCCGCCGAACACGGCGCCCAGCAGCTCACGTTCAGCGAGATCACGGAGCTCACCGGCTCCGAAGCGGAGGTCGTGGCCAAGGGCACCACCACCACCATCACCTGCGTGTTCGGCCCCGGCGAAGGCGGCGGCAGCTTCAAGGCGATGCTCGACCGCCGGTAGGAGGGCGCACCGGCTGCGCCTGTTTCCGCCGCGCACTGCCCATCACGCACCACCCCATCACGCACCACCCAGCCGTCGCAGCAAGCCTCCGAGGGAGTCTCGGGGTCTGCCCTCCGATTCCCATTGTCCGCTGGCCGTTGGACCGGGCACTGCAGGGGCGGGTGACCGTGCAGGCCGACGGCGCCGAGCGGCGCTGCGACGCGAGCGCGGCGACGGACTGCGCGGGCAGGACCCAGCGCTAATCTTGGTTCTCGCTTCCTGCTTGATCGATGTCGGTGCCGCACCCCGAGCCTCCCGCCGTGACGGCGCCGCGTCCTGCACGGCGATCGTGTACCGCCGCAGGGCGGTTCAGCCGCCCCCAAACCACGGCACGATCCGGATGTTCGGATCAGCCGGATCAGGCTTTCCGGCCGCCTTCGCGAAGCGCTCCGCGACGGCCGGGTGGATCAGCACCCGCGACTCGTGACGCAACACACGGAACCCGCCGATGTGTTGCTTCTGGATGCCGCCGCGCCGGCACAACATCGGCAACAGCCACTTGGGATCCGCCCGCTGGGTGTGGCCCACGTTGATCCGGAACCAGGTGCCATCCATCGGCTCCGCGTCGAAGCCGTGGCTGGTGTCCTCATACTCGGCGTTGCGAGTCGCCGGACGCTCGCGCTTCGGCAGCGGTGGCGGGGCCCGCCACTCGCTCACCTCTTCGGGGGCCGGGAGCTGCGCACGCTGCAGGCGCACCAGCGCGGCGACGTAGCGCTCGGCGTCCCCCGTCGCGATCAGCTCCTTGGCAACGGCCAAATCCTCCTCTGGCACGTCCGCCGCCAGCTCGGCGATGTCCTTGCGCAGGCCAACCTCGTCGCGCTGACGGATCGACTCGGCGCTCGGCGGGCCCATCCACTTCGGGTCGACGCCGGCTTCCCGGAAAATCCGCTCCGCGAGCCGCTGCTTGGCGCCGGGAACCAGTACCACCGCCATACCCTTGCGCCCCGCCCGGCCCGTGCGACCGCTCCGATGCAACAACGTGGCGGAATCGGTGGGCACCTCGGCGTGGATCACCAGGCCAAGGTCGGGGAGGTCGAGGCCGCGCGCCGCGACATCCGTCGCGACACACACCCGCGCGCGACGATCCCGGAGCGCTTGGAGCGCCCGGTTCCGCTCCGCCTGGCCCAGCTCTCCTGAGAGCGCCACGGCCGCGAACCCACGCTCGGCCAGCTCCATCTGGAGCCGGTTCACACCGTCCCGCGTGCGGCAAAAGACCAGGGCTCCCGGTGCATCCACGAATCGGAGCACGTTCACGATCGCGCGCTCGGCTTCCCGCGGCACGACCACGACCGCCCGATACTCGATATCCGCATGCGCCTCCCCCGCGGCGACCGCGACGCGAGCGGCGTTGCGCTGGTAGCTCGACGCCAACGACTCGATGCCCTTCGGCACCGTGGCCGAGAAAAGCAGCGTGCGCCGGTCGGGGGGCGTGGCCTGGAGGATGTGCTCCAGCTCATCGCGGAAGCCCAGATCGAGCATTTCGTCGGCTTCGTCGAGCACGAGGCCCACCACGCTGTCGAGCGTGAGCCGCCCGCGGTCGAGGTGATCGCAGAGCCGGCCCGGCGTGCCGACGACGATGTGCGCGCCCATGTGAAGCTGGCGAGCTTCCGTGCGAATATCCATTCCGCCCACGCACGCGATCACCTTTCCCCCGGCCGGCGCGTACAGCCACGCCAACTCACGCTGCACCTGCATGGCCAGCTCGCGCGTGGGCGCCACCACCAGCGCGAGCGGCGCCTTCGCAGCGCCCATCTTGCCTTCTTCCCCGAGCAGGACGGGTGCCAGCGCGAGGCCGAACGCGACCGTCTTGCCGGAGCCCGTTTGTGCCGAAACGAGCAGGTCCCGCCCGGTATACTTGGTGTCGAGCACGGCGGCCTGAACGGGCGTTGGCTCGGCGTAGCCCTTCTCGGTGAGCGCCTTGACAAGCGTGGGATGGGCATTCTCGAAGGGCATGCGGCCGCCGGTGGGGGCGCCGGCTAACCCGATCGGGGCGCTAGCGCGCGGCCTTCGCGATACACCCGGCAATCTCCTCGCTCCGCGCCCGACTCCTGCTTGGCTTCGTGGCCACCACCGGCAGTCTCGCGGCCGCTGAAGTGGCCGCTCAATGGCACGACGGTTCCGTCGTCTTCCCCGACGACGGTCGCCGCTTTGCCACCCGGGGCGGAACCCACGGGACGAACTCCCTCGGCTTCCACGAGCGGGAGTTGCCGTTCGCGCCAGGGCCAGGGATGCGACGGATCGTTGTGCTCGGCGACTCAATGACGTGGGGCACCACCACCGCGGAAGAGGCCTGGACCCGGGCGGCGGAAGCCGCCCTCGGCGCGCCCTGGCAGCTCGTGAACCTCTCGCACTATGGCTACGATGCCGAGCAGAGCCTCGCGACGCTACATCGGTTCGGATGGGAGTATCAGCCTGAGCTCGTCGTCTTCGCCTCCTACGTCAACGACCTCGTGCCCACCGAACTGATCACCGTGGGAGAGCCCCCGATGCCCGCCTGGGTCGCCCCGACGGGCACGCTGCCCTGGTCCGTGCGCCGATGGAGCGCGCTCGCGCGGCTGGCGGAGGGGGCCATCCGCAGCGCGGGCTTCGTTGAGCGCGAGTCAAGTGATACATATCGCGATGTATTGCTTCGGATGCGGGACGAGTCGGCAGGGCACGGCGTGCCGCTGCTCATTCTGGGGCTCGCCCCGCATGTGTTGGCGGAGGCTGACCTGGTGGCGTGCGATGTACTGGCCGGCGCGCCGGGGCGGTGCGAGACGTCGATGCGAAGGCTGAAGGACCAGGAGACGATCGCGTTGGAGCTGGGCATCCGCTTCGCGCCGATGGTCGAGGCACTCCGCCCCGCCCCGCCCGGTGGCTGGTTCCCGGCCAATGTTGCGGACTGGGAGCACCCTTCGCCGGCGGGGCACGAGCGGATCGGGAAGGTGGCGGCGGGGGTGATCGGGGGGTTTGTGCGGTAGGGGCGTGTCGGGCGGCGGGCGGCGGGCGGCGGGCGGCGGGCGGCATCAACCGGGGTCGACCTACTCGGCGGAGTAGCCTTACCCCGGTTGAACCTATCAACCGGGGTCGACCTACTCGGCGGAGTAGCCTTACCCCGGTTGAACCTATCAACCGGGGTCGACCTACTCGGCGGAGTAGCCTTACGCCGGTTGATCCTATCAACCGGGGTCGACCTACTCCGGGGAGTAGCCTTACCCCGGTTGAACCTATCCACCGCACTCACCCTGGCGCGGCCATCCATCGCCGAACCTTCCCCGGCCCGCTACCGCCCCGGCCGCTTCGGCATCCCCTTCCCCTGCCCCTTCTTCGGGCCCTTCACCGGCTTGGCAACCGGCGCCGGGGTCGGCGATGCCGGTGCGGGCGTCACCACCGGCGCGGCGGGAGCCGGTGGGGGAACGACGACCGGCGCAGGGGCTGGCGCTGACGGAGCCGAAGGCGCAACGACCGGCGCCGGGGTGGGCGCACCTGGAGCGGCTGGTGGCGCCGAGATCGTGACGACGGGCGCTTCCCCGCGAGCCCACAGCACCCACGCCACACCCGCCGCGCTAACGCCGCCACAACCGAGGATGATCAGGACGATCGCGCCGAGGCCGAGGCCGAGTAGACCGCCGCCGCCGCCACCGGTCTCGGCCGGTGGAGCGGGGCGCCGCGGGGGAGAACGAGGCGCCGGTGCGGGGGGCGGAGCCGGGGTGCGGGCCGGATGTGGGAGGCGAATCGGCTCGGGGTCCACGGCGACGGGCTCGGGCTCAGGCTCCGGTAGCCGCGGAAGACTCCCCCCTCCGCCGCTCCGCGGCACCTCCCCCCCGCTCCAGGCAGGGGAGGAAAGTACGAACGCCTCCGGGAGGGGCGGGGGCGCCACGGCGACGGGCTCGGCCTCGGGCTCGGGCTCAGGCTCCGGTAGCGGCAGGAGACTCCCCCCTCCGCCGCTCCGCGGCACCTCCCCCCCGCTCCAGGCAGGGGAGGAAAGTACGAACGCCTCCGGGAGGGGCGGCGGAGCGGGTGCGGGCTCCGGCTCGGGCAAGGGGGGCGGCACGGGCGCGGGTTCGGGCTCCACCTCCGGCTCGGGCAAGGGGGGCGGCGCAGCCGCAGGGACCGGGGGCGGCGCGGGAGCGGGTTCGGGTTCGGGCTCCGCCTCCGGCTCGGGCAAGGGCGGCGGCGCAGCCTCAGGGACCGGTGGCGGCGCGGGAGCGGGTGCGGGTGCGGGTTCGGGCTCCGGCACCGCCAAGGGGGGCGGCGCCGCCACAGCGACCGGGGGC